>CAZJWR010000001.1:0-129380 GCA_964549765.1 uncultured Ignavibacteriales bacterium
GGTTACGTCGGCGCTCCTGGTCGGATTGTATATCATCGGGGTCACCGAGCTGTCGAATATCATGGAATCGTTTCTGGGGCAGCAGGTGCCGATCATCAATATCGGCTTCATTATCGTGGCGCTGATTTTGTTTCAGCCGATCAACAACCAGATCGACAACGTCATCAAGCGGATGTTTATACGCGACCGTTCCGATTACCGCAATATCATGAACCGGCTGTCGTCTCAGATTATCAATATTCTCGACCGGGAGCAGTTGTTCGGGGTGGTCGAGGAAACGCTAAAGCAGAGCATGCTGGTCAGGCGGGTGGGATTTTCGATTTATGACGACGCCCTGAGGGCGTACCTGTTTTTCTCCACCAGCGAGGCGACGGGGGAACGATTGAGCAACACCGACCCGATGCTGGGGGCAATCGGGCAGTTGAAAACGCCGACGTTCTACGACCGGATCGAGACGTGGCATCGGGGCTCGGCGCTGGCGACGGTACTCAAAACCAGCGGGGTGCAGTTGGTCGTGCCGCTCAACGACCGCGAACATCTGCTGGGATTCATGGCGCTTTCGGACAAAACATCGGGGTTCAAGTTCGGCTACGAAGATATCACCCTGCTGGGGACGCTGGCCAACCAGATGGTGGTGGCGCTGACCAACGTCCGGCTGTACCGTGAATCGTTGATCAAACAGCGGTTGGAGGAAGAGATGAATCTGGCCCGGCAGATACAGATCAACCTGCTTCCCGAGTCGCCGCCGAGCGGCAAAGCATACGAAGTGATCGCGCACAGCCAGCCGTCGCGGACGGTCGGGGGGGATTTCTATGATTTCGTCCAGACCGACGACGATGGCGGTTTTGCGCTGATCATCGCCGACGTGTCCGGCAAGGGGGTGCCGGCGGCGATGCTGGCGGCCCAGTTGCAGGCGGCCATGCGGGCCGAGGTCGGGAATCGACGCAAAGTGTCGGATACGTTAACGAAGGTCAATAATATTGTCGCCAATCTTTCGTCCTCGTCGGGAAAATATGCCACGATGTTCTACGGCATATTCGATCCGACCTCGCTCGATTTCGAATTTTCCAACGCCGGGCACAATTATCCCATTCTTGTCCGCGCCGACGGCAGTCACGAATTTCTCCGGGTCGGCGGCACCATCGTGGGAGCATTTGAACATAATTCCTACGATGCGCAGCGAGTCCACCTCAAGAAGGACGACCTGATCTTTTTCTATACCGATGGGCTTTCCGAGGCGCAGAACGCCGCCGAGGAAGAGTACGGCGAGGACCGCATCGTCGAGTTTCTCCGCAGTCATCGCCGCCATTCGCCCGAGGAAATCAAAGACGGTATTTTGGGAGAAGTGAAACGATTTTCGCGAACCGATGCTCCCGAAGATGATACAACCATAGTAATACTCAAAGTGAGCGGGAGTTGACGACGTGAACGACGATGACCTGCGGTATCTGATCAGCGGCAAGGGCTTCGCCAAATTTAATGATTACAACGGCTATCAGTGGTGCCCGAGATGCCGGGCGGAACTCAAGGTCGGCGAGGTGGAAGAAACCGTCCGGCCATATTGCCCGCAATGCGGATTTGTCTATTATCAAAATCCGACCCCGGCCGCCGGGGCTGTGATTGTCGAAGACGGCCGGATTCTCATGGTGCAAAGATCGATCGACCCCGGCCGCAACGACTGGTGCATTCCAGCCGGATTCATGGAATGGACAGAACATCCCCAGCAGACGGCGATCCGCGAATTGAAAGAGGAGACCGGGCTCGATATAAGCATCACGTCCATTTTCGATATTTTCATGGGGATGGATGATCCCCGGACGCATGCCGTATTGATCCTGTATATGGCCGACGTCATTGGCGGTGATCTCACCGCAGGAGATGATGCCGAAGACGCCCGGTTTTTCGCGTTCGACAACGTGCCCTCGAATATCGCCTTTCAGGCGCATCGCGACGCCCTGGCGCTGTATCGCAAACGGTTTCTTGAAATGTGACCGGCGATGTATCTCCGGACGAAAATATTTCATCAACTCGTATTATTCGCACTGATTCCGTCGGTGGTGGTCGGTCTGGCCGCATATTATCTGTTGTTCAAATCGATGGATCGCGCCAGCACCTGGTTTTCGGTGTCATCGCCGGATCGAACGATCAATTCGCTGCGTATCGCCGAGGCTCGGCTGCAGGATCAGGCCGCGGCGTATCTGATGCGGGGCGGCGGCAGACCCGACAGCGCAATGCTCGATTGGTGGGTGATCGCAGAAAACGATAGCATCACAGATGCGGCGCTCATCGGAGAGTGGCCCGGATTGGCGGATTCGATGCTATCGGTGGTTGGCGCTGCCGTGGACGAGGGGCCCGTGCGGGCGGTGGTTCAGGGATATTTGCTTTTGGGTGCGAGTACGCACAATGGTCCGCGTCGCATGGCCGGCGGATTCGTTCTCGACCGGGAGTATCTGGACGGATTCAGGACGGCCACGGCGGGGCTGAGCGAGAGCCGCCGTTTTCACAACATTCAGCCGGGCTTGATCTTGTTTCTCATCGTCGCGGGTGGGGCGGTGCTGGCGCTTATAGTCGCGGTGGCCTACATGCTTTCGCGGCGGTTGTCGCGTTCGATCACGACGCCGCTGGAACAATTGACGGCGGCGACGGCGGCCGCGGCCGGCGGAGATTACACCGGCCAGATTTCGGCGCGAGGCACCGAGGAAATCGTGCGGCTGGCGGATACTTTCAATCATATGATGGATGACCTCGAAGAAAGCCGCCGCCGGCTGATCGACGCCGAGCGCGTGGCGGCCTGGCAGGATTTCGCACGCCGCATGGCGCATGAACTGAAGAATCCATTGACGCCGATATCGTTGTCGTTATACCGGATCAAAAAGTCCTTGCAGGAGGCGGGGCAGTTTGAACGATTCGAGGATTCCATCGAGGCCATATCGGCTCAGGTGTCACGATTGGAACGTCTGGCGACCGACTATTCGAGCTTTGCCAAATTGCCCGCGCCCAAAATGCAGACATGCGATCTGACCGAACTGGCCCGGAAGCTCGTAAGTCTGTATGCTCCGCAGCTAGAATCATATCGGTTCGACGCGGAGATTCCGTCCCGGCCGCTTCGCCTGACCGGCGACGCGGATCATCTGCATCAGGTTATGGTCAACCTGATGAAGAACGCCATCGAATTTACACCTTCAGGCGGCAGGATCGTACTTTCCGCAAAGAGCGATTCGCGGCGAGCGACGTTTACGATATCCAATGAGTGCGACCGGGTTGACGTCGAAACGCTGCGCATGGCCAAGATGCCGTATTTTTCGACGCGCGAAGGTGGCAGCGGTTTGGGTTTGGCGGTATCGGAGAAGATCGTTGTCGATCACGGCGGCAGTCTGACGCTGGATTTCGAGAATGGCATGGCTGTGGCGAGATTCGAGATTCCGTTGCAGTTGCAGGGAGGTGAATAGTCATGATTCTCATCGTCGATGATGAGCGGCATATCCGATCCTCGTTATCGGGACTGTTGGAGGACGAGGGGTATCGCACGCTGGCCGTCGAATCGGCGGAAAAGGCGGAAGCGGCGCTGAAAGCACAGCCCATTGAAATCGTTCTGCTGGATATACAGATGTCGGGCAAAGACGGCCTGACGTTTCTCGACGACAATCGCGACAGGCTTCACGATATCCCGGTGATCGTCATATCGGGGCGGGGCGATATTCCGACGGCGGTGGCGGCGATGAAACTGGGCGGATTCGATTATATCGAAAAGCCGCTGGCCCCGGAACGGGTGCTGGTGACGGTACAGCAGGCGGTGCGGTTGGCGCGGTCGCTTCGATCCGAGAAGAAACTGGTCGGCCATATCCTCGAAAAATACGAGATGGTCGGCGATTCCCTGCCATTGGCGCAGGTACGGCGGATGATCGAGAAGGCGGCAACGGTGGATTCGCCGGTTCTTATCACGGGAGAAAACGGAACGGGCAAAGAGCTTGTCGCACGCCACGTGCATTATCTGTCGAACCGGAAAAGCGAAGCGCTGGTCATCATCAATTGTCCGGCCATCCCCGAGCAGTTGTTCGAGTCGGAATTATTCGGGCATACCAAAGGAGCATTCACCGGCGCCGATCGGGATCGAATTGGCCGATTCGAGAAAGCTGATGGGGGGACGTTATTTTTGGATGAAATTGGCGATCTGCCGATGGCAATGCAGGGGAAACTGCTGCGGGTGCTCGAAATGGGGGAGTTCGAGAAGATCGGATTGGACGAAACGGTGTCGGTCGATTGCCGATTGCTCGCCGCCACCAATCGCAACCTGGAAGATATGGTCGCTGGGGGGCGATTCCGGCAGGATTTGTACTACCGGATAAATGTTTTAAAAATATCCTTGCCGCCGCTGCGAGAACGCGCCGAGGACATCCCCTTGCTGCTGGAGCATTTTTTGACGGTTGCCGACGCCGGAGAAACATACGCGTTTACACCGGACGCCATAGGCGTGCTGGCATCGCACGATTGGCCGGGGAATATCCGGCAATTCCGGAATGTCCTGCAACAGATCATCGTCGGCTGCGAGCCGGGAAAAATCGACGCCGATGATATCCGGCGGGTGATGAATCTTCAGAGGACGGTGGAGACCGATTTACCGGACGGATCGGAAAACCGCCTGACGGCGGCGGTCAGGCATTTCGAGGCCGGGTACCTGTCGCATCTTCATCGAAAGCACCGGGGCAATATCGCGGCCATGGCCCGCGAGCTGAATATGGATCGGGGCAATCTGTCCCGCAAACTAAAACAACTGGGCATCGTGTAGAATACACCGGCGGGCAAACCGCACGGCGTGTCGAATTTACACGTCGGCCGGGCCGTTTTTTTTGTAACACTAACGACATCAAACGATTAATATCCCGGCATGCGATTTGAATATTCTCTCGGGAAACAGAGGAGAATTGCCATGAAGACGATATTGATGATCTTGAGCATATGCACGGCTCTGGTCTGGCTGGCCGGGATGGTATATGGCGAGGAAAGCTACAACAAGTTCGAATACGGGCAGAAGGAAACGGTTCGAGCGCGGCTGGTCATTACGTCGGACCAATGGACGTTCATCGTGTATGAGAACGGCCGCGAGCAGCTGTATCGTGTGCCGGCAACCGACGTCGTCTATCGCGACGGCGTCATTCACGCCGGCAACGAAATCACGATAAGCGGCGAAGGCCTGCAGTTTCCCGAGTATTTTATCCCCAGCGACGAAATCTATGCGATCCGGGTGGCCCCCGGCCAGACCGCCGCTGAGACGGATCTGTCGTTCGTGTCGGAGGATACGACGGCGTATCGATCGCAATTCCGGCGCAAGACCAGTGACCGGGTGTCGTTGTCTGGACCGGTAACGGTGGCGGCCGATGAATTTGTGCGGGGATCGGTTATTTCGTATTTCGGGGACGTGACGGTGTACGGGGAGGTCAACGAAGACGTCGTGGCCGTATTCGGCGATGTGACGGTCGGGCCCAAGGCGGTGGTGCGAGGCGACGTGGTTGCCGTTGACGGCAAGGTCAAGCTCGAATCGGGCGCTTCGGTTTACGGCATAATCAAATCGGAGGGAGGCCGAACGGCCACGCGGCGGCATCGCGCCCGGCAGTGGAAGGAATACTACAAGAACAAAATCGGCCTGACCGGCTCGCTTTATTATAATCGGGTGGACGGCGCCACGCTTTGGGGCGGTTTCAACTATGAACATTCCGATTCGATTATCCCCTCGTTTGAAGCGATGGCAGGATACGGTTTTAGTTCCAGCCGCTGGCGGTATCGTCTGGGGCTGACCCAAACGGTGCTTCGCGGGCGGACGCCGGTGCAGGTGGGCGGAAAAATATTCCGTGAACTCAGATCGGGCGATGACCGGCTGATCGGCGAGGCGGAGAATACGATTTTTGCCTTTTTCTTCAACGAGGACTGGAAGGATTATTACGAAGGGGAGGGAGCCTACGCCTTCGCCCGCGTCAAGTTTTTGGAATGGAATGAATTCGAGATCGGCTTTTTATCGGAGGAACAACGCTGGATGGACGCCCACCCGAAACTGTGGTCTTTATTCGGGGCCAAGGATTTTCGGGGAAATTTCTCCTCGGTGCCCTACGACACGCTCCGTCATCGCCGGTCCATTTTTGATGGAAAGCAGATTAACAGTCTTCAGATGACCTCTACGGTAGATACCCGGGACGATGAAAAGAAACCCACCCGGGGCTGGCACGGTTTTGCGGAGTATGAGTATTCGCCGAAGCGGTGGAAGGGGGATTTCGATTTCGAGCGGTTCGAGGCGCGGGTGAAACGGTTTCAGCCTCTGGGAAAATACGTGGCGGTGTATTTGACCGGAGCCTACGGGACCGAATCCGGCGACTATATCCCGCTGAGCCGGTTGTTCTACCTCGGCGGCCTGGGGACGATTTACGGCTACCGGCACAAGGAATTTATCGGAACGGGGTACGCGTTGTTCAGTGGCGAATATCGGTTCCGGCTGCCGAATTACGATTTCGCGCCGTTTCTGCAGTACGACGGCGGCAAAATCACCCGGGACCGTATCACCGGCAAGGATACCTGGTACAGCGCCATCAGCGTCGGGGTCGATTTTTCGCGGAGTTTCCGCATCTTTATCTCCAAGCGGCTCGATGACAGTAACGCCGACCCCATAATCTATGCTCGCTTTTCGGCGGTGACCCTGTAACGACGAGGCCGTCCATGGCCGTCATAAGACGAATCGTAATTCGGGGGCGGGTCTGGATTGCAGTGGCCGGGCTGTTTGTCTGGCTGTTGCCGGCCGGGGCTGCCGGCAAAAAAATCGATTTCGATTATGATATTTTTCTCGCCGGGGACTCGCTGGCGCTCTGGCTGGATGTCCGGCCGGTCCTGACGCAGCCCAAAATGGAAGACGTGCTGGCCGGGCTGCAGGTGTCGATCGCTATAACAATCAACGCCGAGCGGCCCCGCAGGCTGTTGTTTTCCAAGACCATTGCCACCGCCAAGACGGTTCTGGTCGTTTCCCGCCGGCTGGCCGAAGACACCTATCGGCTGCGGATCATCGACCGGACCGCCCGGGACTACACCTTCAAAAGTCAACTTGACTTATCAGATTTTCTGGCCGATTCGCTGGTGCTGGACATCGTTCCGGCCGACAGCCTGCGGGGGCGGGCGCCGCTTCGCCTCGACCTGACCCTTGTATCTAAGTCTCATTCTAACAATACGATGGATGATCTCCCCGCCGCGGCCGAGGCCGATTCCGCCGGGACTGGCGCTGGGGACGAATTTTTCGAAACCCTGCTGAATTCCTTTCTCAACCTGATCGGCTTCGGCGCGACAACTTATCATTTCACGACGCCGCTGTTTTCCCCGGACGATCTGGCCTCTTTCCCCCGATGACCGCCTAAGCTTTTTTCGCCTAACTGCCGATACATTGAATGGTTAAGTACAAAAAGGTGGAGAAGCTATGCCCCAAAGTACGGATATGGAAAAGCAAGGGAATTCTGCATTCATGAACAAAGCGACCGAGACCGAAACCGAGCAGGGCATGTCGACCGACCGTATCGACGTCGACAATGTTCTGGCCGAAATGGAAAAGGCACTCGACGACGTCGCCAGCGACAATCCCCGCATGGGCGACGACAGCAAGGGAAGCATCGTGCGTCTCGACGACATTCGGGCGGTGCTGGAAATCTCGCTGGCCATCAATTCGTCGCTGGTCCTCGAAGAGATTCTTCAGGTCGTGATGCAGAAAGCCGTGGAGCTGCTCTCGGCCGAGCGCGGTTTTATCATGCTGCTCGACAGCCAGGGACAGCTGCAATTCAAGTCGGCCCACAATATCCGCAAGGAAGAGACCTCGGACGCCTATTTCAAAATTTCCAATTCGATCGCCAACCGCGTGGCCCAGACCGGAAAATCGGTCTACACCTCCGATGCGCAGGAGGACGAACGCTACGCCAAGCAGCAATCGGTGGTCGAACTGCATCTCCGGTCGATCATGTGCGTGCCCCTGAAGATCAAGAGCACCGTGATCGGCATCGTTTATCTGGATAATTCGTCACAGGCCAAGCTGTTTTTGAAATCTGATTTGATCCTGTTCGAATTATTCGCCCAGCAGGCGGCGATCGCCATCCACAACGCGCAGCTCTATAGCCGACTCAGCCGCTTGAAACAATACAACGAGGATATCATCGCCCAGTCTCCGGTGGGGCTTATCGTCATCGACTCCGATTATCATCTGGTCACCGCCAACGAGGCCAGTCTGGCGATATTCCAGATCAATAAAAACGATGTGCGGCTGGGAGCGTCGGGGATCCGCAACAGCCGGCTGTTCGATCTATTGCCGGAAGGGCAGCACGGTTCGTGGCGGACGATGATGGATAACGCCATGAACAATCCCCAGGGGTTGTCGGAAGACCGTTATTTCCACAATACCGGATTCGATGAGAAAGTGCTGTCGATAAAAATCACTCCGACCGACAGCCTCCCCGGTCCCAAATCCGGCGCCATTCTCGTCATCGAGGATATCACCGAAAAGGTCATTCTAGAAAAATACGTCATTCTCTCCGAAAAGCTGGTGGCCAAGGGCGAGATGGCGGCATCGATCGGGCACGAGTTGAACAACTACCTGACCATCATTTCCAACAACGCCGAGTTAATGGATATCAACGTGAAACGGAACCAGATTGAAAAAGCCCGCGACAACAGCCAGCAGGTCGTCGAAAACATCAGCAAGATGAAGCGCTTCACCGACGGGCTGATGGATTTCTCGAAGCTGGAGACAGAGATGGTCAGCTATGATATCAAGCATCTTGTCGAGAATCTCCTGTTTTCGCTGAGGACCCAGCGCAAATTCAAAGGCGTGACCATCGAGCAGACCTTCGACGCCGATCTGCCCGAACTCAGCATCGACGTCGGCCAGATCCAGCAGGTTCTGCTCAACCTGCTCAATAACGCCATCGACGCCATGGAAGGTGTCGGTAATCCGCATATCATGATCGTCTGCCGGTACGACGGCGACCCGGATATGGTGGAGATCAAGGTCAGCGACAACGGCCAGGGAATGTCCGAAGACGTCCAAGGGAAAATCTTCCAGCCGCATTTCACGACCAAGCCGAACGGGCATGGGTTGGGCTTATCCAATTCCCGCAAGATCATTCTCAATCACGGGGGCGAAATATCGGTGACATCCGCGCCGGGCCAGGGAACGACATTCACGATCCTGCTGCCTCGGCATACGGAATGACGAATGCGATGGCGGTGATGACGGACAACGATTTTCCCGACGCGTATGCCATAATTTCCAAAATCGGCCGGGGGGGCACGGCCGATATATTTCTCGCCGAGCGCCGCGGCGTTTCCCGTTCGGTCGTCCTCAAAAAGTTTTATGTTCCTTCGGCGCAGAGCCTAATCGACTGCGAACAACGGGTGGCTTCCCGAATACAATATCCCGGATTGCTCCGGGTGCACCGGGCCGAAGACCCGTCCCGCACGGCGCCTTTCTTGGAGATGGAATACTGCGACGGCCCGACCCTCGAAGTCGTGATCGGGAACGTGAGCGAGCAGAAGCTTCTGGCGATTCTCTCGGCTATCGCATCTTCGCTGCACGTCCTCCACACGGCCGGTTTTGTCCACAATGATCTGAAACCGGCGAATATTTTCTGTCCGGCCGGATTCGAAAACGATGATTTTCGGTTGAACAGTCTCTTTTATCTCAAATTGGCGGATTTTTCCCTTTCGGAAACATGTCCCACCGCCGAGGAAGCGACAATCACGGGCACGGTCGGCTATATGTCGCCGGAGATGATTCTTCGCGGTCGGATCACGCCTCAGTCGGATCTCTTCTCGCTGGGCGTTATGGCGTATCAGCTCGCCTGCGGCGAGATGCCTTTTCAATCGGACAGCGACGATCCGTTGGAAATCAACGCCCAGGTCACCGAAGGCGAACGGCCCGCGCTTGGCGGTCCTGCGGCGTCATTCTCACCGGCGACGGCCGAATTGATCCAAGCGCTGCTCGGGATTGACCCGGCGACGCGCCCGGCCTCGGCCTTCGTTTTGATGGAACTGCTTTCAAAAGCGGGTTCGCCGTACCCCTTCCGCCGGGCCATACGGCCCCGGCATCTGCTGGGTAGGGTAGACGCGCTCGATCCGGCGGCACTGACCCGTATATTCGGGGAGGGCAGCTTCTCGGACAACCAGATCGATTACATTGGGCAGACGACGGGATTCGAGCGGTCCTGCGTGCGGATTCTTTTGGAGCATAATTTCGACCGGGATAATTTTGCCCGGATGAACGGCCACTGGGGATGGCGGCATGAAAACGCCGACGCCATCGACTGGCCGGATCGCCTGACGCGGTTCAGCTTTCGCCCGTTGCGCGGACTGCCGGTATCGGTGAAGCAATTGGCGCTGGCGGCGGCCGTCCTGGGCCGCATCGATTTGGTGGAACAGGCCTCGGCAGTGATAACCGGAGATTCCGGGGAGATATTGAGGCGATGGAACGGCATTCCGGAAAACTGCCGCCTGGCAATGATTCATTCTCTCGATAAGACCATGACCCCAGTGACCAGAAAAATTCTATCGACCCGGCTCGCCCGGATATTTCGCGACATCGAAGTTCACAAGCCGCTGGCGGGACGGTTGCTGTATCATGCGCAGGAGTATCCGGCGGCGATTGAACACATTATTGCGGCGGCGAAAAACGGTATGAGCCGGCGGGATCACGAAGACTCACTCAAGCTATTGGAACTCGCCCGGGAAGCGGCCCGGATGATCGGCGACGTCGGGGCGGAAGGCCGGGTACTTTCGCGGCGCGCCTATCTGGAAAAAGAATTGGGCGATATCGCCAGAGCCGAGATCACCTACTTAAGCATTTTCGATCTGCTGGAAAACACGCCCCATGACGAAATCATCGGGCAGGTCTGCAAGGCGCTGGGTGATTTGTATAAAGCCAAATCGGATTACGCAGCGGGGATCAAGGTGCTCGACCGCGCTCTCGAAATATACAACCGACTTGGCGACCGACTGGGATTGTCACACACGTTCAACAATCTTGGCAACCTCTATTGGATATCGGGCCGATTGGACAAAGCGCTGGATCATTACCTGAAAGCGCTGGACATCCAGAAAGAGATCGATTCCCGAGGGGATATCGCCTCTACTCTCACCAATATCGGGACGGTGTACTGCGTCAAGGGTGATTACAGTAAGGGAATCGAATATTTCCGCGACTCGCTAACGATCAAAGAGCAGATCGGCGATAAAGGGGAGATTGCGGTGACATGGAACAATCTCGGTCTGGCCAATCTGCTTATCGGAGACGTCTCGCAGGCCATCGAGGCCTATAAGCACGCCCTCTCGCTGAACCGTGAGATTGGCGATACACTGGAACAGCTGATCAATATCCAAAACCTGACCGAAGCCATGATCCAGGCCGGGCAACTTCATGATGCCCTCGAATATATGCGGAAAGGGGCGGTTCTGGCGGAACGATTGAACGACAATGGCCAGCGAAGTTCCTGCGCCTGCCTGACCGGGCAGTTGATGCGGCGCATGGGGTACTACGATGAAGCTGAGAAGCGGTTGACGGACGCGCTGGCGTTTGCCGAGGGGATCGATAATAAGTCGCTGCTGATTCCCTGCTATATTAACCTGGCCTATACTCATCTGGCAATGAAGAGCCTCGAGATGTCCGAGAAATATGTTGCAGCCGCCGGAGAAATAGCCAACACGCTCGGAGATAAAAACGCTCTCTTCCACGTCGCCCTGCTTCACCTGCAGTTGGGCCGGTACGAGGGCGGGGACGGAAAGGCGGCATCGCTCGCAGCGGAACTGAACACACCCCGGGAACAGGCGCTTCTGGCGCTAATCTCGCTGGAATTGAACAATCGCAGGGGATCGCTCGAGGGATCGGAGGCGTATCTAAACGAGGCGGAAAAATATTTCGCCGCGTGCGACCGGGATATCGATCAAGCCCGGTATTATCTTGCCGCCGGAGATTACCGAATGCTTTGCAGCGACGTCGGTGGGGCGGGAACGGACTACCGGAAGGCGAAGGAGTTGGCGGATGCGCTCAAGCTGCTGCCGGAACAGTGGCAGGCAGCGGCGGCGCTGTCGGAGTTCTCGTTTCGGCAGAAAGATCTCGAACAGTCGTTCGCCTCTGCGCGCCTGGCGACGACGACGCTCAAGAAGATCGCCGCCAAGATCAAAGACCCGGATCGCCTCGGGCGCTTCTATAATGACAGCCGCATCGTCGCCCTCCTGGGGAGGATAAAATCGCTGCAAACCGTTTTGGCCAAATCAAAAGGGGCCGTCTGAGAACAGACAACCCCTTACTCGGTCAGTTGGTTACAGAATGGAGAGGGATCAGCCGCCTCCACCCCAACCCAACTGTCCCCCCAGGCTCCAGATGCCCGGGGCAACCTTCTCTTCAAGCACTTCCACTAGAAGTTGATAATCCTTCACGTGCTCACCTCCTTAAGTATAGTCAGCCAGAAGGTTGCCCGTCCATACGAATAGATGTATGGGCGGGTTTTCTTTCTTAACTTCGATTCAATTACCGTGTGTAGGTCATCAATTGCCAATGCCTTCGCGGCCCACGCCTACAAGTCACATCCGTGTGAATCTCAGTCCTGTTTAATAAAACATAGTCTATTGCGCCGATATGTCAAGCCAAATTCTCGATTTTTTTATAGAGTTAGTACAGTTGTCGCTACAAATTGTATATTTTATGAATACATACACAATATATGGTAAATCACCACCATGACCAAAATTCGACTCGAATAAAAGACTTGACACGATCCATAAAAATGTTAAACAAGGACGCCTTTCCGCACGATATCTTCGCATAGCCGCTCATGCCATCGCGCAGCATATCGCTCGCATTGTCGATAATGCCGTAGACCGCGAACCGGGCGCGATTGTCATTGTAATCGGCCCCGTCGGCCGAATTGGCGATATGTGTCACACGGCCTTCGAATACACGACCGGGGTAGGTGCGGACCTTAATTCGCACGTCGGCGTCGGGCTCGACGTACTCCAAGTAATTATCGGTGATAGGAATCGATACTTCTATTTCGGACATATCTGAAATACGGAAGAGGAGATTGTCCCGATACAGGGCTGTGACCATGCCGTCGATCGGCGAGGTGATGACCTGAGCCGCCTCCTGCGACATCAAAAGCGATATATTCGCTTCCTGCGTGGCGATTTTCGATTTGAGGATACCAATCTCTTCCGGCTTTGGCGGCGATTTCAGCAGCCGCAGTTTCGCTTCGGCTTCTTCGAAATTGGAGCGGGCGACGTCCAGCAATGACTGTCCGTGTTCGAGGTTCTGTCCGGAAATCAGCTTTTTCTCAAAGAGCGACTTGTTTCGCTCATTATCTTTTTCGAGCTGGTCGACATTGGCCTGTGCGGCCCCGACGGCGGCTTGGGCGCTGGCGATTTCTTCGGGCTTGGGGGGCGACTGGGCCAGGGCCAATTCGCCGTTGAGCCGTTCGAGTTCGGCCCGCGCGGCCTCGAGGCTGGATGACACTTGGGTCGAGGCGATGGCGGCCAGGGTGTCGCCTTTGCGGATGGCGTCGCCCTCCTGGACGAGGGGTGTCAATCGCAGAACGGATAAATCGCCGGTGGAGAGCTGGATATGTTCGGTGTTGAATTGACGGGACAGGCCGCCCTCGCGGAGTTTGGCTTCCAGAAGTCCCTGACCGGAGAACAGCGTTATGGTATAATCGGCCACCGGGCGCACGACCACGTTGCCGCCGACGTTGCGGGGGAAGGGGATGATGAAGATAAGAACGGTCAGCGCGACGATAACGAGACCGCCGACGATCAAATTGCGCGGTTTTGTACCCAGGGCCGTCATCACCTCCCGACTACCGATAAACCTGATACCCTGCACTAAGGGTCCTTTGAAGATAAGAGCCAGCAAAATCAAAAACAAGATAAAACCGGTTCCACCGAGCAGGCCGACTAGGAAGCGATACACGATTACGGCGACGACGATGATAAGCAGAAGACTGTATGCCCCCGCCAGCAGCGTATAGAAAACAAAAACGCGTTTCTCGCGCGGGGTAGCGGGCGTGGGCGGCGGTTTCAGGCCAATGGCGCGCCTGACGATATGTTTCAGGAATGCGAAGGATTTGCTTCGCAGGTTGGGGATACCGATCCATTCCGAAAGGAAGTAATAACCGTCGAGCTTGATGAGCGGATTGAAATTGAACAGCAGGGTCAGCAGGCAAACATTGGCCGAAATCCAGAAGAAATGATTGATCCCCGTCCCGACGACGGTCACGCGCCAACCGAATACGGCGACGGCGAAAAGCGCCATCTGGAAAAATATACCGGCCCAGATCACCGCCAGGCGATGCGACTTGCGACGAAACATCCACGAGTCGGACAGGTTGGTGTAGAAACAAATTTGAAAATACAGCAGGAGAAAGCCCATCTCGCGCACCTGCCCGCCCAGGTACTTGCAGGTGAGGGCGTGGGCGAATTCGTGGAGGAGGATGATTATCGTTACCGACAGGAGAACGATGATGATCGAGCCGACGCTATACAGTTCGCGGGGGTCGAATTTGAACGATTCGAAATTGGCCGAATAGACGCAAAAACCGGCGAGGATGAAGAGAATCATGAGGGTGAGCGACAGGGGATGAAACAAAAAACGCAGCGGGGGGAGAAGGGCGTTCAATAAACGATCGGGATTGAACGCCTTGAGCTTGATGAATAGGATTTTTGAGAACAACGATTTGCGCGTCTGGCGCAGGTATCGTCCCGACGAAGTCTCATATTCGGCGCGCGGCCCCTCGAAAAAATACAGTTCGTCGATCCGTTGCGCGAATTTTTCCACGGCCTCGGACGAAACGTTGAGATTGAAGGTGTTGCGGAATCGTTGGGCGATGGTTTCGCTGTCGGCGGCGCCGTCGAATTGCCGGACGATAAAATATTCCGGCTCGCGCAGGCGGAAATATCGGAAAGTGATAGGGTCCTTGAGGACATAGATTTTTTGCCCATCGCTTTCCTGCTCGGCGACGATGAGATCGTCGCGCAATTTCGGCGGCCGTTCCCATTCTCCCATGCCGACAATTTATGCAGTTTGACCTCCAAAGGCCAATAGGATTTCCGGCTCGACAGAGCGAGCTCTGCCCTTGATAACATATTTTCTCCTTTCAGCCAAAATGATCGTATATTAGACCTATTACATCGAGTATAAAGGCTGACACATGATGTCCGATTTGATTTCAGAACACGATGAACAGCCCTGTTGCGGGCCGATGATCGAGATTGTCGATGCCGCTGCGGCGGATATTCCCGCGCCGTGGATTGACAGCATCGTCAAAACATCCGTCCGCGATATCCCTCGAACCAAAACCTACCTCACTTGGGGCGACCGACTGGGGGCGTGGAAAGCGCGATGGGGCATCGGACGGATGCGCTACCGGATCGAGCCGGGCTTGTACGCGGTCGGTGGGCCCACGGCGGAATCTCACGTGTTCGTGACTGCCAATTACAAAATGAGTTTCGACCGGCTGCGATCCGCGCTCAAAGGCATCGACGGCTGGATTCTCGTCCTCGATACCAAGGCCGTCAATGTCTGGTGTTCGGCGGGGAAGGGGACATTCGGTACCGATGAGCTTGTCAATCGTATCGGGACGGTCCGACTGCCCGAAATCATATCGCATCGGCGGCTCATTTTGCCCCAGCTTTCCGCGACCGGGGTAAGCGCTCACGAAGTCAAAAAGCGCTGCGGATTCCGGGTCACTTACGGCCCGGTGCGGGCCGATGATATCCCGGCTTTCCTGAGCGCCCGGATGAAGGCGACGCCGGAAATGCGCCGGGTGAAGTTTCCCTTCAAAGACCGTATCGCGCTGGCCCCGGTCGAAATCGTCAGGCACGGCAAATATGCGCTTCCGGCGGCGGTAGCGCTGTTTCTGCTTGCTGGATTGGGAACGGACGGCTATTCCATATCGCGGATAGCCAATTATGGCTTATGGAGCGCCGTTTTGCTGTCGGCGGCGTGGATTTTGGGAGCGGTGATGACTCCGGCGTTCCTGCCGTGGCTGCCGGGGCGGGCCTTTTCGGTCAAAGGGGCGTGGGTGGGGGTTTTTCTCCTGATAATATCAGGCGTCGTTCTCTCGGCGTACCCGCACGTATTTCATAGCTGGGCGTCGGCGCTTGCCTGGCTGCTCATAATCCCGGCAGTGACCAGTTTCCTCGGCATGGAATTCACCGGATCATCGACGTACACCTCGCTTTCGGGGGTGCGTAAGGAAATGCGGGTTGCGGTGCCATTGCAGGTCGCCGGCGCGGCGGTGGGAACGATTCTCTGGGTCGCCGGGTTATTTATTTAGACAATGGAATGATACTATGACGACTCTTCGATATATACCTCAAGTTGCCACCCTGGAGTTGGACAGCTCCAAGTGCAACGGTTGCCTAATGTGCCTGCACGTCTGTCCGCACGAAGTGTTCGCTGTCAAGAACAAGCGTGCGGTCATCGTCGATCGCGACGCCTGCATGGAATGCGGGGCGTGCGCCATGAATTGCGAACCGGGGGCTATTACCGTGCAGAGCGGCGTCGGCTGTGCAGCGGCAGTGCTCAATAGCATGATCAAAGGGGGCGAACCGTCGTGCGACTGTGATTCAGACGGTGCCAACGGGGGTTGTTGCTGCTGACCCGGCCGGGATTTTGCCGATTCTAATGGTGGAATCTTTTAATCTTTCCGCATGATTCACCACAAGAATTCCCCAATAACAGCCGCAAAATGCTTGGTGACAAATTGTGAAAAATTTCACGAAAAGGGTTGATTTCGAGCCCGAAACGGCAGTATATTATAGTGTATAAGTTATAGGCTCACAACGCGGTTAAAGATAGAGATGGTGAAACATGAAAAAAATACTTTCCGGTAATGAGGCGGTTGCCCGGGGCGCGTATGAGGCCGGCGTCAAGCTGGCCGCGGCCTATCCCGGCACGCCTTCGACCGAGATTTTGGAAAATATCGCTGAATCGTATCCGTCAATCTACGCCGAATGGTCGCCCAACGAAAAGGTGGCGTTCGAGGTCGGGATCGGCGGTTCCATGGGCGGCGGGCGTAGTCTGGTCGCCATGAAACATGTCGGCGTCAACGTCGCCGCCGATCCTCTCATGACGTTTTCCTACACCGGCGTCAACGCCGGGTTTGTGCTAATCAGCGCCGACGATCCGGCCATGCATTCGTCGCAGAACGAGCAGGACAATCGGTACTACGCCAAGTTTGCTCAGATCCCCTGCCTCGAACCGTCGGATTCGCAGGAAGCCAAGGACATGGTCCGGACGGCCATGGAAATATCCGAAAAGTTCGATACGCCGGTGATGTTGCGCATGACCACGCGCGTATCGCATTCGAAGGGCGTTGTAGAATTCAACGATCCCGTCGAATACTCAGGGAACAAATTCGACCATGATTTTGACAAATACGTGATGATCCCGAGAAATGCGCGGGTGCGTCATCATGTTGTCGTGAAACGGCAGGCGAAGCTTGAAGAGTATACGGGAAATTCGCCGTTGAACCGGGTCGAGGAATACGGCAGCAAACTGGGCATTATCACCGGCGGGATTTCTTATCAATATGTCAAGGAAATCGTCCCTGAAATCGATGTGCTGAAAATCGGTATGTCGTTCCCGTTGCCGTTGAGGCTGATCAAAGAATTCGTCGAGGCCCATGAGCGTGTGATCGTCGTCGAGGAACTGGAACCATACTACGAGGAGATTATCCGGGCGGCCGGGATGACGTCGGTGGAGGGCAAAAAATATTTCGGCCGTGAGGGCGAACTGGCGCCGTACGAGGTGGCCGTCGGTCTTCATAAGGCGGGTTATATCGACAGCGTGCCGGAACCGTACACCGGCCCGGCGGAACTGTTTCCCCGCCCGCCGGTGCTGTGTCCGGGCTGCCCGCATCGGGGCGTATTCGCGGCACTCCGCAAACTGCGTCTGACGGTTACCGGCGATATTGGCTGCTATACCCTGGGCGGACTCGATCCGCTGGGATCGCTACATACCTGCATATGCATGGGCGCGTCGATCGGCAACGCCATCGGCATGGAGAAGGTCGACGGCTCCGACAAGGGTATCGTGGCGATTTTGGGCGATTCCACTTTCCTGCATTCGGGGATAACCGGTCTTCTGGACGCCGTGTACAACAAATCCAATATCACGGTGATTATCGCCGATAACCGCATCACGGCCATGACCGGTGGCCAGCAGCATCCGGCCACGGGGCGGACTTTGATGGGCGAAGAGACCAAGGCGGTGGATTTCGTGGAGTTGGTTAGGGCGCTGGGTGTCGAATCGGTGCGGGCCATCGACCCCCTCAAGTACGACGAAACGCTAGAAGTTATCCAGGAGGAAGTGGACAGACCCGGGCCGTCGGTTATCATCACCAATCAACCGTGCGTATTGATGCCGAAGCGGATCATGGAAACGCCGTATGAGGTCGACCTGGAGCTTTGCAACGGCTGCAGCCTCTGTTTCCGATTAGGATGTCCCGCGATTTACCCGTCGCAAGAGAAAAACAAGCGGGGTAAGCCGAAGGCAGAGATCGACCCGACGTTGTGCACCGGTTGCACGTTGTGCGCTCAGGTGTGCAAACCGGAAGCGATCATACTAACCCGCGCCGTCGAGAAAGTGTAAGGGGACGATATGAACAACGATACGAAGAATATATTGATAGTCGGCGTCGGCGGCCAGGGCGTGCTTTTGGCGTCGGAGCTCCTGTCGGAAGTGGCTGTCGAATCGGGCCTGGACGCCAAAAAATCGGAAGTGCACGGGATGTCGCAGCGCGGCGGCGTGGTGTCTTCGCATGTGCGTTTCGGGCCGAAGGTCTATTCTCCGATCATCCCGTACGGTCAGGCGGACATCATCCTGTCGTTCGAACAGGCCGAGGGATTGCGGGCGATTGACTGGCTGTCGCCGACGGGTACGATCATCGTGTCGAAGACACGGCTCGTGCCGCCGGCTGCGAATTTCGGCGGAATCGGCTATCCGGACGATCCCATCGCAGAACTCAACAAGCTGACGAAAAACGTCATCGCGGTCGACGCCGACCGGATGGCGCTTGACCTGGGCAATATCCGTCTGGTCAATACCATTCTGCTGGCGGTGGCGTCGTCGTTTCTCGATTTCAAGCGGGAGACCTGGGAGGCGGCGATCAGGGCGCTGGTGAAACCGAAATTCGTCGATATCAACCTGAAGGCGTTCGCGCAGGGATGCGCGCTGACCGCCCGCAAGGTCAAAGTCTGAGCACGAAAGAGGGGGATGATGAACGAATCGACGTTTCGTATTCTGGTGGTAAATCCGGGGTCGACCTCGACCAAGGTGGCGATATTCGAGAATGCGAAGGAATGCCACAAGGCGACCATTGAACATCCGGCCGACCAACTGGCCGAGTTCGATTTGACCTCGGAGCAACTGGATCTTCGCCGCCGGGCGATTGAGGAGTGGCTGGAATCGTTGTCCGACAAGGATGCGCCGTTCGACGCCGTGGCCGGACGAGGCGCGCCGCTCAAGCCGCTCGAAGGCGGCACCTATTCGATCTCGGAGCAGATGCTGGAGGACGTACGGACATCCAAATACTCCAACCATGCCTCCAACCTGGGGCCGATGCTGGCCGATTATTTTTCAAAGAAATTTGCCGTTCCGGCCTACGTCACCGATCCCATCACGGTCGACAATTTTACCGATATCGCGAGGATCTCCGGTCTACCCGAGATTCAGCGCAAATGCCGTTCGCATGCGCTCAATATCAAAGCGGTGGGGCGGGCCGAGGCAGCCAAATTGGGCAAAAAGCTGGATGAAGCCGATTTCGTCGTGGCCCATATGGGCGGCGGCATATCGGTCGCATCGCTTCATCGGGGGAAGATCGTCGATGTCAATGACGGCCTTCTGGGAATGGGGCCGTTTTCGCCGGATCGGGCCGGAGCGCTGCCGATCGGCGCGCTGGTGGAACTGTGCTATTCCGGCAAGTATGAAAAGAAGGAATTGATCACGATTCTTTCGAAAAAAAGCGGTCTGACGGCGTATCTGGGGGAAAGCGACCTTCGCGAGGTAGAAAAGATGATTGACGGCGGCGACAAGCAGGCCCGGCTTGTATTCGAGGCCATGTGTTATCAGATCGCCAAGGAGATCGGCGCGGCCAGCGCGGCGCTGAAAGGCAAGATCGACGCCATTATTTTGACGGGCGGTATGGCACATTCAAAACGATTGACATCTGTTATCGTAGATCATGTAAGGTTTATCGCGCCGGTCAAAATAGTCGCCGGTGAATACGAGATGGAGGCGCTGGCTGAGGGTGCGATGCGGGTGCTCACCGGCGAGGAGGAAGTCAAAGTCTACCGATAACAGCGCGTATTTGATTGTGAGAGAAAGAAGCGATTTGCATGTTGAAATCATCCGTTGACATAATCGCCGCCGCGCAGAAATTGTCGCGTCGAGGAAAACCCTATCGGGTTGCGGTCGCGGTAGCGCAGGACGCAGACGTCCTGGGCGCCGTGCAATCTGCACACGACGACGGAATCTGCGTGGGGTCGCTGTTTGGCGACGAAACCAAAATTCGACAACTGGCGGCTGAGCACGGCATATCGCTTGATGGAATGGATATAATCAATCGCCCCGATCCCGGAGAAGCGGTGCTGTCTGCAGTGGAAATGGCTTCTTCCGGCGACGCCGACGTGATTATGAAAGGTTTCGTGTCGACCTCGACACTCTTGAAAGGTGTTTTGGATCGTCGTTTCAATCTTCGGGCCGGGCCGACGCTATCGCACGTGGCCGTGCTGACATTGCCGGGGTATCATAAGCTGTTGATGATCACGGACGGTGGGATGATGGTCAAACCGACTCTGGAGCAGAGACTGGACATTTTGAAAAATGCCGTTGTCGTCGGGCGGGCGCTGGGAATCGATCCCGTCCGGGTGGCGTTATCGGCGGCGGACGAAGAAGTCACGTCACGCATGCCGCAAACGGAGGAAGACGCCAAGCTGGTGGAGATGGTCGGCCGGGAGAAAATCGCCGGATGCGACGTGGCCGGGCCAATGAGTTTCGATGTTGCCGTTTCCGCCGATATCGCCGCGCGGGAGAGAATCGACAATCCGGTGGCAGGAGATACCGACGTGTATCTGGTCGGTAGTATCGAGGAATGCAATATCACGACCAAGAGCATGATCATCTTCGCCGGGGCCATTTTTGCCGGGGTTATCATCGGCGCAAAAGTGCCGGTGTCGCTGGTTTCGCGGACCGACCCGGTGGTCGGGAAGAAAACTTCGATCGCACTGGCCTGTCTCGTGGCCGATTATTATCGGAGAACGGGAAACGGGGACAAGTCATGAGCGAAACTATCAAGAGTTTCGACCAGCTTCTTGCGCGGGCCAAAGCTCTCGCCGGAAAGTCCGGAGCGGTGCGGGCGGCGCTAATCGGCGCCGACGATCCGATTCATCTGGCGTCAATGGCGCGGGCCGCCAAGGAAAAAATTATTGATCCGGTTCTCATCGGCCCCCAAAAAGCGGTCGAAGAAATCGCCGAAAACGCCGGAATCGATCTCGCCGGCCTGAACCTGATCGCCTGCGACAGCCGGGTCAGTTCGGTGGCGGAAGCGGTCAAATTAATCGCGGGCGGCAGGGTTGATTTGCTGGTGCGGGGCCATATTTCGACCGGGTTGATGCTGGCTCGCCTGTTTGAACGGCCCACCGGGCTTCGCTGGAACCAACATCTGATCAGCCACGTGGCGGTTTTCGAGCATGAATTATATCCCAAGTTGCTGCTGATGAGCGACGGCGGCGTCACCGTGGCGCCCGATATCAACAAGAAGGTGTCGATTATCCGGAATGCGGTTGAAGTGGCCGGGCTGCTGGGCGTGGAGTCGCCGAAGGTGGCGCTTCTGGCCGCGGTTGAGGTCATTTATACGGCGATGCCGGTGACGATGGAGGCGGCGGTCATATCGAAAATGGCCGACAAGGGCCAGATCAAAGGCTGTCGGATCGACGGCCCGTTGTCGATGGACGTTGCGCTCGTTCCCGAGGTTGCACGGCATAAGGGAGCCGTTTCCGAAGTGGCGGGCGACGCCGATATATTAATCGCGCCGAATATCGAGACCGGCACCGGCATCTACAAGGCCATGTCCATATTTGCCGGGGCGAAGACGGCCGGAGTGATCATCGGCGGCAGGATTCCGATAGCGTTTTCGTCGCGGTGCGACAATGAGGAGAATGTCTTTAATTCGCTGGTGCTCGGGGCGTTGTATTCATTGGGCAGGGAGTAATTATCGGGTCTTTCTGTCAGGGGATAGTCGCGTGATGCTTTGGCAAATCGGCGGACAAATTGACGATTTTCTTTTTTCCATATTGACTTTTGAAAGGAATTTCACGTAGTTCAAACGGGTAGCAATAATCTTCCTCGATATCGAGGCCGTACAGCGATCTTTTGGAATATATAGTCTCTTCCCGGCGCTGATAAGCGTGCGGGAGATATCGTATAGCCGGCTCCAAAATCCTGCCTTGCCAATATCCCCTCCCATTGGCGATGCGGTTAGGGGCCGGCGTTTTTTTTGGGGGGAGATCATTTTCTCGTTGGCGGGCATAAAAAAACCGGCTGCGGAAGCAGCCGGTTTTTCTATGCAGCGATTATTAATTTTCGCTTACGCTTTGCGCCTGATGCGACGGACAATACCGGCACCGAGCAGACCGAGACCGAACAAAGCCGCGGTGGCCGGTTCGGGAACGGCCGGCATGGAACGCTCGTACGACAGATTGGCAATCTGCACGAAGCCGCCGTTGTCATGGAAATCGATATATTTGATTCCATTGGCAACGATAGAGTTCGTGCCGGATCCGAAACCTGAGTAGGTACCGAGAATGCTGCCGCCCGCATCGTAGGCGGTAACGTTGAATTCGTTAGGATCAATAGTCCACCAGTCGAACATGATCGAGTCGGTCGTCTCGTTGAAAAAGACCGTTCCGAGAGCAGCCGTAAAACCGTTCTGTGCCTGGAACCCATTGGAAATGCCCCAGCCGTAATCTCCGTCCTCTTTCCACGGGTCGCGAGAATCGTAGTAACGATAGACCTGATGGAAATTCAGCCCGAAGGCGTCGTATTGATTGGTCAGGTTGATCTGGCCGTCCGGACCCAAATCCAACGTCGTGTTGGTGAAGTCCATGTTGTAGAAGTAGGCCGAAGCCGGGCTCACGCCGATGAGCAAAACAACTGCGGCGAGGGCAAAGGTGAGCTTCAGTTTCATTCCATCCTCCAAGATGTTAATGGTGTGTTTGCGAACTTGATTTAACATGGTCAAAATATGAGCATACAGCGTACCAAGAGGCTAAAAATCCGGTAATTGATTGCGAGGCATGCGATTATGCTGGCGCGGAAAAATAATGGATAAATGCACTCAGGATATGAGTTGTTGTGTTTTCTTACAGGCTCGCTTTCAGAATTAAGGCAGTTCCGGAATAATATCTTGGTATACAATAAGTTGTGCTATTTCCACGCATGTTCAGCATTTGAACACAGAAGAGATGATCCGGGCTGAGTTAATTCAGGGGAGGATGAGGAGAGCATGGAAAAGGCCGGCGAGTCTATTCGCCGGCCCTTATGGATATTTTGTTGCCGCTGTTTATCAGCGTCGACGCTTTCGAAACCGCCTTGCGCCCGTGCCGACCAAGCCCAATCCAATCAGAAGCGCCGTAGACGGTTCCGGGATGGCCGGAATCGATCCCTGGGGCGAATCCGGCTGATAAGTAACGTCGGTTTCCACGCCTTGAGAGGTCGAGCTGTATGGTGATGTTGAATATGCTGTGCTTTTCTGACCTGACGCCGCCGTGTCGGCGGTACACATCGGTTGGACAAACGCTCCTGTCCACTGGGCGGCGAAAAGGACTATCGCCACGGCCGTGATGAAGGTCATCGCTTTCATGAGAGCACCTCCTTGCAATTTGCCGGAAAAATTCGCTCCGTCACAACTTGTGTCAACAAAAAATATTACGGCGCAATGTTGAAGTTATAATCGAGGGATCAAGCGGCCCGTTTCCGGGGCGACGTGTTCAATGCCACCGGTTATAATAGTCGTCGTGCGATGAGGTCGTGGTATACGGGTCGGTATTTCTTCGGCGATAAAGGCGTATGGCGAGCCATCCGAAGCCGAAGCCGCCGACGTGGGCGAACCAGGCCACGCCGCCTCCGTCCGATTTACCGATGGTCGAGGCTCCCATAATCAGTTGTATCACAAACCAGTACCCCAGAAGGAACACAGCGGGAAGCCAAATCAGCCGGATGATGAATATGATCCAGATCAATGTCAGCACCCGGGCGCGGGGGAAAAGGACCATGTAGGCCCCGAGGATGCCGGCGATGGCGCCCGACGCTCCGATCAAAGGTGTCTGGCTTTCGGGGGAGAGCAGGACGAACATGGCAACCGCCGCCAAACCGGAGAGAAAATAGAAGCCGAGGAATTTGAATCGCCCCATGTAATCCTCGACATTGTTGCCGAAGATCCACAAGTACAGCATGTTGCCGCCGATATGCAGGACATCGGCGTGCACGAACATCGACGTGAACGGTGACAGCCATACCGGGAACGGCGTCTGGGCTGTCATGTCGGTCATATGGGAGATTTCAATCGGGATGAGCCCAAAGCGGAAGAAGAACAGTTGCTGTGCCTGTGACGAGAGGGTGATTTGATACAGGAACACGAGGCAATTGACGGCGACAAGGGCGATGGTCACCACTGGTGTCCGTTGGAGCGGGTTGTCGTCTTTGAGCGGAAACATACATCGCCTTCTGCCAGATAGTCACCGGATTATACGTCATAGCGGGCGGCGCGCCAATAAAAAAACCCCGGGGCGCACCCCGGGGTCGTGAATTCGTGCTCACCAATCTCATCGATTGGCGAAATATTCTTCGACGTAGTCCTGGACATGGGCCGATTTGACCATATCGAGATACCAGTCGTTCAGAATCGTATTTTGCTTATCTCGCAGGATAACCCGTGATAAGGAATCCCGCACCTCGTTGTATTTGGAGAGATCGGCGCTCTGCCGCTCATCCAATTTCAAAATAGCCCATCCCTTGAGGTATTCCGCCGGCCCGGTCAGGTCGCCGGGATTTTTAAGCGCGAATGCGGTTCCGATCAGACGGGGATCGCCTCCGATGCCGATCAGGTAATCCATCCGGGTAATGGGAGGGCTGGTTCTTATCTCATAATCCGCATCGGCCGCGGCTTTTTTCAGCGAGAGACCGTTGTCTTGAATACCCGCCCAAATTTTATCGATATCGGCGCGGCATTTCTGCTTGGCGAGGTAATCGGTGAAATCCGTCCGCACCTTCTCCTCGGCCTCGTCGAACGGTTCGATGCCGGCCGGTTCCCGTGCGATGATTTTAGCGACCAACACCTGGGCATCAGTTTCAAAAACCGGTGACACCGTTCCGACCGGCTGATCAAAGGCAAACTGGGATATGCTGCGATCGTAGCCCATCTTGGGGATCGGCTTGTCTTCGATGAAGAATCCGGTGGTGTCAAGCGTATCGCCGAGATTCGCGGCGGCGGCGGCCAAATCGGAGCCGCTCAGGTCGGCCAAAAGGGCGTTGGCATTGCGGAAGGCGAGATCGACCGTTTCGCTCGAGGCTTTTATTTTCAAGAGGATATGGCGGGCGTGAACCTGCTCACCGTTCTTGTCGTTTTTCTTTTCCACGGATTGGATGATATGCCAGCCGAATTTGGTGCGGACGGGCTCGGAAATTTCGCCGGGAGCCAACGCGAAGGCCGCCGAATCGAACGGCGGCACCATCCGGCCCCGCCCAAACCAACCCAGATCGCCGCCGTTTTGTGCGGAGTTGTCCTCGGAATAGGCCTTAGCCAGCTCCTCGAAATCGTCGCCCTCATCGAGCATCCGCTTGATATCGTCGGCTTCCAACTTAATCAATTCCCAATCCTTCTCGGTGGGCTCTTTGGAGAAGGAAACGTATTCGAGATTGGCCCGCTGGTCGATCTTATAGTCGTCCTTGTGGGATTCATAATACTGTTTCAGTTGATCTTCGGGCGCCTCGACTATTCCCTTCGCGAATTTCTGCACCGGTGAAAAAACGTAGCTGACGACAATTTTCTCATTGGTGTCGAGGAAATAATCCCTGATTTCGTTTTCGCCGACCCGGGCGGTCGCGGCGATCTGATCCTGCAGTTTCAGCTTACGCAACTGCGGCCGGTAGGCGGCTTCCACCTGAGCCCAGAAACCGCTATAGCGCGGGTCGGCCAGGGCGGAAAGGTATTTTTGATAGTCGAATTTCCCCTCGGTCATGAAGCCTTCGTTTTGCTGCAATTCCTGCGGCGGCTGATACTTGAGAAACTGGTAGAATTCCTGGTCGGAGACCTGGATATTTCGTCTTTCCATTTCCCGGCCCATCAGGTAATCGGCGACGAGGTTGTCCCAGGCCTGTTGCCGAATCTGGCTGAGTTCCGAAACACTCAATTCTGCCTGCGACTGCGACTGTTTCTGCTGGTAAAGCCGGTCGAGATAGGGCTGGTAAATGCGGTAGTCGATGTCCTTTCCGTCGATAACCCCGACGATATTCTTTTGGGATTTGGAGCGGGTGACATCCATACCCCAGGCAAAGATGATGGTACCGACAAAAGCGATTACCACGACCCAGATAAAGACCTTGGTATATTTCCGAAAATGACTCAGCATGGCAGCATAACTCCTTTAATCCATGACTTCCATTATTCGCGTCAGCCGACGGCGGCGAATCCAGGGCAGCTTATGAGCCCGACCCGGCCAAACAATATAGCCAAAACGACGACATCCGCAAGAGCTTTTTATCTCCTTTGCCGCCACGCAGTTCCCAAAATTATATTGATCTGGGACGCAGATGTGTTACCTTGGCGACAATGCAACGACTCTACCTCTCCATATCGGTTGTTTTGCTCTTGCTATTCAGCGAAACGGTTTTTGCCGCCGATCGCTTCGATGCGTCCTACCAATGGCCGCTCAAATTGCCCAGACATTTCTCTTCGGCGTTCGGCGATTCCCGGCCGGGGCGGTTCCATATGGGCGTCGACCTGCGCACCGGCGGAAAAGAGGGCGCCCGTGTCTATGCCCCCGAGGACGGATACGTCTGGCGCATCAAGACGTCGTACCGGGGATCCGGCAAGGCCCTGTATCTGCGAGGCAAATCGGGGCGCATCTACGTCTTCTATCATCTCAAGACCTATGCCTGGGATATCGGGACCTATTTGCGCGACCGGCAGATAGAAACCAAGCGGTACTACCAGGATATCGATCCCGGCGAAGGCCGTCTGCCGATAAAACGCGGCGAATTTATCGCCCGGTCGGGGCAGACCGGTGTCGGGGCGCCGCATCTTCATTTCGAAGTCCGCGATGCCAACGACCGGCCCACGAATCCGTTGTACTACAATATCACGTACGTTGATAATCGTCCGCCAGAATTCGACGCCGTCTGGCTGACTTATCTCGACGACAGTTCGCTGTCCGATACCGGCGGGCGGGAGGTCTCTTTGAAGCCGGTCTATGACCGGAAGAGCGGCCAGTATGTTCTGCCCGATACCGTGCCCGTCACCGGCAGGTTTGCCGTTAAAGCGGCTATCTCAGATTATGTCGCACCGGGATCGTTCACGCTGGGCCCGTCCCATATAGCATTATATATCGACGGTGTCCTGTATCACGATGTGGACTACGCCCGTCTCGATTTTTCCGAGGACCGGTACAGTGTATTGGATCGCGATTTCGATCCGGCCAAAAAGGATTACCCTCGGGTTTACAATCTTTACCGGAAGAAAGGCAATCTCCTGTCGATTTACCGCAGCGATATCGCCGGCGATGGGAGCTTTGCCGATACGGTTGGCGGCATACATACCGTCAGAATCGAAGCCTCCGATCCTCACGGCAATACCAGCCGGTTGGAATTTTCGTTTTACTATTTCCCGGTTCCGGACATACTCGCGCCGTTTAACCGCGCAGAGATTTCCGATTCGCTAATGACGCTTCTCTTCGCGGACGAGCAGGCGGCGGAATCGTTCGATTCGGCAGAGCTCCTGCTGTCGGGAGACGGTCCGGGCCGGGATACGTTGCCGGTCGCGCTGTACCCGAAAATCGAACGGGACGAACGGATGATCCGCCTCCGGGGAGATTTCACGACCGGGGTGAACTATCAGCTGTGGTTCATGAAGGATGGGGTTGTCTACCGGCCGTATTATCTTTCCACGGCTGCGCTGGCGCCGAACGGCGAAAGCGCCGTGGATTCCGTGACGATGCGCATCGTCGACGGCGGCGTGCTGCTCTCGGCAGTGGCGCGGGATTACGGTGTAAACTGGTTGATGGGGGAAGTAACCACGGATAGGGGGAGCGAGAATCTGTTTTTCCGGAAGACCGGTGGAAAACGGTTTACACTTTTTTATCGGCCCACGGGTGATCTTGAAGAGATCCGGTCGGCGGTCGTGCGGGGACCGGTCGGGTTCCGTCCCGATACCGTGCCGGTCAACGTCCAGCGCGTTCAATCCGGGAAAGCAGTACAGGTCGATCTAGGGCCGAAACGACGGTTGGTTATCGGCGCCGGGGATTTATTTGACGACGCCCTGCTCACCGTGCGCGACACGGCCATACCGTCCCCTACCACCGGTTACTTCGTGGACGGACCGTACGTAGTCGATCCGCAGGGATACTCATTTGCCGATTGGGCAGATCTGGAGACGACCATTTCGGACACCACTGTTGATCCCGCAAAAATCGGATTGTATGTGTATAACGATGATGACGGCGAATGGAATTGGGCCGGAGGCGTGTACGATTCGACCCGTCGCGTCCTGGTGTCATCGCTCGGGGGCGCCGGCCTGGTAGCGGTGATCGCGGATACGATGGCTCCGGCGATCGCCGATTTGAATATTGACGAGTATGAGAACGTGAAAATCAGCCATCCCACCGTCCGGTTCACTTTGACGGATGAATTATCCGGTATCGAGGACGATCTCAATTTCGATGTGACGATCGACGACAAATGGATGGTTCCCGAATACGACCCCGAAAGCGGTCGGTTTACCAGCAAAACGTACTGGATGCTTACCGGCGGCCGACACAAATTGAAAATTGACGTCCATGACCGGTGCGGCAACACGGTTTCGGTCGAGCGGACCTTCGTCGTCGGCGCCAAAACCGAGCCATGATATGCGGCGGATTTTCTGCATTCTCGCGCCGCTGTTTTTTGCGGCGGCACTCTCGGCGGCTCCCCCGTATCGCATCATCGCCGATCTACCCGCCGACGCGGCCTACGCCGATTCGGTGATCACCGTGACGGCCGCCCGCCTGAGCAGTTTCCTCGGTCCGCCGGTGCCCGAATCGCTCGATGTCTATATCGTAGCCAAAATCGCGCGATTCGACAGCCTGAGCGGGCCGTCGATCCCCGATTGGGGGGCGGCAGTGGCCTTGCCGTACAGGAACCGGATCGTGGTAAAATCGCCATTGATATTGACCGGTGAGAAATCGCTGGGTGAGTTAGTGGCCCATGAATATTCGCATATCGCCTTGGCCCGGGCGGTGCGCAACCGGCCGGTGCCGCGCTGGCTGGATGAAGGCATGGCGATGTATGCCTCGGCGGAATGGGGCTGGAGCGACAATCTGGCGATGGGCTGGGCGGTGATTTCCGGGAATATCATCCCGTTATCCAGGATCGAGCAGTTGAATCGATTCCAAAGCGGTCAGGCTCAGGTGGCGTATTCGGAATCGTATCTGGCGTTTCGCTATTTCCTCGATACTTATGGGCAGTCCGGGCTGCATATTCTTTTGACGGATATAGCCGACGGCCAAAGCATTGATGCCGCCTTCGTGTCGGCGATCGGAGTCGATCAGGCCGGCTTCGAGAGAGAATTTTCGACATATCTTCACGGGAGATACAATTTGATCACCATGATTTTCAACAGCAATATATTGTGGATCCTGCTGGCGATGTTGATTGTGGTCGGCTTCGTCATGTATCTTCTGCGGCGCAAAAAGCGTTTTGCGGAATTTGACGAGTACGACAAGTATCATTCGACCGATTTCGACTACGGCGAGGTCGAGGAGCCGGATGAAGATAAGCCATGGGATTGAGTACGCCGCGGTTCGCCTGACGGCGGCTGTACTGCGTTCGCTTCCCGAAGCGACGGCGATGAGAACCGGCGAAGGGATGGGACGCGCGGCGAATAAGCTCTGGCGGAGCCGCCATCGGATCATCATGCGCAACCTCGAAATAGCCTTCGGCGATGATCTCTCCGAACACGAGCGAAACCGGCTTTCCGGCGACGTATTCGGCAATCTGGGAAAGATGCTGGCCGAGGTGAGCCGATTTCCCAGGCTGGATAAGGAACGCATTCTTCGCCGGGTCGATTCCGAGGGCGAGGGGACATTCCAGGAGGCGCTTGACCATGGCAAGGGGGCGATTCTGACCGGGAGTCATTTCGGCAACTGGGAACTGATGGGGGCATATATCAACGCCCTCGGTTTTCCGGTCGATTTTCTGGTGCGCAGGCAGCACAATCCCTATGTCGACGAATACCTGACGTATCTGCGTCGATGCCTGAACGTGCGAGTGATTCATTCGGAGAGCGGTATGATGGAAGTGATGCGAGCGCTGAAAGCCAACCGCCAGGTGGCGATTGTTTCGGATCAGCATGCCGGGTCGCAAGGAATCATCGTGCGTTTTTTCGGGCGGTTGGTATCGGTGCCGCGGGCGCCGGCGACGCTGGCGGTGCGAACCGGCGCACCGATCATCACGGGATGCATTATCCGCAAAGCCGATAACAAGCATCATTGTATTTTTCAACGGCCTGTTTATCCGAATGCCGACGCCGATCGCGATGCGGAGATTCTGCGGCTTACGAAATTGTTCACCGGCCGCATCGAGGAAACCATCCGGAGACGGCCGGATCATTGGCTGTGGACGCATCGCCGTTTCAAACCGCTGGGACCAAAGGAACAAACCGAAGGCTCCTACGTAGAATAGGATTGCAATCGGTAAATACGTTTGCGCAGCCGAGCGGCGTGTTGTATGTTATGATATATGGCAAGCAGGCTGGTGAGAACATCGCGGAGGGCGCCCGGGAAAACCATTAGCAGAGTGACGAGGGAATCTTGAAAAAATATATCATTGCGGGTGTAATCATCGTTGCCGTCGTGGTCATTGCCAAGCTATCCGGATTCGGGGGAGCGTCGCGCGAAATTCCGACAACCAAAGCCGCACGCGGCGATTTTACGGTCTCGCTATCGGAAAACGGGAAGCTGGCGGCCAAGCGGTCGGTGACGATATCCGCGCCCCGTATTCGGGGCGGATTGCAGATCGTCAAACTCGCTGAAGAAGGCTCAATCGTCAACAAGGGCGATTTTCTGGTGCAATTCGACCCCACCGAGCAGGAGACGAAACTTCGTGACGCCGAGGCGGCGCTGAAAATCGCAAAGGCCGATCTGGAAAAGGCGGAAGCGCAGTACCAGATGGACGTCAAGCAATTGGAATTGGATTTGAAGAAGGCCGAGCGGAACTATACCGAGAAATTATCGGAAGCGCCGATCATTCGTAAAGAAGCCGGACTCGAATTGGATATTGCCAAACTCAATTCTGAAAACCGAAAGAAGTCGCTGCAGGCCGATATCGAAAAAATGCGGGTACAGGTCGATAAAGCGCAGGATACCAAAGAGCAGGCTGCGCGCGATCTGGATAAGATGACGATAACGGCGCCGATTCCCGGACTGGTCGTGTATCTGGAAATATGGAAAGGGAGTTCGATGGCGAAAATCCAGGAGGGGGATAGCCCCTGGAGCGGCCAGGGTTTGATCGAGCTGCCCGACCTGTCATCGATGATAGTGGAAACAGCCGTATCGGAAGTTGACGTATCCAAGATCAAAGAGGGGCAAAAGGCGAATATCCGCCTCGACGCCATCCCCGGTCCGATGTTCACCGGAACAATCACCGATATCAGCACCCTGGCCCATAGCAAACTTCGCGGATCGACCATAAACGTCTTCGACGTCGAAGTCCTGATCGACACGACTGACGAGCGGCTGAAACCGGGCATGTCGGCCAAGGTGGATTTGATTATCGATAAGTACGATGATGTTTTGTCGGTTCCGCTCGAAGCCGTGTTCGAACGCGACGACACGACCGTTGTCTATACACCGGGGGGTAAAAAGATTCCAGTGGCGTTGGGCAAGCGAAACGACGAAGCCGTGATCGTTAATTCGGGCCTGAAGGCCGGAGATGAGGTCGCGCTGATTGATCCGACACGCAAGGCGGAAGAACTCCAGCCGAGCACGACCGGCAAGGAAACGCCGGCCAAGAAGAAAAGCCGTCAGACGACCACGACGACGGTCATAATCGGGGGATAGGTGGATTATCGCCGCATCACATCGGTATCGCTCGAATCGCTGCTGTCGCATAAATTCCGCACTTTTCTGACGATGCTGGGGATTATTTTCGGCGTGGCGGCGGTGATCGCCATGCTATCGATCGGCGAGGGGGCCAAGCAGGACGCGCTGGAACAGATCGAACTCCTCGGCATGCACAATATCATCATCGAGGGAGCTATCCCGCCCGAGGAAAAAGGCTCCGAAACCGTCGGGGGCCGCAGTCCGGGTTTAACCCTGGCCGATGCCGAGAATCTGCAATCATTCGACAACGTGTACGGCGCGGTGGTGTCATCCCAGATAATCGAGGAAAACAAAGCCTATTACGCCGACGCCGAAAGCGATGCGAGAATCATCGCGACGACGCCGGAGTATTTGCCGATCATGAACATATCCGTTCAGTCGGGATCGTTTCTTCGTCCCGAGGATATCGACGATTACTCGCAGGTGTGCGTGCTGGGGTCCAATGTCAAACGGATGCTGTTCGCTTTTTCCGATCCGTTGGGCAAACAGATTCGTCTGCAGGATTTGTATTATACCGTCATCGGCGTAATCGGGGAAAAGATCGTGGGATCATCCGATTTCCAGGGCATCGATTTGAAGAACGTCAACAACAACATTTATATTCCCCTGACGACGGCGCTCAACAAAATCATGCGATCCTACGATAATGCTGCGTTGAAATCGGGCCTGGGCGAAGACGCCGCGATGACCTATAACACCAACGAGATCGACCGGATCATTCTGCAGGTTCGCGACGATCAAGACATCCCCACGGCGGCCGCCCTGGCGAGGCGGGTGATCGACCGGCGGCATCGCGAGGTACAGGATTACAGCATTGTCGTCCCCGAGGCGCTCTTAGAGCAGAGCCGGAGGACGCAGCGAATTTTCAATATCGTCATGGGAGCCATCGCCGGGATATCGCTGCTGGTGGGCGGCATCGGCATCATGAATATCATGCTTGCTTCGGTGCTGGAACGGACCAGGGAAATCGGCGTGCGCCGGGCGGTCGGAGCCAGCCGCCGGGATATCATGAGTCAGTTCTTGATCGAATCGGTGACGATTTGTCTGATCGGCTGTTTCATCGGCGTCTTTGCCGGACTGGGGCTGGCCAAGGGCATCTCCACCTATGCCGAATGGCGGACGATTATTTCGGTATTTTCGATTATTCTGGCGGTCGGGGTGTCTACCGCGGTAGGGTTGATATTCGGCTTTTTCCCGGCCCGCAAGGCGGCCTCGCTCGATCCCATTGAAGCCCTACGCTATGAATGACAAGGAGTCGGCATGCGCATATTGATCATGATTCTCCTAACGTCAAGTTTATATTTTTTGACCTCGCCGGCGGCGGGTCAGCCCATGACGCTGGACAGCGCCCTGGAGCATCTGCTGGGCGAGACCACCCGCGGGCGGATCATCAAGGGGCAGCATCAGGTCGCCCGGGACAAATTCGATGCCGAGAAAATCGGCTATTACCTCCCCGAGATATCGTTTAACACCACCCTGCCGACCTATGCGTACACTGAAGATTACAACACGTATCCCGGGTTCACCGACCCGATCCTGTTTAAAAGAAATAATATCGGGGCCAACGGGAATATCCGCATGCGGCAGAAAGTGCTTACCGGCGGCGATGTGACCTTCGAGACGCGAGTTAACGTGCGCAATGACGAATATCCGACCGGGGTTTACGGTCCCGACAACAGCTTCATCGGTTTCCGGACGGCGATCGATAAACGCCGGCTTGCCAACCTGTATTTACAATTCAATCAACCGCTGTTCCAAACATCGGAAACGCGTTCGGCGTATTTTCAGGCGCGCGACAACCTGGATAAATCCGATATCGAGTATTGGAGGGCGCAGGCGGATCTCAAGAAGGAGGGGATCACGGCTTATTTTGATCTGCTGATCGCACGGGTCGACAAATCGATTGCGGAAAATCAATCGCAGTTGGCTTCGTACAACGCCAAATGGGATTCGGTGAAATTCGAGGATAGTGTCATCACGGAGGAAGCCTGGATCGAAAGCAAGTCGACTCGCCTGGAAAAGCAACTGGCGGCATATGACGCCGAGGCGAATCTATCGGAAAAGACGAACAATTTTATTCACCTGCTCGATCTGCCGGTGGGTTCCGACATCAAATTGGAAATTCCTCCTACGCCGGCGACGCCGAGCGAAACCCGCACACGACATCTCCTGGCCGACGTCGATAATTCATCCGACGTGCAGTTGGCCCGAATCAATATGGAAATCAGTGAACGGAACCTCGGCCAGACGCGGAGTTCCTTGGGCGTCAACGGGACATTGAATGCATCCTATTCAATCGGCCAGGGGAAGGTGACGCAGAGCAAGCCGGAGAAAGAACTGGCAGAGAATATCGATACGAAGGATTGGCAGGTGTCGCTGAACCTGTCGTATCCGATCTGGGACGGGGGAGCGTCCAAAGCGAATCTGCATTCGCAGGAATTGTCGTACGAATCGGCGCGGCTGGAATACCTGGCGGCGCAGCGCCGCGCCCGCAACAATCTGGAGATATTGCTGCGGCGAATCCAGATCAACCACGACAAACTGTCGCTGTTGATGCAGGAGGTCGATCTGGCGGAAACGAAACTCCGGGAAGCCGAGGAGCGATACGACACCGGCTTGATTTCCGAAGCGGCGCTTCTGGAGAATCGCAATTATTACGAAGAGGCGCGCAAAAGCCTGATGACGACCATGAAGGATCATTATCTCGATCTCACCGAGCTGGAAAAATCCGCCCTGCCCTAGCATGAAGCTGATAATCCGCGCCCCCAACTGGGTGGGCGACGCCGTCATGGCGATGCCCGCTGTCGATAACGCCCGGGAAATGACCGGGGCCGACCATATCGCCGTCATGGCTCGCGCCGCGACCGCGCCGCTATTAGCCAATCATCCGGACATCGACCGCGTGGTCCTCATCGATGATAAGAAATCACGGATTCGCGGGCCGCAGCAGGCGGCCAATCTCATTAGAGAGGATCGTTATGACGTCGGCGTGCTGCTGCCGCCGTCGTTTTCATCGGCGTTGATATTCAAGCTGGCTGGGATCAAGGGACGGATCGGTTTCGCCGGAGAAGGACGGTCGTTTCTCTTGACGCGGGCGGTTAAAATTCCCGATGAGCCGAAACACCGGGCGCGGCAGTATCTCCATTTGATGGAACAGTTGACCGGGCGGAAGCCGGTTTTTCGAAATCCTCAGGTGTATCTTTCGCACGAGGATATCCAACGGGGCGAGGATGCACTGAAGAAGCAGGGCATGAACTATGATGATACGTACATAGCGATTTCGCCGCAGGCGGTGGCCGAATCGCGGCGATGGGGAACAGAAAGGTACGGTGATCTGGCGAAACGTCTGGCAGATGTCGTCGGATGCAAGGTGATGCTCCTCGGAGCCGGTGCGGATGCCGAAGCCGGAGAGGCGGTCAGGAATCATACGCCGTCTGCGGCAGTAAATATCTGCGGAGAGACCGACTTGATGGCGGCGGCGGCGATTTTGTCGTTTGCGCGGTTGTTTGTCGGCAACGATTCGGGTCTGGCGCATCTGGCGGCGGCGGTGGGATGTCCCGTTGTGGTGTTGTCCGGGCCGGACGATCCGTCGGAAACATCGCCGTTGACGGATAAGAAGAAGGTTATCATCAAAGATATCGACTGCATCAGTTGCGTGAAGAACGTCTGCCCCAAATCGGGCGACAATTTCATGCGGTGCATGAAACTGATTAGAGTGGATGAAGTCGCGGATGCCGCGAAATCGCTCTACAAAGCCTAAAATCGGTGTAATCGGAACGATTAATCGGGATACGATTTACCGCCACGACGGCAGCGCGGTCGAATCGTGGGGCGGCTTGCTGTATTCGATCAAGTACCTGTGCGATGAATCCGTGGGGGAAATTATCCCGGTGGTCAATCTCGGCCGGGACGCTTATGAGCCGGTGATGGGGATTTTGAATCGATTCCGGCATATTGATACGGCGCCTATCCGGAAAGTGCCCGAAAAGAACAACCATTGTTTTCTGCATTATCACGATCAGTCACATAAATGCGAGATATTGAAAGGCGGCGTGCCGCCGTTGACGTTCAGCCGGCTGCGGCCGATACGCGAATGCGATCTCGTGGTCGTCAATTTCATATCCGGCTCGGATGTAACTCTGACGGCGCTCGAAAAATTCCGGTCATGGTTTGCGGGATTAATCTACATGGATATCCATTCGCATACGCTTGGCCGGCGCAAGGTCGAAGGCGGTCATCGCCGGCATCTGCGGAGGCCGCCGCATTGGCGGCGGTATATCGGCTGCGCCGATATTTTGCAGGTGAACGCCGTGGAGTTCGAACTTCTATCCGGTATGAAAATATCCCGCCGCGCCGCCGGGGGTTTTTATGAAACCGAGGGCGGACATTTGAAATGCCTGATTGTCACATTGGGAGCGGGAGGATGTCTGGTGACCTATCGTGGGCAGCGGAGCATGAGCGTCACCCGCCATGTCCCGGCGGTGGAGATCAAGCGGGTGTATGACACAACCGGCTGCGGTGACATTTTCGGGGCCGGATTCGTTGCCGAATATCTCCGGACGAAAAGTCCGCTCAAGGCCGCCCGGCACGGAACCCGTCTGGCGGGCGGGCGATGCCGGAAAAGGGGAAGAATATTCTAAAACATCGCCGAATAATTCATCGGCTCCCTTGACCGCTCACCTCGAAATGAATAAGTTCTCTCTACTGCCATAAAAACTCTCGTTTACGGAGGTTGCATGAAAGATAAACTCAAGGAATGTATAGACTGGCTGCGAAGCAAAGGTGTGGATTATGCCGACTGCCGCTATGTGCAGCGGGAACGTGAGAATATCCGCGTCACCGATGGCATGGTCGATACCCTCGCCCGCGACCTCGACGTCGGGGTGGGGATCCGGGTGCTGGCCGACGGCTCGTGGGGATTTGCGGCCACGGCGGTATTGTCATCCGCCGATCTGAAGAAGACGGCGAACAAGGCCCTCCAGATCGCCAAGGCGTCGGCGACGACCAAACGCACACCGGTGCGGCTGTCCGACCAAAAGCCGTTCGTCGATCAATACAAATCGAAATGCAAAAAAGACCCGTTTGCCGTCAGCGTCGACGACAAGCTGACGCTGCTGATGAAAGTCGACGCCGCCTTGCGGAAATCATCGAAGATCAAGAAGGCGGAATCGACGATGATGTTTTACAAGACGAACAAGCTGTTTGTCTCAACCGACGGCGCCGAAATCGGTCAGGAGATCGTCGAATCGGGCGCAGGCTACAACGTCATCGCCTTCGACGGCAAGGAAGTGCAGAAACGGTCGTATCCGAATTCGTTCGGCGGCGATTATGCCGCGCTGGGGTACGAATTCGTCGAAGGGATGAATTTGCTGGATCACACCGATCGCGTTGTCGACGAAGCCATCGCGCTGCTTTCCGCCGAACCGTGCCCGGTTACGACGGCGACAATTATCATCGCTGCGCCGATGATGGCCCTTCAGATTCACGAATCGTGCGGCCATCCGACCGAACTGGATCGGGTGCTCGGAACGGAGATTTCATTGGCAGGCGGATCGTTTATGACCGTCGACAAGCTGAACAAGCTGAAATATGGCTCCGACCTTGTCAATATCACCGCCGACGCCACCAGTCCCGGGGGATTGGGCACTTTCGGATACGATGACGAGGGCGTCAAGGCGCAGCGCACGCCGCTGATTCAGAACGGGCTGTTTGTCGGATACCTGACAAGCCGGGAGACGGCGCCGGTGATCAAGAAGAAATCGAACGGGGCCATGCGGGCCGACGGGTGGAATCGCATTCCGCTGATCCGGATGACGAATATCAATCTTGAACCGGGTGAATGGGAGTTCGATGACCTGATCGCCGATACCTCGGACGGGATATATTTTGACCTGAATAAGAGCTGGTCGATCGACGATAAACGGCTCAATTTCCAGTTCGGCACCGAATGCGCCTGGGAAATCAAAAACGGCAAACGGGGCCGGATGTTCAAGAATCCCGTGTACACCGGCATAACGCCCGAATTCTGGAATTCCTGCGACGCCATCTGCAACGAGAAGTACTGGCATATCTGGGGCGTCCCCAACTGCGGCAAGGGTGAGCCGATGCAGACGGCCCACGTCGCGCACGGCGCCTCGCCGGCGCGATTCCGCAACGTGAAAGTGGGGGTGAGCAAATGATCGGAAAAGAGAAATTATTCGCCAAACTGGAAAAGGTTCTGGCGCAGTCGAAAGCCGACCAGACCGAAATCGTCTTTATTGGGACCGAATCGGGACTGACGCGGTATGCCAATTCGGCCATCCATCAGAATGTGTTCGAAAACAACGGCCGGATTTATTTCCGGACCGTGTTGGGTAAAAAAGTCGGGGTGGCTTCGACCAATTCGCTTGGAGCCGGCGAACTCAAGAAGACACTCGAAAACTCATATGAAATCGCCCGCAACCAACCTGAAAATCCCGACTTCCCCGGTCTGGCCGGTCCGGCGTCATACAATGCAATCGACACCTTCGACGATACGACGGCCGGATTTTCCCCCATGGATCGGGCCAAAGTGGTCAAGAAGATCATCGCGATCGCCGATGCCAAGAAGTTCACTTTGGCCGGGGCATTTTCTACATCCGCGGGCGAGGTGGCGGTGGTAAACACCAATGGCGTGCGCGCCTATCAACCGGTGACGTCAGCTTCGATCAATATGATCGCCATGTCGGATACGTCATCCGGATATGCGGCGGGGCTGTCTCGTAAAGTTGATAATATCGATTTCGAGAAACTGGCCATGACGGCGGTCGAGAAGTGCGACCTGTCGCAGAACCCGAAGTCGGTCGAGCCGGGCGACTATGAAGTGATTCTCGAACCGGCGGCGTTGGGAGCGCTTCTGGAATGGATGAGTTACATCGGCTTTGGCTCAAAATCTCTTCAGGAAAGAACCTCGTTTCTGGCCGGGAAAATCGGCAAGAAAATCGTGTCGGACTTGATCACCATTTATGACAACGGCCTGGATGCGACGTCGATTGCCTTTCCGTTCGATTTCGAGGGCGTGCCAAAGAAGAAGGTGGTCTTTATCGACAACGGCGTTGCCAAAGGCGTCGTCTATGATCGCGCCACGGCGCTCAAAGACAAGACCAAATCGACCGGCCATGCGCTGACTCCGGACAATACCGGCGACGGCGCCATCGCGCTCAATGTTGTGATCGCCCCCGGGGCGGCCAAACGGGCGGACATGATCAAAAAGGTCAAGCGCGGCATACTGATTACGCGATTCCACTATATCAACGGATTTATCGATACCCCCAACGCCGTACTGACCGGTATGACCCGCGACGGGACATTCCTGATCGAAAACGGCGAGATCAAGCACGGAATCAAGAATTTGCGCTTTACCGATTCCATGCTGCGGGCGTTCGGATCGGCCCGGGCGCTGTCCAAGGAAACCACCCTGATCGAATCATGGTGGGACGCCGTCGGATGCATCAAGGCGCCGACGATGCACCTGGGTTCGTTCAAGTTTACGGGCAAGACGGAGTTTTAATGGGTCATTCGCGACCGTGATCGAGACGGTCGTCAGCATCGTTTGATAAACAAGGATGCGCCGATCCCGGCGCATCCTTTTCTGATGAATATGGACGATAGCGAGAATCCGGCGCCGAGGCGGCCGACATATCGAGTCTCGCCGTCGGCGTCCGGCGCAGGGCTGTCGGCTGGCGACGGCCCGAATCCTCACCCGGAATGAATTTTCGCATGTATCGGCGGGGGGTGATACTATCCTTCACCGGGAATTCCGCGCGATAGGCCGGCCATTAGGGCATCCGGTCCAGATAGAGCGCATCCTCATCGGATTCAAATTTTTCAATTGTCGTCGTTGTCGTCGCCGGATAGCCGCCGGAATTGCCTTCGTTGACATTATCGTCAGCGACGGTTTCCTGCTGAGGGGGGGCCGACGCCACGACGACTTCCGATGTCACCGGATTGGTGGAACACCCGACCGCTACGAGAATGCAGGCTCCGGCCAGCGCCATCGCGAGGAAGAAACATAACAGGCGTTTCATGGCGAACCTCCTCTGGATGTAAAATTTCTTAGGACGAACACTGCGGAAGGGTCTTTAACCAATATTACGATAAATTCCTATTGATGTTTCATCGAATCGGGGCGTATCCGGGATTATCGGGGACAGATGCGAACTATATGTTGTCAGGGGATTGCGGACGGGAAAGCTATGGGATAAAAGTCGGTACCTGCCGGGTTACCTGTTGTCTCACTGTGTCGCCGTACCCGGCAGGCCCGTAATTGACGGATCATAATCAAGATAGTGCATAACCTGTTCCTTCCCTTACCGAAACTCAGCGTACGGACGATTATTCGATCCTCAGGTCGTCGAATCTGACCGCGTCGGGGGTGTTCGGCTGGCCTTCCACATATCTGATGACGGGAGGCGTCAATTTGCTGAGTTCGATCTTCACATCCTCGCGCTGGCCGTTGTTGGTCGGGGGCTGACCGGTATCGCCCCAGGGAAGTCCATTGCTGTATTGCGGATTCTCGTATTGAATACCGGATGTCTGCGGTGCGACGGGGTTGCTCGATGAACATCCGACGGCAATGATCATCATTGCCAGCGCGGTCAGTGACACGCCCAAAAGGGTAGACCGATTGCGTTTCATGGCGAACCTCCATTGGTTTGAAAGTGATTTGGTCAGGGTTTGCAGAGCGTCTTAGTAATTTATACGGAGGTATCTGTCATTGGTTGCGAATGACGAAGAAAAGATGAAAAAAAAGATCGCTAATGATTATTTTTATCCGGGAGATTCAATCCTCACCGTAGACAAATGGTCCCGGCATCCGTGATGGATGTCGGGACCGTGACATTCGGATTCTGCGACAATCGCGAAGAGCGCCCCGGTCCCGGTGCAGGACAAATAGGTCGATTCTTACTAAGTTATGGAAAAAAACCGCGCCGCTATCTTGCCAAGACCCAAAAAATCCTTTTATTGGCCGGGAGTATTGCGAACATTCAGCGTGGACGGACTGCGTATGCATGAAATAGTCGCGAACGTTTACCGGGGGAAGGGATTGGAATCGGTGCATCATGGCGCCATCGCGGTGATGGACACCGACGGTTGCCTGACGCATTATGTCGGGGACGTCGAGTTTCGCACCCAGGCGCGGTCGGAGGCCAAGCCGTTTCAGGCGATCCCGCTTCTCCGAACGGGGGCTGCCGATCATTATCGATTTACTGACAAGCAACTGGCCGTCATGTGCGGTTCCCATACCGGGACGCCGGAGCATGTAGCAGTTGTCACCTCGAATCTGGCCGCCGCCGGCCTTGATGAATCCAATCTAATGTGCGGAACTCACCCGCCGTTGCATTACACGGTCGAGCATAAGCTGCCCCGCGCCGGAGAGACATTCTCGCCCCTGCAGCATAACTGTTCGGGCAAACATTCCGGTTTCCTGGCGCTGACCCGGTTTCTTGGAGAGGACGTTTCCCGGTATCTCGACCCCGACAGTAAAACCCAGCAACTGGTGCTGGATGCCATCAGCGAAATGTACAATTTTCCGCGCGACCAGATTACGATCGGAATCGACGGCTGCAGCGCCCCGGTATTCGGCATGCCGCTGAAGCAGGCGGCGATCGCGTTCGCCCGCCTGGCGAACGGCATCGCCAAAGACGATAAGACACGAGCCGTCCTGCGGCGCATCAAGAAGGCCATGACGACATATCCCGAGATGGTATCCGGGCCGGGACGGTTCGACCTGGCCCTGGCCAGGACGTTTCCGGGAAACGTCGTGAACAAGATCGGAGCGGAGGGGATCGAGGGAATCGGTTTTTCCGATCCGCCGATCGGTATCGCCGTCAAGATACTCGACGGCAACGCCCGCGCCCTGTATCCGGTTGTGGTGGAGGCGCTCAAGCAGCTCGGATTACTCGACGGCGTGGATATGAGTCATCTGAAGCCGTTTGTCAATCCTGACGTCACGAACTGGCGGAAGTTGATCGTGGGGCAGATCGTCGCGGATTTTGAGTTGAAAAAGGCGTGATTTCCATTATATTGGCGCAAACCAACTGATTGAAATGAGAATGTGGTGATGCCGAATAAGCCGATTGAACCGTTTCGCATAAAAGTTACCGAACCGATCAGCCTCCCGTCGCTCGAAGAGCGCATCAAGGGTATCGAGGAGGCAGGGTATAACGTATTTCGCATACGATCCGAGGATATTTTCGTGGATTTGTTGACCGATTCCGGCACCGGCGCCATGTCGCAGAATCAATGGGCCGGCCTGATGATCGGGGATGAGGCGTATGCCTGCAGCCGCAACTGGTTTCATTTCGAGGCGACCGTCAAGCATATCTTCCAGAAGCGATTCGTGCTGCCCTGTCATCAGGGACGGGTGGCCGAGAATATTCTTTTTTCGACGATTCTGAAAAAGGGCGATTACATTCCCAACAATACCCATTTCGATACCACCCGGGCCAATACCATGCATAAGGGCGGGATCGCCGTCGATCTGCCCTGCCGGGAACTGGACGACGAGGAGTCCGATTTTCCCTTTAAAGGGAACATGGATACGGCCGGGCTGGCCGCGTTCATCAATAAGGTCGGACCGGACAAAATCCCGGTCGTGGTGATGACTCTGACCAATAATTCGGTCGGAGGGCAACCGGTGTCGATGGCCAATATCGTCGAGACCAAAAAGATTTGTGAGCGGAACGGGATTCCTTTGTTTTTCGACGCCGCCCGGTTTGCCGAAAACGCCTGGTTCATCAAAATGAACGAAACCGGCTTTGGAAAACGGGCCGTCGAATCGATCGCGCAGGAGATGTGCGCTCATGCCGACGGCATCATGATGTCGGCCAAGAAAGACGGCCTGGTCAATATGGGCGGATTTTTGGCGGTCAACGACGAGGATTTGGCGGGACGGCTGAAAGAATTGTTGATTATGATCGAAGGGTTCCCGACCTACGGCGGTTTAAACGGTCGGGACCTGGAAGCGATATCGATCGGGCTGATGGAATCGCTCAACGAGGAATATCTGGCGTACCGTACTGGGCAGATAGCCTATCTCGGCGAATTGCTGCGGCAAGCGGGATGCCCGATCATCATGCCGACCGGCGGCCATGCCGTGTTCATCGACGCCGGCAAGCTGTTGCCGCATATCCCGGCGCTACAATTTCCGGGGCAGTCGATGACGGTCGAGTTTTATCGCCGGGGAGGTATCCGGACGGTCGAAATCGGATCGTTGATGTTCGGCAGCGTCGATCCCGAGACGGGTGAGACAATTTCCCCCAAGCGCGAGCTAGTGCGCCTGGCGGTGCCGCGCCGGATGTATACCAATACGCATATGGAATACGTCGCTGACGTGGCCACGGAAATCGTCAAAGACAAAGACAAATTACGAGGATACAAGATCGTCGACGAGCCGGATTTCCTGCGTCATTTCACGTGTACGATGCAGGAGATCACGGAAAACCCGGCGGGCGTCGTGTCGGAGTAAATTCCTCAGGAATTCTCGCGATCACGGATATGCATCCGAATTCACTTATTGGCCAATCGGATGCAGCTATATCAAGCGTATTTTCCGGAACCGGGACGGGCGTTTGGTGTTAAACGTTTGAAGTCTATATGAGTACGTCATGAATCGTTACCGGGGACTGATTTCGGCCACGATTTTGCCTTGGACAAGACGGACAAATAAACCCGCAAATCTCTTGACTTGTGGGCGATAAATGACTAAACTATAACGTTTAGAGCAACGTTTGTATTTATAAGGAGATACTATCGAAAGCTGGTTAAAGGGTAACTGAATTTAACAAGCGGCTCTTGACAGCACCGACGGGTTTGATGCACCGATGCCGCATGAGACATAATTGATGATCTACCCTTTAGCAGCGGTTGGATAGTATGATTATTTGTCCAGCCGTGTTAGGGCTACGCCCGTGACATGGTTTTTTTTGTGAGAAAATACTTCCTGACTCAGACCGATCTTTTCACGGCAATTATCGCTATCTTCGCCGCAACGGTTACGACGACAGTATCCGGGGCGTCGGCGTCGCATTACCCCGACGTCGTCGTGCAGGACGTTTCCGATAATCATATCATCGTCACTTATACGCCATTGTTGTCGAATGACCTGACCACGGTCGGCGAGACCGCGCCGTACCCATACGGCGACGGGGAAGTTACCGGGCGGGTGATTCTCGTGGCGGTACCGCCGGGCGGCGATATCAGTTTCAGCGCGACTTTCCAGCAAGCGGGATTTATCACCCCGTCGGCGGACGGGCGATATATCACTGCCGAGACGCCACTGGTGGTGCGCGAGGGAATGTTTTCGTCGCGGGGACATCGGTTTGTCCGCCTGCTCGTTTTTCCGCAACGGCTGGAGGATGGCCGGCTGGCGGTGTATACGAATTTTGTGATCGACGTAACGTTCACGGGGACAAAGAGGTCGGCGGCGATTCAGGCGCGTTTATCGCGTTTGGATTCAATCATGGCCGGCACGGTGATTAATTCCGGGCAGTTTTACAAATTCGGCGTAGCCTCTGCTTCTCAGGCAATGAAGAGGCAGGTCGTCGATCCGTTTGCCGGATCGGCATCGTGGGCGAGGATTGCGGTCACCGAAAGCGGCGTTACGCGGCTAACCGGGGCGCAGTTGGCGCAGGCCGGTTTCAATCTGACCGACCTTCGTTCCGATTCAATCAGAATGTTTTATGCCGGAGGGACCAATCCCGAATATTCACCGGCGGCGCCCGATCCCGAATTATATCAGATTGCCATTTCGGTCGTGGGTGGCGGCGACGGGAATTTCGGCGCCGGGGATTATCTACTGTTTTATGCCGAGGCGCCCAGCCGATTCGAATTCGTCGACGGTCATCCGGGATATCTTAAGAACTCGTACAACGATAAAAATTATTATTGGCTGGCCTTGGGCGGCCAGGAAAGCCAGCCAGCGCTTCGCTGGACCTTCGTTTCGGGGGCGCCGTCGGGATCTTCTGATGCTGTCGTGTCGACGACGCGGCACTCGATTCGGGTCGAGCAGGACAAAATAATCAAAGTGGACAGCGATGGCCGCATCCGGGACTATTTCAACTGGTACTGGTCGAATAAGACGGATCAGGCGATTTCGGCCAACCTCCTCAACTGCGTGCCCGGCGATTCCGTCAGCGTCGTGCTCTCGGCCGTAAGCATTTTTGCCGGGACGACCCTGCGGTTAAACGGCGTGCCCATGTCGGCGGGGTATATCAGCAACAACAAATATCACTTCTGGGATAATTCGGGCGCGGCCGTTTCGGGTTTGAATGTGTTTGATGCACACGTAACGACCGGGGTGGGCAGTCCCTACCTGGATTACCTCGACATCGATTATCCCATGCACCTTTGGTATTCCGGGCGGCAGATGGAATTGAATTCGACCGGGCATGCCGGGTATATCGAATATGTCGTGAGCGGATATACAGCGTCCCATCAGGTGCTGGATATTACCGATCCGGATGCGCCGATAATCATTTCAGGCGTGAAGATTGTCACCGATACAGCCTATTTCGAGCGTCCGGAGTTGGCGCAGTCGGTGTCGCGGTATCTTGTGTACGCGTCGGGCGACGTTTATTCCCCGGTGGCGGTAGACAGAATCACCATCGGCGCGCTTCGCAACGACGTCGCCCAGCATGATTGCGTGGCTATCGCCCCGAGAAGATTTCTGAGCGCTCTCGATGATTACGTTCAGTATCGTCTGGCACAGAGCGGCTATCGAATAAAACTGGCGGCGGTGGAGGATATCTACGACGAGTTCGGTTTCGGCTTGGAATCGCCGATGGCCATCCGCAACTATCTCCGGTATGCCTACGAGCATTTCGATCCGCCGGTTCCGTTTGCAGCGCTTCTGGTCGGCGACGGTCACTACGATTATCTGGACAATCTGGGTCTGCATACCCCCTCATATATTCCGCCGTTTCTCTGGGATCGGGATTTTTCAGCCGGCGATGACAATTATGTCTATTTCGGCCAATACGACTGGCTCGATTCCGACAGCAGTTATGTCTATCAATCCGATCGCGGCTGGGATATGATGATCGCCCGCTGGCCGGTGCGGTCTACATCCGAAATCGCGGATCATATCGCGGCCATCAAGCAATACGAATCTCCGGAGGGAAAGGGAAGCTGGCGGAGCCGCATTACCTATGTGGCCGACGACGAGTTCAAGGGCGGCTATTCCGGCGAGATTATTCATACGGCCCAAGCCGAGACGCTGGCGGTGTATCATACCCCGGCCGAGTTCGTCAAACAGAAAATATACCTGACCGATTACCCGTTTGCCTCCAACGGCGAAAAGCCGGCCGCCACCGACGACATCATCAAGGCTGTCAATGACGGAACGCTAATGCTCAATTACATCGGTCACGGATCGCCCGACGTGTGGGCCGACGAGCACGTGCTGCGCAAATCGCGCGACCTGGGACGCATGACCAACACCGACAAACCGACCGTTATCGTGGCCGGATCGTGTTCCATCGGCTTTTTCGACGATCCCGGGCAGGAGGGGATGGCCGAGGTGTTGTTCCGCCAGCCGGGCGGGGCGATCGAGACAGTATCAGCGACGCGGCTGGTGTACGCCACCGACAACGCCATATTCAATTATGACCTGTACGACGGGATTTTCGGCCAGCGGTTGAACGTCAGCGAGGCGACCTATGCGGCCAAGATGATGCATCAGTATGGATTCAATTATTCGCTGGTGCTCAATGATCGCACTTACGTCGTGTTCGGCGATCCTCTCGGCAAGTTCGGGATTCCCGAATATCATCTGGTGTTTTCGACGGCGGACAGCGTCCTGACGCCCTTGCAGCAATTCACGTTTACCGGCACAGCGACCGATGACGATGGAAATCCGGCGGCCGTCGACGGCCTGGCCGACATCACCGTTTTCGACTCCCGTATCGTCAAGCATCACCCCCTCGGCATCGATTATAGCCTCGGCGGGCCGGTCATATTCCGGGGCTCGGTCGAGGTTCAGGGAGGTCAGTTCTCGGGTGCATTCATGGTTCCGCTCGACGTCGATTACGGCGGGCTTTCGGCCAAGATCAACGGTTACGCCGACTTCGGCGCCGTCTCGGCCATCGGCGGTCTCGATTCCCTGGCGGTCGCCCTGACGGCGGCGACAACCGGCGATAATACCGGGCCGGAGATCGAATATCGGTTCGCCGACGTTCCGGATTTCGTTTCCGGCGACCGCATTCCCACGAACGCCACGATCACGCTGGTACTCGACGATGAGTCGGGTATAAATTTGACCGGGGGATTGGGGCATAGAATCGAAATGGTTATCGACAATGACAACAGCGCCACGGTCAATCTGACGGATCGTTTCACGTATACCCCCGGCAGTTATCGCCAGGGGGGACTCGAATTCGCCCTGCCGGACCTCACTCCGGAAAAACACATCTTCCGGATCACGGCGTGGGACAACGCCAACAACCCGGCTTCGGTGGAATTCGAGGCGGTCCCGTCACAGGAAAGCCGGATCGCTATCAACGAGGTTCTCAACTGGCCCAACCCGATGGAGGAGCGGACGGAATTCTTCTTCGATCTGTCGGAATCGGCGGAATCGGTGGAGCTGCAGATTTTCACGCTGGCCGGGCGGTTGATAAAATCATTCCGGGCCGAAGATGTCACGGTCGGCCGCAACCGCCGATTCGTTTGGGACGGCCGGGACATGGACGGCGACCGGGTGGCGCAAGGCGTGTACATATACAAAATTACGGCCCGGGGCCGGTCTGGTAACTGGGCGAAATCATCCGATACTAGGGCTGAGGCCTTTGGGAAAGTGGTTGTGCTGAATTAGCAAATAACAGATTTGGGTTTGACACCTAAGTTGGGAGAATATGGTTATGAAACAGGTTCACATTCTGGCGATCATCGTGGCGCTGACGGTCCTGATGGCGGCTTCGGCGGCCCAGGCAGTATCGAACGCGGCCGTGATCTACCTGCGCGTCGCCGCCGGCGCCCGGCAGGCCGGTATGGGCGAAGCGTTCGTATCGATCGCCGATGACGCGACGGCAACCTATTGGAATCCCGCAGGATTGGGCAACGCGCCGATCGCCGGGAAACTGGAGGAGGTCGTCCTCCCCAGCGACTATGGCGAGATTACCGACGCCGTGACGATTGAGGGCCCGGGCGGCGAATCCGAAACGTGGGTTCTGGCCGGCTCCCAACTACTTATGTATGATGGGAAAACGTGGCACACCGGCAAAGACTATATGACATCGTCGGATCAAACCCTGCTCGACTTTCTGCGGACGATAATCAGCACCGACGATCCGGCGCAGCTACAGCTGATGGCCAAGAAAGTCGTGGCGGCCAACTGCCCCGTTCCCCCGGAGCAGATCGATCAATTGATTCAGGATGTGCGCAAAGCAGTTCCGGCGGATTATGCCGAGATGAACGATCTCAATCGCGGGCTGGATACATTGAAGGCGGGTTACGGCATGTGTCTGATGAATACGGAACGATTCCGCGACCTGCAGAACAAATTGGCGGACGGCCTCAAGGACAGCGTGCTGACGGCGGAAGAGACGGACAAGATCACGTTTTCGCTCGACCGCGCCGTTTTGCGTTTTCTGCCGAGCCGGCTCATGGTTCCGTATTCGGCCGGTATCGACGCCGACATGATCTGCCTGGGAAGCACCGGACGGTATCTCTGGGTGGGAACTAATGACGGCGTCTATCGTCGCTCGGGGGCGCTCTGGGCGCGTTATTCGAGAGACAACGGCCTCCCCTCGGATACGATTCTTTCCATGGATCAGACCGGCGAATACCTGATGATCGGGACCTCGCAGGGTCCGGTGATGTATTATCAGGGCAGTTTCACGGCGTTTCCGGAGTTGTCGGCGGCGCCAGTGACGGCGATTACATATGCGTCCGCCACGCAGGCCTATGCGGCGATAGGGCAGGTTATTTATCATTTCGACGGTAAAAGCTGGACCGAAGGGGATCCGTATACGGTCCGAATCGACGACTCGCTCGACAAAATCGCGGATCGTATTTCGATCTACCATACCCCGTCGGAACATCAGTACCTGATCGAGAGAATCATCGCGCTCAACGAAAATAATGTCCCTCCGCCGCCCGGCGCGGCCTCTCAGACGGCCGATTCCACCGAATCCCCGGCGGAGGCATCCGCCGAAACCGCCGGTGAGGATATGCCGGCGCCGACTCAGGCAAATTCTCCCTATCCCTGGCTGACCGAGGGAAATGTCATCCAGGTGCCGTACGGTCCGCGCTTTCCCTTCGGCGTGACGGCGATGCGCTACGGGCTTTTTGATATTCTGTGGGTCGGCACTGGCAGCGGCCTGCTGTCATTCAACGGACAAAGCTGGACGACGTACGGCTATCAGGAATTCGTCGTACCGGAAACGGATTCGGCAGGAAACGGCGCGCCGATGACGACGGACGAGATTGCGGCGAAATTCCTTCGGACCACCGATTCAAGCAAGATTGCCATTCTGGCGGCCAATATCAGTGAATACAACGACCTGAACGACCAGCCGGTTGTGCCGGGAGATACTGTGTACGTGTATTCGTCCAACCTCGGTTCGGCCATCCGGTCGATCGGTTCGGTCATGGGCGAGTTGTATGTCGGCACCGAATTCAACGTCATGAAGAGGACGGATTCCGGTTGGGAACCGGCGCAGACGGGAACTCCCAAGCGGGAGCAGCTGGTGGCCGCATACGATTTCAAGGGCGAGGCGTTTTTCGTTTCAGCGCACCGTCTGAATCTCGAAACCAGCGGGCAGAAGGAATTCGTAGCCATGTTCGTCAAATGGTTGCCGACGCTGGATGCCGACATGTATTACGGTTTCGCCTCCTATGTCCATAATTCCCGGGGGTTGGGCACCTTCGGATTGAGTTTCATCTACCTCAGCTACGGCTTGATTCAGTTCACCGATGAAGAGGGCCGGCCGCTGGGTGAAGGTCACCCGTTCGAGTTGACGGTGGCGGGATCGTTCGGAACATCGATCAATTCCAAGCTGAAACTGGGCGGCACCGTGAAGTTCATTCATTCGCACCTGTCCGACATCGGCGCGGGCAGCGAACAGGGCAAGGGTATCGCGTCCGACTTCGCCGTCGACGCCGGTATTCTCTACAAGATCACCGATCGGCTTCAGTTCGGGTCGGCCCTGACCAATCTCGGCCCCGACATCAAGTACATCGACGCTGCTCAGGCGGACCCGCTGCCGCGCAACCTGGCGGTCGGGCTTTCCTACAAAGTTTGGGATACGCCGTACAACAGCCTCGTCGTCCAGGGTGAATTGAACAAGATGCTGGTCGACCTCAACCACGGTTTCGGCCGGGAATTGGAATATGCCTGGCGGTCTATCGGCGCCGAATATTGGTATGCGAATTTTATCGCACTTCGCGCCGGATATAAGTATGATAAGGAAGGTGAAGTCAAGCACATGACGTTCGGCGCCGGGCTCCAGTACGGAGCGGCCCGCTTCGACCTGGCATATATTCCCTCGTCGGTCGATTCGCCGCTGGCGAATACGTTGCGGATAGCCTTCAGCCTGACGTTTTAGGCGAATTGATCCGAGCCGGCCGCCGCTCACCGGCCGCCGGCTCCATGGGAAGTTCGGTAGCATGGGAAGAGCATGGGAAAATCATTAGTAATTGCATTATTTCTATCGGCGTTTCTGGCGGGAGCCGCCGGCGCCGACCGTCTATTGACGATCAACGGCCGGGAGACGGTAACGGATCTACCGCGGTCGCCCGGCGTCCCCAAATGTTTCACGACCGGCCGGGCCAAAGAAAATCTCCTCGGTCTCAAGCGCGACGCCCCGTATGCGCTGCCCAAGGCGGCCATTCCCGACGGCGTCGTCGACACGATCACCATCATGGCAATCCGGGTTGACTTCACGTATGAGGACCCGGACGATCCGACGACGACCGGCCGGGGGGTATTCGATCTGCGCGATACGGCGACGTTTCTGGCACAGGAGGGCTATGCGCTCGACCCGGCCCCGCATAACCGTCATTATTTCGAGGCCCATTTGCGGTCGCTGACGCAGTTCTGGTGGGTGACATCGAACGAAAAACTGCAATTGGTCTATGAAGTCTGGCCCAGGGAATCGGATTCGGCCTATCATTTGAATAAATCCATCGCCCACTACGGGGCGCAAAATCCGTCCTTCGGACTGGGCGAATTCTTTCATGATGCGCTGAACGCGGCCTACAACGCCGACGGCGACAGCCTGCAGTTTCGCGACGAGCGGGGCAAGAAAAAAGCCATTATGATCTTCCACGCCGGTGCCGACCGCCAGACCGACCTACCGTTCTCGTTCACGCCGACCCCCAACGATCTCTTTACCGGATTCGCCACTTTTGATGAGCAAAACCAGGTCGAGTTGGGAAGCGACACGATCGTCGAAGGGACGATTATGCCGGAGACGATGTCGCAGGACAATCGCGTGACGTGCATGAACGCGGTCATCGCCCATGAATTCGGTCATCAACTGGGCCTGATCGACCTGTACAATACCGGAAGCTCGCCATTTCTCACCCAGTTGGGCGATTTCGCCCTTATGGATAACATGGGCATGAATACGGCCGCGTATATCGGCGACTACGGCGTTGGCGCCTTCGGCACCGTGCCGGTTTTTCCGATGGCCTGGTCGCGAGCCTATCTCGGTTTCGAGGACGTCGTCGAATATTGCAAGGGGACGTCGATAGAGGTCGCGGCCGTGAAGATGCGGACGACGGGGACGAGGGTTGTCAAAATTCCCATCACCTCGACCGAATATTACCTCCTGGAAAACCGCCGCACCGATCTTGACGGTCCGGTGGGGCTGCGCCAGGACAGCACCTCAAACGTCATCCTGTGGCCGGCCCGGCGCGATCCGGACGGCGACAGCATCATGGCGCTGCCGGAATACGACCTTTATCTGCCGCTGGGATCGTCGGGGATTGCCATCTGGCATGTCGATGAGATGGTGGCGCAGATGGATTATTTCCCATTCGACGGCTTCACCAACAATTTCGACGCGAACACGCTCCAATGGGATCCCAACCGGAGATTCATTTCGATGGTTGAGGCGGACGGGATTATCGATTTCGGCGGCAACTACCACAGCGGATACGGCACCCCTCAGGACCTGTTCTACGCCGGGAATAATTCGGCGTTCGCGACGTATACCAATCCGCCGACAATCTCCAACGACGGCGCCTACACGCATATAAATGTGACCCGGATATCACCGCCGGGGATGGTCATGACCTTCGATCTGGGCCAGGACAAAATGGCGACGGGCTTCCCGCGCCGCGTTTCCATTCCGGCCGATCCGTCGCTTTCACCGATTGCGGCGGATTTGAACGGCGACGGCCATGACGAAATTATCTCCGTATCGGGGAAGCACGTTCTGGCGATACGCGCCGACGGCAAAAGCTATATCGATCCCGACGGCCTGTTCGATACGCTGCGCGCGAATATCGATACGATATTCAGCGCCATCGATCGAACCACAGAATCTAACGCCTCGAAACCCGTCGATACGACATACGCCGTGATGCCGGTATTTGCAGATATTACCGGACAAATCACGGCGCCGCCGGTGGCGGCGACCTTCCATGATACGACCTTGGTGCTCGCCGGAACGAACAATGGATGGTTATTTTCTTTCCTGCCGTACGATTCGGCGGGGTTTCTTCCCAACAACGGTCGGGCGAAACTGTTCAAATTGCGGCGAAGTTCGCTGACGGATCCAGTGAAGGCGATCATACCTGATACCAACTATGGTTTGATCTACACTTTGCAGCGAAACGGAGGCGAGCTGACGGTTGCGCCGTGGGATTCCTCCGGCGTGATAAGCACGGTGGCGTATGATTTTGCCGGTATACCCGCCGGAGTGTGCCGCTGGCGCGGTGGCATGGTGGTGGTGCATGACCGGGATGCCGAGGCGATGATGTATCTTACGCGAAATGTTCCGCTCGCGGCCATGGCCGATTCGTTTATTATCGACAGCCTGATAATCCCCGATCATGGATTTCATGCGCCGGTGGCGACCGATTTTGACCGCGACGGCCGGGACGAAGTGGCGCTGGTGACGCGACGGGGGCATATTTATGCCTATACCGTCGACGACAACGGTATTGAACCGTATACCGATCTCTCCGGACTGCAAACCGGCGACACGGCGGCGGCCGGGCCGACCGTGGGTGACTTCACCAATGACGGTTATCCGGAATTAATCGTCCCCGGAGTAGACCGTCTGCATGCCTACGACCGAAAAGGCTTGATCGTGACCGATTTTCCCGTCGACATCGACTATTCGCGTCCGGGGCAACTTGTGATTTCCCGTCCAATTGTGTCCGATATCAACGGCGATCACACCCCGGATATCACGGTGGCCACGCTCGATTCCATTCTCCGCAGCCGGTCGGTCATCGGATATTACTACGAATATCCCGATACGGTCAATTATCCCGATTCGTTTATCGTGCACGATACCTTAATCCACTACAGCTATTACAATTATTACAGTTCCGTGTACGTGGTTACGCCCGATCAACGATACCTTACCGGTTTCCCGCTGCCGTCGGGAACGTTCGGAATCCGTCACCCGGGCGATACCGTTGTGGGAGTGGCGACGGCTTTGCACGTCAAGGACGGCGAGCGGGGTTTGCTGGTGACCACCGGCGCCGACGGCTGGCTGACGGCCTGGCGGTGCGGCTGGTCGGCGGGAGACGCCTACTGGCCGATGGCGGCGGCGACCCCGGACGGGGGCGGATATTTATCTCTCAGTGTGCTGGGAGAAGAACGGGCGTTGTCGGAATTTTTGCCGGAGGATCGCTTTTTTGCGTATCCCAATCCCGCCGGCGGCCGAACGACCACTATCCGATTTTACGTCAACCAACCGGCCGATGTGCAGGTGACGATTTTCGATGCCCTGGGCGATAAGATTTGGGAATCCAGCACCGAAGTTGCCGACGGGAACGCCGTCGCAGAAGTCCCGTGGGATATTTCCCGAATCGCCTCGGGCGTGTATCATTGCCGTCTGGAGGCGACGGCGCTATCGGGATCGGAATCAAAGGTTGCATTTAAGAGCATTGCGGTTGTAAAATAGGGAGATGACTATGAGAGGTAGATATGGGATATTGATCGGTGCGGCGATTCTGCTGATGGCCGTGTTCGTCACCGGGACAGCGACGGCGTCGGGTACGCATACGGTGAAACCGCTGGCATTGCAGAGCGATGCCCGGCCGCTCAACGATTACCTCGCCCAGATGCGGCAGTCCGGCATGGTAAATATGCAGACGACCGATCAGCCCAAGCGTCCGCCGGCACTGGATATGGATAACCTGTACGAAGAAGAAGAGGAGGCGCCCACCGGGCGCAAGAGCGTGCTCAAGGCTTTCGTCTATTCGGCGGTCGTTCCCGGAGCGGGGCAATTGTATACCGGGTCGAAAGTGAAGGCGGTGACCTTCTTTGGCATTGAGGCCGCGACCTGGGCCGGATATTTAATTTTCCACGGCAAGGGCAATGACAAGACGAATTTTTTCAATGATTTCGCCGATTTGCACTGGTCGGAAGCCAGGTACACCAGTTTTCTCTTCGATAATTTCCAGGTTTATGATGACGAATCGGCTGTCGACGACTACGGAAATCTCGTCTTTACCCATCATCTCCCCGATACCAAAACGCAGCAGTATTATGAAATGATCGGCAAATACAATCAGTTCGTATTCGGCTGGGATGATGTCGATCCGGCTATTCCTCGGACATACGTAAATCTTAGTACTGCAATCTCGGACCATCGCGTGGAATATGAGGGCCTTCGTCATGACGCCAATGTCATGTATGGCCGGGCGACGGCTTCATTGATCGTCATGATGGCGAACCATGTTATATCCGGGGCCGAAGCGGCGCTGGCCGCAAAGCATCATAATAGCAAAGTGCAGGAGGGCGAACAGCGGCTGTCGTTCCGGGCGACGACGGCAACGATCAATGACAATTCGTTCCCGATGTTGACCATGACCTATAAATTCTGACGTGATGATGAAGAGAAAAACGATCATAAATTTTGTTTTCTGCGTAACTGTCCTGGCCGCGGTCGGTCGGGCCGGTGATGTACAATTACGGTATTCCAACCTGCTGGCACCGCCGCCGCCGGTATCAGGGACGTTGATGGCTGATGCCGGACAGGATCAGCCGACCTCATTGGATATGTCACAGCCGGGATTGCGACGCCGTATCTCGATGAAAAAGGCGCTGTTGTTGTCGGTATTGCTGCCCGGCGCGGGCGAGTATTACGCTGACGCCAACTTCAAAGGCCAGGTATTCATGGGCGTCGAAGCGACCATCTGGTCGGTCTTCGTCGCCTATCGCGTCTATGGCGGATGGAAAAAAGACGACTACAAGGATTACGCCGCCGCGCACGCCGGAGTCGACAATACCGGGAAAGACAATCAGTTTTATGACTGGGTCGGCTTCTATGACAATCGTGAAGAATTCAATCAATTCGGGAGGCTTTACTATCCCGATCGGACCTATCTCCCCGACAATAAGTCGTATTACTGGCAATGGGATTCCGAGGCGAATCGGATGGAATTCAAGAACATCAAGAATGCCTCGGAGACGGCCTTTCGCAATTCGACCTTCCTGATCGGTCTGGCCATCGTCAACCGCGTCATCGCCGGCATCGATACCTATCGCACCGTCAAGGCGGCGCAGGCCAAGATGCGGTCGTTTTCACAGATCGGCCCCTATAAAATCATCGTCAAGCCCAAATTTACCGGGGTCAATGCCGGCTTGAGCCTCAAAGTCACCCGGAAGTTTTAGGCATGCGCCCCCTCGTCTGTGTCCTCACCCTGATTGTCCTCATCTCATGTTCCGTGCATACGCCCGGAACTGCGCTGACGCGCCGACAAACGAAAAGACCGGCGCGACTGGTGTTCGAGAAAGACATATCGGGCCGGGTACTGGCCTACGATATCCGGCATCCCTCGGGCGTGGCGGTTGACGCCGCCGATAACCTGTACGTCGCCGATACCGGCAACAACCGGGTAATCAAATTCGGCTCCGATCTGAAGCCGATGAAAGAGTATGGTGGGTACGGCGGCGGCATCGGTCGCTTTATCAATCCCGAGGATATCGTTGTCGATCGCGGATTGAATATCTACGTTCTCGACACCGGTAACCGGCGCATCATTAGGCTGGATGCCGGGCTCAATTATGTCGATGAGATAATTCCCCAGGACGATTCCAATGCGATTATATCGAATGCTGCCAAGTTGTCGGGAGTATATGTTTCGTCGCTGGGGGAGATCACGGCGTCGGATTATGATAACTCGCGACTGATCAAGATGGACAATTTCAATCGGTTCAGCCGCTATATCGGCGATTTCGGCTACGGCCGCGGGTCGCTGCTCAATCCGCTGGGGATCGCCGGCGATGCCGAGGGCCGCATGTATGTCGCCGACGCCGGCGACGGCCGGATAGCCGTTTACGATGATTATGGTAATTATTTGTACCAGATCGGCGCCGACAGCCTGATGCATCCCGGTGCCGTGATGGTATCACCCTACGGCATCATCTGGGTCGCCGATCAAGATACCGACCGTATCTACGCGTTTTCTCCCAATGGAGAGGCGCTCTTCAGCGTCGGCGGGCCGGGTCGCGACGAATTTCTCTATTCCGATATCGAGGCGCTGGCGGTGTCACGCGACGGCGAGTTGTATGTCGCCGACGCCGGCAATAATCGAGTTTTGGTTTATTCGATTGTCTATGAGGGAACCCCGTAGAACATTCACCGGCGGATTTCCCTGCCTGTCTATCCTTATCATTATTTTTCCGCTGATCGTATTATCCGTCCCCGCCGGGGCCGGCCGGGTTGTTCGAATGCTGCCGGTGCCGTCCGAGGGTAAAACTATCGAGAGCGGCATATCACCCATCGCATCCGGAACCGATTCACTCCTCTGCGACGGGAAATTTCTCGAACGGGACGCCGATTATACGATCAATTCTCTAACAGGCGTGATTACGTTCTTGTCCGCTCCTCGATGCGACAGCGTGGCGTTCGCCTGTGTCCAATTACCGGCCTGGCTGACCGAGCCGGTCGGCAATCCCGTGCCGCCCGGGAAAAAATTTATTCGACTGAATACCGAAACGCTCCAACTGCCGCCACCGTCGATTTCTCAAGGACAGAAGATTAATCTTTCGGGAAATAAATCGTTTTCCTTCAACGTGGGTCGGTCGGGGGAGAGCCGTTTCTCTCAGGGATTGAATGTCGATTTCGATGCGCGCCTTACCGAAGATTTGCGCGTGAGGGGATCGGTGTCGGACCGGATCGGGTCGAACGGGCAGTATGTATCCGGTGTCGGCGGAACGACCATCCTCTCGGATCTGGATCGGTACTATTTTGAAATCGACGGCCGCCACGTGCGGGCGCGCGGCGGCGATATCCTCACTCTCGATAATATTGCTTTGCCGTCAAAACGTATCAAGGGCGTGTACGCGGGAGTGATGGGTGATGCGGCCGCTGTCGCGGCCGACCTGGGGCGTCCCGCGGGACGATTCGTGACGCAGCAGTTGCGGGGAATCGACGGCCGGCAGGGCCCATATCAGGCGGTTGGAAGCGACGGCGTGCCGACCGGCATCGTGCCGGGGTCGGAAAAGGTCTATGTCGATGGGCGGCTTCTCGCAGGTGGTGTGGATAAGGAATACACCGCCGATTATCCATCGGGAAGGATTACCTTTTCGCCACGGGTGCTGATCACGTCTCGCAGCCGGATTGAATTCGATTTCGAGGAATCATCGGATAAATATGAACAGATTGTGTACGATGCCGCCTCGAGCGTCAAATTTATCGGCGGCAAATTCATATTGACAGCCGGGGGACGGCGCGAGACCGACGATAAGAATCGGCTCCGGTTCGGCGAATTATCCCCGCAGGAGATTACCATCCTGCAAGCGGTCGGTGATTCGGCTTCGCAGGCGACCATCGATGGCGCCGTGGCGGATACGGCGGGCGACTATATCCTGATAACCGACACGACCGGCAGCGAATATTATCAGTATGTCGGCGGCGGAGCGGGCGATTATTCGATGACGTTTTCATATGTCGGTGATGGCAAGGGCGATTATCTGTATCTCGGCGACGGCGTGTACCAGTTCGCCGGAGCCGGGAAGGGCGGATACCTGCCGTTGCGGTATCTGCCGCTGCCGACTCACAGCGATTTCTTCTTCTTGGCACTCGAGGCGCATCCGTACGCGGCCGGTGTATGGCGGCTTGAATACCAGGGGAATATGCTGGATAAAAATCTCTTCTCCCCACTGAACGACGGGGATAATCTCACCAGCCAGGTATCCGGCGAGGTGCGGAATACGTTCGGTAGGCTGGCGTCACAGGTACGTCTTCGTTACCGCCAGCAGGAGTTCGATCCGGCCCGGCGGCTCAACCAGCCCGATCATCAGCGATTGTGGGCGTTGCCGTCGGCCCAACCGACCGGTGATGAATTGCTCATTGAAACGGAAAATGCCTGGACGAACAAGCAAAACCGCCTGGATGCCGATTTTGGCTATGTCGCCTACAAAGATAATCTGCGGTCGCTTCGGATGATGTTCGCGGGGAATGTTTTTCAGGATAAGGCGGTCAGCCCGTATGCGCAGTATCAAGCGGCTCTGGCGGAAAAGACCGATTCCTCAAATGGAGACGGTCTGTATGAGAAATATTCAGGCGGCTTGGCGGTTCAGGCGATCAGGGGATCGCGATGGGATATCGGCTTCGAGCGGGAATTATCCGTGAATCGTTTTGCCGTCAATCCCGATTTTGAGAAGTATCTTTTATACCACACCGCTGTCTTCTATCGCAGCAGCGTCCTGAACGTTTCGCGGCGGATCGAATACGGCGGAGGCCGTCTGGGATATAAGGGCCCCCAGCAGGATAAAATCGAGCTTACATCGGAAGAGCAGATCGGACGATTGACGTTTACTCTGGCCGGAACATGGTTCGACCAAAAGGCGCTCGATTCGGATCGCGGCGACCGCACCGAGCGGTTGTACCAGACGTCATTCCGCTATGCGCCGTCGTCGGCTTGGATGACGATGCAGGCCGATTATCGACAAAATCGCACCAGCGCCCGTTCAACCGGCTATCGGTACATCCAAGTAAACGACGGCGAGGGGGACTATCGGCTGGAAGACGGGCAATATCTTTTGGATCCCGAGGGGAATTATATCCGCATCCGGGAGGAATTGGGAGAGGCGCAAGTCGTGTCGATCGGCGAGAAGAGCCATAATATCATTTTTTATCCCGGGCGGCTGGGAGTGATAGGACGGTTGAAACCCGTCATGTCGCAGGTGGCGGTGCGTCTGCGAACGGATGTGTACGAGGAACTGCCGGACAAAAGCGGCCGGACGATTTCGTGGGTCCTGCCATGGACGAGCCGATCGGGACTGGGCTACATCACCCGCCGGTGGCGGCAGTCATATTATCTGCTGCTGTTTCCCCGATATGATTTCTACATCCTGAATTTTTCGTACGGCAGCAGGCTTGAGGAGCAGGAAGCGGGAGGCTTTCTATCGCGAGCGGGCAAGGAATACGAAATACAGCTGAAGAATCAGGTTTCGCATCTAGTGCGCTCGAGCTTGGACTGGTCGCACGGCCGCGAACAGGAATCGGGCGTGGGGATCGTGCCGATGCGGCTGATCACGAATATCTATACCGCCGGATTATCCGTCACGCCGACCGGTTTTCAGATCAGTCCGCGAATCCAATATATCACGATATCCGAACGGCTGTTCGGCGGCGAGGGGGACGGCGTCATCGTCGGCAATGAATTCATCTGGCGGCGGCCGAATCAGGGTGAGGCGCGGCTCAATGTGGAAGTGCGATCGTTGACGCAAAAGGTGAAATTCCGCCCGCCGGAATATCTTGTTACCGATGGGCGGCGGTTCGGCAAGTCGGCGTCGATCAGCAGTATTATCAATTTCGATATCGGGGGGACATGGCGATTGACGGTCAATATCAGCGACCGCATCCACCAGGATCGCCCGGCGGAGTTCATCGGCAGAGGAGAGCTGGTTGCGAAATTTTAGATCATATATAGTCATCGTGATCATGTGCCTGATCTCAATGCCGACGGCGTACGGACAGAAATCGCCGGGACCGAAGATCGGATTCACCAGGCGGCCCGATGACAAGCAGTTGATATCCCGCCTTGAACGAGGATTGCGGGGCGGCGAAGATTCCATTCCGGTATTACTCTCTCAAAATGGATATTTCGATTATGCCCTGACGCATCGGGGAGATTCGCTTATGATTGATCCGGGCACCCGGTATCAAGCGGGCTTGGTCTTTCTGACTGTCGTCGATGCGGAAGGCAAGGTGAATGAATATACGCTCACTGCCTATCGCGGCATATGGGCGACAATGGACGAGATCGGCCGCCTGAAGGCCGATATCATTTCCGATTATCACGACGATGGATATTATTTTGCGTCGCTGAACACCGATCAGGTAAAGCTTGATCGGGAAACGGCGGACCTGCATTTACGGTTGATTACCGGGCCATTGGTCATAATTGAGCGGCTGCGATTCAAGGGACTGACCCGGTCGAAACCGGAATATGTGGCGCGGTTGTCTGGACTCCGCCCGGGTGATCCATTGATCGGCGCTCAGATTGAGGGTGCCGTTCGACGGATCGAGGCGAGCGAATACCTGCAGAACGATTCGACGCCGCAATTGACGCCGAATGCCGCCTACGATGGCGTCGAACTGCTGTTTTACTTGACGGAATTGAAGAGCAATCGTCTGGAACTGGGGGGAGGATATCTTCCCCGGCAGGGGACGCTGCCCGGCGAATTTGTGGGGCGGGTCGATTTCGAATCGCGAAATCTATTCGGATCGGGACGACAATTGGCGGCGCTTTACGACCGCAAGGATCGGTTTTCGTCACGGACGTATTTTCGATTCGTTCAACCGGTGTTCATCCCCGATCATCTGGAATTCTCGATGCACCTGGAGCAGGTCGATTATGATTCGTCGTATCATAGTTTCGCAGTTTCGGGCGATGTGAGCCTGGTAACACGCGGCCAGATGCGGCTGGGCGGCCATGCGTCATGGACGAAAACGGAACCGCAGCGGGGCAGCGAACCGCCGTCGCGGACATTGGGCGGAGGCATTTCGTATGATATGAATCGTCTACAATATCGGCCGAATCCGTCCGGCGGATATCGGATCGGGTTTGCCGTATCCTACCTCCGCCGTTCCAGCCAGCCGGATTCATCGGGAACGACGGCGACGGATAATGAAAGCGTTTTCGAAATCGGCGCCGACAATTATTTCCCGCTGGGGAAGACCGTCGTCTTCCGGCTGAATCTCGCCGCGCATATACGGATCACGTCTCGCGATTTAATCGATCATTCGGAGCAGTTTAAGCTGGGAGGATTCGGATCGCTGCGCGGTTACCGTCAGGATCAATTCGCCGGTCGTCGGATCGCGCTGGGGCAATCGGAACTCCGCTTGCGACCCTCGCGACAATTCGCTTTTTATTTGTTTTCCGACATCGGATATGTGTATTCCAAACGGCTGGTGGCGCCGAATCTTGTCGGTTCGGAGGAGATCACGCGGGTGGGATCGGGCTTCGGGCTTTTTGTCGGCAATCCCACGGTGCAGATGACAATGGAGTTGGGCTGGGGATATCACGACCGCATCGACGAGGGGAAGATACATGTGGGATTGGTGACATTGTTTTAGCCTTGATATTTTCATGAATCGGGAATAATGTAGGGCATGCGGCGAATATGGGCCTATTTTACCCTTATCCGGGTTCCCAATTGCCTGATGGCGTCGGCGGCCGTGGCGGTGGGATGGTTTCTGTCCCCGGTATCCGACACCCTGCGCCTCAATCCGTTCGCGATGGCGGCGGCGTTTTTCGTGTGTGGATTCGGCAATATCGTCAACGATATTCACGATCTCAAAATTGACCGTATCATCCATCCCCGGCGGGCGTTGCCGACGGGAACCGTTTCGCTGGACCGCGCCCGAACGCTGGCCTTCGTGTTTCTCATCGTAATCATGATTTCTCTTCTACGGATGAACTCCGTGGAAAGAATAATAGTCATTGTCGCCATTCCACTGGTCATCGTATATGATATCAAATTGAAGGATACCGTATTCTGGGGTAATGCCGTGGTTTCGCTGTTGGGTGCAATGACTTTTATTCTCGGCGGCGCAGCAGGTAGGTCCGACGCCGCCTTCGCGTTGCCAGGGCCGTTGGTCCCGGCGATATTCGCCGTCCTGATGCATTTCGGGCGAGAGATACTGAAGGACATTCATGACCGCGCCGGTGATCGTTCCGCCGGGAGCAGAACCGGGCCGGTGCGCATGGGCACGGTTTTCCCGATGCTGATAGTAGATTTGGCGTTTGTGATGCTCTGCCTGTACTGCCTAACGGTATATCTTCAGGGATGGTTCAATCAGCTATACCTGGTAATCGTTATCGCGGCGGTTTGCCTGCCGCTTTTGGCACAGATGATCTGGCTGGGGTTGCGGCCTTCGATGAGAAGATGCGGCACGGCCACGTCGCTGATCAAGACCCAGATGCTCATTGGGATGGCGGCGTTGGTGATCGGGAAGAATTATTGACCGAGTCGCGGGGGCGGCCGCCGGAAATGACGGGGCCGCAAGGGATAAAGTGGCGGGCTTTTTGCAAAAATAATGCAACCGCCGCAATATCACGGCGGTATAAACCAATTCGGCGAGAGGTGAAGAGGCTATGTCCTTAATGCTAAAGAAGGATACGACAACGACCATTATGCAACTTCGGCGAATCTCATTATTGATACTATTGCTAACGGGTCTGGCGTTGCCGGCGGTCTGTTACGCCGATGACGGTATCAGCATTTCCACTGAAATATCGAAGGCGGCCATCCCATACGAGGGGAAGGACACGCTGACGGTGAGCCTGACCTGGGCGGGGGAACCGTTCCTGTATCAAATAGACGATTTCCCCATGCCGTCTTTGGAAAAACTGCAGATCCTCGGTTCCTCGACGTCGGTTTCGAGTGCGGGCGATTCCACTGTGGAATCCGGAACGACGACGACGCGGACGTATCGATATATCCTCCAGCCGACCGACTACGGGACGGGCGTAATCGAACCGCTTGATATCACCGCCAAGAACCGGGTCAGCAATGAATCGCATGAGCTCAAGACCGGCCGTCTTACAATTGAAATCGCCAAACCGGTTCCGGTCGAACCCCAAGGCAGCGGCGGCCTGGGTATCATCATTCTGGCGATCGCGCTGGTGATGATTTTCGGCGCCGGTGCGGCAATATTTGTCCGCGTACGCCGAAAGCAGCGGGAATCGCTGAATGTAGTTGTTGACGGCCATTATTGCGAGGCGCTGGAGGCGATCAAGAAGGAAGCCGTGGCGGATCGTAAGTTATTTTATTCGCGGGTCTATCGGCTCCTGCTGAATTTCCTCGAAAAGGAACGGTCGCTCGATGTCTCCGGCAAGACCGGGGAGGAAATCGTCGCAACCGTGCAGGGAATCGAGGACGAAACGGAGCGGCGGCATATTACGCAATGGCTGCGGCAGGCGCAAAAAATTAAATATCAGCCGGAATCGCCGTCGCCCGGAGACGTCGAGAACAGCTACGACGAAATACATAAATTTTTCGAAAACAAACAAAAAGCCACATAGACGTTAGACGGAGGACCAATGGACCTCGACATCAAGCAAATTCAGGAAGAGGTATCGCAAAAGTCGCGATTCATCGAACAGCTGACCGGGGAGATCGGTACCGTCATCGTCGGTCAACGATACATGGTCGAGCGGCTGATGATCGGCCTTCTGGCCGACGGTCACATCCTTTTGGAGGGCGTCCCGGGTCTGGCCAAGACGCTGGCCGTGAAAACCCTGGCATCGTCGATTCAGGCGCAGTATAAACGGATTCAGTTCACTCCCGATCTGCTGCCGGCCGACCTCATCGGCACCATGATTTATAACCCGCAGAAGGCCGAATTTTCGGTGAAAAAAGGGCCGGTGTTTGCCAATATCATCCTCGCCGATGAAATCAACCGCGCACCCGCCAAGGTGCAGTCGGCGCTGCTGGAGGCGATGCAGGAAAGACAGGTGACCATAGGCGACGGCACTTTTCTGCTGGATGAGCCGTTTCTCGTGCTGGCCACGCAAAACCCGATCGAGCAGGAAGGAACGTATCCCTTGCCGGAAGCCCAGGTCGACCGCTTCATGCTCAAGTTGAAAATCACCTACCCGACCTCCGAGGAAGAACGGCTCATCATGGACCGCATGACGGTCGGCAAACCGATCACGGTTTCGGCGCTGGTCAATCCACGGGACATTATCGAAGCCCGCAAGGTCGTCACCGGGATTTACGTCGATGAAAAGGTCAAGGACTATATCCTCAATATCGTTTTTGCCACTCGCGAGCCGGCCAAATACGGCCTGCCCGAGTTGGCGGATTTGATCTCGTACGGCGGATCGCCGCGCGCGACGATCTATCTGAACCTGGCGGCCAAAGCCCACGCCTTCCTCAAGGGACGCGGCTACATCACGCCCGAAGACGTCAAGGCGGTCGGCCCGGACGTCCTGCGGCATCGTATCCTGATCACTTACGAAGCCGAAGCCGAGGAAACCACCTCGGACGATATCGTACGGAAAATATTCGACACCATCGAGGTACCGTAAGAGCGATGCTTCCGAAGGAACTGCTGAAGAAAATCCGCCGGATCGAGATTCGCACTCGCAAGCTGGTCAACGACATGTTTTCCGGCGAATACCATTCCACCTTCAAGGGGCAGGGGATGGAATTCGAGGAAGTGCGCGAGTATATCCTCGGCGACGACGTGCGCCTGATCGACTGGAACGTCACGGCCCGGACGGGGATACCGCATGTCAAGAAATTCAAGGAAGAGCGGGAACTGACGGTGATGCTTCTCGTGGATGCGTCGTCCTCGGGCAAATTCGGCACGTTCGAGAAATACAAAGAGGAACTGGCGGCGGAGTTATGCGCCGTGATGGCGTTCTCGGCGATCAAAAACAACGACAAGGTCGGACTGATCATCTTTACCGACAAAATCGAGAAATACATCCCGCCCCAGAAGGGCAAGCCGCACGTGCTTCGGCTGGTGCGCGAGGTGTTGTATTTTCGGCCGGAGCGGACGGCGACCGATATCGCCGGGGCGCTGGAATTTTTCAGCAAGGTGACCAAAAGACGTTCGGTGGCGTTTCTCATCTCGGATTTTCTGTCGGAAGATTACTTCACGCCGCTTCGCATTGCCAATAGAAAACACGATTTGATCGCCGTCAAAATATCCGATCCGCGCGAGTTGGAATTCGGCAGTTACGGATTGATCGAACTCGAGGACGCCGAAACCGGCGAAGTGATGGTGCTGGACACGTCGTCGAGCGAATTTCGGTCGGAGTTTTCGACACAGGTGCGGGAATCGACCGAGTCGCTGAAGCGGACGTTTCAGCTCATGGATTTGGATTTCATCCAGATCCGCACCGATCAGCCCTACACCGTGCCGTTGATACAATTTTTCAAAATGAGGGAGAAACGACGCTGATGACGACGCGCTTAAAACTCAATGTCGTCCTCTCCTTAACGGGATTGGCCTTGGCAGCGGCCTCGTTGGCGGTGGTCCTGCTGGTATATGTGTCACTACCCAAGAAGCATACCGGCGATCTTGTCGATACCGCCAAGATGCTGGCCGGGGAGCTGGCCGACAATAACCTGCCGCAGGCGGCTATCGAAGAATATCAGAAAGTCCTCGATATCGGGCTTCTCACCAACGGCGAACGCGGCGCGATTCATTATCTTATCGGCGACCTGTATTTCAATGACGTCGGCAACTATGAACAGGCCGCGGCGCATTACGTGCGGGCGCGGGCGCTCGATGAGAATGCGCCCTACAGCGCCGAAGCGGGAAAGAAACTGATCACCTGCCTGGAACGGCTGGGCCGGCGGCAGGAAGCGCAGCGGGAATTGGATGTGCAGGCCAATCTCAATCCCGATACCACCAAGACACCGGGCAAGCTGGTGGCGAAGGTCGGCAGCAGCAATATTACGCTGGCCGATTTTGAGCAAGCGATCGATCATTTGCCGCAGGCGATGCAGGACAAGCTGTCCGATCCCAAGGAAAAGCGGAAGTTCCTCGATCAGATGATCGGACGGGAGTTGATTTATCATGCCGCTTTGCGCGAGGGTCTGGATAAGAACGCCGAAGCGCAGCAGGCGCTGAAGGATATTGAGGAGGACTACCTCGTTCAGTACTATACCCGGCAAAAAATCGCTCCCACGGTCAAGCCCGATTCAGCCGATGTGAGGCTTTATTACAAAGCCCACAAAAGCGAATACGGCGACAAAGAATTCGACGAGGTGCGCGATCAGGTGTTCCAGGATTATATCCAGTATATCGGACAGAAAGCGATCAACGACTATATCGGCACGTTGATGAAAGCGGAGCCGGTGCAAGTATTCGAAGAAAACGTAAAGTGATATGAAACGGATCCGGGGTAAACACACGATTCCGATACTGCTCATTGCCATTCAGGTCGGCATGCTGGTCTTTTTCGCGTATTTTCGATATGCCGACGGCGACGAAGGATTCTATCTCTCGGCGGCGCGCGAGGTGGCCAACGGCAGGCTCTTATACGCCGATTTCTTCTATCCGCAGATGCCTTATCTGCCTTATATCTATTCGGCGTTGGCCAATCATGGTTTCATGACGCTGTATTTGTCGCGCATGATTTCGGTCATCGCCGGCATTTTTACGACCGTTCTTCTGTATCTGATACTGTTGCGACTGACCGACAACCGTCGCGCCGTTGCCATTCTGCTGGTTCTCTACGTCTTTTCCGGATTGGTTCTCACGTGGCATTCAGTTGCCAAAACCTACGCCGTCACGGATTTTCTCATGATTGCGGCCATGTATCTTGTCATCAAATTTCGCAATTCGGGAAATCAGGTCTATCCGATTATTTGCGGATTGGCATTGGCGGTGGCCGTTAACGTGCGCCTGGTGCTGGCGCCATTGGCATTGGTGTTCCTGGCCGCCGTGGCGGTTTCGGACAGGGGATTTCGCGTGCGCCCCGCGATTTCCTATGCCGTCGCTTTTGTCGCCGGCTCGGTTCCAGCCTTATGGTATTTCTTTGCCGATCCGGAGCGTTTTTATTTCGATAATTTGGGATTCCATTTGATGCGCAATCCTAACACCGCATTCCCTGGCTCGTTTTTCGATCGCTTATACACCGCCGGGAAACTCCTCATCAATCCGCAGATCATCATCGTGTTGGCGATCGCCTTTGTATCGTTCTTGGTGTGGCGTCGGCGAGGGGCTTTGCGGGCGCGGGAGGTGCTATTGTCTCCCGGCGGGCTGTCCGCGGTCGTGGCCGTCGTTCTTATAATCGTCTATCTCCTTCCGAATCCGATTATGCAACAGTATTTCGTTCAGGCGCTGCCTTTCGCACTCCTGGCCGCAGCGCCCGGTCTGGGCGACCTCCTATCGGAAACCGATTCGAAAAAATCATGGCTGTTCGGCCGGAAAACGGCGACGGCACTGTTGGCGATCTATATCATGGGATCGATTCCGTATTTCGCCGTGTTTGTCGGGGCGACGCGCGACAATTACCGATATTTGACACTTGGAAATCTGCGGAAAGTTTGCGCCAGTCTTGATCCCGGAAACCATGATCCCATCATCGCCGAATTGCCGTTATTCTCGGTCCTTTGCAATAAACAGCCGGTGGAAGGAGTCGAATTTCTGGGATTCCAATACCCGCTGCCCCTGAAACCGGCAGAGATGAAGCATTATCATCTGATCCTCAATGACCAATTGAAGGACATCATCGATACCGGACAGGCGGCCTATTACATCGTTGTCAACGATCCGCCCGAGGAATTGCAGGCCTCCACCAACGCCAATTATGATCTCACGGGAACATTTGACCGCATGAAGGTGTATCGGAGGAAGTCATGAGAGCGGGCCCGGTAATCATTGTTCTGATGGTCGGACTGATGGTTGTTGCGGCCTTCGCCGCCGAACAGATCAATGTGACCGCGTCGGTCGATAAGCAGACAGCGTATGTCGGGGATTTGATCGATTATACGATCACCATCACGTATGATTCGACGCTTCAACTGACGCCGCCCGCGGCGGGAGCCAACTTGGGCGGATTCGACGTCAAGGATTATGAAATCGGTGAGGAAAAAAAGACCGACGATGGTCGCCGCCAACAGATTCTCGCCTTCAAACTGAGGACGTTCACGACCGGCGATTATGTCATCCCGCCGCTGCCGATCGAGTACATGATGCCCGATTCGAGTACCCGATATATCAGCGCCGATCCGATCAAGATCAAAATCATGTCGGTGCTCGCCGAGGGCGTCAACGCCGATACATTAGCCCCGAAACCGCTCAAAGCACAGGCGTCGCTGGCGACCAAGCGGAAGACGATATGGTTGATCATCATCGCCGCCGCTGTACTGGGAATCGGCGGCGTGGTCTTCTATCTGTGGCGGCGGCGCCGGACAAAGGAAGAGACGGCATATGTCGATCCGCGCCCGTCATGGGAAATCGCCTATGCCGATCTCGCCGTACTCAAGGATCGCAACCTTCCGGCCAAAGGCGAGTTGAAAGAATACTACTTTGAACTGTCCGATATCATGAAACGGTATATCGACAAGAAATTTGAGGTCAATGCCATCGACATGACGACGGTCGAAATCGGCGACGCCCTGGTCGGGGTCGATCTGGACAAGGATATTCATCGCGATTTCATGGCCTTTTTCGAACACGGCGATCTGGTCAAGTTCGCCAAGTATGTCCCGCCGGAAGATCGTCCGGACGCGGACTGGACGACCGCGTGCGATCTGGTCACCGCCACCAAGGATATTATCGTTTCGCCGCCGATGGCAATCGAACCGGAGCCGGTCGCCGCCGTAAAAAGGGTGTCGGATACGGACGAAGAATATTCCGAACTGCGCTATGCACCGCCGGAATTGCGGGAAATGATGACTCCGCCGCCGGATGAAGAAACAGCCACCGAGGAGAATGAAGAATGAACATCCTGAAATTCGAAGGTTGGGATTTGTTCTTTATCCATATCCCCGGCTGGGTGATTCTTTTGGCGGGAGGCGCGATCATTCTGCTGTTGATCTGGCATTTTTTTCGCCGCAAACCCCGCCAGTCGGCGACGGTGCGGTATTCCGATTTGTCCCTGGTGCGCAAAGGGAAAAAGACGCTGCGCCAGCGGCTGCGCCCGTTGCTTTTTGCCCTGCGTGTCTTGGCGGTAGCTGTTTTATTCGTGGCGCTGGCGCGGCCGCAGTCAGGCGAGGAACAGCGCGACATCGAAACCGAAGGCATAGATATCATGCTTGTGCTCGACGTGTCGAGTTCGATGAAGGCCGAGGATTTCAAACCGAATAATCGCCTGTTTGTGGCCAAGGAAGAAATCGGCAAATTTATCGACCGGCGAACCAACGACCGGATCGGCCTGACCGTTTTTGCCAAGTCGTCGTTTACACAGTGCCCGCTGACGCTGGATTACGGCGTCTTGAAAAGCTTTTTGGATCAGGTCGATTTCGGAATCGTCGACGGCGACATGACAGCCATCGGGGCGGCGCTGGCCAATGCCGTCAACCGGCTGCGCAATTCCAACGGAAAATCGAAGGTGATCATCCTCCTGACCGACGGCGAAAACAACGTCTGGGAAATCGATCCGATCACCGCCGCCAACATTGCCAAGACAATGGGTGTAAAAATCTACACGATCGGGGCCGGCAAACCGGGCAACGCCATGTACCCGGTGGATGATCCGCTGTTCGGCAAACGGTATGTGTATGTTCCGACCGAGATCGACGAAGCTTCGCTCAAGAAGATCGCCGATATCACCGGCGGCAAGTATTTTCGGGCGCGGTCGGAAAATGAACTGGATCAGATTTACAGTGAAATCGATCAGATGGAAAAAACAAAAATCCAGGTTCACGAGTACATACAATATAAGGAATTGTTTTTTGATTTCCTGATACTCGGGTTCGGATTGATGCTGGCCGAAGTGGTCCTGGGTCAGACGTATTTGCGGAAGATACCGTAGGAGAACGAGGCGTGCGATTTTTTCAACCGTTATATCTGCTGGGACTGCTATTGATCCCTATCCTGGGTATTTTCTACTGGTGGGCGATCTCGCGTAAAAAGAAAGCGCTGGCCCGGTTCGGGGATATCCCGCTGATCATGCGGGCGGCGTCGGGGATATCGTTCTCGCGCCAGGCCGGTAAGGCGGTCATGCTTTTGGTGGTCGTCTTCTTTCTGTCGCTGGCGGCGGCCAAACCGCAGCTGGGTACGCATATGGAGATGATGAAACGCCAGGGAATCGACATCATGATCGCCGTCGACGTATCCAAGTCGATGCTGGCGCTCGATGTCAGCCCGGGGCCGATTTCCCGTTTGACCAAGGCCAAACAGGAAATCCGGTCGTTGATCGATCCCGAGCGCCTGAAAGGTGACCGGGTCGGCCTGGTGGCATTCGCCGGCGAGGCCTTCATCCAATGCCCCCTGACGCTCGACTATGGCGCGGCCAAAATGTTTCTCGATGTTATCGATCCCGACTTGGTGCCGACGCCGGGCACGGCGGTCGGAACCGCCATCCGGAAGGCGATGACGGGATTCAACCGGCAGGAACGAAAGCACAAGGTTTTGTTATTACTTACCGACGGCGAGGACCACGAAACCGATCCGCTGGGGGCCGCCGAGGAGGCTCGCAAGGAAGGCGTGAAGATATACACGGTCGGCATCGGCAACGTCGAAGGTGAACCAATCCCGATATACAATCAGCGCGGCGAACGGGTCGGTTTCAAAAAGGACGACAGCGGCGAGGTGATCGTTTCCAAGATGGATGAATCGACCCTGCAGAAAATCGCGCTGACGACCGGCGGCAAATATTATCGGGCCAGCCCGTCGGAACTGGAGCTGGATAAAATCTACGACGATATTTCCAAGATGGAGAAAAAGGAGCTTGAGGGCAAGCTTTTGATGCAGTATGATGATCGTTTCCAGTGGCCGTTGGCGCTGGCGATGTTGTTTTTCATCGGCGAGGCGTTCATCCCGGAGAGGGTGCGCATCCGGAAAAATAATCGAGGCCCGGCATGAGGTATATACTGATAATCGCGCTGGCGTTCGTGGGCGCCGTCCCGGCGGCGGCAAAAAGCTACGTATCGCTCAATGAGGCCGGCAACCAGGCGTTTCAGAAGGGCGATTTTCCCAATGCGCTTGACCTGTATCATCAGGCCGAAATGGAGCGGCCGGAAACACCGGAGATTTATTACAACCAGGGAAACGCTCTGGTGGAGACCGGCAAGTACGACGAGGCGATCGATAAATTCCAGAAAGCGTTGAATACCGACGACGTCCACCTTCAGGCGCAGGCCTATTTCAACGGCGGTAACAGCTATTTCAAGAAGGAAGATTATCGGCAGGCGATCGAATGGTATCAGAAGGCGCTGGAATTGAACCCGACCGATATGGATGCCAAGTACAACCTTGAACTGGCCCGCAACCGCCTCCGGGAACAGATGAAGCGCCAGCCAGAAGATCAACAACAGCAACAACAACAACAGCAGCAACAGCAAAACCGGGATCAGAATCAGCCAAAAGATCAGCAGCAGAAACAGGATCAACAGCAGCAGCAACAAGATAAGAAACAGGAACAGCAGCAACAACAGGGTGACGAAAAGAGCAAAGAGGGCCAGCAAGATCGGCAGCAACAGCAGCAGATGCAGTCCGGTGAGAAACAGGACGAGAACGAAATGTCGAAGGAAGACGCGCTGAGGATACTTCGGGCGCTTCAGGAGAAGGAAGAAGATAATCTGAAAAACGCCAAGCGGTTCAAAGTCGAGGGCACCTATCACGGGAAAGACTGGTGATGACGGGATTGATGAAGACGGGCGGTTTATTGGCCATATCGCTACTGCTGTTGGCGGCGATCGGCGCGGCTCAGGACAGTGTTTCACTGCAGTTGTCGCTGGATCGCGGCACTATCCGGGCCGATGAATCGGCGATGCTGACACTCACCGTCGAAGGCATCGGCGCCCAGCAGATGCCGGAACCGGAACTCCCGCCGCTGCCGATGTTCGAGATTTTCTCGTCCGGTAATTCCACCAACATCCAGGTCATCAACGGCAAGATGAGTACGTCGATGATCTACAATTATATCCTCTATCCCAAACGCGACGGCTCCTTCCCCATCCGCGCCGCTCACGTCGTCTACAACGGCAAGCGGTACGAGTCGAACGAATTGTCGATCACGGTCACCAAAGCGGGCACCGGCGCCGCTCCCGATGAACCGAGCGCACAGCAGTCCAAAGATGATAATGGCGGGGCGCGCGACGTCTTTCTGACCGCCGAGGTGGACAAAAAATCGGCGTATGTCGACGAACAGGTGACCTTGCGGATCAAACTCTTCCGGGCCATCAACACGCTGTCGACGCCCGATTACGAAGCGCCGCAGACCCCGGGCTTCTGGACGCAGGATATCCCGCCGCAAAAGACGTATTATCAGATCATCAACGGCCGCCGGTATTTCGTCAATGAAATCCGGACGGCGCTATTCCCGACCAAGCCGGGCAAGCTGAGTATCAGCCCGGCCAAGGTAACGGTGACGGTTCCTGACCGGAGCCGGACCCGGACACGCGACCCATTTTCGATATTTGACGATGTTTTCCAGCAGGGGAAACGCGTCAGCGTTCAGTCGCAGTCGCTGACGACAAACGTTGCGGCGTTGCCGAAGGAAGGCAAGACGGCCGATTTTTCCGGCGGTGTCGGCAGTTATAAAATATCGGCCTCGGTGGATAAACCGGATGTCCAGGTCAACGAAGCTATCACACTGACGGTCAAAATCTCCGGCCGGGGAAACGTCAAGTCGATCCCCGAGCCGACCCTGCCGGACATGGACGGTTTTCGCGTGGAGAAGGCCTCGACCGATTTTCAGGTCAGCAACCTCGATGTGGAGTTGGGCGGTTCCAAAACGTTTGAATATCTCCTGATCCCGCGTATTCCGGGAACGCACGTGATTGAACCGGTCAAGCTCAACTATTTCGATCCCGGCAAGGAAAAATATATCACCGCTAAGACCGATTCCATCGAACTGAAGGTCAGGAAAGGCGAAAACGTCGCCGAGACGGAGATTCCCTACAATATGGTTGCCGGCCAGACAATCAACCTGAAAGAAACCGATATCCGCTTCATCAAGGTTGACAACGATCACCTGACCCGCAGCGGCAAAGTGCTGCTAACCTCGCCGCTGTTTCTGGCTTTTCTGGCGCTTCCCCTGGCCGTCGTTTTGGGCGGGATGATCGATGTCAAACGCAAACGGCGTTTGCAAAGCGACGTCGCCTATGCCCGTCGGCGACGGGCGTCAGGCGAGGCCAAACGGAGGCTCAACGCCGCCGAGAAACATATGCACGGAAACAACGATACCGGATTTTACGCCGAAATCTCGGCCGCGATATATCAATTCGTGGCCGATAAATTCAACACCTCAGCCCACGGTTTGACTACCGACGGCGTTCAAACTCTGCTGGTCAAACAGGAAGTGCCGGACGACCTGATGAATGACACGCTGGCGACGCTCCGGGAAGCCGATTTCGGCCGCTTCGCCGGCGGCGCCGACGTCGACGGCGGCAAGCGTGCTTTATATGACCGGGCGCGTGCGCTTATCACCCGGCTCGGGGAGGTACTCTGATGCATGGCCGGTTGCAGATAGCGGTACTTGCCTTCGGCCTTATCCTGCCCTGTCTGACGCTGGCAGGAGGTTTGGATTACAACTTCCAGCAGGGCAATCAGCACTATATCGACGGAGAATACGATAGGGCCATCACAGAGTACGAGAAGGTTATCGCCGCCGGGTATCAATCGGCGGAGCTGTATTACAATTTGGGAAACGCGTATTTCCGCCAAGGTCAACTGGGTCAGGCGATTATGAATTATATCCGCGCCCGGCGGCTGGCTCCGCGCGATGACGATATCCTGGCCAATCTCCAGTTTGCCCGCCAGTACACGATCGATAAGATCGAAGTCACACAGCAGACGATATTGCTCGATTACATCAACACTTTCTTCGATTCGTTCAGCCTGGCTGAAATAACGTGGATAGCGGCTATTCTCTACGTCATCACGGCCCTGATCGTGCTCGTTCGGTTCGTTTACCGCCGATTCCGGATTCCGACTCCGGTTTTCCTGACCATACTGGGGCTGTTTTTGGTCGCGGCGATATTCACGGTCGTTAAGCTCGATCGCGACGTACTGACCCGCAAAGGGGTCGTCATAGCGCAGCAAGCCGAGGTTCGAAGCGGACCGGGGCAGGATTTCAGCACCAAATTCACGGCCCATGCCGGATTAACGTTTAATATCGAGCGTGAGGAGTCGGGGTATTACTGGGTGAATTTCGAAAATCGTCTGAAAGGATGGATTCCCAAGTCGGTCGCGGCCGAAATTTAGCACCTTGATTTCCCCCATATCGTTGCGGCAATTTTGTTTGACAGAGTGTTTGTTTTTGTCTACCTTGGACATAATTTATAACTCCGGCTGAGCGGCCGGATTTTTTTAAGAGCTTATGCCGGCCATATTTAAGAAAAAACAATTCTGGGGCGGGCTGATTGCGATCGGCATTCTGGTGTTCCTGTTCTATGATCTCGATTTGCCCCAAATTCTGAGGCTCGCCCGCGAATTACGATTGGTCTACTTGGCCCCGGTCCTCGCTTGTACGACGCTTCTAATCGTATCCAAGACCTACCGGTGGAAGGTCATTGTCAGCAAGGTGCGGAGCGTATTATTTTGGCCGACCCTGTCGCTCTATGCCACCTCGCAATTGATCGGCGTTCTCTTGCCGGCGTTGACGGGGCAGGCCGGCCGGGTGCTGCTCTTTTCGAGAAAAGGCAACTTCTCGAAAACCTATTGCTTCTCGACGATATTCCTCGAGGTCGTGCTGGACGGCGCCGGATTGATCGGGTTGATGCTGATCAGCTCCAGCGTTTTTGTCTTTCCCAAAGAGTATCGATTCGTCAGCTATATCATCGCCGGGGCCACTCTCTCTGTTTTCGCGCTGTTTTACGCCAGCCTTCATTTTCAGGAGAAACTGGAACGGCTGGGACACAAGAAACTGCGGCGCCGATCGCTCAAAGCGTATCTGGTCCTGAAAAAATTCCTGAAGTCCTTCAACGAGGGCATCGCGGTCATGAAATCGACCGATAAGCTCTTTTTCGTGTCGGTCCTGACATTCTGTTCGTGGGCCTCGCAGGTGGGCTCGGTCTATTTCCTGTTCAAGATGTTCAATTTCGACCTGCCGATATGGTCGGCGGTGGTCGTGATTATCATCAATTATCTGGCGCTGATGGTTCCGATCACGCCCGGCAACATCGGGTCGTTCCAATTGGCGGTGGTGGGGGGCTTGAACATATTCTCCGTGCCCAAAACCGAAGCGGTTTTGTTTTCGGTCATGCTGTATCTGGTGGATATGATCCCGATGATCGCCCTTTCGTCGTTCTTCCTTTTCAAGGAACATTTTTCGATTTCCGACATTAGCGAGGACGAGGAATTGGTCGAAGTGGAGAAGATGGTCGTCGAGGCCGAGATGCCGATTGAGGGAGAAAACCCGTGATTCGCACCTTTATCTGGTCGCCGCAGGAAGGCGTCGAGATGCATGAGGGCATCATTGATTTCGATGCCTGTCTGTCGCGGCCCAACCTGGTGATGTGGATCGACATGTGCGCTCCCTCCGACAAGGAATCCTTCGTCCTGACGCACGATTTCAAATTCCACCCGCTGGCCATCGAGGATGTCATTTCGGAGGTGCCGAGGTCGAAGCTGGATGATTACGGAAATTATCTCTTCCTGGTGTTTCAGTTGGCCGACTACATGGGGAAAGAAAAAGGGTTAAAAGTCAGCGAGGTCGACCTGTTTTTGACCAAAAACAGCGTCGTAACGGTTCATTTCGATGATCATTCGGTGTTCGAACGGCTGTATGCCAAGGCACGCAAGGACGACCGCCTCCTATCGCGCGGGGCCGATTTCCTCTCGCACGCCATCCTGGATGCCATCGTGGACAATTACAATACCGCCGTCGACCTGTTGCAGTTCGAGGTCGATGCGGTCGAGGATGACGTTTTCGAGGAACCCGATGAGGAAATCGTCAAGACCATCTTTGCTCTGCGCCGCGATATCAATGACCTCAAACGGATCGCCGTGCCGCAGCAGGAGGTGTTATCGCATCTGACTCGCGAGAAGCACGAGCTGGTTTCGGAGCGGACGGCGGTATACCTGAGCGACATCTACGACCATATGGTGCGGATCAATGAAACGGCCGATTTGCACCGTGAAACGCTGGTGTCGGCCCTGGAAGTTTACTTCTCGACCGTTTCGACGCGCACCAATGAGATCATCAAAATTTTGACGATATTCACGGCCATTTTAATGCCGCCGACGTTTCTGGTCGGCCTGTACGGTATGAATTTTCGATACATGCCGGAATACACCTGGAAATACGGATACATATTCTTCTGGGTGCTGGTCGTTATCATCACCATCGTACTTCTGTTTTTTTTCAAGAAGAGAAAATGGATTTGAAACCGGCGGGGACCAACCGCTGTTGTATTGACCGTATGCTTGCGCCGTTCGTCGAGGGCAGTGAGGCAATCCTGTCCGATATGAACAGCGGCTTGCAGAATGTTCTATGGCTGTAAAGACGATATCATATTCGGATTGGCTCGGGTTCTCACTATTGACCCGTGATTTTATGCATAACCCAGAAAAAACAAAGCGATTCTTCGGGGAGGCCGATGTTGCAGCCATAGCCCACGCACTGGACGAAAAGCCGTACAATCGGAATGCCGCCGCCGATCTCCTGATGCGGCAAAATCTGGCGTGGGGGGCGTCGGCCAAATCCCGGCAGAATATCGAAAAGTTTCGACAGCCCAACGCGATCGCCGTGTTCACCGGCCAGCAGGCGTGCCTGTTCGGCGGTCCTTATCTGGTCTTGCTCAAAGCCTTGGCGGCGGTGAAATGGGCGGCGCGGCTGGATCGGGAATTATCGAGACCGGTCGTCCCCATTTTCTGGATAGCTTCCGACGATCATGATGTGCAGGAAATAGCGTCGGTCGATGTCTTCGATGCTTCCGGGAAAACCGTCAAGCTGCGCATCGACGACAGGGGTGACGCGCCCACGCCGCCGATCGGTGCGTTGACCTATGATGGATCGGTCGAGCGGGAAATCGGAAAACTGGCGGGCATATTTCCGGATAATGACTTCAAGGACGACGCCTACACCGGATTGGCGAAGCTGTATGTGTCTGGCGAACAGATCGTCGATGCGTTCGCGCGATACATGCTTCAGCTAACCTCCGAATTCGGCCTGCTGCTGTTCAATCCGTATGATGCGGAATTCAAGCAGGCGACTGCGCCGTTCATGGCGGATATTATTGAAAAGCATGCGGCAATCAGGGGCGCGTTGTCCGCGACCGAATCGGCCCTGACCGAGCGCAGTTATCATCTCCAGGTGGAAAAATCCGAATCCGCCGCGCACCTATTCTACCATAAACCCGGCCGGACGGCAATACATCGCGACGGAGATAACTTCGTGGCAGGTGAACAATCATTTGCCAAAGAATCGCTTCGCGAATCGATAATGTCCCGGCCTTTGGAATTCTCTCCGGATGTTTTCACCCGGGCATTGGTGCAGTCGTATTATTTTCCGGCGGCAGCCATCATCGGGGGCCCGGCCGAGGTTGCCTACTACGCTCAGATGATGTCTTTATTCGATATATTCGATATGGTGCGTCCGCGGATTATTCTCCGCCCGTCGGCGACGATTATCGAACATCGCGACCAGGCGCTTCTCGAATCTCATGAGTTGTCATTCCAGGACATAACCGGGGATTTCGAAGCCGTTATCAACAGTATCCTGTCAGATACTTTCCCCGAAGAATTGGACAAGAGCCTCTCCTTACATAGAGAAAGCATCAGAATCGGCCTGGAGAAATTGCGGGAAAAACTGGTCGCCTATGACGCCAATCTGGCCGGGGCAGCGGAACATACCGAGAATAAGATCGATTATCTCCTCGGCGAGCTGGCCAAGAAGGCCTTCGCGGCGCATAAGAAGAAAAGCAAGGTCGAAAGGGAACGGCTTTACCGTCTGCGTGATCATCTGTGGCCCAACGGGTCGGCGGCGGAGCGATCGATCGCCCCGGCCTATTTTGTCTCCCGATACGGGCCGGAGATCATCGACTTTTTATACGAAAACGTCCGGTTGGATGAAACCGGGCATCAACTTGTGATGTTATCGGAATACCATGGACGATAAACTGAATATCGGCATTACCTGTTACCCGGTCGCGGGCGGATCGGGTATCGTTGCCACCGAACTGGGGATCAAACTGGCCGAACGCGGGCACAACGTCCATTTTATTGCCTACGACCTGCCCTTCCGGCTGGAGACGTTTCATCCCAATCTCTATTTTCACGAAGTGGATACGACGTCGTATCAACTGTTTAAATTTCCGCCCTATACGCTGACGCTGGCGGCCAAGATGGCCGAGATATCGTGCGAATACAATCTGAACTTGCTGCATGTACACTATGCGATCCCGCACGCCACGGCGGCCTTTTTAGCCAAGCAGTTGATCAGGGATAATTGCTATCCGAAGATCATTACCACGCTGCACGGCACCGATATTACCCTGGTGGGTGCGGACAAATCCTACTTCGATATTACCCGGTTTTCCATCGAATCGTCGGACGGTATCACCGCCGTATCTCAATATCTGGCGGACGAAACAGTGCAGGAATTCAAAATCCAAAAGCCTATCGAGGTGATTCCCAATTTTATCGATACCAGCCGGTTCAAACCGACCACGGCCTGCTGCGACCGCAAACAGTTCGCCGAACCGGGCGAGAAGCTATTGTGTCATATTTCCAATTTCCGACCAGTCAAACGTGTCATGGACGTGATCGATATTTTCGAACGAATCCAGAAGAAAATCCCGTCGCGGCTGTTGTTGATCGGTGAAGGGCCGGATACGATGCTGGTGCGGCGGGCGGTGAAGAAAAACGGGCTGGAAGGCAAGGTCACTTTCCTCGGAAGCCAGCATCGCGTCGAGGAAATTCTTCCCCTGACCGATCTGTTTTTGGTTCCGTCCGAGGAGGAATCGTTCGGCCTGGTGGCGCTGGAGGCATTGGCCTGCGGCGTCCCCGTGATCGGGTCGTCCGGGACGGGATTGGTGGAAGTTGTGGATCATGGCAAGGATGGGTTTCTTTACCCCGTCGGTGACACCATCTCCATGGCCAATGCCGCCGTATCTCTTCTGAATGGCGAGTACAATTTCGGCGAATTCAGAACGCATGCGCATATGAAAGCTCATGAGAAATTCGGCGCCGACAGGATAGTTGATCATTACGAACGGTATTACCGACGAGTATTGGAGGAAGCGGATGGAACTTGACGTCATGGCGATAGCGGCTCATCCCGACGATATCGAAATCACCTGCGGCGGGCTGATGATCAAACTGGCCGACATGGGCAAAAAGACCGGCGTGATCGATCTCACGCAAGGCGAGATGGGAACGCTGGGAACTCCGGCAACGCGTCTTGAAGAAGCCAGGAAAGCCGGTGAGATCATGGGGCTGGCGGTGCGCGAAAACCTGCACCTTCCCGATGCCGCCTTGCAGCCGCTGTTGGAGCATAAAAGAAAAATCGCGGCCGTTATCCGCAAATACAAACCGAAAACGATTATCCTTCCCCACAAAAGCAAACAACGCCATCCCGACCACCGCATGGCGTCGATCCTCGGATACGAGGCGTGCTATCTGGCCGGGCTGGCCAAGGAGAAGCTAGGCGGCGAACCGCACCGTCCCCGGAAAATTCTCTATGCCAGCTTTTTCATGGATACGCCGCATTCGTTCTATGTCGATATCACCGATCAGATGGAGCGGAAAGTCAAGGCGGTAGCGGCGTACGAATCGCAGTTCAAGGACACCATGTCGGTCGTGCAAATATACAAACCGGGCGAAAACATTTTCGATCTCCTCGAAGTCGTGCATCGAAACTACGGCATCACCGTCGGGTGCCGGTATGCCGAGCCGTACTGGATTCACGAGCCGATACTCCTGGACGATCCCACTGCCCAGCCGGTTAAGTCGATATAAGACATTCGCCGAATCCGAACGTCGCGGAATTGTATCGTATTGCGTTTCCCGTCGAAATTTATTATAGATTAGCCGGAAGCGGATAGGGTCTGGTGGCCCTTGCGGTCTTCAAAACCGTGGGCCGGCGGCTAGGCCGTCGGCGGTGGGTTCGATTCCCACCCCTTCCGTTTTTTATTGGGCGAGGTCGAGTGGCACGATTGACAATCGCATGTTAGTCACTTCTTGGCCGATTCTGTCGACGTCGTATCCTCGGTCAGTTCGAAAATATTCTTGATGTAGAACTGATCGATCATTTTCCCCTTCAGATAGATCATCTCGGGAGAACGAATCGACAAGGTCGAGGCGTACGAGTCGGCGACGTCGGTGCTGATACTCATATGCAATGTCGGTCTCATTCCCTTGATATCGCGGCCGATGACGACGAATCCGCGTGAGTCGATCGGCGATTCCCACGGAGCGTTTTTGACCAGATAGTCCATTTGCGAAACACCGCACATCAGGTCGAGCTGAAACATGACCTGGGGAAAGGGGAAGGGGGAGATAAAGGTTGCGACGAACGACGAATCCGACGCGGTGTCGGGTCTGATATCGACCAATTGGGCGTAGAACAGAATCGACGTATCGGCGAGGCTGTCAAGTTTCGCGTCCAGATCGATGCTGTAGGGAATGGCCAGCAGATTCTTTTCGCTGAAGGCGGGAAACAGCACTTTGAATTTACAGGCATCCTTATATGATTTCAGAAACGTATCGATTGGCGATACCTTCGTCGGCGTTTTGGCGACAGTTTCCGGTTCTTTCTTTTCATGGCCGCATGAAATAAGCAGCAGGCAGCTCAGAACTATGATTGACGAAATTCTCATTAATCCTCCCGATTCGGATTTCGTCAATATATACGAATCGAACGGGTAGCGGCAAGGAGAAAATCCGAGGACAGGGCGGGGATGCTCTTCTCTAAAATGATTGACACGCCCCGGTACACGTCATAGCTTAATCCTCGTGGCCAGGATCGATCTCAAAACGGATATTCAGTATCTTAAGGGCGTCGGCCCCAAGCGGGGCCAGGTGTTGGCTGATCACGGCATCGATACCATCGGCAAACTGCTGTTTTATTTTCCCCGCAGATACCTCGATCGGTCACAAATGGATACGATTGCGTCGCTGCGTGAACACGACTACAAGACGGTCGTCGGCAAGGTGCTCGGCAAGGGGCTGCTTCGGGGCGGCAAAACCCGGCTGGAAGTGATCATCGGCGACGGCACCGGGCAGCTGTCCCTGATGTGGTTTAGGGGGTACCGCTATTTCGAGAAGCAGTTCAAGAAAGGCGATGAGATCGCCGTAACGGGAACAGTGACCTATTTTATGGGATACCAAATGATCCATCCCGAATTCGAATTCATAGGCGGAGATCGGGAGGAACAGATTCACACCGGACGGATCGTCCCGATATATCCATTGACGGCGGAACTGAACAAGGCCGGTTTGACTTCGCGGAGTATCCGCAAGCTGATCAAGACGGCGCTGGACGGGGTCGGCGACGGAATCGAAGAATATCTGCCGCAGGAAATCCTCGACGGAGAACATCTGACCGGTCTGGCGACAGCTATCAAGGAGATGCATTTCCCGTCGGAAACGGATGCCGCCGAAGCGGCCCGGCGGCGGCTGGCATTCGACGAACTGCTATATCTGCAATTCTTGCTGCAATCACGCCGCCACAAGGTTAAGGACAAGGAGAAGGCTCATCCCTGCGGGCCACCGGGAAAGCTGTTCACGAAAATATTGGATGAGTTGCCGTTCAAACTCACGCCTGGGCAAAAGAAAAGCCTCGATGAAATCATAGGGGATATGGCATCGAAAAAGCCGATGAACCGGTTGCTGCAGGGTGATGTGGGATCGGGTAAAACGGTGGTGGCGGTGCTGGCGGCGATCCTGTCGGTCGAAAACGGCGGCCAGGCCGCGGTCATGGTTCCGACCGAAATCCTGGCCGAACAGCATTATCGGAACTGGCATGATTGTCTGCAGGAAGCAGGAATATCATCGGCGCTGCTGATCGGATCGGTCAAAGGGAAAGACAAGAAAGGCGTCGTCGAGGGCCTTGCATCGGGAGACGTCGACATCGTCTTCGGCACCCATGCCATAATCAGCGCCTCGGTGACGTTCAGCGATCTTCGTTTCGTCGTCATCGACGAACAACATCGGTTCGGCGTGATGCAGCGCAGCAAACTGGCCGGCAAAGGTGATCTTCCCGACCGCCTGGTCATGACGGCGACGCCGATTCCCCGGACGCTGGCGATGACGCTGTATGGCGATCTGGATATATCCACCATCCCCGATCTACCTCCCGGACGGCAGCCGGTGAAGACGGTCTGGCGGTTCTCCTCAGCCATCGGGGAAATCTACAAATTTATCGATAACGAAATCGGCAAGCACAGCCAGGCGTTTATCATCTATCCGCTGGTGGAAAAATCGGAGAAGATGGACCTGCTGGCCGCCGAGGAGGGGTATCGGGAGATGTCGGAGGAGGTTATGCCTCGAAGGCGGATCGGGCTGGTGCACGGCCGGATGAAGGGCCCGGAACGCGACGAGACGATCCGACGGTTCCATGCCGGGGAATTGGATATTTTGGTGGCAACGACGGTGATCGAAGTCGGGATCGATATTCCCAACGCCAATATTTTGGTCATACAGCACGCAGAACGGTTCGGCCTATCCCAATTGCACCAGATGCGGGGTCGCGTGGGGCGGGGACAACGTCGCGGCCTGGCGGTGGCGGTGGCCTATCGGCCGATTTCCGATATCGGGCGGCGCCGATTGGAATATTTTGCGTCGACCAGCGACGGGTTCAAAATCGCCGAGGCGGATTTGGAACTGCGCGGTCCCGGGGAATTTTTCGGTATCCGGCAGCACGGCCTGCCGGAATTTCGCATCGCCAATCCGGTCGGGGACCAGGATATACTGGTGCGGGCGCGTGAATGGGCGCAGCGGATATACACCGATTACGGTCGCAACGCGGAAAAGGCCCGATTTTTATTGAATCATGTGGCAATGTTTTCTAATTTACGGGCCGATCTGATTGATGTCGCCTGAGAGCAAGCGGGCTGCAGAAAACCGTGCTGCGCGATCGCGACGGGATAGGAGAAAAAAATAACATGACTGATTCTGAGAAGAACATAAATCCTCTGTTTCTGCAATTGGTGCTGTCGCTGCAGTCGGCGGCCTGGTATCAATTGGGAAAGACAATATCACCGATATCGGGGAAAATCGAACGGGACCTCGACCAAGCCAAGGCGACTATCGACTTGCTGGCCATGCTTCAGGAAAAGACGACGGGCAATTTGGGCAAAGAGGAAAAGCAGATTCTCGACAACACCGTATACACTTTGCAGATGAATTATGTCGATGAACTGGAGAAAGACAAAGGCAAGGGCGATAATGGATCGAGCGAAAGCCGGACGGCATCCGAGGGCGAGGCGAAAAATACGGAGGCCGGGGGGCCCGGAACCGGCGGAGACGAAAAAACGTCCCCCGGCGCGTCTGATCGGCCGGATGAAGAATAGCAACTGATTATCCGATAAAAAGTTAGACAACGTTTTTTAACCGAAATTGACTTGATTTTTTGAGAAATCGTTATATCTTTCGGTATAAGAGCCAGTATGGCGGAAAATAAGAAGTATAGTTATTTTGTCGACCGTTTCGACGGCGAGGTGAACCGCAGCCAGCCTTTGTCTGCATATACTACTTTCGGTACCGGAGGGGACGCGGATTTATTCATCGACGTTATTGACGCGGAATCGCTGGCGCTGGCCCTGAAGCTGGCGCATGAATTGGACATTCCGCGTTACGTGATCGGCGGCGGCAGCAATCTGCTGATCGGCGACCGAGGATTCCGTGGTCTGATTATCCGGAACTCGATAACCGGCAGAGAGGTAAAAGGTAATGCAATTACTCTGGGCGGCGGCGAATCACTGGACAGCGTGGTCGATCTGGCCACGGAGTGTTCTTTGACAGGCCTTGAATTTGCGGCCGGAATCTGGGGAACGGTCGGCGGTGCGGTGTACGGCAATGCCGGCGCTTTCGGAAGCCAGGTGGGATCGATACTGGAATGGGCCGACCTGATTGACAACAAAGGGAACATGCGGACCGAAAAACGCGACTATTTCCAATTTGCCTACCGACATTCCATCCTGAAGACGACGGGCGAGATCGTGGCGCGGGTGTGCTTTGGACTGGCTGCGGGCGACCGGCGTGAGATCGAACGGCGCACCGACGAAATCCGTCAGTTGCGTTGCCGCAAACATCCGGTAAATCCGTGCTCGGCGGGGTGTTTTTTCAAGAACATCGAAGACGCCAGCCAGCCGAACGGCAAGTTGCCGGCCGGGAAGTTGCTGGAAGAGATCGGCGCCAAGGATATACGGGTCGGCGGGGCCGCGGTGTTTCCCGAACACGCCAATATTATCGTCAATACCGGCACGGCCAGTTCGAAAGATATACGGGAATTGGCCGATAGATTGAAAGAGAAGGTTAAGGAACGGTTCCAGATAGAGTTACAGGAAGAAGTCATCTGTCTGGGAGAGTTTTAGCAAAGGAGGTCGTATCGAGCATTGACTAACGATTTAAATTAACGCCTGATTCGGTGATTATGATTTTTAGGCGCCCGACATTTTTCCGCATTCTTGTGATGACGCTGGCGGCAGCGGCTTGCCTGCAATCGGTGTATGCCGATCCGCCGCAATTCCAGTCCAGTCTGGACTATCAGCAGCGTTATCTTTCTCCGTTTCCCGGATTCGATACCCATTTTATCGCCAGCATCACGCCCGAAGAGTATGTGCCCCTGGTAAAGCTGAACAGGCAGTCGCCGTACGAGATGGACTATAATTTCCCGGACTATTCGGTGTCCTATATGCGTCGGTTGGAGAGAAACCAGACGATGATTCCCGTGAACAGTTCGCTCGATGCCTTCGTCCAGCGGCGCCTGGCCATGAGCGAGGACGAACTCGCATATAATCTTACCCGGGAATCGCTGACGAAGGAGCAGAAGGAAAAGGCCGGCGGGCTTTTCCAATTCACCATCCCCATTCCATCGCGGGCGTTTGAGTCGATATTCGGCGAAGGCGGCGCGGGATTGCGCGTGTCCGGGTATCGGCGGATTTCGTTTAAGGGGCGGTCGTCATGGAGCGACAAACCGCAGACGGCGTTTTACCGGCAGTCGAAATTTCCGACCCTGCAAATGGAGCAAGATTATCGATTCGATATTGAGGGGACGATCGGGTCGAAGATCAGCGTCAAAGTCAGCCAGGATTCGCGCAACGACATCCCTCTCGCCAACCGGCTCATCCTGCGCTATAAGGGGACCGAGGACGATATCTTCCAGTCGGTGGAAGCGGGGAATACCACGCTGAATCTGCCCGCGACCCAGTTTCTCGCATACTCGACGCGCGTTCAGGGTCTATTCGGGATCAAAGCGACGGCGCAGCTGGCGGACTTGTCGATCACTGCTATCGCCTCGCAGGAGAAAGGATCGACCGAATCGGTGGCGATCAGCGCCGCCGGCGCCTCCGGGACGGCAAAGAGAGTCATCCGGGATATTGACTTTAAGGAACGGATGATTTACGACCTGGGGCGGCTGCCGTTGCGTCGGGCTCGTTCGGATACCCTGCCGGAGCCGGATAAATATGATTTCGCGTTTCCCGATTCGGCCAACGGTATCGCCGGGGATTCTATTACCCGGTTGGTCGTTTATGTCGACGACCTCAGCGGCGACCTCACGGAGCGTTTTACGCGGCCGGTGGGGAATTGCTATATCGATCCCAGCGACACGCTGTCGGATGATCCCAAAGGAATATATCGGACGACCGGCTATTTTAAAACCATCGATGGCACCAATTACTATCTCCAGCCGACGCAGTTCTACATCGAGTTTCTCCAGTCGTTCATTACCAATGACGATATCATCGGGGTATACATGGAGGTGCTCCGCCGCCGGGCCGGGGCCAGCTGGGTGGATACGATCGGCGACATCACCTCGGACACAATGAGGTTGAAACTGATCAAGCCGCAGGCCTATAACGACGTCAATCATCACGTCTGGGAATATCAGTGGCGCAACGTCTATTACCTGGGATCGAACAACATCGATCTGCGGGATTTCAATGTGGAAATATACAAAGGCCGGCCGGTCAACAACCAGGAGGTTGACCCGGCCGATCTGGATCATAACCAGCAGGGGATAAAATACCTCCAAATTCTGGGTCTGGACCGGGGCGACGACAACGGCCAGAACGTCCCCGACGGCGAGATTGACCGCTACGTCTATATCGATCAGGCGCTGGGGCTATTGATTTTTCCCAGCCGACATCCCTTCGATGACAGCCTTCCCTTTGTCTATGACGATAACGGCCAGCCGGTCGTGCTGGCCGATTCGATTCCGGATATCTACATCAACCAGAACCGGCAGACGCTGAGCACCGCTTCGGGGTATTATATCGCCGTGTCGTCGCGTGCCAGCGGATCGGCGGTTATCCAACTGAATGCGACCAATATCATCGAGGGCTCCGAAGTCGTCCAGAACGGCAATGAGCGGCTGGTGCGGGGTAAGGACTACGAGATCGATTACGATTTCGGCCGTTTGACGCTATTGCGCGACGATCTCACCGATATCAACTCCAACGTGTCGATTACTTTCGAGCGGGCGCCGTTTTTCTCGCTAGATCGCAAAACCCTGCTGGGCACTCGGCTGGAATACGTTCCCAGCCGAGATTTCAATATCGGAACGACGATCCTGTATAAATCGGAAAAATCGACCAACCGCAAGCCGAAGGTGGGCGAAGAAACGTCGAAGATGCTGGTGTGGGATATGGACATGGATTACAGTTTCAGAAATCCCCTGTTTACGACGTTTGCCAACGCCCTGCCGTTCGTGTCGGCGTCGGCCGAATCGTTCATGAAAGTGTCGGCCGAGGTGGCCCAATCGCGGCCCAATCCGAACGTCGACGGCGAAGTGTTTATCGATGATTTCGAGGGCTCTAAGGACAGCTATTCGCTGGGCATACCCCGAAAAACATGGCGGTTCGCGTCGCGGCCCTTGGGCGTGGATACGGCTGTCGCCGAACGCGCTCATGTCGCCTGGCTCAATCCCATCGACGGGGTTCCAGTGACCGATATCTGGGATCGGCAAATCGGGACCGGCGAGGCCAGTACCGCCAATGTGCTCGAAATTCATTTCAAGCCGGTCGATCATAAATTCGTCAAAGATACGGTGCAGAATATCATCGATTCGATCACCGTTCCGATCGAGCCGGAGAAATCCTGGGCGGGATTCATGCGCAATATTTCCCAGGGGGTTGCGACGCAGGTGCAGGATGCGCAGTTGCTGGAGATCCGGTTGAGAACGGGCGGGTCGAAAGAAGGCGATTTCGGCGGACTGATGCATATTGACTTGGGACGGATCAGCGAAGATATCGACGGGGACGGGCAGCTCGACGCCGAAAATCCCGACCCGGCCCAGATTCTAACCGACGAGGAAGATGTCGGTCTTGACGGACGGGCCGACCAATACGAATTCGGATACAATCCCGAAAACGGCGTGTACGATCCCGCGGGCGATAATTTCGATATCAACAATATCTGGCGGATCAACGGTACGGAAAAAAACAGCCAGGATCCCGACGGGGGAAACCGCGCCGACACCGAGGACCCGGACCTGAATGGCCTCCAGGTTGCCAACAGCTATTTTTCATACAAAGTAAATCTGAGCGATACCCTCGGCGATAAGTCGTATTATGTGACCGGCACCATGAACGAATCCGGATGGGAGACCATTCGCATCCCGCTCCGCGATCCGGATGCGATCGATACCATTGTCGGCGATGCTTCCTGGAACAATATCTTCTACGCCCGAATCTGGTTCGATTCGTCTACGACGCTCAATATACCCCCTGATGGATACAAAGTTGAGATCGCCTCGATCGATCTGATCTCGACAACCTGGGCGGATTCGTTCTACGTGGCCGATTCCGTCCGCAGCGGCGACGCCAAGTTCGATGTAGCCGTGATCAATAACGAGGTTGACAGTCGCTACGATCCCCCGGTCGCGGGCTATCATGATCCGCAGCTCAACAAGACGGAGAGCGAGCAGTCGCTTCTCCTGAGTTACGAGAATCTCAATTCCCAAGTGGCCGTCTTCTCGCCGGATTCCGGGATTATTCTGGCCGCCGATACCGGGCTGGCGGTACGGAAATTTTATCGGTCGATGAATTTCATGGGCTACGGCCGACTGAAGGCGTACGTGTGGGGGGATACGGGGGTTGTTCATGACTCGGTGATGTATTTCTTCCGCATGGGAAGCGACAAGGACGCCTATTATGAATATCGCACGATTCTCAAGCCGGGCTGGGATGCCGCCAATTACATCGATATCGATTTCAGCAAAATCACGGCCCTCAAGGCGCGGCTCCTGGAGGACCGCCAGAAAGGAATCGATTCCTCGCTGGTTCGGGTCAGCGACGATGGCAAATATGCGGTCAGAATCAAACCCTACGGACAGGATCCAACGCTTACGCGAATGCAATATTTCTTGATGGGTGTGATCAATCTCAGCACTGACCGCCAGGCTAGCGGCGAAGTCTGGGTCGATGAATTGCGCCTGACCGACGTGCGCAACGACGTCGGCATGGCGGGGCGGGTGGCGATCAGCGGGAATATGTCCGATCTGGGAACCTACAATTTCAGTTACTCCACTCAGGACGCCTATTATCGAGGCGTGTCGTCGGCCACCAAAGGCGGGGCGGCCGATAATCTCGGCTCCGGTCAGACGAAGACCAATTACTCGTTCAGCGGCTCGATCAAGATGGACAAATTCTTTCCCCGTTCTCTGGAGCTGCAGCTGCCGGTCCGGGTGTCGTGGTCGCAAAGCGTGCAGGACCCCCTCCTCAGGTCGGGTACCGATATCACTGTCCCGGCGGAATTGCGGAATATCGAAAAAGCCGTCACGATAACCAGGGGTTTCGGCGTATCGGAACGGTTCAATAAGAAAACGCGGAATCCGCTCTTCACGCTGCTGTTAAATCGGCTGTCGTCATCGTTCAACTACAATACCACCCGGGGACATTCGGCGACCCAGCCGATGTTTTTCCGTGAGCAGTACGACGCCAAAAGCACATTTGACATGAGCGTCGGAAAACCGCCGTCCATCACTCCGCTGGCTTGGCTGGGGTATTTGAGAATCCCGTTCGGGGTGCCGAAAACCAAACTGTACCTGTACCCGACCCGTCTCAATTTCAATGGCAATTTGACCGGCTCATATTCGAGCTCGGTCAATCAGAACAGCGTAAATCCGACCTCGCGGAAACTTGATTTCGTCGGCACCATGGACATGGGATTCAAGGTCTTCGACAACCTGACCGGGTCCTACAGCGTCCGGACCGATCGGGATCTGCGCGATCCCAGTACGGTCAACATTGTTCTGAACCCGAAGGAATTCCGATTGGGCGTCGAGCGGACCTACTCGCAAAATTCGAGCCTGAGTTATTCTCCGTCGCTCTTCAGATTCATCACGCACAAATTCAGCTACTCGGCGCGGTACGGCGATACCTATCGCAGCTCCGGACGGGATACGACCTTCGTGCACAGCGTCCAGTCCACCGTCAACGAAGAGGTCGCCCTAACCTTCAATCACCAGATCCTGCTTGGCAGCAACCGGGGGCGGCGCATAGTAAAGAGAGGCACTAGTCGGCAATCGGAAGATCAGTCGAAACCTGCATCTTCGTCGTCGAGCATATTCGGCCTTATGTTACGAGGCATTCGCACCATTTCCGACGCCATCGATCCGGTATCGGGCAAGGTGGGGACCTCTCGATCGCTGTCGTTCCCCGGATTGGCAGGGAAGGCATCGGCGCCTTTCCGATTCGGATTGACGGACAATCCGGGAGTCGATCCGGTTCAAACCCTGGGCGGTATTGTCCGGCAGACGAAGTCGATATCCAAAACTCTGACCGCCAGTTCGGGCGTGTCACTTTTTGCCGGTATCGGTGTCAACGCCAATTATTCCCGGAATTCCCGGGAATCATTCGATGCCCAGCCCCTGAAGACCATCTCAGTAGGGTGGCCGGATTTGAGCCTTGATCTTCGATCGGTGCGCGGTCTGTGGTATCTGGGCAAGCTGATCAACGCGTTGTCACCGTCGTCACGATACGCCAAAACCACGGAAACCAAGCTTCATACGACTTCCGTCAGTCCGTACGAAGTACGGGTGCGGGAAGCCTTCTCGCCTTTGGTCTCGCTCAGCGTCAATCCCCTGCGTTCGATGCGAACCACGGCACGATACGAGCGCACGGTGTCGATGACAACCCAGTACACCGAAAACACCGGCGATATTCGTAATATTACCAAACAAACCGCGGAGACCTATTCGGCGACCTGGAGCTATCGTTTCAGCAGTCCATCGGGAGTCCGGCTGCCGATTTTGGGCCGCATCAAATTCGAATCGAACCTCAACGTCACGCTCGATGTGAGCCTGCGTCGTTCCCATGACGAATCGGCCAATCTCACCAACCACCTCGCCTTCGAGACCAGCGGCGATCGCACCAATCTGACCGTCAGCCCGACCGCCTCTTACAGCTTTTCGTCCACGGTCAAGGGCGGTTTATCGGCGCGCTGGCAGGATGACAAAGACAAGCAGCGGCGCGAAACGCGACATACGCGGGAGCTGGGGTTCTGGGTCGAGCTCCAATTCTAAGCCAAAAACAGTTTGACAAACCATGGGGCGACGATATCTTGGCTGGATGGATATGATTTCCCCGATTATTATTAGACGTATTGTGCGGCACACGGCGATAGCCCTTGCCCTTGTCGTTTTGATATCGTGCGGCGGCAAAAATCCCGTCCCGAAATTCGACGGCGATCGGGCCTTCAAGCTGCTGGTGATGCAGACCGATCTGGGACCGCGAGTCCCCGGGTCGTCCGGATGGGAACAATTTCAGTCGATGGCCCGGCAGTTCTTCGATTCATTGGGCGTCACATACGAAACGCAGCCTTTCACATATCCCGATTACCTCCGGGGCGATACCGTGAAACTGGTCAACTGGATCGTGCATATCAATCCCGGAAAGGGCAACCGCATTCTGCTTGGGGCGCATTATGACAGCCGGCCCCGGGCCGACTACGATCCCGATCCGAACCGGCGCGATCAGCCCATTCCGGGCGCCAACGACGGCGCGTCGGGCACGGCCGTGTTGATGCACATGTGCGAACTGATGGTGGCCGCGCCGCCGGCGGTGGGAGTCGATCTGGTGTTGTTCGACGGGGAGGATTACGGGCCGCCGGGCCGCAACGATCAATATCTTCTGGGGTCGACCCATTATGCCTCGAATTACGACGGAGATTACGACTTTGGCATCATCATCGACATGATTGGCGATAGCGATTTGAATATTTATCGCGAGGTGTTTTCCGAGCGGTATGTCAAGGATATAAACGACCTGGTCTGGAATACGGCGGCGCGGTTAGGGGTGTCGGCGTTTATCGACAGCCTCAAATATGAAGTTATCGACGATCATCTGCCGCTTATCTCGGGCGGCATTCCGACCATCGACGTGATCGATTTTGATTATCCGTATTGGCACACGCTGGCCGACACGCCGGATAAATGTTCTCCGGCCTCGTTGGATGCGGTGGGCCGGGTCTTATTGGATGTGGTCTATGGGCGCTGACTCCTCGCGTGAATTCACCGGTCTTCGGGATTTCCCCTCGGTGGAAGTATTTTCGGGGATCCCTCAATTATCGCCATACGTGGAGACGCTGACGCGGCCGGTGGTGGTTGAAGTCGTCAAAAGGGTCATCGCCGACTACAAGGAGAAGTTCTCATCGGGCGGAAAAACCGTGACGGAAAATAATCTCATCCGGGGTGTCGTTAGTGAACTCAATCGTCTCACGCTTCAGCAATTGATGCCAGTTGTCAATGGAACGGGGATTGTTATTCATACCAATCTCGGGCGGGCGCCGATATCCGAAGAGATGATTCACAACGCCATGGAGATGGCGTCGGGGTACAGCAACCTGGAATTCGATCTCGCCGGCGGCAAGCGCGGCAAGCGCGGTGTACTGGTCGAACGGCTGTTGGCGCTAATGTGCGGCGCCGACAGCGGGACCATCGTCAACAACAACGCGGCGGCTTTGTTCGTTATTCTCAATACGCTGGCGTATCGCAAGGAGGTGCTGATATCGCGCGGCGAACTGGTTCAGATCGGCGGCGGGTTTCGCATACCGGATATCATGCGAAAATCCGGGGTAAAGCTGGTCGAAATCGGCACCACCAATCGGACCTCATTGGCCGACTATGCCGATGCCGTCACCGATCGCACCCGGATGATTCTGAAGGTGCATCGGTCAAATTTCACCCAGGCGGGCTTTGTCGAGGAAACCTCGCTTCAGGATTTGTCCGCCTTATGCCGCGAAAAAAAATTGATCCTGACACATGATCTGGGATCGGGCCTGATGTCGTTTCCACCCGGAATTGCCATCGCCGACGAACCGGATGTGCTGTCTTCGGTGCGCGCCGGGGCTGACCTGACCTGTTTTTCCGGAGATAAACTGCTGGGGGGCGCCCAGGCCGGACTGATCGTCGGGACGTCCGACCTGATTGCCAGTATCAAGAAGAACCCGCTCTTCCGGACCATTCGTTGTGACAAGCTCATATTTTCCATCAGCACGCAGGTATTCATGTCGTATCTTCGGGGAACACAATTTTTGGATATCCCCATCTGGCGCATGATCACTGTGCCCGAGGCTGAGCTTAAAAAACGCGGCGAGGCAATACGGGCGGCGTGTCCGGGACTGGATATCGTCCTCAGAGCCACCGGCGCCTACCTCGGCGGCGGCTCGACACCGGGGCAGACCATCCCGTCGCTGGCTGTCGTCATGCGTTCGAGTCTGGCCCCAAATACGCTGGCGGGGCACTTTCGCAAGTATACGCCGCCGATCGTCGGACGCGTCGAAAACGACGATTTTCTGCTTGATCTACGGACCATCCCGCCGGATAAAGATGCGTTGCTGATTCAGGCCATCCGGGAAATTTTGAGGTAATCATGTTCGTCCTGGGAACGGCGGGCCATATCGACCACGGCAAATCATCCCTGATCAAAGCCATGACAGGCATCGATCCCGACCGCCTTCCGGAGGAAAAAGAGCGGGGCATGACCATCGATCTGGGTTTCGCCTGGCTAAATCTTCCTGACGGCGAACGCGTCGGATTCGTCGATGTGCCCGGCCATGAACGGTTCGTGCGCAACATGGTGGCCGGCGCCGGCGGCGTCAATGCCGCCATGCTGGTGGTCGCCGCCGATGACGGCTGGATGCCCCAGACGCAGGAACATTTCGATATTCTCCGCCTGCTGGATATCAAATACGGACTGGTGGCTGTGACCAAGATCGATCTGGTCGAAAAGGACTGGCTCGATCTGGTCGTCGCCGACGTCGCCGCCAAAGTATCCGGGTCGTTCCTCGACGGCGCGCCGATCTCCCCCGTTTCATCTACTACCGGTGAGGGCGTGGATAAGATCGTCGCCGCCGTCATCGAAATCGGCCGGCATTTGAAGCAGGTTGAAGATATCGGCAAGGCGCGATTGTTCATCGACCGCGCATTCGTCTTGACCGGCATCGGCGTAGTGGTCACCGGCACCAGCCGGGGGGGAGGCTTTTCCGCCGACAGCGATGTGTATCATTTCCCCGCCGGCAAACGCGTTAAAATCCGCACCCTGCAATCGCACGAGGAAAAAGTCGACCGGGTCGGGCCGGGCGCCCGCGTGGCGATTAACCTGTCCGGCGTGGATCGCGAAGGGATCAACCGCGGCGACGTCATCACCGGATTCGACTATCTTCCGCGCCCGAATTTCCTTGCTGTGCATGTCAGCAACCTGAATACATCGGCCATCTCTCTGAAGGAGGGGCGGAAAGTCCTTATCATCCACGGGACGACCGAGACGGAAGCGATTATGCGGCCCTTCGACGGGGCCGGAATCAAACCCGGCGCGGACGGGCTGGCAATTATCAAGACCGACGATCCGCTGGCGGCCTTTGTCAGTGATCATTTTATTGCGCGTCTCCCGACGCCTCAGGTGACCATCGGCGGCGGCATGGTGCTCGATATTCTTGACCGGTACCCGCGCCGCAAGGAACTGCCGGCGATGGCCGATTACCTGAACCGCCGACGCGGCGGCGATCTCGGTGAATTGATCCACACCGAATTGGCCAAAAAATATTTTATGCCGCAATCGGAATTTCTGACCTACACCAATTTTTCCTCGGCGCAGATAGAGCAGGCGGTCGGCGGGTTGCTGTCGAGCGGGGAGGCGGCGGCTTTTGACGGCAATCTGGTGTTGAAGGAAAACATCGCGGACCCGACCGACAGTATCCGTCGCGAATTGGAAAAAACGCATGCGGCCAAATCATATCTCAAGGGAATGACCGCCGAGGAACTGATACGTATTCTTCGCATCCGCGACCAGGAACAGTTTCTGCTGGTGCTGAAATATCTTGAGAGTTCGGGGACGCTGGGACGTTCTCGGCAATTCTATCATCTGCCGGAATTCACGCCGACGCTGGACGAAAAGCTGTCACGGCAGGCCGAATCGATCGTGAAAGCCTCGCAAGATGCCGGGCATAATTATCTGACCTTTGCCGAAATCGAAGCCCAATTTCCCGGCAGCCGCAAAACCCTGGATTTTCTTTTCGAGGAAAAGCGCCTGCGGGCCATCGGTTCGCAGTTCGTCATGCCGGAATCGACATGGAAAGAAATTGTCGCGTATATCGAACAGGCGATAAACGGCCAGGGAAAATTCACCGTCGCGGATTTTCGCGACCGGTTCGGATCGAGCCGCAAATACGCCCTGCCGGTGCTGGAATATCTCGACCGCATCAATATCACCCGCCGGGAGGGGGATTATCGCGTCAAAGGAGCCGACTTCAATGAACGCCATTCTCTATAACGGCCGAATCTATCCACAATATCGTATCGCAAAACGCCCGACCGCCGTGGTTTTCACGGGCGGGAAAATCGTCGAGCTCGGATATGACGTGAAATCTCTGGTGCGGAGATATCCCCGTCATCGAGCTATCGATCTCGACGGACGCGTCGTCCTGCCCGGTTTTGTAGACAGCCACGTTCACTTCTATTTCTGGACAGCGACGCTGGATACGGTGCATCTGGATCATACCGAGACATTCGATGACGCGCTCAAGGCCATCGAATCATTTGTTACCAGCGGCGTATCGGGCGAATGGATCGTCGGCGATGGCTGGTCGGCGGATCGATGGGACCCCTATCATCTGCCGAATGCGGCGGAGTTGGATGCTGTGACCGGACAGCATCCGGCGGCGCTATTCAGCAAGGATCAGCATATCCTGTGGGTGAATTCGAAGGCAATGGCGATGGGGGGCATCGGCAAAGATACGCCCGATCCGGAGGGAGGCAAAATCGATCGCGATGCCGACGGCAATCCGACCGGAATCCTCCGTGAAATCCCCGGATACTTTCCGGTATTCCGGCTCGTGGGCAAGCCGGATGCGAGCCGCATGGACCGCATGTGGCGCAAAGCCGAACGGATTGCCTATTCGCGAGGGGTGACCGGATTTCATTCGATGGACGGTCATGAAGGCTGGCAGTATTTTCAGAAACGACACGCGGAGGGGAAACTGGGATTCCGCATTCAGTACTATTTCCCGGTGGCGATGCTCGATGCCGTCATCGCCGACAAGATGATATCCGGATTGGGCGACGATACTCTCCGCGTCGGTGGGATTAAAATTTTTGCCGACGGCTCATTGGGGGCGCAGACGGCGTACATGAAAAAGCCGTACCGTGGCAAAAAGGACGACTGCGGCGTAGCCGTCACCGAATTGGACGAATTGACGCTCCATGTCGGAAAAGCCATCCGCAATAATCTCGCCTGCGCCATCCATGCCATCGGGGACAAGGCGGTGGCTAACGTTATCACGGCGTATCTGTCGGCGGGGTATCGATCTCATCTGCGGAATCGCATCGAACACCTTCAATTGATCTCCCGCGAGGACGTACCGCGATTGAAAAAATCCCATGTGGTGGCCTCGATGCAGCCGAGCCATTGCCCGTCGGATCGGCAATTGGTCGCCGCATACTGGGGAGAACGGGGCCGGAATGCGTATATCTTTAAAACCTTACTTAAAACGGGTATACCGCTGACATTCGGTTCCGACTGCCCGATCGAGCCGCTTGATCCCGTAGGCGGGATCCATGCCGCCGTCAATAGAAACGGATTCGGCGAACGCGGCGGACGGTTTTATCCCGAGGAGCGCTTGACCGTCTCGCAAACCGTGCACGGATTCACCACCGGGCCGGCATATGCGTCGGGTCGGGAATCATTCGCTGGCAAAATCGCACCGGGATATCAGGCCGATCTGGTCATCCTCGATGACGATATCTACTCTATGCCGAAAGCAGACATCCATAAAGCGCAGACTGCCGCCACGCTATTCGACGGCAAAATCGTCTATGACTGCGGTTCGCTCGATCTTGGAAAATAGTCTCTGGCCCGCGGGGCCGGAGCGGCGATTTCACGCAATCGACCTTGACTCAATGACTTACAAAATTAATTGCTGAAATATCAATAACGGTCGTATTTGTGCCATATAAAGGCAATAAGTCTCGATTTTTATTTTGATTTCAGCGGGCGGTTGACCTAAAATACCGGTTTTAACGCGGACGAGTGAGGAGAACGCTATGGCGAAGACCAAAGAAGAAATCATCCGGCAAATAGACGAAGCCGGGGTGCGCTACATACGGCTGTGCTTCACGGATATTCTGGGTCGGCTGAAGGGAATGGCCCTGACGCGGGCTGAGATAGAAGACGCTATCGACAGCGGCCAGGGATTTGACGGCTCGTCAATCGAAGGTTTCGTCCGGATCGAGGAATCCGACCTGATGGTGATCCCGGATCTGCGGTCCTTTCGGATCTTCCCTTGGCTGATCGGTGGTGAAAAAGTTGCCATGATGTTCTGTGATATTAAAACTCCACACGGTGAACCATACGACGGCGATCCGCGGTACGTGTTGCGCAAGACGCTGGCCCGAATCAAAGACAAAGGATGGACGTTTTACACCGGGCCGGAAATCGAATATTTTTACTTCAAGAGCGGTCAGGCGCCGGAGATCCTCGACCGCGGCGGGTATTTCGACTACGGCACGGTCGATACCGGGACGACCCTGCGCAAGAAAACCGTCAACGCCCTGCAGGCGATCGGCATCCCCGTGGAATGTTCGCATCATGAAGTGGCGCCGTCGCAGCATGAAATCGACCTCAAGTATCATGACGCGCTGGTCATGGCCGATTTCGCCCAACTGTGCAAGTTCATCGTCAAGGAAATCGCCCTCGAAAACGGCTATTTCGCCACGTTCATGCCCAAGCCGTTGTTCGGAGAAAACGGCTCCGGGATGCATACCCATATGTCGATTTTTGAGAACGGCCACAATCTGTTCTTCGATAAAGAAAAGCCGTATCAGTTGTCGAAGCTGGCCCAGCATTTCGTCGCGGGCGTTCTCCATCATATCAAAGAAATTACCCTGATCACCAATCAATGGGTGAATTCATACAAGCGGCTGGTGAGCGGATACGAAGCCCCGGTGTACATGTCGTGGGGCCGCCGCAACCGTTCCTCACTGCTCCGTGTGCCGATGTACAAGCTGGGCAAGGAGAAGTCGATGCGGGTGGAACTGCGTTCGCCTGATCCAGGGTGCAATCCGTATCTGGCGTTTGCTGTCATGCTGGCAGCCGGATTGAACGGTATAGAGAAGAATTATCCATTGCCCGACCCGATCGAACAGAATATTTTCCATATGAGCCTCGATGAGCGCGCCAATGTGAATATCCAATCTTTGCCGGGCACCTTGGAGGAGGCTATCAAAGCCGCCGAAAATTCGCAGCTATTGAACGACACGCTGGGCGAGACCATGTTCGAGAAATTACTGGCCAACAAACGAGTGGAATGGGACAATTTTCGCATTCACGTCAGCGATTATGAGATAGAGAACTACATGTCCATGCTGTAACGTCGCTGATGTGCCATAATGATGGTGGCAGATTACAGCAGACTCACCGCCGCGGATATCGTGCGGCGCATACGAAACGGGGAAATAGGCGCGGCCGAACTGGCCGAGGCCGCGCTCGATCTGGCCGAATCCGAAGGTCGACGCCTGAATGCCGTAATCACTACCTGCCGTGAACGAGCATTGAATCAAGCCGAAAAGATTGACCGTCTTGCCGCCGATGATGCCGACCTGCCATCTCTGGCAGGCGTCCCGGTTATTCTCAAGGACAATATCGTCTTGTCCGGCTACCCGACGACCTGCGGCAGCCGGATGCTTGCCGATTTCGTCTCCCCGTATGACGCCACCTGTGTGAAAAGATTGGAAGAAGCCGGCGCGGTGATTATCGCCAAGGCCAATATGGATGAGTTCGCTATGGGATCGTCCAACGAAAACAGCGCCTTCGGCCTGGCGACAAATCCAATCCGCGATGATCTCGTCCCCGGCGGATCATCGGGCGGATCGTGTGCCGCCGTGGCGGCGGGAATCGTACCGCTTGCGTTTGGATCGGATACGGGGGGATCTGTGCGCCAGCCGGCCGGTTTTTGCGGCGTCGTCGGTCTCAAACCAACCTATGGCGCGGTGTCGCGTTACGGTCTGGTAGCGTTCGCCTCGTCACTGGATCAGATAGGGCCGATTGCCCGGACGGTGAAAGATTGCGCACTGGCGTTCGATGCCATCGCCGGCCATGACGAACGCGACGCCACATCGGCTGCTATCGATTGTCCGGATTGCAGCGGTTTCATTGAGAGAGATGCTGACACAAAATACCGCTTCGGGATTCCCAACGAATATATGAACGATGATATCGACCCGGAAGTCAGGGAGGCGGTGAAGCGAGCGGAGGAAAAGCTGCGGTCCGACGGTCATGCCGTTGTCGAGGTATCTTTCCCGTATACTGATGCCGCGATCGCGGCCTATTACATCATCGCCGACGCCGAAGCCTCATCGAACCTGGCCCGTTATGACGGCGTTCGCTATGGTCTATCAAAGGGCCATGATAAAGAAATGAGGGCGATGTATGAATCCACCCGGACAGATGGATTCGGCGACGAGGTCAAGCGGCGGATTATGCTGGGGACGTTCGCCTTGTCAGCGGGATATTACGATGCGTATTATCATAAAGCGTCGCAGGTCCGGGAACGTATCCGCCGGGATTTTGAGCAGATATTTGCGATGGTCGAAATGATAATATCGCCGACGTCGCCGACGGCGGCGTTCAAACTGGGCGAAAAAATCGACGATCCGCTGGCAATGTACTTATCGGATATCCTGACCGTACCGGCCAGTCTGGCCGGTATCCCGGCGATATCTATCCCCTGCGGCAAAACATCCGATGGCCGGCCGATCGGACTTCAGGTCATGGCGCGGGCTTTTGCCGAAGCCGATCTGCTGGCCGCCGCGCGGCAGGCGGAGACACTCATGGGATATTCCCATGCCGATAGTTGATACGGGAGAAGTCAGACTCTACTACGAAGAGCATGGGTCGGGCGTGCCACTGGTCTTTCTGCATGGATTCACGCTCGACCGGCGGATGTGGAGTCGGCAGGTGGAGTATTTCGAGCAATGGTACCGGGTAATCGCCTACGATTCACGCGGCCATGGCAAATCGGAATGCCCCGAGACGGGGTACTCCCGTCAGGACCGCGTGCGCGATTTGAAACGGTTCCTTGAAGTCCTGAACCTGGATCGGTTTCATGTCGTTGGATTATCGATGGGCGGCGCCACGGCGCTTGGCTATGCCATCGATTATCCCGAAACACTGCATTCCCTGACCCTGGTGGATACTGCCGCCGGGGGGTATACGCCGCCTTCGCGATATAAAGACCATCGGGAAATCGCGCTGAAGAAGGGCGTCGACGAGGCCAAACGCCGATGGATCAGGTCGTCGCTGTTTTACTACGCGCAAAAGAATGAAAAGCTCCGGAAGGAACTGGCCGGGATGATGGAAGAGCATTGCGGGCACCTTTGGCTCGATCCCAAACGAGACATGTATACCGTCCGCGACGACGTGTCGCTTTCCACCCATATCCATTTGCCGACCATGATATTCATCGGCGAAAAGGATCGGTATTTCCTGCCGCTGGCAAAAAAGCTCCATAATTTGATTCCCGGTTCGGAGATAGATATCATCCCGGGAATCGGCCATATGGCCAATATGGAATCTCCCGACAGATTCAACTTTCGGTTGAAACAATTTCTTGAACGAGTTGATGTAAAATGAGTTATGTTGCGGAATATTCGCTTATCGGCGATTTGGAGGGCGATGAATCGAGTCGTCGCAAATATCGTCCCGGTCATCGGGCTTGAAGTGCACGTGCAATTGCTGACGGAATCCAAGCTGTTTTGCGGCTGCCGAAATGAATATGGCGCGCCGCCGAATTCGCGCACCTGCCCGGTCTGCCTCGGTCACCCCGGGGCGTTGCCGATAGTCAACAGGCGGGCCGTCGAGTTTGCCGTCAAAATGATCCTGGCGGTAGGGGGGAGAGTCAATCATCATTCGTTATTCGCGCGGAAGAACTACTTCTATCCCGACTTGCCGAAGGGATATCAAATAACACAATACGACCGGCCGCTCGGAACGGGTGGTTCGGTACGGATCGATCTCCCCGAATATTTCACAGAGGTTACCTTGAGGCGTATTCACGTCGAGGAAGATGCCGGGAAATCGCTTCATCCCGAAAGCGGAGAAACGTATACGCGGCTGGATTTCAACCGATGCGGGGTGCCGCTTATAGAGATTGTCACCGAGCCGGAAATCGCATCGCCACAGGAGGCGCATGCCTTCCTGAAAAAACTCCGGCGAATAGTCCAGTACCTGGGAATAGGCTCCGGCGACATGGAAAAAGGAGCGCTGCGCTGCGACGCCAATATATCGATGCGACCGAAAACCGGCTCGGATTTGGGCGTCCGGACCGAACTGAAAAATATGAACTCGATCCACGCCATCGAGAAAGCGCTGGCGTACGAAATCGAACGGCAGACCGGCATACTTCGCCAAGGGAATGAAATCATCCAGGAAACGCGGCTCTGGAATGAGACCACAAAGCAGACCGAATCGATGCGGGGAAAAGAGGAATCCGGAGATTATCGGTATTTCCCCGAACCCGATCTGCCGCCGCTCATAATCGCACTCGAACTGATCGAGAGCATTGGGCGGCAAATACCGGAGTTGCCCGATCGACGCCGAGAGCGCCTCGCACAAGATTATGGCATTCCCGACTACGACGCCACGGTGTTGACCGAATCGAAGCCTATCGCCGATTATTTCGAGCAGGTGGCTGCGACCGTGACCAATAGGAGACTCGCCTCCAACTGGATAATGGTCGAGGTAATGCGAGTGCTCAATGAGAAGAATATCGGGATTGAAGAATTCTCTCTCGCGCCCGAGGCGTTGGCGGAGCTTATCACTTTTATCGAATCCAATGCCATATCCGGTTCCATCGCCAAAGAAATTTTCAATGAGATGGTTGACACGGGGCGTCCGGCGGCCGTCATTGTCGAAGAGAAAAATCTGCGGCAGATTTCGGACGAGAATAAGCTGACTGAAATCATCGACGCCGTTCTCATGCAGGAGGCCCAACAGGTGGAACTCTACCGGGGCGGCAGAACCCGGTTGTTTGATTATTTTATCGGGCAGGTAATGAAAACGACGGGGGGCAGGGCCGATCCCGAATTAGTCCGTAGGATACTGAAGGAGAAATTGCATGGCGGATAAGGCGCGATTGGCGGTATTCATATCGGGATCGGGCACGAACCTGCAGTCGATCATGGATTGTTGCGCCGACGGAACCATCCCGGGAGAGGTCGTGCTCGTCGTATCCAACAAACCGGATGTGCAGGGACTCGTTCGGGCGCAAAAGGCCGGGATCAACGCGGTTGTGCATCGCCGCAAAAAATTCCCTGACGGGAAAGCCGCCGACGAGCATTTGCTCCAGTTACTGACCCGTCATGAAATAGACATCATCGCGCTGGCGGGATACCTGAAATTGCTCCCGCCGCAGGTAGTTCGCAAATACCGCAACCGGATTCTCAATATTCATCCGGCGCTGCTGCCGAAATATGGTGGCAAGGGGATGTACGGGCATCGTGTGCACGAGGCGGTCCTGGCCTCAGGCGACTCGGAATCAGGAGTGACGATTCATCTGGTCGATGAGATATACGATCACGGAAAGATCGTGGCTCAGGAGAAGGTCCCGATTTTGCCGGGCGACACGCCCGATGATCTGGCGGCGCGGGTGCTCGCCGTCGAGCATCAGCTTTACCCCCGAGTTCTCAAAAAGCTATGCGAGGAGATAGTAAAGGAGAAAAACCTATGAAGGAAATTCGTTCCACCGACATAAAGGAGTATCCTCTATCTTCGCGGGGCAAAGTCCGCGATGTATATGACCTCGACGACCGACTGCTGATAATCGCCACCGACCGCGTCTCGGCGTTTGACGTCGTCATGCCCAACGGTATACCCGGCCGGGGAGTCCTGTTGACCAAAATCTCGGTGTTCTGGTTCGATTTTCTCAAGGACGTTATCGGAAGTCATCTCATCACCGCCGACGTCGACCAATTCCCGGACGACTTGAAAAAATATCGCGAGATCCTCTCGGGAAGATCGATGCTGGTTAAGAAAGCGAACCGGGTGGATATTGAATGCATCGTGCGGGGATATATTTCCGGTTCGATGTGGAAAGAATACAAGACGGTTCACGAAAAGGGCAATACTCTATTGCACGGCATAAAGTTTCCGGAACATTTGAAAGAATCGGATCAACTGCCACAGCCGATTTTCACCCCGTCGACCAAGGCCGAAGAGGGGCACGATATCAATATCTCGTATGACGAAATGGTGGGAATGATTGGACCGGATACGGCCGGATTATGCCGGGACAAAGCCGTGGAAATCTATGCCAGAGCCGCCGAATACGCCCGCACCCGGGGCATAATTATCGCCGACACCAAATTCGAGTTCGGCTTCGACGGCGACGAGTTCATTCTGATCGACGAGGCTCTCACGCCGGATTCGTCGCGGTTCTGGCCGGCCGACGAATACGAGCCGGGGAAGTCCCAGCCGTCGTTTGACAAACAGATCGTCCGCGATTATCTTGACCGGCTCGATTGGGATAAGAAACCGCCGGCGCCGCCGCTTCCGGATGAAGTCGTGCAGAGGACGCTGAAGCGATACCAGGAGGTTGTTGACCGGCTGACCGGCTGAGGAGGAAGATAATGGAAGGTTTGGTTCATATACGGCGGGCGTTGATTTCGGTCTCGGATAAAACGGGGCTGGTGAATCTGGCCGAAAAATTGTCCGAGATGGGCGTGGAGATCATCTCCACCGGCGGCACTCTGGCGAAAATCAAAGAAGCCGGCGTTCAGGCCATTTCGATACAGACATTCACGGGGTCGCCGGAAATTCTGGACGGCCGCGTCAAGACACTTCATCCCAAGGTCCACGGGGGAATTTTGTTTCGGCGCGATGACGCCGAACATCGGGCCGAAATCGCCCAGCAGGAATACAAGCCGATTGACCTGGTCGTCGTCAATCTTTATCCGTTCGAGAAGACGCTGGTCGATCCCGACGCTGATCATCGCGACAAGATCGAAAATATCGATATCGGCGGTCCGACTCTGGTGCGGGCGGCGGCCAAGAATTACGAATTCGTAGGCGTCGTCACCGATCCGGGTGACTATGCCTCGGTCTCCTCTGAGATGGAGCAGAAAGAGGGCAGTCTGACGCTTGCGACCAGAAAGAAGCTGGCGGCCAAGGCGTTCGCTCTCACGGCTCGCTACGACAAGACAATCGCGGGGTATTTCAAGGGCGAGCCAGCTCCCGCGTCCGCAGAAACGGCGGAGATGACGCTGTCGTTTTCGAAAATTCAGGATTTGCGTTATGGGGAGAACCCGCATCAGGCGGCTGCGTTCTACCGTCTGAAGGATTATCGCGGCGTGACGATGGCCGACGCCACCCAGCTTTCCGGGAAAGAGCTATCGTATAATAACATTTCCGATATCGACGCGACCCTGGATATGATCCTGGATTTTGCCGATCCGTTCGCGACCGTGGTCAAACATGCCAACCCGTGCGGCGCGGCGGTCGCGAAGACGTCCGCCGAAGCATATTACATGGCGCTTGAAACCGATCCGCTCTCGGCATTCGGATCGATTATCGGGCTCAATCGAGTCGTGGATATGGATACCGCCCAGCTGCTACACAAGACGCAATTCATAGAATGCATACTGGCGCCGGGTTATACCGATGAAGCGCTGGCGCTTTTGAAGAAGAAAAAGACGCGGCGGCTGCTGTCACTTCCGGCCATACTGGATAATCTTCCAGCCGACGATAAAGTGTTTAAATACGTCCGCGGCGGGCTGCTGGTTCAGGACCGGGATAATCTCGATGTCGATTTGGGCAAAATCACTATTCCGACCAAAAGGAAACCGACCGAAGCTGAGATGGAATCGCTGATCTTCGGCTATCGCTTGGTCAAGCATGTCAAATCGAATGCGGTCTTGATCTGCCGGGGGACGGCCGCCGTCGGTATCGGCATGGGGCAGACGTCCCGGGTCGATTCATCGCTTCTGGCTCTGCGGCGCGCCGGCGATCGCACCAAAGGTGGCACATGTGCGTCGGATGCGTTTTTCCCGATGCCGGACGGTCTGGAAGTCGTTGCCGAAGAGGGAGTAACGGCGTTTATTCAACCTGGTGGTTCAAAGGGCGATCCCGATGTCATCGCCGCCGCCGACAAGCACAACGTCAGTATGGTCTTCACGGGAATACGCCATTTTAGGCATTAGTGGAACATATTGCTTGCAAATAAATAAAACTGTGCGTACATTCTGATTGATCGATTTGCGCATGAGGAACGGGTGCAGGAAAAGATACTTGAAATAGTGGTTTACTTGATGAACCGCCTGACCGACCATCAGAGTTCGGTGTCGAGTTTCGATGAGATGTCGGCTGACCTGCGCTCCATGGGATTCACCGATACCGAGATTTCATCGGCCTACAGCTGGCTGTTGAAACATTTCGAGGATTATCCCGACAGTTTCGCGACGGCGGCATCAAAAACCGACAGCCGGGCGGTGCGGGTCCTTTCGGAGGCCGAGCGGCGGGTAATATCGCCGGATGCCTACGGTTACCTCCTGCAGCTGCGCCAGTTGAACCTCCTGTCGATCGAACAGATGGAAATGATTCTGGATCGGTGCGCTCTGTTTATCAGCGATCCGGTGGATCTCAGTGAGATAAAAATCCTGGCCTCGGTGGCCATGTTCGAAACGGGATCGTCTGAATTCCCCTACTCCGTCTGGGTCGGGGACCCGGAAAGTGAACCGATCAATTAGTTCGGTCGCTTCCCATGAAGCTTACCAATCGCAAAATATTGCTTGGCGTCAGCGGCGGCATCGCAGCCTATAAATCCGCTTATTTAACCCGGATGCTGATTCGAGCCGAGGCCGAGGTGCAGGTCGTCATGACCGAGGCGGCGACGAAATTTGTCACGCCGCTGACTTTCGAATCGTTGACCGACCGGCCGGTCTCCGTCGAGATGTTCCCCAAAGATAAGTTTGTCGCCACCCGGCATATTTCTTTCGCCAAATGGCCGGATATCATCGTTATTTCACCCGCCACGGCGGATCTGATCGCACAGGTCGCCAACGGCTTTTGCCCGACGCTCTTGGCGACGATTATTTGCGCCACCAAGAAGAAAGTCATCTGGGCACCCTCCATGAACGAGGGGATGTACACCAACCCGGCCGTGCAGAATAATATCGAGAAATTGCGCCAGATGGGACACCTCATGGCCGACGTCGGCGTCGGCGAGATGGCGTGCAAGAGCTACGGCCCGGGGCGGATGGCCGAACCGGAGGAAATCTTCGAACTGATCGTCAACGAATTGAAGGGAAACGGCCCGCTGCGCGGCAAGAAGGTTCTCGTCACGGCGGGGCCGTGCCGTGAGGCGATCGATCCGGTGCGATTCATTTCCAATCGTTCGTCGGGCAAAATGGGATTTGCCCTGGCGAGTCAGGCGGAACGGCTGGGCGCCGAGGTGACGCTCGTGAGCGGGCCGGTGGCGCTCGACGATCCACCCGGGGTTGAAATCGTCCGGGTCGAGAATACCGAACAAATGGCCAAGGCGGTCGAGGCGGCTTTCAAGAACGCCGACTATTTGATCATGGCGGCGGCCCCGGCCGATTACAAAACCGCCGAAAGCAAGACGCAAAAAATCAAAAAGGGCGATCAAGACCTGAATATAACGCTGGTTCCCACGATTGACATACTTCGGAACATCGTTTCCATCCGTACCAACTCCCAGACGGTAGTCGGCTTCTCGCTGGAAACCGAGAATGATCTCGAAAACGGCAAAAAAAAGTTGCAGGAGAAGCGCCTTGACTATATAGTAATTAATAACCCGCTGGAAGAAGGCGCCGGCTTCGATACCGATACCAATCGGGTAACGATTGTGTCGAAATCCGGCGACGTCCGCGCGATCGATAGGGACGACAAGGACGTCATAGCCGAAAAAATATGGGAGTATATAATCGCGGATGGGATACGATGAGGACGTGAGGGAGATCTTCGATCTCGCCCGCCGGGCGTTCTGCTGCCAGGCGGATTTGGGGCATAAGGAAATCATTTTGGAGGCGCATTACACCAATCCGAACTCGCCGGATAATCGGCCGGATTCATCGGTTGATGGCGACCAATCGCCGTTCGACCGCATGCTGATGGCCGCCGCGCATGAATCATCGGCGGACCGGGATGGTCAGATTTCGCTGCTGGAAGGCGGCGACGATGATGATGACGGCGACGATCTCGGCGAGCCGGAATATTCGAGCCTGGACGAGCATCGGCGGGCGATATGCAAATGCCAAAAGTGTCCCTTGGGCAAGACGAGGACGAAATTCGTGTACGGCGTCGGCAATCCCAAGGCGGATATTATATTTATCGGCGAGGCCCCGGGACGCGATGAAGATATGCAGGGGGAGCCGTTCGTGGGACGAGCGGGTAAGCTTTTGGATAAGATTTTGGCCGCGATGGGATTCAGCCGCGACGACGTATATATCGCCAATATCCTGAAATGCCGTCCGCCGGAAAATCGCGACCCCCAGCCGGATGAGATGAAGGCCTGTATGCCCTATCTTCTGGAACAGATACGCCTGATCCAGCCGAAATTCATGGTGGCGCTGGGACGGATCGCGGCTCACGCCCTTTTGGATACGACCATACCGCTGGGCAAACTGCGCGGCAAATGGCACAAATTTCACGGCGTCCCCCTGCTGGTGACGTATCATCCGGCGGCGCTGTTGCGCGCAGCGCAATACAAACGCCCCACGTGGGAGGACATGCAGGTCTTGATGGCGGAGTATGAACGGGTCAACCAGAACAAATAGCCGCCAGCAGAGCGAAATGGATAACTGAGAATTCACATTATTGAAGGTTTGAGAACTTTGCATCGTCAGTGAGCGTACAGTAGCACCGGCACTTTTAGATTGCAATGATTTCCGGTCTGATCCGCCTGCCATTTTTCTTGACTCGAAAAACCAGCAAAATTCATGCTGGGATCACATCCTTGAATCACAAATTCATTTAATCCGAAATTCGGGTTGATTTCCGTTTCGACAAAATATATATAGATTTCTGGAAAGAGGTTGACAGAATACTTTCCAGGAACAACTTGTACTGATTATTCTTCGTATGTGCTTAAGTGCCAGGTCAAATGGCAGCTAATTTTGGTTGTGCGAAGTGTTGAGGGATTTCGACGTGGACGGTCAGGCAAAAGCAACTAGTAACAGGCGACAAACCGAGCGCGAAATGCCACGGTCTCATGACGCGGAGCAAGCCGTTCTCGGTGCTATGCTATTGGACCAAGCTGCGGTGGCAGTATGTATTGAGGTACTCGTAACAAGCCGTCGATTCTATAGCCCAGCGCATCAAAAAATATATGATGCCATTGCCCGGCTTTTCGAGCGTGCTCAGCCGGCTGATATCACCACGGTTGCGGAAGAGTTGGAAAAGACTCATGATCTCGATACTGCTGGTGGGCGGACCTATCTTACGGAACTCGCGAACTCGGTTGCAACTGCAGCTAATGCGCAATTCTATGCCAATATAGTATTTGAAAAGGCGTTATTGAGGGAATTGATAACCGCGTCTACGGAAATAGTATCTGAGTGTTACCGGCAAGAGGATGCTGTGGATGCGTTACTGGATAATGCGGAGCAAAAGATATTTTCGATAGCCGAAGACCGCCTAAAATCAGAATTCACAGTAATAAAAAAGCTATTACCTCAGACATTTGAGGCCATTGAGGAGTTTAGAGATAGTAAGGGGGGGTTGATAGGTTATCCAACTGGATTTCGGGAATTGGATGATATAACCATTGGCCTACATAAAGGTGATTTAATCATCATCGCTGGCAGACCGTCGATGGGAAAGTCTGCTTTAGCAATGAATATTGCAGAGAATTTATGTATGGAGACCAACAAGGCGGCAGCGTTCTTTTCGCTGGAAATGTCGAAAGAGCAGATGGCCTTACGCATGGTATGTGGTAAAGCAAGAATATCGACGCACAAAATCAGGGCTGATCGCATATCTGAGGAAGATTGGGCTCGCCTCGCGCGGGCGTCCGGGCCCTTATCGGAGGCAGAAATTTATATTGACGATACTCCTGCCATGTCGGTACTTCAAATGCGTGCCAAAGCGAGAAGGCTTGCGGCCCAAACAGATTTGGGTCTTGTCGTCATAGACTACATGCAGATGATGAGCGGCAGTCGATACGCCGAAAACCGCCAGCAGGAGATTGCTCAAATCTCTCGCGGCTTAAAAGGATTGGCCAAGGAATTGAAGATTCCCGTCATTGCATGCAGCCAACTTTCCAGAATGGTTGAAACACGCGGCGGCGAGAAGAGGCCGCAGCTATCCGATCTGCGTGAATCGGGAGCCATCGAGCAGGACGCCGATGTCGTCATGTTCGTCTATAGGCCTGAATATTATCTATCGGGCCTTCATCCCGATGATCCGAAGCTCATGGAAGTAAAGGGACGAGCTGAGATAATCGTAGCTAAGCAACGCAATGGCCCTACGGGCACGATAAGGCTCTCTTTTCTCAGCGAGTACGCGCGGTTTGAGAACTTGGCGACTGGCTTTGTCCCCCAACCGCCGATGGGAACGCCAGACCAGGAGGCGCCGTTCTAACGGGCATGGACGAGCAATCCACAGCATTTGATATTCGGCCGTCAACACTTCTCAGCGGCCTCGGCCGCCTGTCGATTATGCTGGGTCAAACCGTGCTGGCCTTCCGCCATTTTTTCCGATCTCTTTCACTCATCCTCGGACAAATGTACTATATGGGGGTCAAATCGATCTGGCTGATCGTCATTACGTCGATCTTTACGGGCGGGGTATCGGCCTGGCAGGCGGCCTATCAGTTCAAATTCTACATGCCGATGCGATACCTTGGCGGCGCGGTCGGCAAAGCGGTCCTGATCGAACTGGCGCCGGTGCTGACGGCATTGGTGATCGCCGGGCGGGTGGGGGCCGGGATCGCCGCCGAATTGGGGTCGATGAAGGTCACCGAGCAGATTGACGCCATGGAATCGATGGCGGTCGATCCGGTGCGATATCTGGTTATGCCGCGTGTGGCGGCCGGAATAATCATGCTGCCGATGATAACGGCGATATCCGACTTCATCGCCATATTCGGAGCCTTCTTGGTGGCGGTCAGCTTCGTCGGCATCACGCCGGATATGTTCATGAACGGCTTCAAACAGTTTTTTGCCCTGAACGATTTCTTATCGGGGCTGGCCAAATCCGCCGTTTTCGGCGCCATCATCTCGGTGATGGGGTGTTACCACGGGTTCTTCACGACCGGAGGCGCCCAGGGCGTGGGGATGTCAACGACACGGGCGGTGGTGAGCGCCGCCGTATTGATCCTGGTCGCCGACTATGTGATGGCAACGCTGTTGTTCCAATTATGATTGAAATACGGGATTTACATAAGCGATTCGGTTCGCATGAAGTGCTCACCGGAGTCAACCTGGTGATCGAAAACGGCCAGTCGGTAGTTGTTATCGGTCAATCCGGATGCGGCAAGTCGGTTCTTCTCAAACATATCGTGGCGCTTCTTCGGCCCGACGAAGGCACCGTGCTGGTGGACGGACAGGATATTTTCGAGCTCAACCGCACCGAGCTGATGAAATTCCGGAAACGGATCGGCGTGCTGTTTCAATCCGGGGCGCTGTTCGATTCGATGACGGTGGCCGAAAACGTCGGCTTCAGCCTCAAGGAAAGCCTGCGCATGAAAAGGGGCCGCATCAAGGATATCGTTGACGAGAAGCTGTCGCTGGTGGGTCTGACGGATGCGGGCAATAAGATGCCGGCGGAAATGTCGGGCGGGATGAAAAAGCGAGCGGCTCTGGCGCGCGCCATCGCCAGCGAGCCGGATATCATCCTCTACGACGAACCGACCACGGGACTCGATCCTGTCACCGGAGCCATGATCAATGAACTGGTCGTCAACGTGCACAAGAAACTCGGTGTGACCACTATCGCCGTGACCCATGATATGGCGTCGGCCTACCAGATCGCCGACCGGATCGTGATGCTGTTCGGCGGCAAGGTGATCTGGGACGGCACGCCGGACGAGATTAGCAAAACGGATGACGAGAAAGTCAAGCAGTTCATTCATGGATCCTCGACCGGTCCTATCTCGGTCAAATCATGACGGCTTCATCCAAGAAAAAGACGGCTTATTTCTGCACCAATTGCGGCGCCATGCATCATCGCTGGCAGGGACAATGCCGCGAGTGCGGCGAATGGAATACGCTGCACGAGGAATCGATCGTGGCGTCGCCGAGAGCTACCAAATCGGCGAAAACCGCCGTCGCGGCGCAGACTATTCCCGAAATAAAAACTGAGTTTCAATCGCGGATCGTATCCGGCGTCGATGAGTTCGACCGCGTGGCGGGTGGTGGCGTTGTCTATGGATCGGCGTCGCTGATCGGCGGTGAACCCGGCATCGGCAAATCGTCGCTGCTTCTGCAGATGGCCGACGAGTATGGCCGCCGGGGGTACGCAAGCCTATATGTCTCCGGCGAGGAATCGATCCAACAGATCAAAGACCGGGCCGATCGCTTCGGCCTTGACGGCAAGACAGTTTCGGTCGTCAATCTCACGGATCTGGACGATATTCTCGCCCTGTGCCGCGACGATTATCAAATCATCATTATCGACTCCATTCAGACGGTCGCATCGCCCGCTTTCGATTCGCCGCCGGGGACGGTCGGGCAGGTGAGGGAATGTTCCGCCCGCCTGATCGAACTGGTCAAACAGACCGGCAAGGTGCTGTTTCTTATCGGTCACATCACCAAGGAAGGTCTCGTGGCCGGGCCTAAGGTGCTGGAACATATGGTCGATACGGTGCTGTATTTCGAAGGCGACCGCTATCACCTATTCCGCATCCTGCGCTCACAGAAAAACCGTTTCGGCCCCGCCGGAGAAATCGGCGTCTTCGAGATGACCGGTTCCGGATTGAACGAAATGAAAAATCCCTCGCAGATATTCATGACGATCACCGACGACAACCAATCGCCGGGCCGGGCGGTGTCGGCGGCGGTCGAGGGCAGCCGGTCGTTTCTGGTCGAGGTCGAGGCGCTGGTCGCGACGTCACCCTATGGAACGCCGCAACGGGTAGCATCGGGGATCGACGGCAAACGCCTGGCGATTATCAGCGCCGTGCTGGAAAAGCGGGGCGGGGTGCCGCTGGGCGGCAATGACATCTTCGTCAATATCGCTGGCGGCATCCGGCTCGACGATACCGCGCTCGACCTGGCCTTTCTTTTGGCGGCAGCGTCATCCAAATTGAATATCGTGATTGACTCGAAAATGCTGGTGATCGGCGAAGTCGGACTCTCCGGCGACGTGCGCGGGGTGGCGCAAATCGAACGGCGGCTGGCGGAGGCGTCCAAACTGGGCCTGACCCGCGCCATTATCCCCAAAGCAAACAGATCAAGCCTCGCGAAAGTTCCCGGCATGGAACTCCTGCCGGTGACGACTGTCGCACAAGCGCTCGAAATTATCCGGTAAGCTATGGATTATCCCACGGGCTTTTCATTCCAGGTCATACAAACCGACGGGGCGGCTCGCCGGGGATGCCTGACGACACCGCACGGCGAAATCGATACTCCCGTGTTCATGCCGGTGGGGACGCAGGGGGCCGTCAAAACGCTTGCCTGCGAAGATCTGGAAACGATGGGGGCGCAGGTATTTTTGGTCAATACCTATCATCTCTATCTTCGCCCCGGCGTCGACGTCGTGGAGAAAATGGGGCGCGTCCACGGTTTTGCCTCATGGCCGAATGCGATCCTGTCCGATTCGGGGGGATATCAGGTTTTCTCGCACCTGGGGAAGGTCAAAATCTCCGATGCCGGGGTGACGTTTCAGTCACATTTCGACGGTTCCTACCATGATTTCACGCCGGAAAGGGTGATCGAAATCCAAAGACGGCTGGGGCCCGATATCATCATGTCGTTCGATCATTGCGTGCCATATCCGTCGTCGCATGAGGATGCTCTCGCCGGAGTCGAGCGCACCACACAATGGGCCGGACGGGGGATGAACGAATTCATGCAACTCGAAGAATCCCTGAAATATACACCGCAGTTGCTGCATGGGATCGTTCAGGGTTCAACATTCGAAGACCTCCGGCGGAAATCAACCGAGGAGTTGCTCGCGATGGATTTTCCGGGTTATTCGATCGGCGGCCTATCGGTCGGCGAACCGAAGGAACAAATGGAAAAGATGCTGGATGTGACCATGCCGCTGCTCCCAGCTGACAAGCAGCGATATCTGATGGGGGTGGGATATCCCGAAGATATTCTGATGGCGGTGGAGAAGGGCATCGATATGTTCGACTGCGTGCTGCCGACCCGGAACGCCCGCACCGGATTGGTCTTCACCGCGGCCGGGCCGTATAACTATCGCAACGCCACCGCTGCCTCTGACACTCTGCCGCTCGATCCCGGTTGTGGTTGTTACGTGTGCCGCCGATACAGCCGCGCCTACCTTCGCCATCTGTACTCGGTCTCAGAAATCACCGCCCACCGTCTGGCGTCGTTTCATTCGGTCAATTTCTTCATTAGGCTGATGCGCGATATTCGGGAGGCGATTTCGGAAAATCGTTTTGCGTCATTCAAGTCGCAATTTCTGGCGAAATATCGGAGCAGGCAGGCGGCCGATTAGCGCCTTTCGTCTCATTCACAAACGTACCTCCCGCCGACTCGCCCACAATTTTCATTACCGGTTAATTTGTTGTCCGACATAACAAAAATCTTTATGTAAAACCCCCAAAGCGTTTGACAAACGCGGGATTTTCTCTATATTAGCAGTCTTGGCCGAATTGGTGAAAAGATTCACATACGGGCCGGGCGGCGAGAGAGAAAAGAGAATGCTGAATATACATTTAGGAGGTCACCATGGCAAAGCCGAAAGTCTATAAAAACTATATCGGCGGCGAATGGGTGGATTCGCAATCGGGCGAAACGTTTGAAAATATAAATCCCGCCGACACCGAAGAAATCGTCGGCGTTTTTCAGAAATCCAACGCGAAAGATGTCGATGCTGCGATCAGCGCGGCGGAAGACGCCTATGCCAAATGGCGGCTGGTTCCGGCGCCGAAACGCGGAGAGATCCTGTACCGTGTGGCGCAGCGTTTGATGAAAGAAAAAGAGACGATTTCGAAAGATATGACCCGCGAAATGGGCAAGATTTTGGCCGAGACGCGCGGTGATACGCAGGAAGCGATCGACATGACCTTCTACATGGCGGGCGAGGGTCGCCGGGCGTTCGGGCAGACGACACCGTCCGAGATGCCCAACAAATTCTGCATGTCAATCCGCCAGCCGCTGGGTATCTGCGGCCTGATCACGCCGTGGAATTTCCCCATCGCCATCCCCTCGTGGAAAATGATGCCGGCGCTGATCCTGGGCAATACCGTGGTAATAAAACCGGCCACGGATACGCCGCTGTCGGTGGTCCACCTCGTCGAGGTCCTCGAAGCGGAGGGGATTCCGCCGGGAGTGGTCAATCTGGTTACCGGTTCCGGGTCGGCCGTAGGCGAACCGCTGATGAAAGACAAGCGCACCGGCTGCGTATCGTTCACGGGATCGACCGATATCGGTCGCAAGGTATCAGAGGCGTGCGCGCCCGATTTCAAGCATTGCCATCTGGAGATGGGCGGCAAGAACGCCATTATCGTCATGGATGATGCCAATATCGAATTGGCTGTCGACGGCGCCGTTTGGGGAGCTTTCGGGACGACCGGGCAGCGGTGCACGGCTTCGTCGCGGCTGATTATCCACAAGCGGGTGTACACGAAATTCGTGGAAGCCCTCATGGAGCGGGTCAAGGCGATTAAGGTCGGCAATGGTCTGGATGAGACGGTCCAGATGGGGCCGGCCATATCGAAATCGCAGATGAATAGCGTGCTGGAGTATATGCGCATCGGCAAGGAAGAAGACAAGGCGACTCTGCTCTGTGGCGGGGGACGATTGACCGGCCGCGATTACGACAAGGGCTGGTTCACCCAGCCAACCATATTCGGCGACGTCGAACCGAGCATGCGGATATTCAAGGAAGAAATTTTCGGATCGGTCACCGATTGTATTCCGGCCGACAGCTTTGAGGATGCGGTCGCCAAGGCCAATGACTGTGCGTACGGGTTGTCGGCGTCGATTTACACGCAGAATGTCGACTGGGCGTTTGCGGCGATGCGCGACGTTTTCACCGGAATATTCTATGTCAACGCTCCGACGATCGGCGCCGAGACGCACCTGCCGTTCGGCGGCACCAAGCATACCGGCAACGGCCACCGCGAGGCGTGCACGCAGGCGCTGGAAGTGTTTTCGGAATGGAAATCGGTCTACATCGATTTCTCGGGCACCATCCAGCGGGCGCAGATCGATAATCAATAAACCCGGTTGCTGAAAAGAATCGATGAGAAACGATACATACAGACTGAAGTTCACCACCGATTGGAGCCGCTTTCTGGTACGGTTCATCTGGATCGCGTCGGCGATATAGCCGATCCGATTCGACGCAATAGGAAACCGAAACCGGCAACGATTAAAGACTACGGAGATAAATCATGGCTCGCAAAAGAATCATCATCATGGGCGCCGCCGGGCGCGATTTTCATAACTTCAATACCCTCTACCGCAACAACAAGGATATCGAAGTCGTGGCCTTCACCGCGACGCAGATTCCCGATATCGACGGGCGCCGCTATCCGGCCGCGCTGGCGGGCAAGCTCTACCCGAAAGGTATCCCGATTTATGATGAGAAAGAGCTTCTGTCGCTGATAAAGAAACACAAAATCGAAGAGGTCGTCTTTTCTTACAGCGACGTCCCGTTCGAATATGTCATGACCAAGGGCGCCGAAGTCATCGCCGCCGGAGCCGCCTTTTCCATGGCCGGCGGCGCGCCGACGATGATCCCAAGCAAGAAGCCGGTGGTGGCCGTGTGCGCCGCCCGCACCGGCAGCGGCAAGTCCCAGACCACCCGCCGTGTCTGCGAAGTCCTGCAGTCGATGGGCAAGAAGGTTGTGGCCATCCGTCACCCCATGCCCTACGGCGATCTGGCCAAACAGGCCTGCCAGCGGTTCGCCGATTACAAAGACCTCGACAAACATAAATGCACCATCGAGGAGCGCGAGGAATACGAACCGCATATCGATCGCGGCATTGTCGTCTACGCCGGGGTTGATTACGAAATGATCCTGCGCGAGGCGGAAAAGGAAGCCGATGTCATAGTCTGGGACGGCGGCAATAACGACATGTCGTTCTACAAGGCCGACCTGTATATCACCGTCGTCGATCCGCATCGGCCCGGTCACGAACTGACTTATTATCCCGGTCTGACCAATGTCCTGCTGGCCGATGTGATCATTATAAACAAGATCGATTCGGCGCATCCCGAAGGAATCGAAACCGTTCGGGAAAATATCCGGATGGTCAATCCCAAGGCGATTGTCGTCGACGCCGCCAGTCCGCTGACGGTCGATGATCCCAAACGTATCACCGGCAAGAAAGTGCTGGTCGTCGAGGACGGCCCGACCCTGACGCACGGTGAGATGACATATGGCGCCGGTGTTGTTGCCGCCGAGAAATTCGGCGCCGCCGAACTGGTTGACCCGAGACCGTATACCGTCGGCACAATCACCGAGACGTTCAAGAAATATCCCGATATCGGCATTCTTCTGCCGGCGATGGGATATTCCGGCAAACAGGTCAAAGACCTCGAAAAGACGATCAACGCCACCAAATGCGACACGGTCATCATCGGCACGCCGATCGACCTGCGCCGCGTCGTAACTATCAAGAAACCGACGGCGCGGGTGAAGTACGATCTTCAGGAAATCGGCCATCCGAATCTTGAGGATATATTTGCGGACAAATTCAAAGCGCTGGCGAAGAGGAAAAAATAGCGATATATGGCCGGCGTCGAGGCACAGAGTAAACGAGCGATTGTGGCGTTGGGCGGCAACGCCATCACGGTCAAGAACGTCGAGGATACGATTGCCAATCAATTTGCCAATACCCGACGTTCATTGGCGACAATCGTCGAATTGGCCCGCCGGGGGTATGATCTTTGTATCACCCACGGCAACGGGCCGCAGGTAGGCAACGCTTTGCTGCGGGTCGAACTGGCCCGTGGCAAAGCTCCGATTCTGCCACTGGGCATTTGCGTCGCTGACACCGAAGGCGGCATGGGATACATGATCGAGCAATCGCTTCAGAATCGACTCGACAAGGAGAAGATCGACCGCCAGGTGTGCACGATTATCACGCAGATGGTCGTCGACGGCGACGATCCCTCGATCAAGAACCCGACCAAATTCATCGGCCAGTTCTACGCCGAGATGGAAGCCCGGCGGATGCACGACGAGAGCGGTTGGATCGTCAAGAAGGACGCCGATCGCGGCTGGCGGCGGGTGGTCGCATCGCCGATACCTCTCACCTGCGTTGAGAAAGATATCATCCGCTTGCTGCTGGATAACCATTGCATTGTTATCGCTGCGGGCGGCGGGGGAATCCCGGCATATGTCGACCCCGAGCTGGGTTACGAAGGCGTCGATGCAGTCATCGACAAAGATCGCGCGTCGGCGTTGCTCGGCCGCGAGGTCGGCGCGGAGCTGTTTTTGATTTTGACGTCGGTCGGCGGAGTCTCGATAAATTTCGGTACGCCGAACCAAAAGCCGCTCGGCAAGGTTACAGTAACGGAGATGGAAAAGTATTTTGACGACGGCCAGTTTCCCGCCGGGTCGATGGGCCCCAAGGTGGGAGCGGCTTTGGATTTTATCAAGAACGGCGGCCGCCGGGTGATTATCACCTCGCTGGAAAAAGCCTCCGATGCCCTGGCGGGAAAGGCAGGAACACAGATAATTCCGGATTAGGAATAAGGCTGTTGAAGGACGAAGTGGTGCAGGCAATTCTTGCTGAAGGTCGTGTGTATGAGGTGGGCGGATGCGTCCGTGATTCGCTGATGCGTCGGCGCGTGGACGCCAAGGATCGCGATTATCTCGTCTGCGGCCTGTCCCTGGATCGTCTCCAGACGCTTCTGGGGAAATACGGTCGGGTGGACCTGGTCGGCAAATCGTTCGGCGTGATCAAATTCACGCCGCATGACGATACCGTCCGCCCGTCGCCGACCTACGATGTCTCCCTGCCGCGCAAGGAGATTTCCACCGGTTTGCATCATCGGGAATTTGAGGTCGATTTCGATCCATCGTTGCCGGTTGAGTCCGATCTGGGGCGACGCGATTTTTCCATCAACGCCATGGCCCGCGATATGAGCGACGGGACGATTATTGATCCCTTCGACGGCCGCGCCGATATCAAGCGGGGATTGATTCGCATGGTCAACCCGCAGGCGTTTGCCGAAGACCCGTTGCGCATGCTGCGGGCAGTGCAGTTTGCCGCACGGTTTGAATTCGAAATCGAAGACGCGACGTACCAAGCGCTGGTCGACAACGTCGATCTGATAGCCACGGTGTCGCCGGAACGGATCGCCGAAGAGCTCAATAAAATGTTGACCCGCGCCGAGCGCCCGTCAATAGGTTTGCGCCTGATGCAGAAAACGGGATTGATGAAGCACATCATCCCCGAACTCGAACCAACCGTTGGCTGCGATCAGCCGGGCGGTTTCCATGCCTATGACGTGTTCGAGCATACGGTACGGATTGTCGACGCCAGCCCGCCCCGGTTGCATCTTCGGCTGGCGGCCCTGTTTCACGACATCACCAAGCCCGAGCATAAGCGGCTGACCGAGACGGGCGCGACGTTTTACGGCCACGAAATTTCAGCGGCGGCGGTCGTCAAAGAGGTTCTCCGCCGTCTGCGGTATTCGAACGATATAATCCACGACGTCTGCCTGCTGGTCGAAAAGCATATGTTTACCACCGATGTCGGCCCCAAGGGGATGCGGCGGTTCATCCGCAAAATCGGTCAACGGCTGATTCCCGATCTGCTGGATTTGCGCCGAGCCGACGTGCAGGCGCAGGGGATGGGCGGCACGACCGAGGACGTAGATGAGTTCCAGCGGGAAATTATCGACGAGATCAATCGCAAACCGCCTTTTGGGAGATCGGATTTGGCTCTCAACGGGCGCGATGTAATGGAAATATTCGATCTGGAACAGTCGCCGCTAATCGGCGACGTCCTGGATCATCTTATGGAAAAAGTTCTGGATAATCCCGACGACAACACGCGCGACACCCTGATCGATTATGCCAGACAATATCTTCAGGAAAATACAAACGGCAGGATAACCAACACATGAACGGAGTTGGGTGATGAAGATTCACGAGTATCAGGCAAAGGAGATTTTTGCTGCGGTCGGGATACCGGTACCGGCGGGCAAGGTGGCCACGACGGTTCCGGACGCATTTGCCATAGCCGAAGAGCTGGCGCGCCCGGTCATGGTGAAAGCCCAGGTACACGTCGGCGGGCGCGGCAAGGCCGGCGGCGTGAAATACGCCGAGAATGCCGAGGCGGCAAAGGTATGGGCACAGCGGATTCTGGGCATGAATATCAAGGGATTGCCGGTTACCAAAGTGCTGATCACCGAGGCGGTCGATATCACCTCGGAAACCTACGTCGGCATAGTCCTTGACCGCGCCACCAAAATGCCGACCATCATGGTGTCGGCGGCGGGCGGCATCGATATCGAGGAAGTGGCGGCCAAAACCCCGGAAAAGATTCACAAGTTTGCGGTTCATCCGCGCATTGGTCTGCGGGGATTCGAGGCCCGCAATCTGGCCTACAAGATTTTCCGCGATATCAAGCTGGTGCGGCAACTATCCGATATCATTTTGAAATTGTACGATATCTTCTGGAAATACGACGCCTCGCTGGTCGAAATCAATCCGCTGATCACGACGCCGATCAATCAGGTGATTGCCATCGATGCCAAGATCAACATCGATGACAACGGCCTTTTCCGTCAGAAGAAAGTCGGCGAAATGCGAGATCTCGAAGCCGAAGAAGCATCGGAAGTCGAAGCGCGTGAGGCAGGACTCAGCTATATCAAGCTCGACGGCAATATCGGCTGCGTCGTCAACGGGGCCGGACTGGCCATGGCCACGATGGACCTGGTGAAACATTACGGCGGCGATCCGGCCAATTTTCTCGATATCGGCGGCTCGTCCAGCCCCGATAAGGTGCTGACGGCGTTGCGGATTATTCTCCGCGACCCGAACGTCAAGGCGATTCTGATCAATATTTTCGGCGGAATCACCCGATGCGACGACGTCGCCACCGGTATCGTCAGCGCCTTCAAGGAGTTGAACCCCGAGATTCCGGTGGTCACGCGCCTGACCGGAACGAATGAATCTGAGGCGCGTAAGATACTTAAGGAAGTTAAGTTGGAATCAGCGCCGACGCTGGATCAGGTCGTGCAAATGGCGATTTCCAAATCCGGCCTGGTAACGGAAGCGTAGGGAGGACGATATGGCGATTTTTATCGATAAGAATACGAAGGTTGTGGTGCAGGGGATAACCGGCCGCGACGGGTCCTTCCACACCAACCAGATGAAAAAATACGGCACCAATGTTGTCGCCGGGGTTACCCCCGGCAAGGGCGGCACGCGGGTCGAGGGAGTGCCGGTGTTCAATTCCGTGGCCGAGGCCGTTGCGAAGACCAAAGCCAACACCTCGGTCATCTATGTGCCGCCGCCGTTTGCGGCCGATTCCATCTACGAAGCGGTCGACGCCGGGATCAAAACGGTCGTCTGCATCACCGAGGGTATTCCGGCCAATGACATGATGAAGGTGTATCACTACGTGAAACATCGTGGTGTGCGGCTGATCGGGCCAAATTGTCCGGGGTTGATTTCGCCGGAACTCAGCAAGGTCGGCATTATTCCCGGGACGATCTGCAAACGGGGAAATATCGGCGTCGTATCGCGTAGTGGAACGTTGACTTACGAGGTCATTTTCGCCCTGACCGACGCCGGGCTGGGTCAATCGACCTGTATCGGCATTGGGGGCGACCAGGTGATCGGGACCAATTTCATCGACTGCCTGGAAGCGTTCGAGAGCGATCGCTCGACCAAAGGTATCGTCATGATCGGCGAGATCGGCGGTTCAGACGAAGAGGACGCAGTTGCGTTTATCCGGAAAAACGTAACCAAGCCGGTCGTCGGGTTTATCGCCGGGCGGACAGCGCCTCCCGGAAAACGGATGGGCCACGCCGGCGCGATCATTTCGGGGAGTTCGGGACTGGCGGCGGACAAGATCGCGGCCCTCAACCGGATCGGTATACCGGTAGCCACCTCGCCGCTTGAAGTTCCCCGGCTAATGGCCGAAAAACTGAAAGAGACGAAGGGGAAAAAGACGGGCTCCAAGTCAACGGCGAAAAAGCCTGTCTCGAAGAAAACCAAGAAAGCGTCCCCGTCAAAAGAAACGAAAAAGAAAAAACCGGCGAGACCGTCGGTGAAAGCCAAAAAGAGATAGCGACATCAGCATCCAGCAGGAGATGATCATGTCCGATGAAAAACCGGAGGAACAACCGGTGAAAAAGACAGCCACGAATGCGGAAACCGAGCCTGTCGAAAAAAAGGCTAAGTATCCGTACCAGGAGGGCAAAGGCTTGCCGCCGCTCAATCTGTACCTTCACTGGTGCAAGGCGTGCAATATTTGTATTGCCTTTTGCCCGCAAAATGTGTTCGATCCCGACCGGGACGGCCGGCCGATTATGGCCCGGCCGGAGAAATGTACTCAATGCGCCATTTGCTGGCTGCATTGCCCCGATTTTGTTATAACCTCGAATTATAAGTGAGGACAGAGTAATGAGCACAGCGACAACAACCGCTCGCAGGTTGATGCAAGGCAACGAGGCGTGTGTGCAAGGGGCGCTGTATGCCGGCTGCCGCTATTTCGGCGGCTACCCGATTACGCCGTCGACGGAAATCGCCGAGGGCATGGCGCGGCTCCTGCCGCGATACGGCGGTCACTTTATCCAGATGGAGGATGAGATCGGTTCCATCGCCTCCGTCATCGGCGCCTCGCTGGCCGGCGCGAAATCCATGACCGCCACCAGCGGCCCCGGTTTTTCGCTCATGCAGGAAAATATCGGTTATGCCTATATCGCCGAAGTGCCGTGCGTGATAATCGACGTCCAGCGCGGCGGCCCCTCGACCGGCCTGCCCACCAAGGTGGCCCAGGCCGATACTATGCAGGCCCGCTACGGAACCCACGGCGACTACTACGCTATTGCCGTCGCTCCCGCCTCGGTGCGCGAATGTTTCGAGCAGACGGTCAAGGCCTTCAATTACGCCGAACGGTTCCGGACGCCGGTGATCGTCCTGACCGACGAAGTCATCGGCCATATGCGCGAAATGATAACTATCCCCGAACCGGGCGAACTGGAAGTCATCGAGCGCGCGCGCCCCGACGTGCCCCACGAGTGGTACAAGCATTATGAAATAACGCCCACGCTGGTGTCGATGACGGCCGCCATGGGCGAGGGCTACCGATTCCATACGACCGGCCTGACCCACGACCAGGAAGGTTTTCCGACGGCCCGGCCGGACGAAATCAAACAGAAGCTGGATAAGCTGAAATTCAAGATCATGCGTTTTGCCGACGAATTGGTGCAGCTTGACACGGAGATGATGGACGACGCCGGGGTGTGTGTTTTCGCCTACGGTATCGCCGCCCGCGCCGCCCGTCAGGCCGTGCACATAGCGCGCGACAAGCGCATCCGGGCCGGATTGATCCGTCCCATCACCATCTGGCCGTTCCCGGACGAACAACTCCGCGAACAGCTGGCGCATGTTCGTCGGGTTCTGGTCGTCGAGCTCAACCAGGGACAGCTGGTTCACGAGATCGAACGGGTCGCTCCCAAGACCTGCAAGGTCGTGAGCATGACCCGGTACGACGGCGAGATCATCAACCCGGTCGAAATATACAAGCGGATACTGGAGGTGAAATAATGGCAACCAAGACGCAGCAACAGTCGGATGTTACCCATCAATATCTGCGGGTCAAGAAGAGTTTTCCGAACGTCTGGTGCGCCGGATGCGGTATCGGCGTGGTCATGGGGTCGATTATCCGCGCCATCGATTCGGTGGGATATTCCAAGGATGAAGTTGTGCTGGTGTCCGGAATTGGGTGCAGTTCACGGCTTCCCGTCTATTGCGATTTCAACACCCTGCACACGACCCACGGCCGGGCGCTGGCGTTCGCCACAGGCGTCAAGCTGGCCAAGCCCTCGCTGAAGGTGCTCGTGGTAACCGGCGACGGCGACGGGCTCGCCATCGGCGGCAATCATTTCATCCATGCCTGCCGGCGCAATATCGACATCACGACGGTGCTGATAAACAATCAGATTTACGGCATGACTGGCGGCCAGTGTTCGCCGACCACGCCGCACAATGCTTACGCCACCACGGCGCCGTACGGCAACAATGAAAAGGGTTTTGACCCAACCGTGTTGGCCAAAGCAGCCGGCGCCTCGTATGTCGCTCGCGGCACGGTGTATCACGCCCAGCAGCTCGACAAACTGATTTCAGGCGGATTGGAGAAGAAGGGGTTTGCCATGATCGAGGCGATCTCCAACTGCCACACTTACTACGGGCGACTCAACAAGGAAGGCGACGCCGTGGCCATGCTGGAATGGATGAAAAAACATGCCATCCCGGCGCGGGCGGCTCAAGGCATGTCTCCCGAAAAACTCCAGGACAAATTCCTGACCGGTGTTCTGTGGGACGTCGATATGCCCGAGTATTGCCAGGAGTATCAAAAGCTCATCGATAGTTTTAAGAAGAAAGAATAGGAACGTTATGGCTACGGTGCGAGAATCCAAAAGTCAAAAAGACCGCAAACCGCGGGAGGAAAGAGACGATCGCTATGAGATCCGGCTGTCCGGATCCGGCGGTCACGGCGTGATCCTCGCCTGCGTCATGCTGGCCCAGGCGGTCGGCCTCAATCATCGCAAAAATGTCGTGCAGACGCAGAGCTACGGCCCCGAGGCGCGCGGCGGCGCCAGCCGCGCTGACGCGGTGATTTCGAGCAGCGAGATATTTTATCCCAAGACGATGAAGTTGGATGTGCTGCTGGCGTTCACCCAGGAGGCATGCGACAAATACTACAGCGACCTCAAGCCGGGTGGACTGCTGATCGTCGATTCCACTCTAGTAACCAAGGTTCCGATCAAAAACAGCTACGGTTTCCCGTTTATCCGGCTGGCCCGGGAAAAGGTCGGACATCCGATGGTTGCCAACGTCATTGCTCTGGGCGTCATCGCCGAACTGACCGGGATAGTCTCCCGCGAGGCAATGCGCACGGTCGTCAAAGCCCGCGCGCCCAAGGGTACCGAGGAGAAAAACCTGAAAGCGCTGCAGGTCGGATTCGATCTGGGCAAGAAAATGAAACGATAACTACCAGGGGCAATGGAAAAGACATTATTGATCATCAAGCCGGATGCCACCCGGCGCAATCTCATCGGGCATATCATCGGCCGCCTCGAGAAGGCCCGATTCCGGATCGTGGAGATGAAATCGGTGCGTCTGACCAAGGAGAAGGCACGGGAGTTTTATGCCGTCCATGAAGGCAAACCGTTTCTCGAGGACCTGACGACGTACATGGCGTCGGGGCCGATCGTGCCGATGCTTCTGGAAAAAGAAAATGCCATCGCCGATCTGCGGACCCTGATCGGGGCCACCGATCCCAGCAAAGCCGCCTGCGGAACGTTGCGAAACGAGATTGGCATCGATGTGCAAAACAACTCCGTGCATGCCTCCGATTCCGTCGAATCGGCGGCCTTTGAGATTCCCTTTTTTTTCGGGTAGGTCGTTATGCCGAAAGTCGCCTTCGGAAAAGAAGAATTGGAGTTTGAACTCGACCCGGGCGACACCCTGACCGAAAAAGAACCGGCTGATTCCGACTATGCGGCGTGGAACCCGGAATCTCTGCGTGCCCGCCTGCAAAACGCCCGTTTCGAGGAATTCCTCGATCTTGGCAAACCACTGATCGTCGTCAATGATTCTTTCCGTCCCACCCCGACCGGGGCGGTCCTTTTGCATCTGAAATCATGGTACCCCGATCTGAAAGGTGATTTCATTGTCGCCTGCGGCAATCATCCCGCTCCCCAGGAGCACGACCTGGGAATCATCTTCGGCGACCACCGTCTTCCCAAAGATTCCCGCCTATTCGTTCATAATTCGGGGGACAGGGATTCGATGGTTCAGGCCGGAGAAATCGACGGCCAGCCGATTTTTCTGAGCCGGGCGGTGTTCGATTATCCGGCGCTAATCGTCATCGGGTCGGTCGAGCCGCATTATTTCGCCGGATATACAGGAGGCCGCAAATCAATCATCCCGGGATTATGCGACATCGAGACCACGCGTCGCAATCATGTTCTGGCCGTGTCGGACGAATGCCGGCCGCTTCGTCTGGAGGGTAACCCGCTCGCAGAAAATCTCGATCGATTGCTGGCGGCGGTGAAAGTTCCTCCGGTATTTTCGATCCAGATCGTGGCGGGAAGAAACCAGAAAATCCTCGATTGTTTCGCGGGAAATGTCGCTGACTCCTTCATCGAAGCCGTCAGCGTCGCCGAAAAAGTGTACGGTTTTCCAATCACCAAGAAATACGATCTGGTCATCGCCGAGATGGGGCCGCCGCTGGATCGCAACCTGTACCAATTGCAGAAAGCAATCGAAAACACCGCCGTGGCGGTCCGCGACGAGGGCACCCTGCTGGCCGTATCCCGCTGTTCCGAGGGGATCGGCAACGATGAGTTCTATCAACTGGCTGGCCGCCTTGAAAATGAGGAGATGGTGCTGTCGTATTCCGATCTGGATAATCCCCCGCTGGGGATTCACAAATTGTCACGGATGGTGCGCCTGGCCGATCGGATTCGGGTATGCGCCCTGACCGGCCTCAAACACGAAATCTTGGACCAGGTGTATATCGAGCCGGCGGTGTCGATCGAGGCCGAGATGCAAAAACTGAAACAGGGTGACAAAGAGGATATAGATATATTGCTGGTCCGGGACGCCGGATTATTGGCAGCAAAATCGGAATGAACATAGCATAACGAATAGGAGGCAATTAATGAACAAGAAAATCGCAGTTATCGGAGCCGGGAATGTCGGCGCGTCGGTGGCCCAGTATCTGGCCGAGGCCAATTTCGCCGACGTCGTGATGGTTGATATTGTCGAAGGTCTGCCGCAGGGCAAGGCCCTGGATCTGACTCAGGCCGGACCGATTCGCGGCTATAACTGCCGGGTTACCGGATCGAACGATATCGCCGCCATCGAAGGCGCCGATATGGTCATCATGACGGCCGGTTTGGCCCGTAAGCCAGGCATGACCCGCGAGGATCTGCTCAACAAGAACGCCGAAATCATCGGCGGCGTCGCGGAAGGCGTCAAGAAGCACGCCCCGGACAGCTTCTTCCTCATGGTTTCCAACCCGCTCGACATCATGACCTACCATGCCTTCAAGATTACCGGATTTCCCAAAAATCGCGTTTTCGGGCAGGCCGGTGTCCTCGACTCCATCCGCTTCCGCACCTTCGTGGCGATGGAACTGAATGTGGCCGTCACCGATACGCAGGCGATGGTGCTCGGCGGGCACGGCGACACCATGGTGCCGTTGCCGCGATACACCACCGTAGCCGGTATTCCGATCGGTGAATTGATCCCGAAAGATCGCATCGACGCCATCTCCGTGAGAACCCGAGGCGGCGGCGGCGAAATCGTCAAGCTGCTCAAGACCGGTTCGGCCTATTACGCCCCGGCGGGCGCGACGGTCGACATGGCCCGGGCGGTGCTCCTCGATGAGAAAAAAGTTCTGCCGGCGTCGGCTTATCTGCAGGGCGAATACGGAATCAAAGATCTCTACATCGGCGTCCCGGTGGTTCTCGGCGCCAAGGGTGTGGAGAAGATCATCGAGCTCAAGCTCGACAAGGACGAACTGGGCATGCTCCAGAAATCGGCCGAAACCTACAAGGAATTCATCAAGATCATCGGATATTAAAGGGAGACAACATGGCGCCAAAGTATAAACACATCAAGATTCCCCAGGACGGCGTGCAGATAAAGGTCAAAAAAGGCAAGCTGCAGGTTCCGGATAACCCGATCATCCCTGTCATCGAGGGTGACGGTATCGGTCGGGATATCATGAAAGCGACCCGCCGAGTCCTCGACGCCGCCGTCCAAAAGGCGTACAAGGGTAAAAAGCGGATCGTCTGGATGGATGTCTATGCCGGCGAGAACGCCAATCGCATCTACAAGGAGTGGCTGCCCAAAGAAACCATCGATGCGATCAAGCAGTATGTCGTCGCCCTCAAGGGACCGTTGACGACTCCGGTCGGCGGCGGCTTCCGTTCGCTGAATGTGACTCTGCGACAGGTGCTCAATCTGTACGCCTGCGTCCGTCCGGTGCGGTATTTCAAAGGTGTCCCGTCGCCGGTGTGCGCACCGGAGAAGATGGACGTCGTTATTTATCGTGAAAACACCGAAGACGTCTACGCCGGGATCGAATGGGCCAAAGGCACCAAGGATGTCGCCAAGGTGATCAACTGGTTGAACAAGAACATGAAGCTGTCGATCCGCAAGGATTCCGGCATCGGGATCAAGCCGATTTCGGTGACGGGAACGCAGCGTCTGGTGAAGAAGGCCATCCAGTACGCCCTCGATCGCAAACGCCCCTCGGTGACATTGGTTCATAAGGGCAACATCATGAAATACACCGAAGGCTTGTTCCGCGACTGGGGATATAAGACGGCCAAGAAGTTCTTCCCGAAACAAACCATCACCGAGGACGAACTCTGGAGTAAGTACAAAGGCAAGCAGCCGAAAGGCAAGGTTGTCATCAAGGACCGTATCGCCGATTCCATGTTCCAGCAGGTTCTGACCCGCACCGACGAGTACGACGTGGTGGCCACGCCCAACCTCAACGGCGACTATCTGTCCGACGCCTGCGCCGCGCAAGTCGGCGGGCTGGGCATGGCGCCGGGAGCGAACATGGGCGACTACATCGGGTTGTTCGAGGCCACCCACGGCACCGCGCCGAAGTACGCCGACAAGGATATGGTCAATCCCGGATCGTTGATTTTGTCGGGCGTCATGATGCTGGAGTATCTGGGCTGGCAGAAGGCGGCCGATCTGGTTGTTCACGGCGTTGAGAAAACCATCGCCAAGAAGACGGTCACTTATGATTTGCACCGCCAGATGAAAGGCGCCAAGAAGGTCTCGACCTCCGAGTACGCCACCCAGATCATCAAGAATATGCGGTAGCTGAATCGAAATAGTAAATCAAGGGGGAGAGGTTTCTCCCTCTTTTTTTCGACCGGAGAATCATGGCCGAAACGATTGTCAAGCAGCATCGGTATTATTGGGAGGACGCCGATCACCTGATCCGGCTTGCCCGCGAGTATCAGGCCAAAGTCCGCGACCTGACCGATGAGAACGAACGCGATTACTATCTCTACTGGAAATATCGTCTGGCGCGGATGTCGTTCATCGCCCGCATGATGTCCATCGAGGCGTTGCTGAACAACGTTCTCGAACAGTTCAGCCTGCCGGAAAAATTCAAGGCGCTGGGCCGGCTTTCGTCGGGATTTCCCCGCAAGGAGCGGTTCCCGCGCAATCAGCGAAAGCGCAAAGGACGTCCGTTTCAAGTCCCGCTGAAGTGGAAAATGTATGTCACTCCGTACGTATGCAACGAAAACAGCCGGATGAAGATCGACGAATATTTCACTTACGAGGAAGGTGCCTATCGCAAATTTCGGCAATTGATCATGATCCGGAACGAATTCGTCCACACCCGCGTCGTAGATAAGGATATTGATATCCAGGTACGCTCGGAACTTCCCCTGAAAGAAGACGACAAGCTGCAAAAGTTTCTCATCCATCATGAATTCGCCGACTGTTGCGAAGAACTCGGCATCGAAAAAGATCCCGTCTGCTTCAAAATCGACAATGCCGTCGTGTGCAGCGAGGCGATGCGCGGAATTCTGGTGGAACTCGATCACTTCCTCGGCGGCCGTATCTTGACCAAGGATTTTTGGGAAAGCGAAGATCTCGATTTCGTCAAGTAATTTATCCAACGTCCCGAATCTCGGTTGTGTAAATTCTTGTGTGTAAATTTTAGGTGATTTTGGCTAAATAAAGAGG
>CAZJWR010000002.1:0-119592 GCA_964549765.1 uncultured Ignavibacteriales bacterium
ACCGGAGTTGAAATAGATCGATAGCGAGCGCTAAAGACAAGGAGTGAATACCATGTCGGCAAAGATATACGGATATCGGCAGGTCATAATGACGCTCGGCGTCGTGCTGGCGTTGATAATGACGAGTATCCCGGTGCAGGCCGGTTCGATACAGGTTCCCAAGGGCACGGAAGTCAAATTGAAATTCCCGGCGGGGATGAAGATGTCGTCCGGGGACCTGACCGTCGGCGTACCGATCGTATGTAATTTACAGGAACCGATCGACGTCGGCGGCGTGATTGTCGTCGACAAAGATGCGCAGGCGACGGCCAAAGTGGTCGAGGTCAAACCCGCCGGCAAAGGCGGTAAACCCGGTTATATCAAAATCGAATTCGAATCGCTGGACGCCAAGGGCTCATTCAAACTGGTGAGCGCCGACAAGATCAAACTCAGCGGTGCGGTCGAGGCGAAAGGCAAAGGGAAGAAACTGCTCTCCTATCTTTTCATTTTCGGGCTGTTCATAAAGGGATCACAGGGGGACATTCCCACCGATCAGGTTTACACGGCCAACGTGGCCGAGAGCGTCGTTCTGGATAACGGAGAATAATCGATTCGTTTCGCCCTGATCATACTATCGCACGATCATTCGCCTTCGGCGAACCGCTTCCCGGAAGGATCGTGCGAAACATAAATCTTTCCCTAGCACAAGATGTCATGAAAAAGCCGGTCGATGAACGCATCGACCGACTTTGTTGTTTATCTCATGGCACGATTATGGTACGTCAATCTTCCTTCAGATTTGCCGCAGCCGGCGGGCGCGTCAACTCCACAACGGCATTATCGTAGAAAAGTGAATCCAGCGGAAACTGGCCGCCGGTGGTCGAGTACAGCCAGTTGGCGGATACCTGCATGACGACCGAGGCTGTATCCGGTCCCCAATCGTTGTATGACCCGAGACCGACTGTCACCAAATGGGCGTTGCCCCGGGCGTCGACGATAGGATCGGTTTCGTTTCGAGAGAACAATTCGACGCTGACCGTATCATAGGAAAAGATGGTTGTTATACCCACGCTGTCGCTGTATTGATCGCCCTTGGCGATGGTGTCGATATTGCAGGGGCTGAAATTGATCGAAAATATGAACGATATTCCCGACAGGCCTTGCATGTTGAAGACATTGACATCGACGTAGAAACTATCGCCCATCTCGAAATTCTGCAAATGCGGGGTGATGTTTAGCATCGGCACCACCGGACTGAGAACCAGATCGAGCGTGATCGGCGCCCCGGCGATAACGTCGATCGTTTGATCGCCCTGATACAGGATGACATTTTTCTGCAAGGCGCGTGCGGAAAAACGCCGATTCCGTCCGACAGGAACTGTGGCCGTGGCGAAAATGGTGCCACCGTCGCGCTCCATCGGCACGATGATCGAGCCGAAATCCGATCCCTCAATCAGCAGTTGGTAGTTGTCGATGGCAGAAATCGCCCCCGGGGTCATCGATTTGGCGTCGATGGCGACGGACACAATGGCGTCGGAATCATTGTTGACGATCTTTTTCTCACAGCCGACGAATACGGACAAGACGGCCAGGAGAACGCCGATCGACACCAGCGAATATTTATGTCTGTTCTTCATCATCATGCTCTCCTAAAAGGCGGCCGTCAGGCCGAGAGAAAGTTGCACGCCGTTGAGATCGATATTGCCGCCGTCGGCGCTGCCGGTGTTGTATTTGAATCCGGCGGCGATCCCGGCCCCCTGGCCGATGCTGCGGCCGATTTCCGCTCCCAAGCCAATCGTATGTGAACTGCCCAGAAGATATTCATCGGCGGCGATTAAGCGCAATTCGCCTAGCGGAGCGGCGTACCATTGTGGGGTGAATGAATACGCTAGGCGTCCGGACACGTAGAACTCGTTTCCGTACAATTTCAATTGATCGAAGATTACCTCGGTCGAATCATAGCGGGTGTTGCGACCCCGGATCAGATACCCGACATCGCCGTTGAACGTGTACAATTTGCTGTTGTATGCGGTCGCGAAATGAAGATCGAACTCGGTGCTCTGCTTGAACACTTTTTGACCGTCGACTTTATCTGTACTGAAAGTCATGAAGGTGGCGTCGGCCACGTATGCCCATTTGTCCTTTTTGACGTTCGTACTGGCGCTGGCGCTGAACATATCCCCGGGGTTGTAGTCTCCCTCACCCTGGTAGGCTTCGTAGGCGCCGTTGATCTGATATGACAACGTTCCGCCGTAACAAAGGTCGCCGGACGAGGCCCCGGCCCCGGCCGTCATATTGACGCCGAATCCCTCGCCGAGGCGGCGGGTGGGGAAGCTGAGATAATTCTGCGTCAAGATTTCCATGACGGGGCGATTATCGACAACCGAGAGGCTTCTTTTCCCTGTTGGCAGGTTCAGGCCTAGGCTGAGGAGGAATTGGTCGTCTGCCAACGACTGGTTTAATTGCAGGCGCACGTCGGTCAGACCAGAAAGCTTATAATCGGAATCGTATATCGTGGCCGAGGTGGAAACGCCGGCGGCGTAAAAGCGCAACTCGGTGTTTTCCTGAAGCGGCACGAAGCCGTTGAGGGGCGTGGTGACCTGATCGACGCTGGTGGAACCATAGGTGTCTTTCTGATTCCAGTGGCTGTATATCATCCGCAGGTACCCCGACGACGACTGACCGTATACAATCTGCCCGGACGCGGAGGCGGCCAGGCCGATCATGATAATCGCGGCGGCGCCCAGCACGAATTTATGGTTGTACATCGAGTGACCCCCTTATCGTGACAGTTCCGATTTTCTTGAAATCGATGGTGCGGTCGGGCACGTCGGGCGTGTTGCCGAATTGATCCAGAAGCCCCGGATCATGAATAAACCGGGTTAGCCCGATCGCGCCGCTTTGGAATTGCGCCAGATCCTCGCCCCCGGCGCCGCTCTCGGACGCCGTAACCAGGGAATTTTCAACTTGCTCGGGCGTCATATTCTTTTGTTCGTCCATCGCCGGCGCCACCGACAGCGCCTTGCTCTGGATTTGGGCCGGCTGGAAATTGCCATCCATACGCACTGCATCGCGGAATTGCGATTCGGCTTCCTGGAACATCCCCCGGCTTTTATAATCGAGCCCCCGGGAATAGGCCAGAAAGGCTAGGTACGATTCGGTGGGGATTTTTTGGATCGCCGTCCGCTCTTCCGGTGTCAGCGTGATCCCGAGGCTGTCGATCACGCTAAAGACGAATTTTTTCTGCAGGGTGAACACCTGCTCCAAATTTCCCTGAACCGGCGGCGTCAGTTCGGGCAGACTGTCGCGGGTGCTGACCACCGCGCCGTCGAGCTTAATCTCATCGTCGCCGATTCCCAGCACCGTTCCGGTCACGATATGATTGCTGCCCAGCAGGCGGCCCATGCGCGGCGCCGTCGCAGGATCGGCATAGCGGGAGGAACTCAGTTTGAGCTCCCGGAGGACGGCCTCGATCTTGGTCCGGTCGACGATTCGAAGCGATTTGACTTTGCCCAGATCAAGCGCGATAAACTCCGCCAGGCCTTTACTGAGCGGGGCCAAATCCGGCGGCAAATGCGAGCCGTCGAAATCGACCACGGCGATGGTGTTGTTCGGAATGGTGTCGACGTTGATATCCGATTCGGCCGCCAGCGCCTTGGATACCTCCTGCTGGATTCTTTTTCGCGTCAATAGATCCAGATGCGCCTGGAGCATGGTCTTGGTTTTGCTGTTGGGACCCAGGCTCAGGGCGGCCCGGTAGGCGTCGATGGCCCGGCCGTAATCCTGGTTTTTTTCGTAAATCAATCCCAAATACAGATGGGTGCGCGAATCGGGGCGGATATTGTTGGCCTGCTTGAGAGCGTCTTCGGCCTTGGTCAGGTCGCCCTTTTCATAGAAGGCGATACCCAGTTCGCGCCAGGCCCCGGCATCTTTGGGATTCGTCCTGATCTGATTATAAAACGTCTCGATGGCCTGATCGTATTTCCCCTCATCGGCCAGCCGCTGTCCCTGCGAATACGGCCCCGAGGAGCATCCGACCAAAACCAGCATCAGGACGACGCAAGAAATTTTCCACATGATTGCCTCTTCGGTGCGGGTGTGGCCGTTGGCAGCCGATCAGGTCGCCAGCGGACGATAGATGTCCATTTTGCGCTTGGCCTCGACGAAAGTGCTGTCCGTGTCGTACGCCTGCTTGAAGAACTCGTAGGCCTTCTTGTAGTCGTACTGATCCATGTAGTACAACCCCTGCGAGTACAGCGTGGCGGCGTCAGACGACTGTGTACCGGATTCGTCGATGTTCTGGATGGTTTCCTTATTCAGGGTGAGGTTGAGCTTGTCGGCCAGTTCCTTGACGAGTTCCTTCTCCATCTGGAAATATTCCGGTTTGCCTTCTTTTTCGAAAGCGGCCACGATTTCCGACGTTTCGACCTTGACGACCTTGACGAGCATGCGCGTATTCTTGGAATCGAGCTGGGTGATGCTGCCGAAGACCATCAACTGCGCGCCCAGCAGTTTGCCGGCGCGGATGGCGGTTTCCTGCGAAACTTTGCCGGATTCCGACAATTCAATCTCTTTGAGGATGTAGTCGATCTTGTCGCGTTCGACCACGCGAAGGTCGCTGATCTGGGAAAAATCGGCCTCGAAAAAGTCGGCCAGGCCTTTGGCGATATACCCCAATTCCTGCTGGTATTTGCCCACCGAATAATTGTCGAATTCCATGATGGCGATCGTGGAAATCTCCTTGTCGCCCCCGTCGGGGCAGATGAGCGCATTTTTCGCCTGGGCGATTTTGTACCAGCGGTCGCGAAGTTCCTGCGGCCAGAATTCATAGGGCAGATGCAGCCGGCAGGGGCCGATGTCGGCCATTTTTTCGAGATACCCATATGATTTGTTGACGAAATCCTGACCCTTGCTGAAGGTCAGCATGCTCATGACGGCGTAGATGGCGATGCTGTCACGGGCGTCGAGATCGGGCCGCTGAAGCAGGTCCGACGTTAACGCCAGGCCCTTGTCCAATTCGAGATCGGTGTAGTACTTGAACGCTTCGGTCAATTGATCCGCGATTTTCGACGGGGTCTGGGCGGCCAATGGTGGGGCGCACAACAGCAGCGCCAGAAGCAGAAATGTGGCGGCGTATTGTATGCCCGGGGACGACAACTTCATGGTGCGACTCCTTGGTTAAGTACGAATCTTACCTACAATGCCTGTGAAATATGCATACGCGTTTATTTTTCGAAATCAAACCTTTTTTTCGCATCGCCATTCCTCACTATGAGGACCGTGTCGGTCTTTTCCATTTTCTGCCCGTCGACGGTGAGCACGACTTTTATGGTATGGACGCCGACTGGCAGGCGAAAAGTGTAGATGGTCTTTTTGTCCTGCAATTTATCGTCGATAAATATTGTACCTCCGACGGTCGGCCAGGATCCAATCGTAACGTTGCCGGAATCGGCGCGCGGCCCCGGATTGGGGAAAGTGAACGTGAACGGCGCGGTCCTGGTTTGGCCGGCGGCCAGATAGACGGTATCGCGGAGTTCCTTCTGGATGCTCTCGGAATTAACCACGCGCACGACATGCCGGCCGGTATCTAAGGTGGCGTCGATACTGGATTTGCCTCTCCCGTAGGACCGCCCGTCAATATAGACATCTCCCCGGGGATTGACCGTCACCGAAAGATTTGCGTTGACCGCGGCCGGTTCACCGGCGCTGACGACAAAAGGAATGGCGGCCGACGGCTGGCTCCGGTTGCCCTGACCGTCGGTGGTCAGAACCCGCCAAAAATGGCGGCCGTCGGGCAGCGGTTCGGTCGCTTTATACCGGGTTTCAGGAACGGCCGGACTTTCAGACGGCGAGGAAAATGATGAATCGGCGGCGTACTGGACAATATATGACACTTTTTGATCGTCCATGCCTTGCCACGCAAAAGTGGGCGTCGGCGTATCGACGGTTTCATCGATGGTGGGCGATAACGGCGTCGGGGGTAGAAGGACGGTCGGGCCGGGTTGCCTCAGAAATAACCAATAGACGGCGATTATCACGATAATTACCGCAGGCAGGCCGATTGCAATGAATTTGGGAAAGGCCGATTTCTTTTTGCCGGGTATCGGCGTCGGGGTCGGCGTTTTGCCGATCGACGGGGGGATGGCCTGGGTCAGATCGGTAACTTTGGCGTCCCCGCGCATCGAATCGACGACGGTTTTCATTTCCGAGGCGGAGAGGTAACGGTCCCGGGGTTCCTTCGCCAGCGCCTTCAGGATAAGTTCTTCAACATTCTTGGGAATATCGGAATTCAAGTCTCGCGGTTTCGGCGGATCGTTGAATAGTTTGGCGTCCCGCAGGGCGAACTGGTTGTCGGCCGTAAACGGCAATTTTCCGGTCAGCATGTAAAACAACGAGGTGCCGACGGCATAGATGTCGACCAGAGCGTAATCGATATCCTCGGTCGGGTTGAACTGCTCCGGCGGCATGTACGACGGCGTGCCGCAGGAGCTGCCGGCGATGGTCAAGTTGGGATCGGTCTTGGCTTTGGCGATACCGAAATCGATGATTTTGACGCGGCCCCGCGAGTCGATCATGATGTTGCTGGGCTTGATGTCGCGATGAAAAATGCCCTTCTCGTGGGCGAACTGCAGCGTGCTCAATACCTCGCTGACAATCTGGAGCGATTCATCGACCGGCAGGTTACCCTTCTCTTTAATGACATCGTCCAGGGTGACGCCGTCGATGTACTCCATGGCAATGACGAAATCGTCGCCATGATTGAAGAAATGTTTGATCTGGCAAATATTGCCGTGGCCGTCCAGCAGGGCCAGTTTGTCGGCTTCCTGCTTGAACCGTTCCACCAGCCGGGGATCGGTCAGAATCTTGAGTACGACTTTGAGGTTGGGAATATCCTTGTGCACGCCCAGATAGACCTGGGCCATACCGCCGGCGCCGATCTTTTTCAGGATCCGGTAATTGCCTATAAACTCGTCATTCATGAAAGAAATATACGCGGCGTCGATAGGAATGCAACTTTTATTCGATGCCGTTTCGAAATCGCGGGGTCATTCGATACCTGTAGAATCCACATACAGGAATATCGGTGGTCTACCCGTGCTCTGCACGGGCGGGGTACAGTCTACAATGTCACCGGCATGCCCATCAATGGCCAGATGAACCCGATAAATACAGCCAGTACCGCCAGCAATACTAAACTGGCGGGAATGCCGTGGAGGAAAAAGTCCCCCGGCGTAAACTGACGACTTTCGTAGGCGATGGCGTTCGGTGCCGCGCCTACCAGAAGCAGAAATGGCATGCCCGCCACGACCAGCGATGAAAAGAGCACCACTTCCGGGGCCACGCCCAAATATGGCGCGATCACCAGCGCCACCGGCAGAGAAATGGCGATGGCGGCGACGTTCATGATGAAGTTGGTCATGAGGAGCACGAACAACGCCAGCCCCATGACGAAGATAAACCAGTGGGCGTTCTTCAAGAGATTCAGCCATTCGATGGCCATCCACTGGGCCGCGCCGGTTTCCCACAGGCAAAAGCCGATGCTCATGGCGCCGCCGAACAGCAGGATGATATTCCACGGCACTTCTTCGAGATCGTCGATGGTCAGAATTTTCAAGAGAAAAAACAGGATGGTCGATACAAGGATGATGGCGCTTTTATTCACCGCCGCCAGGCCGGGGATAAACGAGCGGATGCTCATGGCCAGAATGGCCGAAAAGACGATGATCAGCGTCAGAATTTCGACGCGGCTGATCGGGCCCAGGCCCCGATACAGGGCGGCGGCGCGTTCGCGGAGACCATCGATGGTTTTGCGTTCGGGCCGGAAGAAAATCATGACGAACACCCACAGAAGGCCGACCATAACAGCGCCGATGGGAAGCATGTAATACGACAGCTCGAAAAAGCTGATTTCCCGGCCGGTGATGTCGCGGAAAAATCCGATGGCGACGGCGCCTCGGGCCGCGCCCAGCAGGGTGATGATGCTCCCCGCGCCGGCCACGAAGGCCATGCCGATAAACAGTCCCTTGCCGAACCGGGTCGGTTCGCTTCCCTCTTCGTACAAATTATAGATCGCCATCAGCAGCGGAAAAACGGCCGCCGCCACGGCGGTGTGAGCCATGATCAAGGTCAGACCGGCCGTCATGAGGAAACTCCCGAGGTAGATCATGCTGGTTTTTTCACCGACGACCAGGAGCATCCGGTAGGCCATTCGTTTGGTAAGGCCGGTGCGGGCGAAGGCCATGCCAATGACGACCGAGCCGATGATGAACCAGACGGACGGATCCATGAAATTGCTGAAGGCGATTTGGGCATCCCGGATCAAAAATATCGCCTGCACGACGCCGATGGTGATGCTGGTGACGCCGATGGGGATAACCTCAAATATCCACCAGGTTGCGGCGAGCAAAAACAGGCCCAGCGCCGCCTTGCCCTCACGGCTGAGCGCAAAATGTTTACCCTGCGGATCGACGGCGTCCGGCCACGACGGCGAATAATAGACAAGGAGAAAAAGGCCCAGACCCAAAAGTATAAAGAAGACCCGCTTGACATCGATTTGACGGACGACCCGCGCCAGGTAAATATCGCCCGGCGGCGTGGGAAGGCCGTTTTCGTGTTCGGAAGTGTTTTTTCGTTTCTTGAACTTATCCAACATACCCGCTCCTCAGTCAACACATAGCGCGCTGCGAATACCGCCTACAAGATCAGCTTGGCGATTTCATGGAACGCGTCGACGCTGCGGACGATGCCGACCACTCTGCCGTCTTGCAACACCGGCAGAAGGTTCAGGTCGCGACTGACCATTTTGTAGACGATTTTGGCCAGGTGGTCGCTGACGTCGACGGTGGCCGCAATCGGCTGCATGACCTCGCTAACGTGTACTTCGGCCTGCTCCTTGATGGCTTTGCCGATCTTTCCGGTGGACAGATCGACCAGATTGGGATCGACTTCGACGTCAAAGAGTTGCTTGCGATGAGGCATCGGCATGGTGCGCAGAAATTTCGGTTCCAGGCCTTTCAGCAGGTCGCGGCGGCGAACGATGCCGAGCAGTTGATACTTTTCATCGAAAACCAGCAGGGCGCGCGGCAGTGATTTGCGGCCCTGGTGTTCGATGGTCGATTTTTCCAGTTCGGCGACCGCCTGTCGCAGCGTGAACCAGTATGGTATGTGAGGATAATTTTCGAGGGGGATCATGATATCCCCGGCATTGTTGCTCGCCATCACCAGCTCCTTGTTCGGGGAGTGACCGCGGTGTGCATGACTCGCGTGTTGACGACACGGGTATGGACTGATCTATCGGGATGGGGCATATCGTCTCATTCGGCGACAGGTCGTCCCTTTCTTATTTGGCTGCAAAACCCATGCAATCGGCGGCAACTTTCCCGCGCCGTGTTCCCCCGGGAACGCCGCCTGCTAATCGAGCTACACTATAAGACGACAGTTATGCGATGTCAATAGAGCGTTGGGGCAAAAATGGCCGTCGGTTTCACCGAAAACCGTTTTCGGATAACCGGGAGGGCCGGAGCCGGTCTACCACCAGACTTGTTTTCCATCTTCGACGGTGAAGATGCGTTCCTCCTTGTCGGAACCGTCGGCGACGAGCCAGTACAGGCCGTCCGAGGGGACGCTATCGAAAACCAGCGGCCCGTCGCCGGCAACCGCTTTGCCGATGGAAACCCACGTGTCAGTCATGTAAAACAATTCGTAGGTCTGCCCCTTGTCGAGAAAGGATGTGCTGACGCCGTCGGTAGATATCTCTTGTTTCCGGCGCGTAGTGGAAATCAAATTGATGCTGCGGACGCGCGAGGTATCGGCGGAAAGCGGCCGCTGATTGCAATCGGTTTGGAGAATGAAAGGCTCGCCGACCGGGACGACCTCTTCATTGAGATACAAGGCCGGGATATACGCGATGTCTTTGCCCATATCGGTGAAAGTGGCGGTATTATCTTTGATGCGCGCCCAATGGATCGGTTTCCATTCCCCGGAATTAAACACGCACAGGTAGGCGATATCGACCGAATCGGGCGCGTCGGCAAGTGCCACGGTGATCTCGCAGACGTCCTCGTAATCGGCGGTGACGTCGATATAACTCCGCCCCGCCAGCCATCCGGGCACTTTCTCCTGCTTGCGGTCCAGAAAGATGAGATTGTCAGGCTGATCGGCGAACATCTTCCGATACACCTTGGCCAGCTTGTTCGCGAGACGATATTCGCCGGGATTGCTCTCAGCTCCCATGAAGGGGATGACCTTCCCATCGGCGGCAAGGATGGCGTTCCAGGCATGGTTATTTCCCGAGTTCGCCCAATAGGGAGTGTAATCGCTGGTGACGGCGAGACCGTTGGCGCGCATGGCATAGATAGTCACATTCATCATATCCTCGCACCGCCCCAGACCGACATCCATCATTTCCGACAGCCCCTGATCGGTCGGATGATAGTAATACCGGGGGTCGAATCCGAACCAGGTTTTGATATCGTCGTTGATGAAGGCGGCGGCTTCGACCGGATCGGACGGGTTTTTCATCGAATCCGCAATATGAGCGTATTTATCGAAGAAGATTTGACGCCACGGTTCCAGCGGTTCATTGCTGCCGCGATAGGGCAGGACATAGGCGCAGAAATCGGCGAACGACAGGTTTTTCGCCCAGGGTCGTTCGTTCCAGGCGCGGAAGGCGTAGTCGATCTGGTTAATGAGAAAATCGGCGGTGATTGTTTCGGCGTCCATGATTTTGTCTTTGCGTTCGAAATCGAGCACGCCGTGATTTGTCTCCAGAGTATCGAACGATGCGGTCAGCTTTTCATAATCGGGATAATCGAGAGCGTTGAACGCGATTTCGTTGCCGGAGGTATCCTCCAGGGCGTAAGTGGCGTAGCAGTGGTCGCCCATGTTGCCGATCAGGTAGTAGGCGGCTTTCAATTTGAGCGTATCGCCGGTTTCGTTATAATGCTGAAGGGCTTTTTCCAATTCAGCGCGGTTTTCGCCGGCGGCATCCAGCGTTTTCGATACGTCCGGCGGATACGCCGACGCCACACCGCATCCGGCAACTAACGCGAAATATGATATAAAGTTCACGATTTTCACTGTCACCGATTTATGATGCATTACAGCCTCCGGTTATCTGTATCGCAATCCGTATCAGCCAAGGTATAGCGCGGCTGTATATGATGCAAGTGGTTTAGCGTGAAGAAAACCCGTCTACTGCGCGAAAAGAAATGAGAATCCCAAAACGAAAGCCAGCACGACGAGTGTCGGCGCCGCCAATCGGAAAATCATGGCGCGGATCGGCACGCGGAAATACTCGCAGGTGACCACCAGGCAGGGATGCACGGGTGAAATGATGTAGCCGAAATAGACGGCCATATAGATAACGGCGAATATCGGCGCGGTGACGGCGCCGACCGCGCCCATGTACATAGGGAAAATAATCGAGGCCGGGAGTTGCACGCGTCCGGTCAGCAGGCTGAGCGCAAAACCGGCGGTGACGGCCAGAATCAGCGGCGGCAACGGCAGCGCCGCAATCTTGGCGCCAGCCGGCGAGGCCTGAAAAATATACAGGTAGAGAAACATGCCGACGATGATAAAGGCGAAATTCCAGGGCTTCATGCGCTTCGCGATATCGATCATATCGATCTTGTTTCGGCTGAGAAGCATCGACAGGGCCAGAGCCGTGGTTACGCCGATCAGCGTCGCCAGACTGCCGATATTAAACAATCTTTTAAGAATAAAATCGAGCGCGGGTGCGCTGAGAATCACGAGCAGCGGGATCGACAACCCCGAAAGCGAAAACGAACCCTGATTGGCGACCCGGCCGTTTACCCGCCGGAGAAAGAAAAAATATCCCAGCGCCAGAGCCAGAGCGAAACCGGGAAGAAGATAGAGTGCGGCGTGGTAAACATCAAGGCCGGTGATTTGGGCCGAAACGATCAAAGCGGGACTCAGGGGATAGATCAAAATAAACAAATGACGAAACCAATTGTTGATGGCGCCGATCAAATCGGGCGGGACGGTCTCGCCGCCCTTTTCCAGGATCGGCGCCGAAAGAAGCGCGCCGCCGGGCATCGGAAGCAATCCCATCAGGGCCGCCGACACCGCCAGAAGATATCGTCTGGGGATGCGAAGGTTGGCGACGAGACTGTCGATCTGTCCGCCCGCCTTCATGGCGCCACCGAGCAGCGGCACGATTCCCATCGCCAGCGCCAGAAGCACGACGGACGTATCGGTGGCGGTTCGGATTATTTGTTCAATGAGAATTTTGCCGGGCAGGGTGAACAACCCCAGAACGACCGCAGCGGAGATAATCCCCAGGGCGAGGTTTTTCTTCGAGATGACCAAAATCGTCGCCAGCGACGCTGCAAATCCAAGCCAAACCATGCCGGCAAGTAAGCGGAAGCATCGGCTTTTGTCAAGCGGGGGAAGGCCGGCAAGCCCGATTAACGATTCGTTCCGATTCTGCGTATCTTGGGTAAAAGCACTATTTACAAAATGTCGGTCCGGTTGTATACTACGGCGCATTCGGCCTATAACCGGGAACGGGCGAACCAAATCGGGAGAGAGGGTCTCATGGATAACGCCATGCGATACAATATCGAAGATACGCGGTTGGCGTATAACGGGAAATATCGGGAAGAGAAGTTCAACAAAGATCAAATTATCGAATTCAATCATCGCCACAAGGCGGTTCTGGCGGATTACGATCTTTCTCTGGAATCATGCGCCATCATCACGCTCGCGGAACAGATAAGCTTCGATTCCAACCTCGGCGCATTCCGCAACCGGCAACTGCGACAGTCGGTGATTCTGGCAGGGACGCTTTCGGCGATGGGCGTCGGGCTTCACGGCCGGGGAAGTTTGAACAACCTGCCGAAGGACAAGCAGGACAAGAATACGACCAATCGCCTAAAGCGGGCCAACGACCGGACGTCGGCGCAGATTATGGCCGAAGTGCTACAAACCACCGCGGAGACCTTGCCGTCGGGGGAAGAGGTACTGATCGAATCAGCTCTGACTGAGGGCACGCGGGCCAAGCCGGGCAAGGAGCCGGGAGGCAACCCGACCATTCCGGTGGGCGCGGTGTTCGGCAAGGAGAAGCATCAGGTGCAATACGGCCTGTCGATGCCTCGCAACGTGACGCTGCTATCGATGGGCAGCGACGTGGTCGACGGCACCACCAAATCGGTCAAGGGGATACACTCCAGCCTAACGTCGCTGTTCGTGACCGAGGCCAACGTCAAACGGCACCTGCCCGATATCTATGTCCAGCGATGGATGGCCGGAACCTATTTTGAAAAATTCAATCCCCGCGATACCAGCCTGATTGAGGCCGCCGAAATTATCGCCGATGCCTACGGGCATTCCCGAATCGAAAAACTCAGCGCCTTTTTCCTCGACCGTTCGCGGCATCATCCCGCCATGGACGTGCTGAACAACGCCGGGGTATCGACGCCGTTCGACAAGGATGGTGATCTTCTGCCGGGTATCATCCTCGGCATGGAGGGATTTGCCTTCCCCGACGGCCGGAACCTCAGTTCCATGATCGGCGAAATCGGCGGTTCGGCGGAATGGGCGATCTGCGTCCTGCCGCTGGTGTGGCGCGGCGGCCAGGCGATCGGCATGCTGACCAGTCATTCCACATTGACGCGAAAAGACCTGAGTCCCGAGGAGATGTGGAAGGAACGGTTCCATTTCACCGAAGACGAATTCATAGATATCCAGGACGCCCGCTTCGAGCGCAAGCCGTATTTCACCGTCGAGGATATCGTCGACGACCCGCACGCCGGCGGCATCAGCGCTTTCGGCGCCATCACCGATAATATCCTCATCCCGTTCATGAAGGGGATAACGGCGGATGCGGAGAACAAACGGGTTCGCGTAAATACATTGGTCGTCAATTCGCTGGGCATGGTGGAATGCTGGCAATTTTCGTTCAAGTGCAAGCACGGCGTCGATCAAACCATCGAGCGGATAAAATCTCCCAAGGAATTGCTCGAAGGCCTGCGCGGCAAGGCACTGGAAAAGACCATCGGCGACATGCTGGCCGATCCGCACGCACGCAAACGGTACCGGATATTTTTCAACAATGAATACTATCCGGCCCTGATACCGATCCACGACAAGATGGTGATTCTGCACCGGGCGGTGGAGGGGCTGATCGAACGAGGGGCCCTGCAGGAAAGCAATCGCGATATCGTCAAGATCACCGAACATCTGGCGTCGGACTGGTTCGTCAATTCCGAAGAATGATCCACTTTTCACAGAAGATCGATTACGGCGGCGTTCGCATCAATGCGGACGCCGTTTCGAATCTTTTCGATTTCGGACAAAATTTACCACATTCGTAGTTGCGAAATGTCGGACAAAGTAGTATCATTGAGGAGTCAATACAGATTGAAAATTCCATCTATATCTTCTTGGAGAGGGGAGCAATTATGCATGGCAGAATTTTTGCAGCCACTCTGCTGATCCTGATCGCATGTCAATTTTGCCTCGTCGGAGCGCAGGATATGTCAACGCCGAAGGCAATCGTCAATACCGTTGTCAGCATACGTCCCGACTACGTGCCACCGACGGAAATATTGAACATTCTGGGAGTGCATGCCGCGGGCAACGTGGCCATGGTGCGCTGGCAGGACGCCGACGGTCCGCACACCGTCGATATCCGGCACAACGACGGCGCCAATCTTATTATCCTGACCGGCGGCGCCGATGACGTGGAATTCGTCGAGTCCATGATCCGCGAGGCCGATATCGCCCCCCGGCAGATCGAAATCGAGGTGCAAATCATCGAAATCAACAAATCCAAGGCGCAGGATATCGGCATCGATTGGAATGAATTGGTGCGAAGGAGCAATACGCAGTTCACCTGGCAGTATGACGATTACCGCCGGGATGAACATTATGTCAACAGAGACCCATCGCATGAAAGCATTCGGGACACCAAGAGTGATCAGATCAACAAGCGAATGACGGCGCGATCGTCACTAAATCTAAACGATTTTCTGACGCTGCTCGATCAATCCGGCGCGGCGACGTTTAAATCGGTACCGAAAATATTGACCCTCAACAACCGGCGGGCGACGATTCTGGACGGCCAGCGGGTGACGTATATCACCAGGTATTCGAGTTACACCAATCTCTACGAAACCGATTCGATGGATGCCGGATTGACGCTGTCGGTACTGCCGTCGCTGGGCGAAAGCGGCTATATCACGTTGAAGATCAACGCCGAAATGACCATGCTGGACGGCCAGATTTCCGGCAGCCCGATCAAGACCGGACAATTGATTGAGAATACGGTCGTCGTTAAGGACGGTGAATCGGTGCTTCTGGGCGGCCTCACCCGTACCGCCGAGGCTCGCACCACCAAGCGGTTCCCGATTCTCGGTTATGTCCTGCCGTTCATTTTTTCGCGCGAAGTGACGAATCGCGATGAGATCGAAAGCTTTATGATCCTCACGCCGAAGGTCGTCGATTTTTCGACCGCCCTCGATGAGGAGACCAAAACCAAGCTGGAAGGCAAGTGACGGCGCCGCTGCGACGTAACAAAACATTCGGCAGGGTCTCAACCGGCCAGAGGCGAATCGGAATCCTGCGGAACAAGTCTTCCCGAACCGACCGCCATGGAATCAAAATTGCCGGTCTTCATTTAGCCGTAACCTCAGTCTCGGGCCATCCGTAATAGACACTAATGCCGGACGACGCGTGCGATGACCAGTTGATAATTCCCGCCGTATACGCTATATTCGTTGGCATGGTATGTGTTTGAATGAGTACGTTTAACCGGAGGTGCAGATGAAATCGGTCGGATGCGCACGATTACTCATGATCGCATCTCTCCTGTTTACGTCCTCGCTGGTGATCGCCGGCGGGGCTGAACTGGGGTACCGTTCCCCGCAGGAGATAAAATCGACGATGGAAAAAACCGCCAAGGAAAACGGCGGTATCACGACGCTCCACACGTTGGGGCAGACGCCGGGCGGAAGAGACATTTTGCTCATGGAACTGGGTCCGGGCAAGAAGGAGGTTCCGGCCGTCCTGCTTGTGGCCAACATGGAGGGTGATTCGCCCCCGGCCACGCGAGCCGCGATGCAATTGATTGGGCTTCTGACGGGGGATTGGAAAGCCGACACCGATTCTCTGCGGTGGTATATTATGCCGATGGCGAACCCGGATGGCTACGCCGCTTTCTTTTCCAAGCCCCTGAATAATAGCGATGTCAACGGCCGGGCCGCCAACGATGATCGGGACGACGCCACCGACGAAGACGGTCCCGATGATCTCAACGGCGACGGCTATATCACCGTTATGCGCCAGGTTCATCCGGAAGGCGAATGGATCGCCGTCGAGGATAACCCGGTCCTTATGAAACGGGCCGAAACGGGCAAAGGCGAACAGGGCAAATATCGGCTGTTCGAGGAGGGGATCGACAACGACGGCGACGGGAAAATCAACGAGGACGGGCCGGGCGGAGCCAATCCCGGCCACAACTTCCCTCACGATTTTCGGCATTATTCGTATTCCAACGGGTTGTTTCCCGCCAGCGAGCCGGAAACCCGCGCTGTTCTGCAATTCGCGTTCGATCATCCGGAAATCGCCATGCTGCTTGTTTTCGATCGCACCAACAGTCTTCAGAATGTGCCGGAAAGTTCCAAACGGTCAGAAGCCACCCAGGATACATATCACCTCCCGCATCGCATGGCAGAGGAACTGGGTATAGACCCCGACGAGGAATTCACCCTCGATCAACTGGTCGAGATGGGCAAGGAGTTCACCGGTATGCAGGATCTGACGCCGGAAATGGTGCTGCAATTCCTCGGCGTCGGCGCGGCGGTCAATCCCGACCGCAACGACCTGCCGTACTGGAATGAAATCAGCAAGCGATACAAGGATTTTCTGAAGGAAGCCGGGCTGGACGGCAAGCGGCTGAAGGCAAAGGACTTTCCGTCGGGATCGATCGAGGAATGGGGCTATTACCAGTATGGCGTGCCCACTTACAGTATGGATTTTTGGACGGTCCCGGAATCCCCGAAAGAGGAAGCCGGCGAGAAAAAAGAGGGGATGATAACTCCCGACGAGATCGAAAAAATGTCCAATGAGGAATTCATCGCATTGGGCAAAGACAAGATCGATGCCTTTCTCAAAGCCAGCGGCGCGCCGGCCCAATACACGGCCGATATGGTGATTATGGGTCTCCAGGGCGGCATGATGACGACCAAAAAGATGGCTGAAATCATGCGCAAGATGAAGAAGAAAGAAGAAGCGGGGGGAGCCGACGAGACGGAACAGGCGCTCTACGACTATAATCCCAATGCCTTCGTGGCATGGAAGTCATACAAGCATCCGACTTTGGGCGAGGTTGAAATCGGCGGCATGATCCCCTACTCGACCGTGGCGCCTCCGGCCGACACCGCCGATGCCGTGATCATGAAGGAACTGCCCTTTCTTCGCCAGCTGGCGTCATGGCGGCCCCGAATCGCCCTCGATAAAATCGATATCACGCCTATGAGCGATGGTGTCTGGAAAGTCGAGGCCTGGGTGGCGAATAACGGGTTTTTGCCATATCCCACCTATCAGGGCAAGCGGTGTCAGAGGCCGACACCGGCGATAGCGACTATTTCGGGAGACAATATCACGGTTCTCGAAGGTCGGCCCCGGACGGTGCTGGATATCATCGACGGTTCCGGCGGCGTTGGGAAAGTCAGCTGGCTAGTGAAAGCCGGCGGCGGAGACAAAGTAACGATCAAAGCCAGCAGTTTCAGCGCCGGATCGGATTCGCGGACGATTGCTCTGACAGGAGGTGGTCAATAATGCGTACGAGAATACTTATCTTAGCGATAGCGGCGGCGGTTCTTCTGTCATTCGCGTCGGTTCAGGCCGCCAAGGTTCCCCTGACGTTCGATCACTTCTACGATGGTCCGGCGGTTATCGATGCCCTGAATAAACTGCATGACGCCTATCCCGATCTCACCGACCTTCGGTCGATCGGCAAGAGCGAGGAAGGGCGCGATATATGGCTGTTGACCGTCACTAATAAGGCCACGGGCAAGGATACCGATAAACCGGGTATCTATGTGGATGGCACTATCCACGGCAATGAAATTCAGGCGACAGAAGTCTGCCTGTATCTCGCTTCATATCTGCTGAATGCTTACGATTCAATCCCGGTCATCGAGAATCTGGTGGACAGCCGCACGTTCTATATCATTCCGGTCGTCAACGTCGACAGCCGCTGGCGGTTTTTCTCCGACGCCGGCGGTTACAACATCGGCCGTACCGCTCGCGTCCCATACGACGATGACCACGATGGACTGGCCGACGAAGACGACGTTGAGGATCTCGACGGCGACGGCGAAATTATGGAGATGCGGATACGCGACCCGTTCGGCCAATTCAAATCGGATCCCGATGATCCACGCGTCATGATCCGCGTCAAACCGGGGGAAAAAGGAGAATGGCGGCTGATCGGCGACGAAGGTATCGACAACGACGGCGACGGACGGCTCAACGAGGACGGCCCCGGCTATCTGGATATGAACCGGAATTATCCCTTCAAATGGCAGCCGCCGTATGTCCAGGACGGCGCCGGCGAATTTCCGTTATCCGGCAAAGTAACCAAGGCGATCACCGATTTCGTGCTGTCCAAGCCGAACATCTGTTTCGATTACGCCTTCCACAATTCAGGAGGCCTGATCGTCCGAGGTCCCGGCTCCAAACTGGCCGGTATTTACCCACCCCAGGACGTCAGAGTCTATGATTTTCTGGGCAAGGAAGGTGAAAAGATTCTTCCCGGATATCAGTATATCATCGGTTCCAAAGACATGTATACGACACACGGCGATTTCGATGAGTTTATGTTTTCGAACCTCGGTATCTATGGTTTCGTGGGTGAGTTATTCATGAGTTCTCAGGAACAATACCGTACCGAGGACGAGAAACCGTCCGGTGATCGGCCCGCGGCTTACTACGGCGGTACGCCGCCGGAGGAACGCCAGAAATTCAACGATTTTGTCACTCAAGGGACGATGTTCCATGGTTGGAAGGAGTTTGATCATCCCCAATACGGAAAGATTGAAATCGGCGGCTGGCGTACTTTCACGACGCGCATCCCGCCGCCGTTCATGCTTCCCGAACTGGTGCATCGCAATGCTTCTCTGGTTATCATGACAGCGCGGAATGCGCCGGAGGTAGCCCTCGAGGTCACCGACGTCAAAGACCTCGGTGCCGGCCTGCATCGCATCCGCGTTCGCGCGGCCAACCCTAATGCCATCCCGACTCTGTCGGGTAGGGCAACGGGAAAGAATATCGTGCGCAAGGACATATTTAAAATCGCGGGGAATGGTATTGAGGTCGTTTCCGGCGGTATTGTCAGTGACCCCGTCTTCGACCGGGTGCAGACGGTTGAGCATCGCCCCTGGATGATTTTTACCAGCGTGCCGTCGTTCGGCAAACGCGACGTGGAATGGATCGTAAAAGGCAGCGGCAAGGTCACGGTTACCTACGACGCCCTCAAAGCCAAGAATCAGACGTTGACCATCACGCTATAATAGGCGAAAGAACCATAGTGCTGCAAAATAAGGCGGCTCCGGCCGCCTTATTCGTTTATAGTGCCATAAATTGAAGCCCACAGTCAACCATCGGTTTTCAATTTGGGGGTCGTTGTCACCCCGCGCCCATCATCCTTCGGAATGAAACCTCTTAATTCGGCTTTTGACCTTCTTCCATGAATCGCCGGCGAGGAAACTCTCGTCCATATTTTCGACCATGCGGACGAATTTTTTCCACGGCACGGCGAAGGTGAGGTCTGTCCCCTGCACGCAGGGCCGGGCGGAGACATCGAACATTCCGAGGACCGCCTTTGGATGGTCGGACTGATTCTCGATATACGGGTAGTACACAATGGTGGAGCATCCCGCTCCGAACGGCGAGATGACGCCGCTCCGCTCCGATTCATCGAAATTGGCCAGCGTAAACAGCCCGGACAACACGTCGGCAGCGGCGAAAAAGATTGCACCCAGCGGTTTATCGGATTCGTCAAGATGATCCCATCGTTTGAAGACGATGTATTTGCCGGGGGCGGCAAACGGCGGCTGATTTTCCATGCTCTTTTTGACAAGCTCGGGAGTCTTTTTATAGCGTTCACCTTTCACTTTTCCCGGCAGGCCGCAGGAGAGGAAATACTCGAAATTCGGCCGCAGCTTTTGTGTAAAGCCGAAATAGCGTTGGCCACCGCCGCATCCGATGACGTCAAGATCGAACAGGGCCGATTTGCCTTTGCGGACGCGCGCCAGGTCGCATATGACGCATCGCCACACATTGGGTTTCGGATACCGTGGCGCGATGGTATCATCGTTCGTGTAGAAAAATACCAACGGCGGTTCCGCGCCGGGAAAATACTTGCGCCAGCGCTTAAGAAAGAAATCTCTGAATTCTATCTGCATTGATCCCTCAATCGTTGCTCGGCTGCCCGTCGATGATCCGCAGCAGCCGTCTGCCCAGCGGCGTCAATGATTTCCGGATCTGCTCGATATCCCCGTATGTTCCCGAAGACCAATCGGTGATGGTGCTGACTCCCAGCTCGGTCAATTGCGTCAGAAGTCCCTGCATGCGATCGTGCGGGATATCGGGTATCTGCGCCCGGAGCATCTGGAGAGGTGACATCGTATGCAATCCCTGGGGCGCCGGGAGATTCATCAACGACTGCAGCAGCCGCACGTGATCCGACTTTAACTGATTCAAAATGCCCAGCATGCGGGCTTGATTCTCGACCGATTCCAGCGGCGAGACGATACTGTCGGTCAAGAAAGCTGCGTATAAGCTCCGCTTTTCCCCCCGGGGTTCGTCCCCAACGGACCGCACTACTTGGCTCAGCACCCGCATGAAATCCGGCGTTTTGACATAAAGTTCCGCCAGATCCGATTGAAATCCCTTCAAGCTGACCATCACATTGTCCAAAACCTCCTGCACGCGAGCGACCTTCCGGGTATCATTCATTTCCCGGATGGCCTCAATCACCGGTCCGGTCAGCCAGGGAGCGGTTTTCACCACCCGGGATGTAATCTCATCGATCATTGAGCTTATCGTTGGTGTTGGTTGATTCTGAGTCATGTGGTCTTCTCCTCGTGCCGGGCGTAAAATATACGTATGATTGCGAATTGATCAAAACAGGTCAACTTTTTTTTCTAGGGCGGTAACCGTCGGAGAGGGCATGATGTGGCGAAAGGAAAAAAGGCGGAAGTCGGGGACTTCCGCCCTGCGCAAAATCATTAATGCAAATTACCTAAGGTCACTTGGTCGATTTTGTTTTCGACCATGTCGTCCCGGGCTTTTCCAGCGAATAATAGACCTTGATCTCCTCCAGCTCCTCGAATATCCGGGGGACGACTTGAAGCTCCATACCGATTTTTATCTCGTCTTTGGGGATGGTGTCGCCGAACCAAGCGAGCAAACGCCCGGTTTCCTTCAGGTCAACGACGCCGATGGTGTATGGCGCGACGTCTTCGAACCCGGTCGGTGCGGCATGGATGGTCGTGAAGGTGACCAATGTCGCCTTGCCGCTGAATTCCTTGAATTCAAAATCTCCCGATAGGCATCGGTTGCAATCGGCGCGCGGCGGGAATGATTCGTTGCCGCATTCCTTGCATTTGGACCCCATCAAGTGGCCGTCCTTCAGGTGATCGGCGAATTCCGTGACCTTCGTGTACGGAGAGAAATTGACTTTGCCAAACCATTTGAACATGATCTTAATCCCTCCTCAATACCTGGACGAAGCAATACTGCCCGATGCCGCCAACATTATGGGTGAGTCCGATATCGGCGTTGGGGACCTGACGTTCGCCCGCTGCGCCTCGGAGTTGTTTCACGATCTCGACCGTCATGGAAACCCCTGTCGCGCCGATCGGGTGACCTTTCGCTTTCAAACCGCCGTCGACGTTCACCGGCGTTTGCCCGCCGATGTATGATTGCTTTTCTTCGATGAAACGACCTCCGGCGCCTTTCTTGCAGAATCCGAGGTCTTCGTACGCCAGAATCTCCGCTATGGTAAAGCAGTCGTGGACTTCGGCGACTTTGATATCCTTCGGGCCCACACCGGCCATCTCGTAAGCGGTGCGCGAGGATTCTCCCGCGCTGGGCAGGCTGACCAAATCCGGCCGCCGGAGCACCGACATGCTGGCCGTCGCACAGCCCATTCCGTCGAGCCATATGACCGGTTTCTTGGAATTTTTGGCGATATCCTCGGAAGCCAGGATCACACAGGCTGCGCCGTCGGCATTGGCGCAGCAATCGTATACCTGGAACGGATCGGATACCGGGTCGGATTCTTTCGCCTTTTCGATGGTGATTTCCTTCTGGAATAATGCGTTCGGATTTTTCGCGCCGTAGAAATGATTTTTCACCGCCACTTGTAGAAGTTGATCACGAGTGGTTCCGAATTCATGCATATGCCGTTGTGCGAACAGCGCATAATAGGCCGGGAACGTCGTCCCGAACACCGATTCCCATTGTACTTCGCCGACCCGTCCCATCAGGGCCAGGATTTCGGGAGTGGAAAGCTCCGTCATTTTCTGGCATCCGATAACCGCCATCAACCGATGCGCGCCGCATCGTATGCCCATCCACGCCGTCCTTATGGCGGCGCTGCCGGAGGCGCATGCCACCTCCGTCAGCCACGTCGGTTTTGGATTCAGTCCCAGGTATTCCTGCACCACGCCCGCTAGCGACCGCTGCTTATGATATTCCGGGACGGAACCAATCACCGATCCGTCGATATCCTTCGGGTCCACCCCAGCGTCACGGACGGCGTCACGATATGCTTCGAACGCCAATTCCTGAACGGTGGCGTCGCTTCTGCGGCCGAACTGTCCGTGTCCTATTCCAATGATTCCCACGCGAGTCATTCCCGTTCCTCCTAAATGTATTGGCCGCCGTCGATTTTGAACACTTCCCCGGTGATATGCCGCGCCCGGTCGGAGCAAAGGAAGGTCACGAGATGGGCGACGTCATCGGGAATCGCGATCCGCCCCAATACCGTTTCATCGACCGCCTTGTTGAGAAATTCGGGGGGAATGTTTTTCGCCATATCGGTCATGACCATGCCCGGCGCGACGACGTTGACGTTGACATTGAATTTCCCGAGTTCTTTCGCCAACGCCTTGCTCATGGCGATCTCGCCGCCTTTGGAGGCCGCATAGTTGGTCTGGGCGAATTTACCGCGGAGTCCGTTTATCGATGAGATGTTGATGATTTTGCCGCTCTTTTGATCTTTGAACCTCATCGCCGCTGCCTTGTTGTAATTGAAATATCCCTTGAGGTTGACGCCGATGACCTTGTCCCATTGCTCCTCGGACATCTTCCAGATGACGCCATCCCAGTTGATGCCGGCATTGCAGACGAGGATGTCGAGCTGTCCGAATTCCCGGGCAACCGTTTCGACCATATTTTCGGCATCGGCAAAACTGGATACGTCGGCCTTGACAGCGAGGCCTTTGCGCCCCATAGCGGTAATTTCATCGACCACCGTCTTTGCCTCGGTATCGTGCCGGCGATAATTGATAGCCACATTGCACCCTTCGCGGGCGAGGTCCAGCGCGATGGCCGCGCCGATCCCGAGACTGCCGCCGGTTACAATAGCTCCTCTGCCTTCAAGACCCAGATCCATCTGATCGTCCTCCTTTGGAATCCGGAAGCTTACCATATCTTTGTTTGTCGCAGTATCATGGATGAACGAGTACGTCCAAACAAAACACTTCAGGGAATATATCATTCGCGCCCGAAAAATCAACGGCTTTTTCCGACCGACCCAGTGCGCTTGACATTGCCGGCGCACCGCGTATATTTTTGCAGCGAATATCGGCTTGGAGACAATGCGAAACGAAATCAAGTATGCGAATTACAGGTATCATTCTCGCCGCCGGGACATCCTCACGGATGGGTTCGGCCAACAAACTGCTGCTTCCGTACCGGAATCACACGGTCATCGAGGAAGTACTGACGCAAGTGTCGGCCTCGCGGGTTGACGATATTATCATAGTCACCGGATATGAGCACGAGCGGATCGATGAGGTCCTCGCCCATTATCTGTCGAGTCGAATCGAGATTGTATATAACGGCAAATTCTCGATGGGACGCGCCGAATCGATAAAATGCGCCCTCAGGCATATATCTGGCAACTCCGACGCGGCCTTGTTCTTGGTGGCCGATAAACCGACGGTCACCTATCGGCTTATCGACCGCGTGATTGATCGCTATCGGGAAAAGCGCCCGCCGATCTTGTATGTCATGACTCCCTCTGGGCGCGGCCATCCGATTATATTTTCGAAAGATCTTTTTCCCGAATTGCTGTCGCTGCAGGGTGACCGGGTGGGCGATGATCTCGTCGCGAAATACAAGGCCGATGTCATCGAGGTAGAAGACGAAAAGCCGCAATTAGATATCGACACCGAGGATGATTACCGTATATTGTTGAAAAACGAATCGGAGAAATAGGCGCTGATGGATATTATTCAAAAGCTCCATGACAAACACAAGGCCGGTCAGCCGTACGTGCTGGCGACGATCGTAAAAACCGCCGGCGCATCGCCACGGGCGCCGGGGGCCAAAATGCTGGTTTACCCCGATGGAAATACCGCAGGGACAATCGGGGGAGGGACATTCGAGAAACTGGTTATCGATGACTGTCTTCACCTGATGAAATCGAAAGAAAAGCACCTGCTGAAAACCTACCGCTTTGCCGAATCCGGCGCGGACGCCACCGGGATGGCTTGCGGCGGCGAGGCGGATGTCTTTATGGAAGCCGGGGCCAAAGCCAAGCGGTTGATCATATTTGGCGGCGGGCATATATGTCGGGATTTGGTGAGGCTTGCCGACGGCTCGGGCTTTCTGATTTCAGTCGTCGACGACCGTGCGGACATCCTAGGCGTCTACGGTAAATCGATAAACACGATTAAAACCGATGCCGCGTATAACGACAATTTTCCCGACCTCGACCGCGACTGTTTCGTTGTTATTGTCACCCGTTCGCATACCATCGATCATGATATTCTGAAGCGAGCCATAAAGCACGATTGCGCCTACATCGGCATGATCGGGTCCCGGACCAAAATCGCCAAATTATTTGCTTCTTTGGCGGAATTGGGCATAGATCGCGCTTTGCTGGATCGGGTGCACGCCCCAATCGGTTTGAATATCAAGGGCGAAGGTCCCTATGAGATCGCCGTTTCCATCCTGGCCGAACTTATAGCCGCGAAAAACGGGATAACCCGAAGCAAGCAATGACCCCGCCATCTATCCACAACCGCATAGTCGTCCGAGGCGCCGGGGATGTGGCGTCGGGTGTCATCCGCCGCCTCTGCGAGGTGGGTTTCGATGTCATCGCCCTCGAAAAGCCCAACCCCGACTGTGTCAGGCGTTATGTTTCCTACGCCGAAGCGTTTTACAATGGCGAGATGCAGGTCGAGGGCGTTACCGCCGAGTTGGTGCAATCCGTTGATCAGGCTGTCGAAGTTGTCGGAAAATATCGCGTGCCGCTTCTTATAGATCCAAACGCCGCTTCATTGCCCGATCTGAAGCCGGAAGCGGTCATCGACGGCCGAATGCTCAAGCAGAATATCGACACCGATCGTGGCATGGCGCCGATCGTGATTGGCCTGGGACCGGGTTTCATCGTTGGGAAAAACTGCCACGCCGCGGTCGAAACCAGACGAGGCAGCGATCTGGCGCGCGTGATCTATGATGGCTCCCCGCAAGCGGATACGGGCATTCCGGCGGCGGTGAACGGTATCAGCCTCAAGCGGGTATTGCGATCACCGGCGAACGGGACATTTATGGCAGATTGCGCCATCGGTGATATGGTCAAGCAAAGACAAATCCTCGGCAAGGTCGCCGGAATTCCCATCGTAGCGGAAATCGACGGCATCGTCAGGGGGATAATTCACGAGGGCCTGAATGTATACATTGGGCAGAAAATCGGCGATATCGACCCGCGGGGTATCGAAAAGCTCTGCTATACAATATCGGACAAAGCCAACGCCGTCGCCGAGGGAGTGCTGAGTGCCCTGCGGGCTTTGCAGGAGAGAATGGCGCACTGATAGACCTATCGCGCGAAACCCGTCACCAAGTTACGCTTGCGCACCGCATGAAAATCTTCGTACATTGGCGTAGCAAAAACCATAACCGTGGGCCGACAGGCCGAAGGAGGAAAAATTGAGTCTGTTTGCACTGACCGATGAACAGCTGGAATTCGGAGCTATGGCGAAACAATTCTGCGATAAACGTATCTGGCCTGTTGCCCGAAAGCTCGACGTCGAGGGGCTCTCCAAGGAATTTCTCTCCGAATTGGCTGAACTGGGCTATCTCGGATGTTCTATTCCGGAAGAGTACGGCGGCATGGGAATCGACAATATTGCTCTGGCGGTGATGATCGAGGAATTCGCGAAGGCCAGCGGCGGCGTGGCGACGCTGGTTGCCGCTCATTTGGGCCTCGGTTGCAAGTCCCTGGAAATGTATGGGAATGATAAGCAGAAATCGACCTATCTGCCGAAAATGGCCAAGGGCGACATCACGTCGTTCTGCCTGACAGAACCCAATGCCGGGACCGATGTTTTCTCGATCGAAGCCAAAGCGCAACTCAAGGACGATGCCTATATCCTCAACGGCGAAAAACACTTCATCACATCGGCCGACGTCGCCAGGTATTTCGTCGTATTCTGCAAAACGGAAAAAGGCCCTTCGGCCTTTATCGTCGAACGCGACGCCGAGGGCTTAACTGTCGGCCCGCACGAGAAGAAACTGGGCCAAAAAGCGTCAAAGGCCTGCAGCGTTCATTTCCAGGACGTCAAGGTGCCGGCAGAAAACATCCTCGGCCAGATGGGCAAGGGTCTTCGGATCGCCCTCAGTGTTCTCGACTTTGGCCGACTGGGTGTGGCGGCGTTGGCTCTCGGGATCGCGGAACAGGCGTTTGTGGAAGCTGTCGATTTCGCCCAGAATCGTGTCCAATTCGGCAAAACTATCGCCAGTTTTCAAGCGACACAGTTCAAATTTGCCGATATGCGGACCGAAATCGACGCCGCCCGCTATCTTTTCTATTATGCTCTGGGACTGTCAGTTGAAGGCAAGCGCTTCTCCGTCCCGGCCGCAGAGGCGAAGCTGAAAGCCTCCGAGGTCGCCAGCTACGTCGCCGACCAGAATATCCAGATACACGGCGGCTACGGCTACACCGAGGATTACAACGCCGAACGGCTCTGGCGGGACGGCCGCATCACACGCATTTATGAAGGCACGTCCGAGGCCATGCGTACGATCATCGGCGGTCTGTATCGCGTCAAGAAAGAAGGCTGATCGGCATCTCGATTGAAGCCGAAAGATTGATAGAAAAAAGGCCGATCACATGCCTGATCGGCCTTTTTATTTATGGTATTGAAGATCGAGAAAACGCTCAACTGGTGCTCTTGAAGCGGGTATACAATTTCCTGCCGGCCGAATACGGATCGTCTTCACGCCGCATGATAGCATCGACGACGCGGTCAAGCACTTCGCCGGCAAGCGTCGTAGCGCGAATGTCCCCCTGCACCAGCCGCTGGATCTCCTGCTCGACCTTATGTTTCAACTGATGCCGCCGCCGCTTCTGAAGCAGACCGCTCGATTCGAGATAGGCTTTATGCTTCTCGATTTCGGTCAGCAAAACATCCACGCCCTTATTATGAATCGCTTCGGTGGGGATCACCGGAACCTGCCACTTGGGTCTTTCCACTCGCATCTCAAGAGCCGATTTGATATCATAGACCATCTGATCCGATCCCTGCCGGTCGGCCTTGTTCACGGCAAAAACATCCGATATCTCCATCAACCCGGCTTTGAGCGCTTGGATGGCGTCGCCCGATTCGGGCACCAGTGTCACCACCACCGTATCGCAGGCGTCGATGATATCCAACTCCATCTGTCCCACGCCGACCGTCTCGATAATCAGCGTATCGAATCCGAACGCATCCAGCGCCACGGTCACGTTCGACGTCGCCAGAGCCAAACCGCCGGACGATCCCCGGCTGCCCATCGACCGGATGAATACGCCCTTGTCCTGCGGAATATCCTGCATACGAAGCCGGTCGCCGAGAAGCGCGCCGCCGGTGAACGGTGAGGTCGGATCGACGCAGATGACGGCCACTTTATGTCCCTTGTTCGCCAGCAACCCCACCAGCCGGTTTACCAGCGATGATTTCCCGCCGCCGGGAGGCCCGGTGAGACCGACTCGATAGATGCCCGTGGTTTTCCGATACAGGCGGGAAAGCAATTCCCGGTAGTCGTTTCGCGTGTCTTCGATGTGGCTGATGATTTTCGAGAGAGCGACGACCGAGCCATCGAGAAATTTCTCATACAGCGACATAATCTATGGCGCGTTTCCTCTGAGAAGGTGCCCGGCGTCGAATTTGATGTCCTTAACCCGCAGTTGAATGCGTGCGACCCCGTTCCAATGGTTGAATTCTATCACATAGGCCATGTCGATCGTCCCGGATCGCATCGACAGCGGTCGAACCAGGTCACCGAATCCGAACCCGATAACATCCAGGACCACGTCGCCTTTGCGCACTTTCATCTTCAGATGATTCTTGCCGACCCGGTAGGGCTGGCCGTAAACCTCGAGATTGCGGGTCAAAAAGACCGGTCGCATGTTCATGGGACCGAATGGACTGAATCTTTCGAGCAGATTCACGAAATCGGGCACGATTTGATCCGGTTCGATCTCGGCGTCGACGAACATCTTCGGGACCAAGTCCTCTTCGCTCAGCATTTCCCCTGAAACCCGGATCAATTTCTCGCGAAACGCTTCGATGTTTTCCGGGCGGATGGTCAATCCGGCGGCGTATTTATGTCCGCCGAACCGGATCAGCGTATCCTCGCATCGCCGTAGGGCATCATGGAGATGAAATCCGGGAATGGAGCGCGCCGACCCCTTGCCTTCGCCATTGTCGATAGCGATCAAAACCGTCGGCAGATGAAATCTTTCCACCAGGCGCGACGCCACGATACCGATCACGCCCTGATGCCATCCCTCGGAGGCCAGGACGATGGCCCGATCGTTTTCGAGGTCGCAGACCTCATCGATCTGCAGCAACGCTTCGTTCAGCGTGGCCTCGTCGATACTTTTTCGCCGCCGGTTTTCCGAATCGAGCATGCGGGCGATTTGCGCCGCCAGATGTTCGTCGCGTGTCGTGAGCAGCTTGATCGCCTGCTGGGCGTCGCCGAGTCTGCCGATGGCGTTGATCCGGGGCGCCAAGACGAAAACCACCTGACCCGTGCCGATATCTTTCCCCATCAAGCCCGAAACGAACGTTAGCGACTTGAGCCCCGGTTTGGTGGTGCGGACGATTTGCTGGAAGCCGAACCGCGTCAGGGTGCGGTTTTCTCCAAGAAGCGGCACGATATCGGCTGAGGTGCCCAGCGCGACCAAATCCAGATGCTGTTCGAGTTCGGTCAGGTCCTGGCCCAGTCGGGAATACAATCCCTGGGCCAGTTTGAACGCCACGCCGACACCGGAAAGTTCGGCGGCGTCGTATGGGCATTCATCCTGCTTGGGATTGACGATGGCCGCGGCTTTGGGAAGGTGGTCTCCCGTTTCGTGATGATCGGTGATGATGCATTCGATCCCCTGTGCACGGGCGAATTCGACTTCCTCGACGGCGGTAATGCCGGTATCGACCGAGATGATGAGATCAATGCCCCGGCTTTTGGCTTCCATAATACCGTCATGAGACAAGCCGTATCCCTCGGTCAGCCGGTTGGGCAGATAATAATCGACCTGGGCGCCCAACCGGTTCAGCACCAGAAAAAGAAGGGCCGTGGCGGTGATGCCGTCGACGTCGTAGTCGCCGTAGATCATGATTCGTTCGTTCTGCCGCAGTGCTTCGGTAATGCGGTCAATGGCGATATCCATGCCCTTGAGGATGAACGGGTCGGTGAGGTCTTCGAGGCGGGGCTCGATAAATTTCCGAACTTTTTCGATGGAATCGATCTTGCGATTGATCAGGATTTTTACGACCGCTTTGGGCAGGTTCACCGCGGCGGCGATGCCGTCAACAAGGTCGCTGGGCGGCTCGACGGCGAGCACCCATTGGGGGCTGACAGCTCTATCACCCCAGACCATGTGTTTCTTCCTTAATAAGCGGCAGGAAGCAGGTAATAAGCCGGGTTCTGTCACCCGTGACGGGCCAACGATCATCTCTCTGGGAGCATAGTTGCCCATGCCCTCATGCGGCCTACCCGGAAGTCAAGCGAGGCGAGCCAACCTCATCCTTCCATATTTGGCCTTGCTCCAGGCGGGGTTTGTCCGACCATCCCGTCTCCGGGACGATCCGTGGTCTCTTACACCGCGTTTTCACCCTTGCCGCTGTCCGCGCGAGGCGGACAGGTGGGCGGTAATTTTCTGTGACACTTTCCGTCGGATCGCTCCGCCCCCGTGTTACGGGGCGCCTTGGCTCTGCGGAGCCCGGACTTTCCTCATTTCAGACTATGTCATAAAATGCGACCGTTTAACCTGCTTTCTACCACAGTTTCTTTATATACAACAACACAACTTTCTAAAACCAGATCCGGCGTTGATAATTCGGGGCCTCTTTCGAAATGGCCACGCCGTGCGGATGCGATTCAGCCACACCCGCTGCTGTTATTTTAATAAATTTAGCCTTTTGGCGCAATTGCTTAAGTGTCCCCGCGCCAACAATTCCCATCCCGGCCCGGACGCCGCCGATGAGCTGGTAGACCGAATCGGCCAGCGGCCCCTTATACGGTACGCGGCCTTCGACGCCCTCGGGAACGAATTTGGCGACCTCGTCGGTGTGCTCCTGAAAATAGCGGTCGCGGCTGCCTTGCTTCATTGCCTCGACCGAGCCCATCCCGCGATAGGTTTTGTAGGTCCGGCCCTCATAGAGAATTTTTTCTCCGGGCGATTCGTCGGTCCCCGCGAAAAGCGAACCGATCATGACTGATTCCGCGCCTGCCGCCAGCGCTTTGGTGATGTCCCCGGAATACTTGATACCGCCGTCGGCGATCACGGGGACATCCGATTTGGCCGCCTCTTCCGTGCTCACCATGACCGCCGTCAGTTGCGGCACGCCGGCGCCGGTCACCACCCGAGTGGTGCAGATCGCGCCCGGGCCGATGCCGACCTTGACCGCGTCGGCCCCGGCGTCTATCAATGCGCGAGTACCCTCGGCGGAAGCGACGTTCCCGGCTATCAGGGCAACATCGGGAAATGTCTTTTTGATTTTTTCAACGGCCTTGAGGACTCCGGCGGAATGTCCGTGCGACGAATCGACACAGAGAACGTCGACCCCGGCCGCCACCAGGCGTTCGGACCGTTCTTCGAGGTCGCGCGCCACGCCCACGGCGGCGCCGACCCGCAGCCGCCCCCGATCGTCTTTGCAGGCGGCGGGAAACTGAATCCGCTTGGCGATATCCTTGACCGTGATCATCCCTTTGAGATTGAATTTGTCATCGACGATCAATAGTTTCTCGATCCGGTTTTCATGGAGCAGTCGCTGCGCCTGCCCCGGATCGGTTCCTTCGGGAACCGTCACCAGATTTTCCTTGGTCATAACCTGGCTGATCGGCTGGGACAGATCGGTGTGGAAACGGAGATCGCGGTTGGTCAAAATACCAACCAACCGTCCGTTTTCAGTGATCGGAATTCCGGAAATGGAAAACTGTTTCATGACTTCCAACGCTTCGCCGATATTGCGGTCGGGAGGCAACGTGATCGGATCGACGATCATACCCGATTCCGAACGCTTGACTTTGTCGACTTCGGCCGCCTGCCGGTCGGGCGAGAGATTTTTGTGGATTATCCCGATGCCGCCCTGACGAGCCATAGCAATAGCCAACTCGGCCTCCGTAACCGTATCCATGGCCGCGGATACCATCGGCAAGTTGAGAGCAATTGTCGCCGTCAGCCGGGTTGTCACGTCCACCTGCACCGGCAGTACCTCGGAATATCCCGGGGTGAGAAGCACATCATCAAATGTCAGACCGTCCTGGTCGAGAATTGTCGCCATATTATTCCACCGTCACTTCACTAATTATTGCTGTCTTCGGTCCAGATCAGCATCCGCCCGCAGCTGTCGCAGGTGATGATGCTCTGGCCGAGTTTGATTTCTTGGATTTTCTGCGGCGGCAGGGCCTTGTAGCAGGCGCCGCAGGCCCGCTTTTTGACCGGCACCACAGCCGCCCCGCCTTTGCCCCGACGAATGCGATCATACGCCCGCAGCACCCGCTGGCTCACTTGTCCGACCAGGTTTTTCCGTTCCTTTTCCTTGTCATTTATCTTGGACCCGACCGAATCGATCTGCTCCTGCAAACTCGCTATCTGTTCCTTGTTGATTCTCTTAATCCCCTCGACCTGACCGTCGAGTCCCTCGATTTCGTTCTCGTATTCCTCGATCGCCTCCATCAGGTCCACGGCTCGGGTTTCCAAGTCGTTGATACGCTCCTTGATCTGATCGATTTCACTGACCAGCGCGTCATATTCCTTGTTGGTCTTTATCGCCATCATCCGCTGCTGCAGGTTCTTCAGCTTGTCCTGCTTTTCGTGCAGCTCCAAGTCGACTTCCCGCTGCTCCACCCTGGATTTGTCTAGGGCCTCCGAGATATCTCCGAGCTTCCGTTCGGACTCCTCGATCTCCCGCCGCAGATTTTCCATCATATCCGGGATATATTCCTTGGATCGCTCCAGCTCCCCCAGGTCATAGTCAATGCTCTGCAATTTCAAAAGCAACTCCAGATCGCCGTTCATGTCCAGCTCCTTCGGATCACGCTACCACCGATAAAAAAAGTGCCTGCCATTCGCATGGCGGGCACTCCTGAATTTTCTGTCTGTTTTTCCGGCGTACATTTTCGCATGGTTGCGATAATCGTATATACGCCGGAGATTGTTTTTCGTTCGTCTACGCACCAAAATACAATCTTTCATGGTGGGCAATACTGGATTCGAACCAGTGACCTCTCGGATGTGAACCGAACGCTCTAACCAACTGAGCTAATTGCCCATCCCTGTTTTTTCTACTCCAAAGATCATCTGGGCCCACCAGGACTCGAACCTGGGACCCGCTGATTATGAGTCAGCTGCTCTAACCGACTGAGCTATGGGCCCAATCTATAGCCTTGCAATATAAGACTCATCTCCGTTCCGGTCAACCTCTTTTTCGGAAGCCGCCGGCCGCGCCGACTCTATCTCTATAAACCGCTGGCCGGCAGGGCAGTTCCCCCCCAAATTCCCGATCGTGTCCGGATTGAATTTTGCGAATTTCCCCGCCCGCCTCGAAAACGCGGATCAGCCCGGGACGACCGATGCCGCCGCCCACCGGCAGGTTCTTCTTGACATATCCGGCGGGGACGATTATTATGTTACTTCAGGACTGGGGATTCAGGCATCATTCGGCATCACCGGCATCAGTCCCGGACACATATCTACAAGGAGAGACCTCATGGCTACGCGTGCGTTCTCCGTCAAGGAAGGCGTCATGTACATCCTGGTCGGCGGGGTGGTTTTGTTTTTCGCCGTGTTTCTCGGCATCCGCACCGGCTTTGCCATTCGCGGCGGCGGCGGCGAACCCGGCGAACTCACCCCGGAAAACCTGCCCAATCGAACGATATTGAAACTGGGCGATCCCTTTCCGGCGCTTCCGGTCAAATCGCCCGACGCCAATACCCTGCAAATCTCCGACATCACCGGCGGAAAACCGACCGTCTTCGCCTTCGTGCTGCCCGGATGCGATCCGTGCAAAAACATGCTGACCAAGTGGCGGGCGAACGGCATCGTCAACGATGACAAAGGCGTTCATATCGTGTTATTGGCCGCCAGTCAGCCCGATGAACTAAATGCGGGACCCCTCGCGGAATTCGAAGGCGATTATCCGATCTATTTTGTCGATATGGAGCAGCTGGGCGAGCAGTGCGGTATTTCCAGCTTCCCCAGCGTCGTGGGCGTCAAAGCGGATGAAACGATCGGCTTTGTCGCCAACGCCTACGTTTATCGTCTCGATACGGCATTTTTTAAAAAATATCTGTAAAGGAGAAGCCCCTTTTCCATTTTCGGAATTGGATAAGGGCGATCCGAATTCAAACCATTCATCAAGGAGGATGTTGTCCCATGAAGAAACTCACCATCTATGGAAGCCTGTTTCTCTTCGTATTCGGGCTCTCGGCCGGCCTGGTGGTTACCATGCCCGGCCAGGCACAGGCCTATCAGCTGTGTACGCTTGAATGCGTGGGCCAGTATTATTGCAATACCCACAAAACCGGGGAGTTGTGCACCAGCCCGAAAATGCCCTATTACAAGTATTGGGTCGCGACATGCGTTGGGGGACCGCTCAATTGCCCGCCCACTCACTGGGTCGGTTGTTGCCCCAAACTTATTCCGATTGAACCGTAATTACGCGATATAAATCGTCGCCCATCCGGGCCCTTCCGGGTGCGCGGCGTAATTGTCACGGCACGGGGAGGCATCGATATGGCATCGACGAAATTTCCCATCAAAAGGGCCGTCATGATCATTGTTGTCGGCGGGATCATTCTGTTTCTGGCTGTATTTGTCGGCATCCAGATCGGCTATGCCCTGAAAGGCGGCGACCGGACATCTGCGACGGAAGCGATATCGTCCGGCACGCCGTCGCCCGGCGACCCAGTTCCCTCGCTGAAACTGTTTACCGAAGACGGGCGGCCGTCGAACCTGCGCGAAATCGTGTCGGGGGGAGATGCGCTCATCGCTTTCACTATGTCCGGATGCAGCTCCTGCTCGGATCTATTGTCCGGATGGAAAGCAGACGGTATCCTTGACCGGCGGGAAGGAAGGCGAATATTCGTCGTCGTCGCGACGCCGCCCGGCGATTTTGACGCCGGGGAGCTGGCCCCTTATGCTTCATACTGTCCCATGTATTTCTGCGATAACGCCGACCTTTATGTAGATCTGGATGTACATGGTTTGCCGGCGGTCCTCGGTGTGACCGGGGACGGCGCCGTGAGTTTTTTCAGCGATGACGCCGAATCAATTCGCGATACGACCTATCTCGTGCGTCATCGGTAATCGATCTGCCTGCCGGACATTCGGCCGACAGGGGAGGGGATGTAATCTCAATCGTATCCAATCCATGGAAGGAGGTGATTTTATGAAGAAAGCGATCATTCTTGCCTCGACCTTTCTGGTCGTGTTCGGCCTGACGCTCGGCATCGTTCTGTCCCTGAACGAGGGCGCCAATGCCCTCAATCTGTGTGTCTGGGAATGTGCATTCAAGACCACATGGACAACCTATACCGGCCCGGAATGCCCCGGAACCTGTCCTTCGAGTATGATCTATAAAATTACCCGAAGGTCCACCTGTGTGTCCGGCCCGCTCAACTGTCCGTATGTCAATGAAGTCATCGGTTGTTGGGACGGCGTCGATCAATTCGGCTGCCTCTTGGGACGGCATTAATTTTTTATCTGTCTCGGCCCGGACTTCGTCCGGGCCGATCATTTTGGGGTACTTACCCTTATAGGACGCGCCTCCAAGTTGTACCAAGATTCCCGGTGAAATTTCGGTCGGCAATCGGGATATTTTGCACCTTCCCGCTAAATAGCTTAACATATTTGCCGATTTACACTTAAGAGGTGCGTAATAACCCGTCCTCGGTACAAAAAGGGAATGCCATGCTTACCATAGTCGGCTTTATCGTCGTCGCCGGAGCCGTTATCGGTGGATTCATCATGGAGGGAGGCCAACTCATGGTCCTCTTCCAGCCCGCAGAATTTCTTATCATCGGCGGCGCGGCTCTCGGCGCACTTCTCGTGGCTACTCCCATACCCGTTCTCAAGGAACTGATCCGGCAGATCAAGTCCTCGTTCGGCGGCGGATACGGTAAAGAGGCATTTACGGGGCAGATGGTCATGCTGTATGAGATTTTCAACATCGCCCGGCGCGAGGGCCTGGTCGGGCTCGAATCGCATATCGAGAAACCGGAAGAATCCGAAGTCATCCGGCGCTATCCGGCCTTCCTGCAAAACCATCATGCCGTCAGTTTCATGTCCGACACCATGCGATTGATCATCACCGGGTCGGTTCAGCCCCATGAGCTCGAAGCCCTGCTCGACGTCGATCTCGAAACTCATCATGAGGAAGTCGATACGCCCCCGACGATGCTGTCCAACATCGCCGATTCCCTCCCGGGTCTCGGTATCGTCGCGGCCGTTCTCGGCGTTGTCATCACCATGGGCGCCATCGGCGGCCCGCCCGAGGAGATCGGGCACAAGGTCGGCGCGGCGTTGGTCGGGACGTTCCTGGGCGTGCTGCTTTGCTACGGTTTCGTCGGCCCGCTGGCCAACAACATCCGCACCAGCAACCGATCCGACACGACCTATATGCATTGTCTCAAACAATGCCTGCTGGCGTTCTGCAAGGGTTTTCCGCCGTCGATCGCCGTCGAATACGGCCGCAGATCGATTCCGACCGAGGTGCGCCCCTCGTTTATCGAGGTCGAGGATGCCTGCAAACTGACGCGCAAGGGGTAATCGATGGCCGACGAGCAGAAAAAAGAGCAACCGATAATCGTCGTCAAAAAGGTGGGCAAACACGGCGGTCATCACGGCGGCGCCTGGAAGGTCGCCTATGCCGATTTCGTCACCGCCATGATGGCCTTCTTTCTCGTCATGTGGCTGGTCACCCAGTCGAATGTAATCCGGCAGGCCGTCCAATCGTATTTTCTCGATCCGGTGCATCACGGCAAGAATTTCAAAGCCAGTGTCCTGAAAGGCGGCGCCGGCGCGCTCAAGGGCGGCGCTATCGGCACCGGGGCCGGTGATGAAATGACGCAGCAGGAACAGTTGAAAAAGGATATGGAGGCGCTCGGCAATCATATCAAGGAAGTGATGGATGGCATCCCCGGTCTCGATATTCTCCGCAACGCCATCGAAATCGAAATGACCCAGGAAGGCTTGCAGATCCAACTTATCGAGGGCAGCGACAACATCACATTCTTCAAATCCGGCCGCGCCATGCTCAGCACCAAGGCCGAATTGATCCTTAAGACAATCGCCATGGAACTGCGCAAAGTTCCCAATATGATCGTGATCGAGGGGCACACCGACGCCCAGGACCATTCCTTTGCCGATAATTATTCCAATTGGGAGCTTTCGACCGACCGGGCCAACGCCGCCCGGCGGGCCATGGTCGAGGGTGGGCTCGATCCCCGGCGCGTCTACAATGTGCGCGGATACGCCGACAAGAAGCTGCGGATTCCGGAAAATCCCTATGATCCGCGCAACCGGCGTATTACAATTCTTGTGCTTAATCGTATACCCTGTGAGGAGACGCCGCAGGATAGTTACGACACACCAATTATGATGTCTAAAAACGACGGGCAGTAGCGCCCGGTTCGCGATCGCTGGAAATCCGAAATTTCCGTATAACCAACAGGCATTCATCGCGTTATAGCGAAATGGGTTCGTTTTGTCATTTTTACTGTTTTCGACATCCTTTTCTTGTGTAGCAACAAGTTACAACAGGGGAAAAAATCGGAGATTTTTTCCCTACTCTGCAGGTCTCCCTATATAATGGCCCGGAGCGACAAATTGCATCGATTCGGCATGAATTTTTAAGGAGTATGAGCGGGAACCCACCCTCGACCGCCTGCGGCGGTCTTCGGATGGGGCACCAGTCCATTGAAAGCTATTCGGCAGATATCGGAGACATCCGCTCTAGTTGTTCTTCCACTCCGGCTTGCGCTTTTCCAGAAACGACTGGATGCCCTCGTTGGCGTCGTGCGTGGCCATGAGTTCATCAATATACAATCGCCTCTGTTTTTGGAGACCATCCCTGAGCGTGCGGTTGAACTCTAACCGGGCGGCCCGCACGGCATATTTCAACGACGATGCGCTCTTGGGCAGGATGGCCTTTTCCGCCCAGGCGTCGACTCCCGCCAGCATCGATTGGTTATCTTCGAAGACGGCATTGACGAGGCCCATCGCGAGGGCATCGTCGGCCGAGATGATTTTCCCAGTAAGCAGCAGATCGTCGGCGCGCGCCTGGCCGATTTTCATCGGCAATATCAACGACGCCGGCGGCGCGAACACGCCGAGCTGGATTTCGGGCTGGCCCAGTTTGGCTGTTTTGTCGGCGAAAAGGAAATTGCACATCAGGGCCAATTCCATGCCGCCGCCGAGGCATTGCCCGGATACCAGAGCCGCCGTCGGTATGGCCAGATCGGCCAGCGTATGAAACAGCTTGTGGAACTGCTTCAACATGGCCGGGGCTTTTTCTTTCGTATGCTCGGGAACGCTGGCGCCGAAGCAGAAATGATCGCCCGCCCCGGTGAATTGCAGCAGTTTGACGTCATCCTGATCGGACAAAACATCCAGAAATTCCTGGATGTTGTCCATCATTTCGGCGTCGAGGACATTCGCCTTTGGCGCATTCAACGTTACCCGGACGATTTGGCCGTCGTGAAACGGTTCCACTATGATTTTTTGCGCCATGATGTCACCTCGGTAGTATGGCGTCGAGAAGTTCATCATCCCAGGGATGACCCTCGGCCAGCATGAGACGGAGCTTGATGAAATCGACTTCCCGATTTCCCTTGGGGCCTTCGTTGAATGCCCGGAAACCGGCTTTGGCCTCGGTCATCATATTCAGACCCAGCCAGTCGCGGTTGGACTGCTGGTTTCTGTCCCAATGCTCCAGTTTTTTCTTCCGCACGCTATTCAGGGTTTTGTTCACACAGTCGGGCATCAAGTACAGGAATTTGGTCGTCAGAGCGTTGACGGCATTGTCCAGCGGCGTCATGTCGATTTCACCGGTTGCCATCATCTCTTTGCCCTTCTTATATTCATCACCCGGTTTTCTTCTGCCGTAGACCGTATCACCGGATTCATCCAGCCAGCGGTCGGTGACCACCAGCGGATTACGGATGAATTTGCCGTCGACTTTCAGAACCGGGATGGCCTCGGTTATGAGTCCGTACGCTTTGGCCTCATACGCCGACCACATATCGCAGAGGGTGCAGCTTTGAAAGGCGCGTTCGATTCCGACAAACAGGTGCAGAAAGTCGGTGCTGCCGCCGTCGGGGGCGCTGCCGTGCCTGGGCCCCGCCTGGCCGAAAACTGCCAGGTCGCTGGCGACGGCCAGGTCGCAGGCCATGCCGATTTCCTGCCCGCCGGCGATCCGCATCCCGTTGACGCGGCAGATGACCGGCTTGTCGCACATGAGGATCGACGTGATCATATCGTTGAACAGCCGCATATATTGTTTGTATTCCAGGGGCCGCCCGGAATAATATTCGGCATACTCCTTGGTGTTGCCGCCGGTGCAGAAGGCTTTATCGCCTACGGCGGTGAAGACGACGGCCACGACGGAGCGGTCGTTGGAGGCTTTGCGAAAAGCCAGGATCACTTCCTTGACGGCGTTGGTCGTGTAGGAGTTATACTGCTTGGGATTGTTAAGAAAAATCCAGGCGTTGTGCAGGCCCTTCACGGGATTGCCGCCGGCATCGAGGCAGGGGCGCAGTTCGTAGATGATTTCCTTGAAATCGATATCGACCAGATCGTGGCTGACTAAATGGTGACTCATAACATCACACTCCTCTATTATCATAGTTTCGCTATTGCCTTTGCACGCGGGTTTATCAACTTGTACTCAATTGCCCGCCGCATCCGGGACCAGGACCGAACGTTTAAGCAGTTTGTGTTCCAGCGTCTGCTGGAAAATGTCGTTTATCTTGGACAAGGCGAACGTCTCCGTAAACGGTTTGAGTTGCAATGTACCCTTGGCGACAAGATCAATGACATCGGGATACAGTTCCGGCTTGCATCCCCAGGTGCCGATCAGTTGGGCGTCGAAGGCCATCAGGTTGCTCAGGCGGACTTCCAGTTTATCGAGGGTGAAACCGACGATGGAAAGGACTCCGGCGATTCCCAACAGCCCGAAGGCCAGTTCTTGGCCCGGTTTGGTGCCCGAGGTCTCGAATATTTTCCATCCGAAGGGCGATGCGCCCATCTCCTTGCAGGCCGATTTGACCTGCTTTTTCAATTCTTTGAAGTCGAGGCCTTTGGGGTTTATGGTCGAGGTTATGCCGATGGCGGCGAGTTGATCGAGCTTTTGCGGATCGATATCGATGGCGAGGACTTTCGCGCCGAGGATGTTGGCCAATTGCGCGGCATAGATACCGATTCCGCCGACGCCGATGACGATGGCGAAATCGCCTGCTTTCAGTCCGCTCTTGACGATGACCTGATAGGGTGTCGAGACGGCATCGGCGATCACCGATAGCTCCGCCAGCGAATGAGAGGCCATGGCGGCGTCGGGCACCGGCACGGCGTATCGGGCCGGGACGGCGATATGGCTGGCGAATCCGCCGTGAAAATCATTGCCGGGCATTTTCTGATTTTGACAGATATTGCTGCGGTCGTTCTTGCACAATTCGCATTCGCCGCAGGGCAGCACGGCCGGGATAATAACCGGTTTGCCTTTGAGCGCCGCCGGACCTTCGACAACCGTGCCGCTGATTTCGTGTCCCAGGACAAGCGGCAGTTCATGGCGGGTCGGGACGCCGTAATGCCAGAAGCTGAGATCGGTATGGCAGACCCCGCAGCCGGCGATTTTTACCAGCGCCTCGTCCTCGCCGACCTTCGGCCACGGGAGCGTAACCTGTTCGAAGGGCTTATCCTTGGCGGTCATTTGATATGCCAGTATGCTTTCCATAGTACCTCCTTGCAGGATTTATATATGTTAATCTCTTTTTGTCGTTCCCCGTTTCGCCGACCGGGCGGGACATCGGTCCTGTCGACGTTGCCCGAAGCGCCGCGCCGGCGATTATTCCACCGTGTATTCGAGCAGATGAACCAGCGCCGTGACGCATTGGTTCAGCGGCGTCGGTTTGCAATGCTTGCGGCCGTACTCGACGATCTTGCCGTTGAGCTGATCGATTTCGGTGCGGTTGCCGTTTTCGAGGTCGATCAGCATCGAGGGCCGGTGATGCCCGGCGTTTTTCAAGTAACGGATGCAGAATCGCCGGAATTTTCGGCCCAGTTCGATCCCTTCCATTTCCGCCACGCGCACCGATTCGTCGATAATTGCCTCGACCAACTCCAGCGTGAAGGGGAAATCCATGACGTCCTTCATGGTTTTGCGGGAGATGGCACAGACGGCGCTGAGAGCGGCGTTGAGGATGGCCTTCTCCCAGATGTAATCCTGAATATCCTCGGGAATTTCCGTATCCATATCCACGGAATTCAGGAGTGCGACGATTTTATCGACGATTTGCCGGCCATTGGGCGACAGGCAAGCGATATAGTTCGGCGGATTGAAAAAACTCACATGGACGGTATTGGCGTCGCTCATGCTTCCGGCATAATTGACGACCATTCGCAGCGTCTTGTCGTCGCCGAATTCCCGGGCGACGATCACTTCGTTGTCGATGCCGTTCTGGGCGCACATGACATACATCTTGTCCGATGCGAAATCCGCCAGTTGGCCGACAACTTTTTTGAGGCTGGGTGTTTTTACGGCGACGACGGCCAGATCGAGGTCGAACGAGGCCAACTCCTGGATGGAATAGCATACGTCCGACACCGGAACCGTTTTTTCGATGACATTTTTCAGGCGCAGCCCGGATTTTTTTATCTTGTCCATCTTGGTCGTGATAATGTCGCACGGAATAACATAGGCGCCCGCCTCGGCGAGATGGGCCGCCAGGATGGACCCCACCGGCCCCATGCCGATGACACCGACGCGCATTTGATCGTTGTTGTTATTATTCGCCATAATCGTCTCCCTATATTCAGACGTCCCAATATAAGAAATCCCAAGGTTAAGTGGGTGCCACTATTTTTCTTTTATCCACGACAAACACGACAAAGAATGTGACCAGGCTGACGATCCAGCAGAAAAATATCGGGTGAGGAAGCCCGATCAATCGAAAGGCCGCGCCGATCCCCGGGAATATGAGCCAGGCGACAAGCGCGGCCATGGCCATGAGCAATGTCCATGTCGCATGCGCCCGGCGGCATACCGAGGGCCAGAAGATGGTCATCAGGGTGATCAAGGTATAGGCGGTGGTCAGGGTCAGGCCGATCAAAAGCGTTTGCAGAATGCCCGACACCGATACCGCCAGGATATAGGTGAAAACGCTCAGCACCAAAACGGCGAGGCGCGAAATAACCCGTTCCCGTTTCTCGGACAAATCTGGAGCGATGAACCGTTTTACGATATCGCCGACGACCAACGTGGCGCTGCCGATCAGCAGGGCCGAGGCGGTGGAAACGTCGGCCGCCCAGAGGCCGGCCAATATCATTCCGGCCACGACCGGACTCAGGCTCAGCACCGTGCGGGGGAGGGCCTCGGTGGGGATGATTCCCGGATGCATAACGGCGGCGGCCACGCCGATAACGGCGCTGATGAAACCGACCGGCAGGATGATCAAACCTCCGAGAAGGAAACCCCATCGGGCGGCTCGGGCGTTTTTGGCGGCGAAACTAATCTGCACCACCGATTGCACCGAAAATACCATCGTACACATCACCACAAACCAGGCGACTATCAATCCCCACCCGATGGCGCCGAGATCGAAGCCCGGATGCTGAGGGGGAAGTTGCGAAACGATCCGGCCGAATCCACCGATTTTTCCCACCGCCATGAAGGCGCCCAGAAGAACTCCCACATAGATGAAGATGACATTGAAGATATTGGTCAGGCCGGCTGCCCAGAAACCTCCGATTAGCGTGATGCCCACGAATACGACGGCGGTGACCAGCATCCCCGTGTGAAAGCTGAACACGCCGGGCAAAAGAGATGACAGGATGGCGCCGCCCGCGACATACTGCAACGATGTGATGACAAGCTGCAATATGATTTGCCCGATGGCGCCTATAACCCGTCCGGAGACGCTGTAATGCTTTTCGAAAAGTTCCGGCAGGGTGCTGATCTCCAGTTTTCGATAACGATGCGCCGCGAACAGTCCGACCAGTAATGCGCCTGCCGCCCAGGCGGCATTGTACCATCCGGCGGATATGCCCGATTTGTAGGCCCGTTCGGCCACCCCGATAGTCGACGCGCCGCCGACGGCCAACCCGGCCAGAAGTGGGGCGATAACCCAGAAGGGAAGGCTGCGTCCCGCGAGCAGATAGGCGATCATGCCGCCGCGACTGAGACGTCGGGTCATCCAGGTCACGATATAGAGCAGGATGACGTACAGGCAGACGATACTCAGCGGAATCCAGTTCATAGCCGTCCCCTGAGGGAATGTTTGAAAATGCATTGGGTCGGGTTTCCCGTTACGTTTCGCGTCACGAGGACCCCGACCTTCTTACCTGTTGCGTATTAACCTTGTTCAATTCATCCTGCCGTCTTGACTTTCACGCGGGCGTCAACCACTTCCACCCCTTTGCCCTTGTCGAAAGCGAAGGCGGGATTGAGATCCATCTCGTCGATTTCCGGGAAGTCCGAACACAACTGCGAGAGCCGCATCAGCGTTTCCGTCAGGGCGTCGATATCGGCCGGTTTCGCGCCCCGTGTGCCCTCGAGTATGGGATAACCTTTGATGCCGTGAATCATGCCCAAAGCGTCCTGTTGAGAAAGCGGCGCGAGGCGAAATTGCACGTCCTTCAGGGTTTCGACGAACACGCCGCCCAGACCGAACATCAGCATCGGCGCCAGACCGGGGTTGGCCTTGGCGCCCATGATCACTTCCCGGCCGCCGGTGCGGTATTCCTGAAGGATGAATCCGGGCTTGAATTCCTTGAACGCCGCCGACATCTCGTCGAACGCTTTGAGAAGTGCAGCTTCATTGGGAAGATCGAGATAGACCCCGCCGGCATCCGTCTTATGAACGATCGCTTCGGCATCCACCTTGAGGACCAGCGGATAGGTGAGTTTCGCGGCTTCTTTCTTCAGCTCGTCTTTGATCTTTATTCTCACGCTTTTCACGGCCGGTATGCCATAGCATTTCAGGAGTTCGAACACATCGGCTTGGGGGAGAAAAACATCTTTGCCGGAATACTGTCCAATGATTTCTTGAGAGCGTTTCTTATCGGATTCGAATGTTTGGTAGGCGGGCGCTTCCCGCTGCGCGATGCGGCCGTACTTGATCATCGCCGCCAGCGCTCGGGAGGCCGATTCGGGGTAATCGAAAACGGGGATGCCGCTCTGTCGGACCAGCCGGACGACCTCGCCGAATTTTTCTTCGATCGTCAGGATGATGCAGACGATCGGCTTGTCGGCGGCGGCGCCGATTTCGCCGAGTTTGCGGGCGACTGCTTCGCAGTCGACAAACGGCGGCGTCACAAAATTGAGAATCAGCGAATCGATGTTGGGGTCTTTCAGAAGCGCCTCGACCGCGCCGCCATATTCCTTGGCGCCGGCGGTGGCGATGACGTCGACCGGATTGGAAACGATCGCTTCGGAGAAGAGGAGTTCCCCGAGGGTCTTTCCCGTCTGCGGGCTCAGTTCGGCCAGTTTCAGGCCGGCGGCGATGCATTCATCGACGGCGATAATGGCCGGGCCGCCGGTGTTGGTGACGATGACGACCTTATCGGATTTGGGGACGGGCTGGGTCGAAAAGGCGATGGCGGCTTCTATCATCTCCTGCTGGGTATCGAAACGAAGCACGCCGCCCTTTTCGAAAATCGCGTTGGCCAGCGTATCCTGCTCGATCATCGAGCCGGTATGCGAGGCCACGGCCCGGACGCCTTCCGAGGTTTTCCCGGCTTTCAGCGTCAGGATCGGTTTCTTTTTTGTCACCCGCTTTGCCACTTCGAGAAAGCCGGCGGGATCCGAGAGAGTTTCGATATGGGTCATGATGACTTTGGCATCGTCGTCTTGACCGAAATAATCGATGATTTCATTCATGCTCACATCGGCCTCGTTCCCGAAGCTGGCGTACATGCGTATGCCCATGCCGATGCGATACAACTGCAATTTCAACGTTTCGCCAACGCCGCCGCTCTGGGCGACGATAGAAATATTGCCGGGAGTCATGGGTACGAATGTGAAATTCGCATAGACCGATACGGCCGGATCGGAATTTTGTATGCCTTGCGAGTTTGGCCCATAAATCCGCATGCCGTATTTGTGCGCGATATCGACGATCTGTTTTTCGAGTTTCCGTCCCTCCTCGCCGACCTCTTTGAATCCGGCGGTGTGGACGATGGCGTACTTAACGCCTTTCTTGCCGCATTCTTCGAGGACGGAGGGGACGAGCGTGTTCTTGATCGAAATATTGACGAGGTCGATCTCATCGGGGACATCGTTCACAGAGGCGTAGGTCTTGAAGCTTTTGATGGATTTCGACTTCGGATTGATGGGGTAGATGGGTCCTTTGAAATTATGATCAACGAGATTCTGGATGACAATATGCCCTATACTCAGAGGATTATTGGAAGCGCCGATAATCGCCACCGATCGGGGCTTGAATAAGCCGTCAAGCATCTTGACCTCCTTGATGTTTTAATGCATACAGGGCCGCTCCAAGAGCGCCCGTCAGCTGCGGGAGAGGGGGAACGAATATTCTGCTGCTCGTCTTTTCCTCGAACATGGTGACAAGATATGGATTGTATGCCACGACTCCCCCGCTCATTACTATCGAACCGTTCATCGAGTCCATTTCGAGGACCCGCTTGATGATCGAATTAAACAGCCCCTTGATGATATCGGCCACGTCGACGCCTTCGCGAATTTTAGCCAGAATTTCCGTTCCGGTAAATACCGTGCAATAGCTGCCCAGTTCGATGTTGTTTTTCGCGCTCCCGGCCATGTCGTTCAACCGCCCCAGGTCTATCCGCAGCCGGTACGCCATTTCTTCCAGAAACGCTCCGGTTCCGGCGGCGCATTTGCGGTTCATTTTGAATCCGGTTCGTTTGCCGTCGTCGTCAATCTTGATGATTTTATTATCCTGCCCGCCGATATCGACCAGAGTATGGGCCTGCGGAAAATGATGGAAACTTCCCTCGGCGTGGCAACTGATTTCCGTCCTTGTTTCGTCGGCGTACGAGACATTGCGCCGGCCGTATCCGGTTGTGACGACAACAAATGTGTCATCGTCGCGGCATCCGGCCTGTTCGCGCGCGGCAGCATAGGCGCGGTCGGCGGCGGCGCTGAAATCGGCCGCGGAATCGTTTACCGCATGGCCGCGCACATCCTTTTTTTCATCGATAATAATCGCCTTGGTGGTCGAGGCGCCAATATCGATACCGACAAAGTACTTCATTCAGTTTGTCAGGTCCCACACGTAGAGAAGAATTATTACCGGGCCTCCAGTTGCTCAATGAAGGCTTCTATATTCGTTTTGGCCTGCTCTTCGGAGTAGCAGCGCAGGTCGTTGAGATCGCCGTTTATGGTCAGGGCGGGAATACCCAGCCGTTTTTCGAGCCGTTCGGGCATGCCGTAGCGGTTGTTTGAATTATTCGGGCAGGTTTTGGAATCGTGGAACAGGATCCCGTCCAGTTTGAAACGGCGAACCATATCTTCGATATATTGCTCTTTGAAATTCTCGTCTCGCACAATAAAAATTTCGGTATACGCCCGGGCCATGCTCAGGAAAGGATCGGCCGGGTCGAACGCCTCAAAAATCCAGCTGTTGCAATAGGTCGAGGTTATCACGGCCGCTTTGAGGCCGATGAAAAATTCGGACAGGTCGCGTAGTTTGCCCCAGATCGGCATGCCTTCCCAATAGAGGCGATACTTCTCACCTTCGACCGCCCCCTCTTTGTTGGCGACCCGTTCTTCCAGCTCTTTCAGCAACAACTCATAATAGTCGACGGCCGTCTGCGATCCGCGCAGGATGACGGCGGGGCCCATATGAATGGTGGCGTCGAAAAAGCTCATGGGAGCTGGCGAGGCCATATTCGTCTCAAGGACTTTTTTCCAAAGGTCGCTGCATTTCTTGGACATGGCCAGCGATTCCCGGAATTTGTCGATGTCGAATTTATTGCCCGAAATTTTTACCAGAGGCGGGATGAGGTCTTCGATCTGCCGGACGATACCGGCCAGGATGTCGTCGGTGATGTGCCCGATGTTGCGGAAGGTGGAGATGCCCATGATCGGAACCTGCAATTCGCGGGCATACCATGACAGCCAGTCCTGCACGTCTCGGCATTGATTGGTGTTGAACATGAGCACATCCGGTTTCGGGACGCCCTCGATGCCCTTGTAAGCAAGCGACAGCGGCGTTTGCTTCTTGAGGAACGATCCGATGTCGCTGGTCAGGTAGGAACAAATGTCCGGCGAATACCCGATGGCATTGGTTGCCGGGATGCAGTCGGTGGCCATCCGTGTGGCCCCCAGCATGGCGCCGTGGTTTTCCGGATAGTAAACGAGAAACCCCAGGCTCAACAGAAGCTCCGCCGGTCCGACGCTGGTGCACCAGGCGATTTTTTTCGTTCCCTCTCGGGCCGCCGCATCCATCTCATAGAAATAATCGGCCATGATTTTCTTCATTTGGCCGGTGGCCTGGATTTTCTTGATGGTGGCTTTGTTGTCAGCGCTCATGGCATTCTCCTCAGAAGAATTTGTCTTCCGTGCAACCGACTATATTTTCGCTATACATTCATCGTTTTGGAGCAGGCCGCTCCAATCACACCGCCCCGGCACAACGGGGAACTCATAAATCCAGCAGAATGCTTGGCCTGTACGCCAAGGGCATCCGCCAAAGGCGCGCCGCACGATTCCCGGATGCAATCCATGATTGCTTTCCGCGCCGATTCGACAGCGGGATTACCGGAATCGGGCAGGCCGGTTTCGTCCGGGATTCCGCTCAGCGCCTTCTCGACGATTTTTCTTTGTGGCGGGGCACTCCCGTCGCCGGATGCGATTTTCCAGACCATCTGAATGGCGTCATCCATCGGCCCGGCATAATCGACCAGCCAGCCGACGGCGTCGGCGGCCGGGATCGCTTTGCCGGTCAGCAGCAGGTTGATAATTTTCGGCCAGCCTTCGGGACGGGATTTCCTAAACGACCAATGGCATCCCTCCATGCCGGGGATAACCGGTAGAGTGACTTCGGGCATGCCGAGGACGCTCGCATTTAATGCAACGAGGTAATGGCAATGCATCATCAGCTCCAGCATGCCGCCCAGGCAGCGTTTGCCGTTAATGAATCCCACCGAGGTCTTGAAATCGTTCGCCAGCCGCCGGGCCGTCTGCGACCACGCCGTCGATATCCGCAGGCCCTGGTCACTGTCCTCCAGCGCCGGGAAAAATTCGCTGGTGTCGGCGCCGACCAATTGCGACGACAGATGGAAATCGCCGGTGACGATGACGCGGTCGATTTTTTCATTCACCAGCCAGTCAATGGCCCGGTTCAATTCGGCGTCGACGTCGCTATTGTAGCTTTCGCGGCCAAGCGTAATAATGCCGACCTTACCGTCGTGCTCGGCGTTGACATACAATTGCTGCCATTCGGCATTTTCGATCTTTCCGAAGACATCCGGATTCCAGGGGGATTCGGCGGCCTCCGGATGGAGTTTATGATATTCTTCGACGCGCTTGATGGCCTTATCGGGCCCGATTTCGCGGATGTAGGCAAGGATGCCCTTGCGGAACTGGGCGCACAATTCGCCGATGGCGTTGATGTGCGACAGGTGCGAACGGTTTTCCTGAAGCATCAGGCCGGTCATTTGGATGGTTGGACCTGCAACCCAGTTCAGGAATTCGTCCTCGTCGTCCATGGTCCAATCGACCACGGGGCGGAAATGATTCATGGGATACCAGTTCTGCCCGCTTGTTTTGCGTTCCACCAGGTCTGCCGTCGGCGTGAACAGGTCGCCGTATTTTTCGCTCAGGTGATGCAGGCACGACCAGGTCAGGAAATTGGCGCCGGCGGCGCCGATGGCGTCATGCGCCCGGAACGGGTTCGGGCCGAGCGTCTTGCGTACGAATTTGTCGATTTTCCAGAACGGCATGTTCGAGGCGCGATGATACCGCAGTGCGGCCAGAGTCAGGCCGCAGAAGAGCACATCGAGGACGAACGACCAATAATCGCTGACCGGCATGGGGATCAACCCTACCGACCAGAGAAGCTGTGTGATCGGCGAAGTGTTCGACTCGACAATTTCGAAGACCTTATTTATCTGATGCGGAAAGGCCGGATGCGCGATTCCGACGCCCAGTTCCGAGCTGGGAAATCCCGACGTGACGGAACGAATTTCCGCCTTGGGAAAGGCCTCACGGAAGACACCGTAATGGGCCTTTTTGATATCGAGGATTTCCGGGATCGCTTCGAGCAGAAAGCGGGGCTGCAGCCGCTTCAATTCCGACGGCAGGCGGCGGCCGTCGTAATTCAGCCTGATGACATTGCCCATGATTTCGTCGGCGCGCTGTTGGCCGAACGAACCCCTGAGGCCCTGATATTGCATGCCGAGGCCGTCCGGGGCGCCGGGGAAATCGAGGCCGACGATCGGGACGTTATAGGGGAGAAGCCGTGAACCGAACTGCATGGTTTTGCCGGCGCCGACGATGCCGTTGGCTCCGGAAATGACCATCGCGCCGCGTTCGCCCGCCGGGCCGAAAATGTGATCCACCAGATTTTCCGCCGTGACGGGGAGGCGGCCGTTTTGAAAGATCTCCAGGACGTGTCCCAGACCGAGAGTATCCGTGGTTGGCTGTCTTAGTGCTTTCATTTCCGGCTCCCTCCGTCCGTGACTTTGAGGACTGCGGCGATGCCGACATCGCCCGCAGCGCAGCCGAAGACCAGCGCGTACCCACCGCCGAGATCGACGGTTTCCTCCAGAGCTTCAATTATCACCCTGGTCAGAGTCGGTCCCTGGGGATGTCCCCATACCAGCGGGCAGCCGGTGGTGTTCATCTTGTGCCAATCGCAGTCGAACACTTTGGCGAAGATGACATCGTTGACGGCGAACGGATTATGATTTTTCATGACGGCCATATCGTCTATGGTCAGGCCGGTTTTGTCGAACAATTTTTGAACCGCCAAAACAGGCGCTTCCGGCATGAGGCTGGGAAGAGTCCGCACTTCGGCTTTGGCAATGATCTGAATATCTATTTCCGGTCGCGGGCTCAACTCGCGCGCCTTCTCTTTGGTTGTCACCAGCAAGGTCGCCATGCCGTCGGAAGCGTGCGTTTGTGTTCCCGCCGTAACGCAGGTATCGAGTTCGCGCATGGTCCTCAGACTATCGAGGGTAATCTGCCGGACGCCCATATCGGAATCGATCCTTCCCAGCGGGCGGCCCTGAATGTTGAGCACATCGAGCGGCACCAGGACCTTATCGAGAAATCCCGAATTTTTCGCCTCGAAATACTGCTGGTAGCGATAGAAAGCCAGCTCGTCCACTTCCCGGCGATCGGTCTTGTACTTGCGGGCCGATTGTCCGGCACAGGCGATCATGGCGTTACCGGTGGCGGGATCGAAGCCGAAGTTGTCCCAGACGTCGCTGAGCACTTCGGTCCGGCGGTAAGCGCGGCGTTCGGGAAAGACGCCAACGGGTGAATCGCTGGTGCGATCGAAGGTCAGCACGCCGACGACATCGTTCGATCCGCCCTGCACCTCGGCGGCAGCCGCAACGACCGCTTGAAGTCCGGTGGCGCAGGCCTGTTCCATATGGTAACCGGGGATTCGCCGTCCCAGGCAACTGGAGACGAGGGGCGCCGTCCAGAATTTGAAATGCCAGGGGATGGTTGATCCGATAATGAGGTAGTCGAGTTCACTGGTGGGGATTTTGCGCAGTCCCATGATTCTGCTCATGGCTTCGCCGGCGAACTGGCCGATATTGACTTCCGCCAAGGCGGACATCTGCCAGGCCGGGAAATAACTGCTGCCCCAGGCGCCATAGGGGACTCTCGCATCGGCGAACCGTGGAGCCGTTTCTTTCATTACCAACTCCTTCGATCGTAATTTATGTGGTGCAGATGGTGCAAATCGCTCATGACGTCCGGATAAGCCGTTTCGGCGAGAAAAATCGCCGATGGGGAGAATGTCCATTCGCTCGCGACAGATACCGGGGATTCCATGTCTTCAAACCGCCTTCCGCTGCTTATCCCTGAACAACGTACCCGAAGCGGCCGAATAGGTTGCGTGAATTCGACGTCTCCGGATCGGTCATCTTATGTCCTGATTTACCATCCTAATGAAAATCGACCTTCGTCGCAAGCGATTTTTGGTTTTCCCTGACGTGCGCGATCACGCGTCGGGCCGCAACAGCGGCGGGTTCACGGATAAAATCGGGAATCTATTATTTCCACGACAACCGCCTCGCCTTTGCCGATTGTCCTGCTTCCGCCCTCGGTCAATATCAGGCCGTTGATTCCCCGGATGGACGATAATCTTCCCGATTCCTGCCCAATCACCGGATGAGCGACCACGCCATTGTCTGTCGATTCCAGTCTGGCGCCGATGATCATGAACCGGTTTCCCGATATGTGGAGGTCATCACCCAGCGTGGCCGATATCACACGCCGCTGATGCGGAATGCCGCACAGCAGAGAGATTATCCGCTTTACATAGAGATGGTATCCCACCACGGCGCTGACCGGGTTGCCAGGCAGGCTGATCAGCCAACGGCCGCCGAAAGAAGCTATCAGCGTCGGTTTGCCCGGCTTGACGGCGAGCTTGTGGAAGAGAATGTCTCCGCCCATCCTCTCCACCACGCCGGGAATGTAATCATAATCACCCATCGATACGCCCCCGGTGGAGATAACCAGATCGTGACGTTCGAGCAGGCTCCGAAGTCTATTACCGAAGCTATCGCGATCGTTGGGAGAAACTCGTTCACGTATGTCCACCGGGAAAATGTCGTTCAGCAGCAGAGCATACAGCGAAGCGAGATTGGCGTCGTAGATTTGCCCGTAAGCCAGCTTTTCGCCCGGTGCGACGATCTCCGGGCCGGTGGATATGACGGCAGTTCGCGGTTTCGGGATGATCGACACTTCGGTCATGCCCAATGACGCGAGTATCCCGATGTCAGGCGGCTGCAAAATGTTCCCATCCTCGAAGATCATCTGGCCGGCGGTCATATCATTCCCAAATGGCCTGACGAAATCTCCCCGGCGCGGCATACTTCGGATTAAGGCATGGTCGGATTCGACGGCGATGTCTTCAATCTTTATGACCGTATCGGCTCCCTGTGGCAGCGGCGCACCGGTCATGATTTTGCAGACATGGCCGTCTTTCAGCGTCGGCGGTTCTGTGGGGCCAGCGGCAATAATCGATTGGATGGGCAGCCGCCACGGTCCGTCGCCGTCGATATCGGCGATACGGACGGCGATGCCGTCCATGGAGGAGGCCGGAAATTCTGGGACATTGATGGCCGCAATGATATTTTCGGCGATACGGCAGCCGATGGCTTGATCCAATGGCACGCGCGCCGGCGGAAGGTGTTTCACCGCCGCGTCGATTCGCGACCAGGCTTCGTGCAAAGTAATCATATTATTCTATAATCCTGATCATGTCGCCTTCGGCCAGGACACCGCCTTTGATGACGCGGGCGAACAGACCCTCGCGGGGCATGATGCAATCTCCGACCGTTTCCCTGATTATACATCCGTGGTGGCAATCCTTGCCTACCTGGACGATTTTGAGGATGACGGTGTCTCCCAGGGCCAGCTTTGTCCCGACTCCGATGTTTTCGAAGTCCATGCCGACGGTGGTGATGTTTTCGCCGAAGTCGCCCGGATGCAGGTCCATGCCTTCTGTCGTTAGCTTCCGGAAGCTTTCATACGGGAGCAGACTGATAGCTCGAGCCGTCCCGGCATGGGCGTCGCCGTCGATCCCCTGCAACGTTACCATGACGCCGGGCACATTTGTCTTTTTCGTGCCTTTCTCATGCGAAACCGACAAGCGGAAAATCGATGCCGTTGCCATTTTCTTACCTTCACCGGCGGATCGGTGTCCTTTTGTCAGATGACTTCGCGGCATAATCTAATCGGTTTTCTCCCTGATCCAGCGGCCGTTTCGCCCGCCACCTTTTTCTTCCAGGCGGATCGAATCAATGGTCATGTTTCTGTCCACCGCTTTGCCCATGTCGTAAATCGTCAGCGCCGCCGCCGATACCGCCGTCAGCGCTTCCATTTCGACGCCGGTCTTGTAATGCGTGCGGGCCTCGGCCCGTATTTCCACCGATGGTGGATTATTCTTCAATTCCAGTTCGACCGATACGAACGTCAGCGGCAGGGTGTGGCAGAGGGGGATGATATCGGACGTCTTCTTGGCGGCCTGAATGCCCGCTATCCGCGCCGCCGCGAACGCGTCGCCTTTTTTGAGAGTATGGTCGCGGAGTTGCCGATAAAGTTCCTCTGAGATCAGTACTTTCCCCGAGGCAATCGCATAACGATCCGTGTTCGGCTTGTCGCCGACATCGACCATGCGAGCGGCGCCCTTTTCATCGACGTGAGTCAGTTTCTTCTCTTTCATCCTCCGACCCTCCGCATGGACGGATTGCCGTCGACGCTGGTTTGTTCGCGTCTCGTGCTCCGGAATCCGGGTGTCATGATGACGTTGCGGATGAATTCGGCAATTTTGTCAGCGCTCGCGCCATCACGAATGAGCGGAATTAAATCGATTGAGACATTTCCGAACAGGCAGCCGACGAGTTGGCCCGAAGATGTCAACCGCAGGCGATTGCATCGGGCGCAGAAGTCACGGGATATGGCCGAGATAAAACCAATGCGGCCGGGAAAACCGGGCACGTGGTATCTCACCGCAGGGCCGGAATTGTTATCGTTCGGTGGCGTTTCTTCAAGATCCAGACCGATTCGCGCTCTCATTTCATCCTCGCCGACAAAACGTTCCTGCTTCCATCCCGATCCACAGGCGGGCATGAATTCAATGAAACGCAATTCGAGCCGGCGGTCCAGCGCCCATGCGGCGAAGCGGTGGATTTCGCCATCGTTGATTCCTCGCATAACGACCGTGTTCACCCTTACCCGGTCGAACGCTCCGCTCTTTTCGGCATTCGTAATTGCCGCATAGGTCTGTTCGAAGCGGTCGAATCCGGTGAGGTGTCGGAAGGTATCCCGATTCAGCGTGTCGAGGCTGATATTGAGACGATTCAAACCGGCGTCAGCCAACAATGGGAGCATCGGTTCCAATAATAGGCCATTGGTTGTCAGCCCGATCAGAGAAATTCCATCCAATGCCGATGTTTGCCTGACAAGATCGACGATGCCTTGTCGCAAGAGCGGTTCGCCGCCGGTGAATCTGATTTTTGTGATACCAGTCGATGCGAATGATCGCAGCAAATGAAGAAGTTCCGTATCGGATAGTTGCCGGCCCTCGTTTGCAGGTGCGGTTTCCGACCCATAGCAGTACCGGCATCGGAGGTTGCATTGTTGCGTCAGGGAAACGCGCAGGTAGGTGATGGTACGACCCATCGGATCGACCAATTGAGCCGGTGATGTCATTCGTTGCGATATCATGGATCGGGTGTTTCCCCGTTTATCAGTTCCAGGGCATGTTCCAGAGCCGGTTCGATGACCTGCAGATTTTCCAGAGCGCCTTTCGGGCTTCCCGGTAAATCGATGATCAGGCTGCCGCCGACGCAGCCGACCACGGCCCGGGAGAGGGCCGCATACGGCGTTTTTTCGAATGATGCGTGGCGCATGACCTCTTCCAGGCCGGGAATGCGCCGTTCGATGATGTCCAGGGTGGCTTCGGGTGTGACATCGGTCGGGGCAAGTCCGGTGCCGCCCGATACCAGGATCAGGTGAATTCCGTCTTTGTGTACCCATCTCCTGAGAATCGTGACGATGGCCTGCCGGTCATCCGGGGCGATTTCCAGAAAACCGACACGGTAGCCGCAATCCTCGAGAAAGTCTTTCAAGCCCGGCCCCGTGCGGTCGGCGCGCTCGCCGCGATATGCCCGATCGCTGGCGATCAGAACGGCGGCGTCGAATCGGCTGATTTTTGACGGATGCGGAGTCATGGAAATCAGGCCTCGAACATATCATCATCGGCGTTTTGCGCGGAGGGTTCTTTTCTGGTGAAAATCATCACCGTCTCATCGGGGCCGCCGTCAAAGCAGACGGTGCATCCGTCCAGCTCCAATTCTTTCACAGGGACCGTCTTGACCTCAAAACCGAGGGTGCGATAATTTTCGACGGCTTCCCGCAGGCGGGCGCCCGAGGCGGTAAATTGCTGAATCCATCCTTCGGATTTCAATTTGTCGATAAGGTTTGCGCTCATGCGGATGACTATCCTTCCCTCCCCACCGTCCCATTCATATATACGTCGCCCCGGCCGGTACGGAGATTAAAACAAATCGTCCAAATCGTCGTCTCCGCCGCCGCCCGGCAACTCTCCGTATTTTTGAAGATACTGCTGGATCAGTTCGCTTTCGCGTTTGGTGTACATGGGGTTGGCTTCCCAGATAAACCACCGGGCGTCGCCGGGATTTCCAAGGCAATCCCGAAGACCCTGCCGTATGTCGGCCGTTCCCGAAATGCGGATCACTTTTTTGTCGGAATCAAGCAGTTGGAAAACACCTTCCGTTTCGGGTACGGCATCGACGGCGTCGGCAGCCAGCGGCAGCCATTTTTCCGGCGGCAGGGTGACCGGCATGATCATCTTTCTGAGATAGCAATGCAAACACCGCTGGGCTTCGGATATCGCCGCTTGTTCGGAAAGGGTTTGCTGGATCAAGCCGAATCCCGATTTTCGTACGTCGGGAATTTCCGTGATCGGCATTTGCCGCGATTGCGCGAAATTTGCCACGGAGAAGCCCGGTTCCGATCCGGTGAATCCGGCCGGGGTGTGATCGGTGTCGGCGAGGCCGTTTCCGCCGAGGAAGCGGTCGATGATATCGGCGACTTTTCTGCCATCGGCGACGGAGTCAACGACCGAAGACGGTCCGCGCACGACATCCCCGACGGCGAAAACACCCTCATGCCCGAGGGCAAAATCTTTGTCCACTTTCAGCGTATGGCCGGGGCCTTTCGTTATCGTGGTATCGTCTGCCATCAGTTCGGGGTCACCCTGTTGTCCGATGTTGACGATGACCGCATCCGCATCGATATGGGTTATGTCGTTCTCGTCATACTCTGGATCGAACCGGCCCTGGCTGTCGAAAACGCGAGTGCATTTTTTCAAATCGATTCCCGATACCCGATTCTGATCCACGGTGAAGGCTTTCGGACCAAGGCTGGTGTGGATCGTTATGCCTTCCTCTTCGGCCTGGGCGATCTCCCAGTCGTGGGCGGGCATCTCGTCGCGCGATTCCAGACACACCATATCGACCGATTGTGCACCCAGCCGCAAAGCGGTCATGGCCGCATCGATTGCCACGTTGCCGCCGCCGATAACCACGACCCGGCCGTCGAGATGCGGTTTATGTGATGACTTGGCCGATTTCAAAAATTCGAGCCCGGCGTATATGCCGTCGCTGTCGGAATTTTCGATTGATAGTTTTTTGCTCACCGTCACGCCGGCGGCGATAAGCACGGCATCAAACCCCTGAGACTTGAGATCGGCGGCCGGATTGCCGCCGTTGAAACGATGATCCATATGAAAAGAGATTCCGAGACCATCCAGAATCTTTAACTCTCGGTCCAGTACGTCGGCAGGCAGGCGATAATCGGGGATGCCGTAGCGCAGCATCCCGCCCGGTTTGCTTTCCCGGTCGAAAAGATCGACGTGATGTCCCTGGCGGGCCAGATAGTACGCCGCCGTAAGGCCGGCCGGGCCGGAGCCGACGATGGCGACTTTCTTTCCGGTGTCGGAGAGTTTTTCGATTGCCTGCGATGCTTCGTCGAGCACATTATCGGCGACAAAACGCTTGAGATCGCATATGGCGACCGGCTGATCAAGTTCCCCTCGGCGGCATAAACCCTCGCAGGGATGAAAACAGACATATCCGAGTATGCCGGGAAACGGCACGCGGGAACGGATAATATCCAGTGCTTCACGATAATTACCCGAGGCGATAGCTTGGACATACTGCGGGATATCTATTCCCGCAGGGCAATTGGCCGCGCAGGGAACGGGCGCGTCGCGGCGCACGGCCGGGACGCCGTCTTTATCGCGCAAAGCTCCGGTAGGACAGATTTCCACGCATGCCCCGCAGAACCGGCATTGAGCGTCCTTTAGGCTGGCTCCGTTGACGGTTCCGACCCATGCCCGACCGTCCTTCCATGTGGCGCCCAGTATATTGCGATCATGCGCCAAGGTGCAGATTCGGACACACCTCAGGCAGCCGATACACAGGTTGTAGTCGCGGATATATAATGGATCGTCGGTGATGATCGGGCGCTGAACCGGTATGTAGCGCTGGGTATCGCCGGGGATACCGATGAAATCGGCGACCTTCTCCAATTCGCATCGGCCCAGCAAGACGCAGCATCGTTCCTCGACGGCGACGTTCGACGAGCAATCGGCGCGGCTGCAACCTTCTTTCTGAGCGCAGGTCAGGCAGGCGTGGGGGTGATCGGCGAGTAGTCTCGCCAGAGCCTGCTTCCGGCGGCTTATGACCGTGTCGGTATCAGTGCGAATGATCATTCCGTCTTCGGCGGGCGTGATGCAGGAATTGACCGGTTCGGGTTTACCGTCGATCTCGACCAGACACAGGTTGCAATGCGCCTCGGTTTCGGATTCCGAAGCGGGCGTTCCCCCGGTGATTTCGGTCGTTCCCTGATGAATCGTATCCGCCCATGTCATTTCGCTCACCGGGGGCAGATCGGGATGATAGCACATGCGAGGGATGAATATCCCGGCGGCGTCAGCGGCCTGAAGGAGGGTGCATCCTTCGGCGCATGAGACGGTTTGACCGTCAATCGTAATAGACAGCATAGCCATAGCGATGTTTCAACCTGTGTGAAGAGGCAAAATCAATAAAATTCGGCGCAGTCAAATCCGACGTGCGATGCCGTCCGGCGGCTACCACGAATGGGAAATCGCGCCGGGGGTGCAGGCGACGACACACGGCAACGGGGGCCGGTCGGCCGTCGGCTTGCACGGGCCGCAGTCATATTTGACTTTCTTGCGGTGCTCTTCCTTGATAGCGGCGACTTCGTCATCATAATCGTCGACGATAATTTCGAACATGCCCACCGGGCAGGCGCCAACGCACGGGTGATCGCCGCATTCAAGGCAGCGATCAGTGTCTATCGTGATGAAAAAGTTGCCGCTGCCGTCCATATATCCGTAATTGGCCTTCACTGGGCGACCTTCTTCCGTTGTTTCTCGACCAGCGCTTTCGCAAAAAGGGCGGCACCGAGCGCTCCGGCGATCTGGGTGTCGTATTGGGATTTCAGCGCCGTAAGATCCAGTTCCTTTTCGAGGCGGGTCACCACGCCTGCGTTTTTGGCGATGCCGCCGGTGATGGCGAATTCTTTTTGGACGCCGATGCGTTCCAGAAGCGACACGACCCGGTGCGCCATGGCCGAGCAGTAGGCCGCCAGGACGCGCTTTTTCGACCAGCCCTCGCGCAGCAGGGACGACGCTTCGGATTTGGCGAAAACGACACAGGTCGACGACACCGGCGGCGGTTCTTCGTCCACGTCCAGCGACATCTCGCCGACGTCTTCGATGGATACCGACAGCAGGTCGGCGAACACTTCCATGCCCCGTCCGGTGCCGGCGGCGCATTTGTCGTTCATCAGGAAGTTGGTGACTTTGCCCTTCTCATCGCACAGGATTGCCTTGCAGTCTTGTCCGCCCATATCCAGGATCGTCCGCACCGATGACCCGTACATGAAATTGCCGCCCCGGGCGTGGCAGGCGATTTCGGTGATGGCGCGGTCGGCAAAGGGGACGTTGACGCGGCCGTAGCCGGTGCCCACCGTATAATGAATATCGTCCAGAGTCAGGCCGGTGTTTTCCATGGCCCATGTGATCGCCTTGCGGGCGCTGTCCGGGCTGTCGGAGCCCGTGCGCATATTCGAATACGCGAACAGCTTGCCATCGACCAGAATCACCGCCTGGGAACTGACCGATCCGACGTCAACACCGGCCGAGATGGTCTCGGCTCCTTTCGGATCCATGTTCTTGTCGCGCCAGTTATATTCTTTCCACCGCCAGTATTCTTTTACTTGTTCCGTCATGACTGCACCCTTTCGCTCGCGACCACGGCCGCTCCCAACGCGCCCACGAATTCCGCATCTTTCGGAACGCTTACTTCCATTTCCAATGCCCGGCTGAGGGCGTCGACGAATCCGGGATTGTACGACACCCCGCCCACCAGAGCCACGTCCTTATTGATTCCCACCCGCCGGACCATGGATACGATGCGGCTCGAGATGGCATCGTGCACGGCCCGGGCGATATCCTGCTTCGGGGTTTTGGCGTGCACCAGCGAGACGACTTCGCTTTCGGCGAACACCGCGCACTGGGCGTTCATGGGCGTCGTCTTGTCCGACTGGAGCGATAATTTTCCGAATTCCTCGAGTGAGACTTCCAGAGCGCGCGCCATCGCTTCGGCAAATGCGCCGGCGCCGGCGGCGCATTTTTCGTTGACGGCAAAATCGACGACCTTGCCGGTCTCTTCCAGTTTTATGCCGCGGCCTTCCTCCGCCCCGACGTCAATTACCGTCCGGACGTTTTTCATCAGATGATTGATTCCCTTGGCAGCGGCGCCCACGTCGGTGATATCCGAATTGATATTGGGAGCGGATTTTCGTCCGGCCCCGGTCGACGTGATATGCTTGATATCGGCGACTCCGATCCCCGATTCTTTGGCCGCCTGTGCCAGACATTCCGAGGCCGACTCGGTGGAGTCAAAACCGGTTGCGACCTTCGCCTTGCCGGCGATTTCCCCGTCTTTCAGGATGACCGCCTTGATATATTTGGCCCCCATGTCTATTCCGGCTGTAATCATTATGCTTCCTCCGCTCACTAAATGTCTATTCCAAACGCGCTATCGTCGATCGCTTCGTTACGGGGCAGCCGTGGATGTGTTCTGCATCGTGACGCCCAATGTTTCCATGAAAGAATCGATCCGCACCATAACCCGTTTCTCATCGAATTCCCGCTCGTCTCCCATGTTGCCTTCGAAGGTCATAACCGGCACGCCGGCTTTGGCGATACCGAGGCGATTTTCCATGATGCCGCAGGAAAGTCCCTCGCATCCCCGGTTCAGGTGAAGCATGACCCCGTCCAGTTGCCATTGCTTGACGATCTGAAGCATCATGTCGGTCTTGAGGTTGGGATCGTAAAAATGCTGCCATTCGGGCTTGGAGAGATTCCAATCGGCCAATACTCGCAGGGCCTGATCGCGAGTGGTGATCTTTTCGCCCTTCTGCATGGGCGTCGTCCTGGGGCCCCAACTGCCGTCGGGCTTGGTTTCCCAGATGCCGATCAGGCCGAAGGTATACAGCGATCCGACCGAGATCGCGCCGTATTTTTCCAGATACCGGAACACCTTGAGAAATCCCCACGGCGGCTGCGTGTCGGACATAAGCCGGCACGTTTCGTTGGGCACGGCGGCGATATGGTTCTCGACCCGGTATTTGACTTCGTCGCGGAGTTCCTCGTAGAAATCGGCGATTTCTTTGGAGTGCTTGGCGAGAGTCCCATGCACGTATAGCGAATACATGGTCTTTTCGTCCAGCGGCGCCGGCTTGGCCATATTCAGGCAACAGACTTCCGCCCAGGTGGACGTCGACCGCGTTTCGTTCTCGACGGCCTCGATCAGGAGTTCATCCTGATACTTGCGGCCGGTGACCTTTTCGAGCCATTCGATCGATTCGTGCATCTGATTGACGACAAACATCAGTCGATTCTCGTCGATATCCTTGTAGGGGCCGACCGAGACATCGATGCAGAAATAGGGGATCTTCTTGTATTCGGCGACATGCTGATACCATTTCCCGTGGCTGCAGCAGATGTGATCCTGAAAGCAGAAATCGGGATCGGGGTAATCGCCGCCGAAGGCGTACTTGCCGAGGTACATCGATCCCCAGTAGTTGCGCATATAGCTGCACAGATCGCGAGCCCACCCTTTGGCTTCGGCCGCTTCCAGACATTCCAGAGACAGCTTGCGGTCAAACGCGATCGAGGCCGCGTACGGCTCGCCGGTGACGTTGTATACATCGCGGCCCAAACCCGCCGGAATGGCGTCGAACGACCACGCCCCGCCGGTCCAGCGGATACCGCCTTTTTCGCGCGCCTGCTGGTAGTCTTTGTAATACTTGAGGCGCAGCTCTTTGGCTTTCGGCCAGCATTTCAACGGTTCGGTTTTATATTCAGCCATGATACTCCTCTTCATCAAATAGCCTAAAACAGCTCTTCCACGCCCAGCATTTCCAAAAACGCCTCCACCCGTATCCGCATCGGGCCCAGCGGCACGGTCACGTCGAATTCGAGAAATAGGGTCGGAAAATTATTGCCGTTCAGATATTCCTTCAGCGGCACCATGTCGCATTCATGGGGATCGCAGAATTTCTGCTGGATCAGGATGACGCCGGCGACGTTGAAATCCTTGGCTAGTTGCAGGATATGCGGAAACCGGGTCCGTTCCTCCCAGTCCTTGGTCGGGCACGGCGGGCGGTCGATATACCGGTTGGAGAGATCTTTCAGGATATCGCCGGAAAACTGCGTCGAATTCCAAAAATAGCGGGACCCGGTGCAATGGTCGTCGACGACGACCGTGGCGCCGACCGATTCCACCATATTGATAAAGGCCGTGTCGTCGTCCTCGGACCCGACGATCATGAGACGCGCGCCGGTGTCGCGGTCGAGCTTGCGCGATTTCAATCCCAGTAGGATACGCTTCAATTCGGCATTGTGATCTTTTTTGTCGACGAAAAACGACGACGCCACCATGACCATCGCCTCGAGGCCGGTCAGGGGCGGATTGTCCCCCTTGCGAAGATCGTACACTTCATGCATCAGGCGGCGGTTTTCGTTGTAGAGTTCGGCCGCTTCCTGCATTGACGTGTCGGAGATCGTCTTCCCGGTCCATTTCTCGATCGCGTCTTTGAATTTGACCAGCTCTCCCGCGAAGTAGGAGCGGGCGTGTTCCGTCTGCACCTTGTTCGGCATGTAAAGATAAAACGAGAAATCCTCGGGCACGTGGTTTCGCCACGAGGTGAAGGCCTGCCGCAGATGCAGGCAGGACTGGGAAAGCACGATACCCTTCATGTAGTCGTAGCGGCCCTTCAGCCCCTGTGCCAGGACGTCCCGGCAGAAGGGACAAAACATCCCGAAAATATGCGGTTCGGTGACATCCTGCGGTTCGTGAGCGCCGAGCATCCGCACCGGCAGCATGCCGGCGGCATAGAGCAGTTCCTCGGGCACATAACTGCAGAAGCAGCCGACGACCTGACCGTCATTTTTCGCGAGCCAGTCGCGGGCGTAGTCATGACGGTTCTTGTACCAGTCAAAAAACTTCTCGAACATAATCCTCCTGCGATTCTTATAATGCGTTTATACCATTCAGAAATATTTGCAGAAAACGTGAAGACATGGCATCGACATCGGCGTTTCTTTCGGGATCATACCACATATAAACCCAATTGAGCGACCCGAACAGAAACAGCGTCGCCTGATCGATGTCGTCTTTGGTACCTCGGCAGGCTTCGGCGACGGCGCTGCGAACCAGGCGGAAATATTCCCGCCGGGTTTCCAGAACGCCCTTGTAATATTTACCGGACAACGAGTCGATTTCGTGGATGCAGACCCGGAATTCATCGGTGTGGTTGACGAAAAACTGAAAATGATTATCGATGACCGCCTTCAGTTTATCTTCGGGCGTCGCCGATTCATCCATTTTCGTCCTCAGCCGTTCGACCAGGGTGGAAAACGCATGATGCTGGATGGCATAGAGCACTTCGTCTTTGCTCTTGAAGTAGTAATAGATGCCGGACAAACCCACGTTGCCTTCGGCGGCCACGTCGCGGACGGAAGCCCCGTCGAAGCCGTTCCTGGCGATCACCTTGGCGGCGGCTTCCAGAATCGACGCCATCCGTTTTTCGTAAGTGTTGCGGCGGCGGGTGGCTGAGGATTTTGCCTTTGTTTTTGCGACGGCAGCCACGGCTCTTCACTTCCTTATAAAATCGAACGTTCGTTCAAATTATACACAAAAAGTCCCAAAAAAGTCAAGAGAATTTTCTGGTCTGGAAATAAATACCCCCCGGGGAATTTGTGGCTGGCGGACGTCCCCGTCTGCCAGCCTTTTTTGAGAATCACATCACCGTTGGCGCACGAGGACGTACGCCAACCACTAATGGTGATTGCGTAGATGGGATACAACAGATTGCTTCACCCGCAGGGCGGGTTCGCAATGACAATGGTGGCAGGGGTTGTTCAACAGGCCCTGAAGCAGTGCGTCACCCACCTGTGTATAAAGGACTGTGGGCGGCCATGAAGATTTGCTGTTGCGATATGTGGATAACGATCATATATTCTTTCGTGCTTGAGGAAAATCTATGACACTGCCGCGATTTGACGTCCTGGTTCCGAATACGGTCGAGGAGGCCTGTGCCATGCTGGCCGAACACGCCGATGACGGCGTGCGTGTCCTCGCCGGTGGCACCGATATCCTCGTCGATCTGCGCCGCCCGATTATTCACCAGCACGTCCCACGCTGCGACGGCTGCCCGACACACCCGAAGGGCAATGTCGTCACCACGATCGAATGCCGACCGGCTGAAACCGATCCGTTGATGGACCCCGCCGGTTCGTTGCGGGCCGTGCTCCAAGACCCGCGCCACGCCGCCCCTGCTTATCTGGTGTCATTGCACAAGCTGAAACAACTCAAGGGCATCGAGAAATTGAAAGACGGCGGCCTGCGCATCGGCGCCCTGACCACCATCAGCGAAATCGAACGGCATCCCGATATCCGTATCGGCTGGACGGCCTTGGCCGAAGGTGCGGACAGCCTGGGTAGTCCGCTGGTGCGCAATCGCGGAACGATTGGCGGCAATATCGCCAATGCCCGCCCCGCCGCCGATTCGGTTATCCCGACGATTGCCCTGGGGGGAAAACTGACGCTTACGCGGCCTTCTGGATTGCGAGTCGTGCCGGCCGAGGATTTTCCGCGAGGACCGGGGCTTTCGGTCATCGAGCCGGATGAAATCCTAACCGAAATCCATTACCCACCGCCGTTGCCGTATTCGGGGAGCGCCTACTACAAGCTCGCCAACCGAAAAGCGCTCGAAATTTCGATGGTCGGTGTCGCCGTCTGGATGGCGCTGGAATCGCCCGACGGCCCGGTCAAAGATATCCGCGTCGCTCTTGGCGCGGTCGGCCCAACGCCGATTCTGGCGGAATCGGTGAAAAAGGTCTTAATCGGCAAAATTCCCGATGAATCGATACTTATGAAAGCAGCCAAAGCCGCTGCCGGGGATGCTCGCCCGATCGATGATCATCGCGGCTCGGCCTGGTACCGAGTGATGATGGTCGAATTGCTGACGTTGCGTCTTTTGAGAATCGTACTGAACCGGGCCCGTGGAGATAAATGAAAAAGATCATTTCATTGACCGTTAACGGCGTTGAGCATGAAGTCGCCGTCGAACCGCGCCGGACGCTTCTGGAGCTTATCCGCGACGATCTGGGTCTGACCGGAACCAAAAGGGGCTGCGGCATAGGCGATTGCGGGACGTGCACGGTATTGATGGACGGCGTGGCGACGTTCAGTTGCCTGACGCTGGCGATTCAGGCGGAAGGGTGCACGATTGAAACGGTGGAGGGATTGGCAGAAAACGGCAAATTGAATCGTCTCCAGCAGGCATTCGTGGATCACGGAGCCATCCAATGCGGCTATTGCACGCCGGGCATGTTGATGACGGCTACGGAGTTGCTGCGGCGCGATCCGCATCCCGGTGAGGACGATATCCGGCGGGCAATATCCGGGAATCTCTGCCGATGCACCGGTTACCAGAAAATCGTCGAGGCCATCCAGGCGGCATCGGAGGAGGCGAAATGACCAAATATCGCATCCTCAACACGCGCGCTCCCCGGGTCGACGCCGCCGATAAGGCGATGGGAAAGGCGCTGTATACCGACGATCTCAAACGGCCGAATATACTGTACGCGGCAATCCTTCACAGCCCGCTGGCGCATGCCCGCATATTGAATATCGATACCTCCCGCGCTGAACGTCTGCCGGGTGTCAAAGCGGTGGTGACATACCGCGAAGCGGGCACGACACCGTACGGTGTCAGCCCGGCCCGGTACGACGAAACGATTTTTTGCCATGATAAGGTCCGCTACGTCGGCGATGAAATCGCGGCTGTGGCCGCGGTCGACCTGGATACCGCTATCGAGGCCCGGAACCTGATTAAAGTCGATTTCGAGGAGTTGCCGGTTGTTCTGGATGGGCGCACGGCGATGGATGAGGGACAGCCACAGCTTCACGATACGTATAAAAACAACATCTGCGCCGAAGTTCACTGGGATTTCGGAGATGTCGAGAAGGCGCGGCAAGAATCGTTTATCGTCCGCACCGATCGCATGACGAGCAAGATGCAGGATGGTGCGTTCATGGAGCCGCAAAGCGTGCTGGCCGAGGTTGACGCCCACGGCAATCTGACCATGTGGAGTTCCACGCAGGCGCCGCATTATGTTCAGCGGACGCTGGCGATGGCCCTGCATTTGCCGTTGCATAAAGTGCGGGTGATCAAACCGGCTGTCGGCGGCGGGTTCGGACCGAAAGCGTCTTGCTCCACCGCCGAACTGGCGACCTGTTTGCTGGCCATGAAAACCGGTCGGCCCGTCAAGCTGACGTTCGATCGCGAGCAGGTGTTTCTCCATTCGCGGGCGCGTCATCAGTTTTTCCATACCATGACCACAGGCGTCCGGCAGGATGGGACATTGGCGTTTCTCGATCATAAATGTATTCTCGACGGCGGCGCCTACGCCAGTTTCGGAATCGCTACGATATATTATTCGGGATCGCTTCTCGGCGGGCCGTATCGGCTGAAAAATATGAAATACGACGGCTACCGGGTCGTTACCAACAAGCCGGCCTGCGGCGCTCAGCGGGGGCACGGCGCGGTCATCGCGCGGGCGTTGTTCGAAGTGCAGCTCGACCGCATCGCAGAGGAATTGGGCATGGATCCCATCGAACTGCGGCTCAAGAACGTGATGGAGGCGGGCGAAACGACCTGCAACGAGCTTTTTGTCAGCAGTTTCGGCATGCGTGAAGCGCTTGAAGCCGTGCGGGATTCCGCCGCATGGAAAAAGAAACGTTCAGCGGCTGGCAAAACCCGAAGTGAAGGGAAAGGCATCGGCGCCGCCTGCGGCTTCTTTGTTTCCGGGGCCGGGTATTCGATCTACCGGAGCCGCACCTATCACTGCACGGTCGTCACCAAGGCCGACGAAGTCGGCGGCGGGGTTACAGTGTCGTCGGGTGCGGCCGATATCGGCCAGGGTTCGGATACCGTGCTGGCCATGATCACGGCCGAGGAACTGGGCCTCACGATGGATGATGTCCGGGTCGTATCGGGAGATTCCAATCTCAGCGTCGATCTCGGCGCCTATTCCAGCCGGACAACGCTCATGACGGGTCATGCCTGCCGCGAAGCGGCTCAGGATGTCAAACGACAGATACTGGAGGTAATCGCCGGGAAAGTCGGCAAACCGCCGGAAACACTTGATTTGAAAGACGGCAAGGTCGTGTCGTTATCCGATCAGATCGATTTTTCCGAGATCAGGAAGGAATACCTGCAGGAGCACAAGGGGTTCAGCGATCTTCCGGATGGACCCGATCTGACGTTCGCCGAGGCCAGCCGAATCGCATTCCTCGAAATCGGTTCAATCGTCGGTACCGGCAAATACCGCCCGCCGCGTCTGGGCGGATCGTTCAAAGGCGCGACCGTCGGCACGTCGCCCGCCTTCGGCTGTTCGGCGCAAGTTGCCGAGGTGTCGGTCGATCTCGAAACCGGCGAGGTCACGCTGGAAAATATCACCGGGGCACACGATTGCGGCTTTGCCATCAACGTCACGCAGGTCGAAGGACAGATGCAGGGATCGATGATGATGGGCATGGGCGAGGCCCTGATGGAAGAAATCATCTACGACAAGAAGGGCCGCATCGTCAACGCCAACCTGGCCGAATACAAAATCCCGACCTCGCTGGATATGCCGCATCTGGATGCGATCATCGTCGAATCCAACGAACCGCACGGCCCGTATGGCGCCAAGGAAGTCGGCGAAGGCGCCATCATGCCGGTGATTCCATCGATCCTCAATGCCATCTACGACGCCACCGGTGTGCGGATCGACGAACTCCCCGTGACCCCCGAACGCCTGGTCGCCGCCATGCGCGCGGCGAAGGGCAACGCATCAGATAAATAACCCAGCCCACGTGAATCGTGATATTTCTATTCCCATAAAATGATGAATGTCATTGCGAGAAGGCCGGTCGCTGTAAGCGAACGGCTGACGAAGCAATCTGTGGCCTGATTATGCACGCAAGCTGCGTGATGCGTAATTGTACGGATACATTATCGGTCTAGAAGCCCGTTCTTGATCATGGCGATGCTATAGATTGCTTCGTCGCGTTGCGTCCGCGCTGACGCGTGGCCGCCGCTTCTCGCAATGACGGGGGCGTTTTTGTATTGCGGATTGATGCCAAAGCAGGACAGACAGTCGGATTCGGGGCAGACGAGGGTGTCTGCCGCCCACAGTAAGGTCAGATGCGGGAATTTAAATTGCGAAAGCGGGAACCCACCCTCGACCGCCTGCGGCGATCATCGGATAGGCCACCCTACCGCAATGACATGATGTATTTTTGAAAATGGATGGTGTATTATGGTCTGACAATCATCTCGATGCCGGATAGTCTGCGCGCGTTCTTGACACTATGCATCACGGAGGCGATGAGGGCATCGGTATCGGTGACGCGAACCCCGCCCAGGCAATAGGCTCCGTGACGGAATAAAACATCGTTCATCGGCGTGCTCGGCCCGAGGATGAACGCCTTCGCTTTCGCCGCTGCGCATAGTTCAAGCAGACGGGGCAAGGTCTTGTTTATCAGTGACGTCGCCGATATGACCACAATATCCGATTCAGGTATGACCGCTTCGCAGGCGCTCGCCGGCAATTCGCCTTTCATCGGGTCCATCTCAAGGAAGAAAGCCTTTGCGGCTTCCTGCGCGATGTCATCATTGAGGGGAAACCTGCCGATGACGGTTACGGTCTTTCCTTTGACCATGCCAAAAATGTCGCTGAAAATATTTCCGGGCCGTCCCGACGGTTGGATCAGCGAATTCAGCGCCGCCAGCCCCAAGCCGGATTCGAGTGTTTCCCACCGCGTCAGGCGCTGCGCCATTTCAAAAGCGCTGCCGCCGACGAGATCACCGGCTGATTCAACTTCGCCGCAATACCCGGTTTTGAAGGTGTGAGCGATGCCGGTGTACTTGCTCTCCACCACGGTCCAATGCAGACCGATGCAGACGCGTTTCACGGGACAATCACCAGCCCGGACGCTTTCGAGCAGATCATCGATCAGTTTCATGGAGGCTATTTCACGAATTGTTGGTCAACGAGCCGGGACCATTCGGCGGTAAATTCCGGTTTTTCGACATTCCGAAGTTCGCCGACCACGATTTTAGCGCATTTTTGTTTTTCTTCTTCGGACAGCCGTTCGTATTTAGAGCGGCCGATGGTATTCTGCTTGTACCACAGCAGATAGTCCTTACCCTGTTTGAGCTGATTTTTTCTCCCGTAGCCGACCGGGCAGGGGGAGAGAATCTCTATGAATGAAAATCCCTTTTTCTCGATCCCCTTCTTGATCGCCAGCATCGTTTCATGAGGATAAGCGGTCGCCCATTTGGCGACATACGGTGCGCCCGCGCCGATAGCAAGCGCCGACAGATCGAAGGGGGTTTCGATATTGCCATAGGGCGAGGTCATGGTGAATGATCCGGTCGGCGTGGTAGGAGAAACCTGCGCGCCGGTCATACCATAATTGTAATTATTCACGCAGATGACGGTCATGTCGACGTTTCGTCGGGCGGCATGGATGAAATGATTGCCGCCGATTCCGGCCAAGTCGCCGTCGCCGGTGAAGACAATCACGTTCAGTTCGGGATCGGCCAGTTTCACGCCGGTGGCGAAGGCGATGGCGCGGCCATGAGTGGTATGAAGGCCGTCAGCGTCGATATATCCGGGCAGACGCGACGAACACCCGATGCCCGACACGAAAACGGATTTGTTGATATCCAGGCCGATCTTGTCGATGGCCCGAAGGGCGCAATTCAGCACGGTGCCGTTGCCGCAAGCCTGACAGAAAATCGACGGCCACATGCCCTGCTCAAGATATGTTTCCCGAATATGTTTGCCTTTCCGGAACATTCGCACTTTTATCCTTTAACGGCCTCGATGATTTCATCGGGTGAGAATATCTGGCCGCCGGTTTTCCACAGCGGCACGACCTCGCATTGCCCGCCGATAACTTCCCGCACGCTGTGATAGACTTGACCAAGATTGAGTTCCGGAATGATGATACGGCCGGTTCGTTGGGCGAGTTCCGCCACATCCTTTTCCGGGAAGGGCCAGTTCGTGATTATCCTAAGATGATCGACGTTGATGCCGTCCCGACGCATTTTCTTGACGACATTATACACGGATCGCGACGTGACCCCGTAGCTGATTATGCCGACGGCGGATTTGTCGTCGCCGTCTGTATAATCGCGTTCGACGCGGCAGATCATATCGCGATTGTCTCGGATTTTATTGCACAACCGTTTGACGAGTCGGTCATGATCCGGCTGGCTGTCGGTGCAGGGATATCCGCTCTCGGTATGCGTCAGGCCGGTGATGTAGGTATGAAAACCGGTTCCGAATTTCGCCATTTCCGGAATCTGCGACCCGTCGGCGGTGTAAGGTTGAAATTCACCCTTGGGTCGGGACGGTTCCTTGCGCCGGGCAAGATCAATATCTTTGAAATCGGGGAGGACAACCTTTTCCCGCATATGGCCGATAATGCCGTCGGTCAGAAGTATGACCGGCACGCCGTAATATTCCGCGAGATTAAACGCGTCGATAGTAAAATCCAGGCATTCCTGCGCCGTGCTCGGCGAAAGGGCGATAATCTCATAATCGCCATGGCTTCCCCATTTGGCCTGCATAATATCGCCCTGCGCTCCCTCGGTCGGCTGGCCGGTGGACGGCCCGGAGCGCTGGACATCGACGATGACACACGGTGTTTCGGTCATGGCGGCATAACCGATATTTTCCTGCATGAGGGAAAATCCGGGCCCGCTGGTCGCCGTCATTGCCTTGGCGCCGCATCGGGACGCTCCGATGATCGCGCCGATGGAGGCGATTTCATCCTCCATTTGCACGCATATGCCGCCGATTTTGGGCATAAGATGCGACATCATCTCGGCGGTCTCGGTGGCGGGGGTGATGGGATACCCGGCGAAGAATCGGCATCCGGCCAGCAATGCGCCATACGCTATGGCGATATCGCCCTGCACGAACAAGACATTCTTGCCCAGCACTCGTTTGACCCGGTTGAAATCTTCCTCGGTGAACGGTCGGGTGGGTTTGTATGCCGATGTGACGTCGATGTTCGGTTTTTCGCTTTTCATTTCCCACCCTGCTGCGCTTTTTCGCACGCTTCCCGGCCAATCCGATATCCCTCGGCGAAGGCTTTCAAATTCAACTCGCGGAATCGCTCCGAAAAACTCGACTCGACCGCCTTGACCATATTGTCTTTGCTGGCCGCTTCCGTGATGGCGCACAGACTGCCGAGCATGATGATATTGGCAACGACGCGATTGCCGAGCGCATCGGCGGTTGTGGAAAACGGCAGCCGATAGAGGGCTGCTGCATCGGGAGGGGTATTGACCTCTACCAAATCTTCATCGACAATCACCGTGCTGTCGGGTTTTATCTCCGACGCATACTTGTCGTATCCGGGTTGGGATAGCGCCACCAGGCAGTCGGCCTTGATCACCATCGGATAATCAATGGCCTCGTCGGCGATGATGACTTCGGCTTTGGCCGCCCCGCCGCGCGATTCGGGGCCGTATGACTGCGTCTGGACGGCGCTCATGCCGTCGGCAATAGCCGCTTCGCCGAGGATGACGCCGGCCCGAATCATTCCCTGGCCGCCGGTGGCGACTAATCTTATTTCGGTTCTCATCGCGAGCGGGATATCATCCTTTCTTCATAATTTCGCCGGCGAGCGCGCACCCTTCGCGCATCGCCTCCAGATTCACCTGCTCGGTTCCGGCGGGGACGTTTTCCAGAATCGCCTTTTCCAGCGATTCGGCCGACACCAGATTCAGCAGCGTGTTCATGTAGCCGAGCATTACCATGTTGGCGATGATTTTGCGGCCATATTTTTTGTAGGCGATATCGGTCGCCTTGATGTCGTACTTTTTTATGCCCTTGGGATCGCGCTTGCTGTCGGTTATCACTAGGTCGGCGTCCAGTATCAACGTCCCACCCGGTCTCAAAAGGGAAACGAATTTATCATATGCGGGCTGCGTCATGGCCACCAGCACGTCGTTGCCGACCGGTTCCAGTTCGTAGATGTCGTCGTTCGAGATGATCACATCGCCGCGGCATTCGCCGCCCCGCGATTCGCTGCCGTAGGATTGATTCTGGATGGCCCTCTTGCCGTCATAAATGGCCGACTGCCCAAGAATATAGCTGGAAAGGACAATCCCCTGTCCGCCGAATCCTGCAAATCGTACGATCAACCGGCTGTTTCCTTTTCGATTATATCCGTCTGTTCCTGCGTGATTTTATGCAACTCGGTCACGTATTCGGGCCGATCCCGATCGCACAGCTTGCCGATGATGATTCGATTTTCGAGTTCCTCCTCGGACATGCCGCGCGTTTTGTCGATGCGGATGGCCTGTTCTTTGAAGCGATGCAGGAAATCGGTTCCCGTGCGCAGGCCGATGCGGCGGCCGTAGTTTTCGGGACATTGCGATACTATTTCGATGAAACTGAATCCCCGTTTTAGCATCGCGTTTTGCATCGATTCCATGAGAGGGAAAACGTGATAGGTCGTCCAACGGGCGACATAACTGGCCCCCGCCGCCGCGACCAGATCGGCCACCCGAAACGGCGGTTCGACATTGCGGTGGGGAGTCGTGGTCGTTTTGACTCCGACCGGTGTAGTCGGCGCGGCCTGGCCGCCGGTCATACCGTAGATCATGTTGTTCACCATGAACACCGACAGGTCGATATTGCGCCGGGCGGCATGGATGAGATGATTGCCGCCGATACCGGCGATATCGCCGTCTCCGGCGATCACGACGACCTTAAGATCGGGCCGCATGACTTTGACGCCGCTGGCAAAGGCGATAGGACGGCCGTGCGTCGTATGCAAAGTGTCGGCTTTAAAATAGGGGCTGGGTATCCAGGCCGAACAGCCGATCCCGGACACACAGACCATTTTGGTCGGGTCCAAGCCGATTCCCTCCACGGCGTTGACGAACGCATTTAGAACGGTTCCGCAGCCGCATCCGACGCAGAAGCGATGCGGCATGATTTCTTCGCGGACATAGCCCATTAGTCGGTGACGGGGATGGCTCATCAAACCACCTCCATGACCGCATAATGGATTTCGTCCACGGTGTGGGGGACGCCGCCGATTTTCGGTACGGAAACCACGAGACAATCGACAAACCGTTCGATTTCGCGCGATAATTGGCCGAGATTCATTTCCGGCACCAGAATAATATCCAAATCCTTTCCGAATTCCTCCACCTGTTTCCGGGCAAATGGCCAGATGGTGATGAGACGCAGAAAATCGATATTTTTCCCCTGAGCGCGGGCCTGCTTGACTGCGCCGAGAGCGGGCCGGGATGTTGCGCCGTAGGATATGACCCCAACGCGAGCTTTTCCATTCGTGTCGATATCCGGTTCGACCTTGATGATATCCTCCCGGTTATCGTCGATCTTGCGGTAAATTCTTCTGACAAGTTTATCGTGCACATGCTGAGATGTTACATCCCGCATGCCGTTGTCGAGATGAGTCGAGCCGGTGACGTGGACGTTGTATCCCTCGCCGTAATGGACAATTCCGGGAACAAGTTCCTCTCCGCCGAAGACGTCCTCCCCCGGCGCGGCCAATTTCCTCGAAGCATGACTGATCAACGACAGCGCCGGCATGGTGAGGCGTTCCCGGATATGGCCGATCTCGCCGTCCATCAAGAATATTACCGGCGTCCGGTAGACATCGGCCAGATCGAAGCATGCGAACATGAGATCGAAACATTCCTGGGCGGAATTGGGCGCCAGCGCGATGATATTATGATCGCCGTGGGTTCCCCAGCGGGCCTGCATGACGTCCCCCTGGGCCGGTTTGGTGGCCTGGCCGGTCGACGGTCCGCTCCGTTGAACATTGACGATTACGCACGGGGTTTCGGTCATGACGGCATAGCCGATGTTTTCCTGCATGAGTGAAAAACCGGGCCCGCTGGTGGCGGTCATGGTGCGGCCGCCGGTCCATGAGGCGCCGACGATTGCGGCCATACTGGCCAGTTCGTCCTCCATTTGGACGCAATAACCGCCGGCTTTGGGGAGTTCCCGGGCGATCAACTCGGCCACTTCGCTGGCGGGCGTGATGGGATATCCGGCGAAGAAATCGCATCCGGCGAAAATGGCGCCGTAGGCGCAGGCCTGATCGCCGAGCATAAAGTAGGTTTTGCCCCCCATGAACTCGATATAACGGCTTCTTTTTTCGTCAATGGCCATGCTATTCGCTCTTTCCCGCCGCTGCCCGCCGCTATTCGTTGGTGATGGTTATGGCGAATTCGGGACACAGAAGCTCGCACAGGCGGCATCCCACGCATTCATCTCCCTTGACGACGATGGGAAGATAGTACCCTTTTCGATTCAGCTTGTCGGATTTCACGAACACTTTCAACGGGCAGAACTCGATGCAGATTTCACACCCTTTGCAAAGATTTTCCTCAATCTCTATCGGTCCGCTGTTTCCTTTGGGTTGATCGGTCGTATCCAAATGGTCTCCGCAGATGCTGCTATATTCCAAGTTGCGCTTGTTCGCTCCGCTCCCGACGGTATCGGCTATCGTTCCTCCTGGCATGAATACTCACGGACATGCCGTGGTTTCCCACAGAGTCAAGTATAATGAATCACACGGCGATATTCAACTCAATTTTCATCGCTATGCGCGCCGCATTTCCTGCCTCGGCGACAGCCGCGACCTCCCGAATTGCGATCTGCACTGTCGAATCGAGCGGCGACGGGCCGGGCGAGGGGGGAAAATGGAGTTGATTTTGTCGGGTCAAATCGTTATTATCGACGTTTAGCGCCAGCCGGCTGATTTTCGTATCAGTTGTCGCTGCAGATTCGGCAGGATGAACGCCGGACAGGGAGACGGGGAGGTTGAAAAAGCGTCGAAAACGGATATTGTGTGTGAAAAGTAAAAGTGGAATATAGTCTCCAAAGTTCAGGAGGAAAGATGCCCTACAATATTGACCCAAGACAGCAGCCGATTCGCGATAAGATAAAAGTTTTTGCCGAAAAAGAAGTACTCCCGGTGTGTCTGGAACTCGACCGCGGGAAAGAGTCTTTTTCCCATGAACACTATCAGAAACTGGCCAAGGAGGGACTGGTCGGTTTCGGCATGCCCAAGGAATACGGCGGCGGCGGGTATTCCAACCTCGAATATATCACCATGATCGAGGAATTGACCTACTACGATCCACCGACGGGGCTTATGGCGGCCATCCCGCAACTGGCGACCTATCCCGTGTTTACATTCGGGACCGAGGAGCAGAAGAAAAAATTCGTCCCCAAATGCGCTTCGGGCGAGATGATCCCGTCGTTCGTGTTGACCGAACGCAATGCCGGCTCCGACGCCTCTAACCAGAGCACGATGGCGATCATAGACGGCGATCACTTCGTGATAAACGGCGAGAAAATCTTCATTATGCACGGCGACGTCTGCAATTTGGCCGTCCTGTTCTGCAAAATCGGCGAGAAGGACGAAAGCCGGACGCGGATTTCGACCATTTTGGTCGAGACCGACACGCCCGGCTGGAAAGCGCGCACGCTGCAGCACAAAATGGGCATGCGGGCGGCGACGACGGCGGAGATCACGCTGGAGAACGTCAAGGTCCCGCGTGAAAATCAATTGGGCGATACCGGCCGGGGTTTCATCATCGCCATGAACACTCTCGACGGCGCCCGCATCGGCGTCGCTGCACAGGCGGTCGGGATTTGCCAGAGAGCTTTGGACGAATCGATCAAGTATGCCAAGAATCGCATCGCCTTCGGCGCGCCGATCGCCAAGCTCCAGGCGATTCAGTGGATGATCGCCGACATGGCCACCCGCACCGAAGCGGCCCGGATGATGACGTATAAGGCCGCCATGGTGCAGGACAGCGGCGCGAAATACACGGTCGAGGCGGCGCAGGCCAAAATGTACGCCACCGAGATGGCGCGATTCTGCGTCGACCGGGCCATGCAGATTCATTCGGGATACGGATATATCGGCGAATTCTCGATTATCGAAAAGCTGTACCGCGATCAGCGGGTCACGGAAATCTACGAAGGCACCAACGAGGTTCAGCGACTGGTGATTGCCAACAGTCTGTTGCGATAGAGATTGCGTTTCCGTTTTCACAAATCGAGGCCCTTCGCCGGGTGATGTTTCGCACTCCGGCGGAGGGCCGATATTTGATGGGGTCTTTGATCGGCGAGTTCGCGGAAAGCCCGGACCGAAGCGCGGGAGGGCCGAAAATCGAGTGTGCGGCAATTGGACTCTGCGCTTGATTTTTTCGCAACGTATTGTATATTAGAAGGTTTCGATGCATTTACCAGAATCTGATGGAGTTTACGTATGTTCGATAAATCGTTTTTGAAGGAACTGAAAAAGCGCCGCGAGAAATGGGCTGAGGTGAACGGCAAGTATCCCCAGAATTCCCGGCCGCGTTTTATGACCGTTTCCGGCGACGAGGTCGATATCCTCTACGGCCCGGATTCGGTGTCCATGGATAATTACCTGGAAAAGATCGGTTTCCCCGGTGAGTTTCCTTATACCCGCGGCGTGCATCATTCGATGTACCGTGGCAGAATGTGGACCATGCGCCAGTTTTCGGGGATGGGGACGCCGAGGCAGACCAACCAGCGCTATCATTATTTGCTCAAACAGGGTCAGACGGGCCTATCGGTGGCGTTCGATCTGCCGACGCTGATGGGATACGATTCCGATCATGAACGTTCCCTGGGCGAAATCGGCAAATGCGGCGTGGCCGTCGATACCTTGGCCGATATGGAGGTCATTTTCGACGGCATCGATCCGTCGAAGATTTCAACCTCCATGACCATTAACGCCCCGGCGTCGATCCTGCTGGCCATGTATATCGCCATGGCCGAAAACAAAGGCGTGTCATCGGAAAAATTGACCGGCACGCTGCAGAACGACATTCTGAAAGAGTATATCGCCCAGAAGGAATGGATTTTCCCGCCGGAGCCGTCGATCCGCCTGATCACCGACCTGATGGCGTTCAGCGCCGATAATGTCCCGAAATGGAATACGATTTCGATTTCGGGGTATCATATCCGCGAGGCGGGCGCGACGGCGGCGCAGGAACTGGCCTTCACGCTGGCCGACGGCTTTACCTACGTCGAATCGGCGATCAAGGCCGGGCAGGACGTGGATGTGTTCGCGCCGCGCCTGTCGTTTTTCTTCAACGCCCACCAGGATTTCTTCGAGGAAATCGCCAAATATCGCGCCGCCCGCAGAATCTGGGCCCGCCGGATGCGGTACAAATACAACGCCAAGAGCGAAAAGAGCTGGCTGTTGCGGTTCCATACCCAGACGGCCGGATGTTCGCTGACCGCCCAGCAGCCGGAGAACAACCTGATGCGGACGGCGTTCGAAGCCCTATCGGGTGTCCTGGGCGGGACGCAATCGCTTCACACGAACTCCATGGATGAAACTCTGGCGCTGCCGTCGGATAAGGCTGCACTGCTGGCGCTCCGTACCCAGCAGATTATCATGCATGAAACCGGCGTGGCCAACACAATCGATCCGCTGGCGGGATCGTACTTCATGGAGGCGCTGACCGACAAGATCGAGGCGGAAGCCGAGGCGTATTTCGATGAGATTGACAAGCGCGGCGGCGTCCTGCGATGCATCGAGGAAGGTTATCTCCAGCGCGAAATCGCGAAATCGGCCTATCGCTATCAGTTAGAAATCGAGCGCAATGAGCGCATCATCGTCGGCGTCAACGGCCTCGTCATGGACGAGGATATCGATATCCCGGTTCTCCGGATCGACGAGAAAGAGGCGAATGAACAATTGGCCGGTCTCAAGAAGGTCAAAGAGAGCCGCGACAACGACAAAGTTACCCGCACGCTGGCCGATTTGACCGAGTGCGCCAAAGGCGACGGCAACACCCTCAAAGCGATCCTCGATTGCGTCCGGGTGTATGCCACGGAGGGCGAAATCGTCGACGCGCTGCGGCCGGTTTTCGGCGAATATACCGAGCCGCCGATGTTTTAGGTCGCGGACGGGTGAGCGACAAATTGATTGAGCATATGTCGAAACTTTGAATGGAATAAAACGCAATGTCTGAAAAAATTCGGGTACTACTTGCCAAACCGGGGCTGGATGGGCATGATCGCGGCATCAAAGTGATCGCCGCGGCCTTCCGGGATGCCGGCTTCGAAGTGATTTATACCGGCCTTCGGCAGACGCCGGAACAGATCGCCACCGCCGCTGTGCAGGAGGACGTCGACGCCGTAGGCGTTTCCATCCTCTCGGGGGCGCACATGACGCTGTTTCCGGCGATTTTGAAACTGCTCAAAGACAAAGGTGCGGAAAACATCATGCTCTTCGGTGGTGGCATCATTCCCGACGACGACGCGGCCGAGTTGGAAAAGATGGGCGTGGCCAGACTTTTCACACCCGGTGCGGCGACCACCGAAATCGTGGAATGGCTCAAAGCGACTGTTTCGACCGTCCGGAAGGACGAGGAAATTCTTTAGCCTTTTGCGCGGTCCAGGGAATTGCATGTATAAGTTCGGCAATTTTGCGATACATCATTACGTCGAGCGGACGTTCAAGCTCGACGGTGGGACGATGTTCGGCATCGTGCCCAAAAAAATATGGGGCAAGCTGGTGCCGGTCGACGAGGACAACCTGGTGCTGATGAACACGAATTTATTCGTCATCGAAACGAAGCAATACACTTTTCTGTGTGACACCGGGCTGGGCACCCTTCTCGATGAACGCGAGACCAAGATTTACGCCGCCTTCGAGCCGTCGCGGATCGAAACCGGCTTGAATGAAATCGGCTTCGATGTCGAGGATATCGATTACGTGCTGCTGTCGCATTTGCATCTCGATCATTCCGGCGGCGCCGTCAAAAAAGTCGATGATCGTTTGACGCCGCGTTTTCCCAAAGCCCGGTATGTCGTCCAGAAGGACGAATGGGATGACGCCATGCATCCCGATGAGCGCACCTCGGCGGTATACAAGGTCGATATGCTCAAAACGCTTGAAGCTGCAGGTCAGTTGGTGCTGGTGGACGGCGACGAAGAACTGGTCCCCGGCGTAAAACTCGTCAAGACTGGCGGCCATACCGTCGGGCACCAGGGGTTCGAGTTTTCATCGGGCGGTGAGACGATCGTCTATTACGCCGATATCATCCCCTTTTCGCATCATTTCAAAGTCCCGTATGTGGCGTCGGTCGATTTGTATCCGCGCGAGACGATGAAGGTGAAACGGTCGCTGGTAGGGCGGGCGCTGGACGGAGAGATCGCGATTGCGTTCGATCACGACACGGAAATCCACATCGGCCGAGCGTACGAAGATGGGGTTAAGACGGTCATCAAGCCGGTGATGCAAACGGCTTGATGGACCAAACGTGCGAAGACACGAAACAAGCAGGGTAGCGATGTCACTTGAGAAAAAATTGAAGGAACGGGACGAACGGCGGGCGCAGGCGCGTCTCGGCGGCGGACAGGATAAAATCGACGCCCAACACGCCAAGGGCAAACTGACGGCGCGGGAACGGATCGAACTGCTTCTGGATCGGGGCAGTTTCGAGGAATTTGACATGTTCGTCGCGCATCGATGCCACGATTTCGGACTGGAAAAGAAAAAATACCTCGGCGACGGCGTTGTCACCGGGGTTGGCAAGATCGACGGCCGGCAGGTGTTCGTCTTTTCGCAGGATTTCACCGTTTTCGGGGGATCGTTATCCGAGGCGCACGCCGAAAAAATCTGCAAGATCATGGATATGGCCATGAAGGTGGGTTGCCCCGTGATCGGCCTCAACGATTCCGGCGGGGCGCGAATTCAGGAAGGCGTCGTATCGTTGGGCGGATACGCCGACATATTCCTGCGCAATACGCTCGCTTCGGGCGTCGTCCCGCAGATTTCGCTGGTCCTCGGGCCGTGCGCCGGGGGCGCCGTTTACAGCCCGGCCATCACCGATTTCACGATCATGGTGAAAGGCATCAGCCATATGTTCGTCACCGGGCCGAACGTGGTCAAGACGGTGACGCACGAAGATGTCACGTCCGAGGAACTGGGCGGCGCCATGACTCACGCCACCAAATCGGGCGTGGCGCATTATGCGGCCGAAAACGAACCCGACGCAATCCGTTTCACGCGCGAGTTGTTCAGTTATCTTCCGCTCAACAACATGCAGGATCCGCCCTTTATCGAAACCGACGATCCGCACGACAGGGAAGAAGAGAGCCTCAATTCAATCGTGCCGCTCAATCCGAACAAGCCATACGATATCAAAGACGTTATTCATTATATTTTCGACGACGGGCGTTTTTTGGAAATCCATGGCGATTTCGCGCCCAATATTGTCGTCGGATTCGCGCGGCTGGGCGGTTACTCGGTGGGGATTATCGCCAACCAGCCGGCCTTTCTCGCCGGCGTGCTCGATATCAACTCCTCGCGAAAGGCGGGCCGCTTCATCCGCTTCTGCGACGCGTTCAATATTCCCATCATCACCTTCGAGGATGTGCCCGGATTTTTGCCCGGCACCGATCAGGAGCACAACGGCATTATCGTCAACGGCGCCAAACTGCTGTATGCCTACTGTGAGGCGACGGTTCCGAAAATTACGGTCATCACCCGCAAGGCCTACGGCGGAGCATATGATGTTATGAATTCCAAGCACGTGCGCGGCGATCTGAACTACGCCTGGCCGACCGCCGAAATCGCTGTGATGGGCCCCAAAGGCGCGGTCGAGATTATTTTCCGCAAAGAAATTGAGAAAGTCAAAGACAAAGACAAGGCGATCGAGGAAAAAGTATCGGAATACTCCGAGAAATTCGCCAATCCCTACGTTGCTGCCGAGCGGGGGTATATTGATGACGTCATCGAACCGAAACGCACTCGCCTGCGGTTGATCAATGCCCTGACTATGCTGGAGAACAAGAAGGATTCCAACCCGCCGAAGAAACACGGCAATATACCGTTGTGATATGAAATAAGACTATGCCTGAGATAAGCAAGATACTGATTGCGAACCGGGGAGAAATCGCGGTGCGCATCGTCCGCGCCTGCCGCGACGCCGGAATAAATTCGGCCGCCGTTTATTCCGACCCCGACCGGACAGCCTTTCATGTCCGCGCCGCCGATGAAGCCTACCCCTTGCACGACGTAACCTCGGCCGAATCATACCTCGTCCATGAAAAAATCATCGACGCCGCCAAATCGTGCGGGGCGCAGGCGATTCATCCGGGGTATGGTTTCCTTGCGGAAAATCATGTCTTCGCCGATTTGTGCCGCGAGAACGATATCATATTCATCGGGCCGACGCCGGAAGTGATCAACCTTCTGGGCGACAAACTCGAAGCGCGCCGCACGGCGATCAAGGCCGGTCTGCCGCTGACGCCCGCCAGCGAGCACGATGTCGCCGATATCGACCGGGCGCGGGCGGAAGCCGAAAAAATCGGGTATCCGATATTGATCAAGGCGGCTGCCGGCGGCGGCGGCAAGGGGATGCGGATCGTCCATTCCGCCGATGATCTCGAAGCGGCCCTGATAACGGCGGCGTCGGAGGCGTCATCGGCGTTCGGCGACCGGCGGGTCTACATCGAGAAATATTTCGACCGCCCCCGCCATATCGAAATCCAGATTCTTGCCGACACCCACGGCAACGCCGTGCATATGGGTGAGCGCGAATGTTCCATCCAGCGGCGACACCAAAAGGTAATCGAGGAGTCGCCGTCGGCGGTGGTCGATGACAAACTTCGCGCCCACATGGGCGAGGCCGCCGTCGCGATCGCACTCGAATCGGGCTATGTCGGCGCGGGTACGGTCGAATTTTTGGTCGATCAGGAATTGAAATTTTATTTCCTCGAAGTCAACACCCGCCTGCAGGTGGAACATCCGGTCACCGAGATGGTTACCGGGATCGATCTGGTCATCGAGCAGTTCAAAATCGCCCGGGGCGAAAAATTATCATTGAAGCAAAAGGATATCGCTCATCGCGGCCATGCCATCGAATGCCGAATCTACGCCGAGGACGTCCCCGCCGGCTTCGTGCCGTCGACCGGGCACCTGTCGGCCTACCGGGAACCGGCCGGCCCGGGAGTTCGGGTCGATTCCGGTTTCGTCGCCGGAGACACGATTCCGGTTTACTATGATCCCCTGATCGCCAAATTGATCACGTGGGGCGATGACCGCCGGCAGTCGATATCGCGCATGCGCCGGGCGCTGACCGAATACGCCGTCCAGGGGGTCGATACGACGATTCCCTTCGAATTGAAGGTGATGGCCAACGAGCGGTTTGTCGAGGGCAAATTGTCGACACATTTTATCCCCGAGGAATTCCCCGATCTGGCGGCGAGCATGGCCCAGACCGACGACGAAGTCGAACTGTCGGCGATGGCGGCGGCATTGATCGATTTCCAGCAGCGAGAGAAAACCGCTGCGGCCGCCGGGCGCCCTGCGCGGCAGGCGGATAGCTGGAAACTCTCCGGGCGGCTCGAGGGTTTAAGGAAGGTATGGTAGCGATGAAAAAAGTCCAGGTCGACATACAGGATAAGACCTTCCAGTTCGAGTTGCGGCAGGCGGACGGCAAATTGCGGATCAGACGCAACGGCGACGATCATGCCGCCGACCTGGTCAGGCTGCGCAGCAACCGCTATTCGCTTATCATCGACGGGCGCTCCTATGAATTCGGCCTCGAACACGACGGCGACGGGTACATGATATCGTCGGGGTCACGTTCGGGAACGGTCCGGGTCGAGGATTACGAACTGGCCCGCATCAAGAAGGCCGCCGGCATCGACGACAACATCCGGGTCAAAAATATCACCGCCCCTATGCCGGGGTTGATCGTCCGCGTCAATCGCCAGGCGGGCGATGATGTAAAAAAGGGTGAAGCGCTGGTGGTGATGGAAGCGATGAAGATGGAAAACGATATCAAATCGCCGCTGGCCGGGAAGATCAAGGCTATCAATGTTTCGACCGGCGAAAGTGTCGAGAAGGGACATCTGCTGGTCGAATTCGAATAATGCAGCGAACCGCAGAAACAGCCGATATGATGCGCAAAGGCGCTGACGAATAGAGAACGAGGACGTATCATGAAGAGACAGATTCAATACCTTTCCGCCGCGATTATCATTGTTTCCCTGTTGGTACTGACGATGGCGTCGTGTGAATCGAAAAAAGCCGTCGATCCCACCGTCAAGCGTATCGAGGACAAAACCGAGGAGCTGTTCACGCGGTCGAAGGTCTTGGATTATGAAGCGCTGTACGAAAATGAATTCCCCTATATGAAGGATGAAATGCCGCTCGACGAGTACCTCAAGAACAGCTATATCCAGTGGGGACGGGTCGATACCCTGGCAGCATTGCAGATCGATTCGGTCAATTTATTCGGCGATTCCGCCTACGCCTACCTGCAGATCGAATATGTCCTTTCGGACAGTTCGCTTTCCGTCCGGGATTTACCGCTGATATGGTACCGGGTCGAGGATACCGGTTGGGTGCATCCGGTGCTTTCAAATTTTCAGCAGCAGAAGGAATACGAAGAGGAAATCCGGATGTACTGGGAGGCCGTCAAGGAAATGCAGAAAGATCAGGATCAAGATTCCGGAGAGCAGACCGACAGCTCCGGCACTTGATGTGTGTATTTTAATAGAGTCGATTATTTCCGATTATCATTTTGCGCCGTGGAGGGGCGATGGCGGACAAAGACAAGCTCCGGGAATACAAACAAAAACGCAGCGAGGGCAAAACCGCCGAACCGTTTCAATCCGGCGGACGATCCAAAGGCGGCCGCATTTTTGTCATCCAGAAACATGACGCCAGTCGCCTGCATTATGATTTCCGATTGGAAATCGACGGCGTTCTGAAATCGTGAGTCATCCCCAAAGGCCCCTCGACCGACCCCAAGGACAAACGCCTGGCCGTGCCGACCGAAGATCACCCCATGAGCTACAAGGATTTCGAAGGTACTATCCCCGAGGGCGAATACGGCGGCGGAACGGTGTTGGTTTGGGATGCCGGCACATACAAAAATATCAAACGCAAAAACGGCCGCCTGATTGCGATGGAAAAGGCGTATGAAAACGGGCAGGTCGAAATCGAACTGCACGGGAAAAAACTCAAGGGCGGCTACGCCCTGATCCGCACCGGAAAGCCTTCCGACAAACGCTGGCTGTTGATCAAAATGCGCGACGATTATGCCGATGCCCGCCGCAATCCGGTCACGTCCGAGCCGGGGTCGGTCCTTTCCGGCAAGACCATCGAACAAATCGCCGAGGCATTGGAAAAGAAGTAAAGAAAACGCCGAAGCGTGGTACCGTAGGCAGGAAATTCGATAAATCTATTTTTTCTTGATCGTCCGCAGGAGGCGTTCGACGCGAAGTTTGATCTGGTCGCGGATCATCGCGTAGGCCTGCTCCTGCGAGATTTCTTCTGAAACCAGCGTGTCGGGATTGGGAATCGTCCAGTGATCATACTTGACGTCCGGCGGGAAAAAGGCGCTGTAGGGTTTGACGGTCTCGCTGAGGGTGACGATATAATCGGCCCATTTCATCAGGCGGTCATCCAGGCGGCGGCTCTGATGGCGGGAAATATCGATTCCCACCTGCTTCATGATATGAATCGCCATGGGATGGACCTTGAACGGCTGCATGCCGGCTGATCGCACGTTGATGGACTGGTCGCCGAGATGCCGCGCCCATCCCTCGGCCATCTGCGAACGCACCGAATTGCTGGCGCAAACGAAGAGAAGATTCATGATTTGTGTTCCTCTTGCTTCCGACGATTTCCCAATATCCGGACGGAGGAAATATACTGCCAAAAGGGAGACCGGCCAATAAAAATCGACCGCGCCGCTTGATCGAAAATATCCGCCGTACGATACATGCCGGTTGACTTATATCGGTCCGCTGCGTATAATTGGAGGCAAAACCGAATTGGACATTCTTACGGAGAAGCGGGATGGAACCTACCATGTCGAGCGAAAAAACCACCAAACGCACCGATTATTTGCACTGGGATGAATATTTTATGTCGGTGGCGGTCCTGTCGTCCTTACGAAGTAAAGATCCCAATACGCAGGTGGGGGCCTGCATCGTCAACGACGGCAACCGCATCGTCGGTATCGGGTACAACGGTTTCCCGGCGGGATGTTCCGACGACGAACTGCCGTGGGGCCGGGTCGGCGAATATCTGGACACCAAATATCCGTATGTCTGCCATGCCGAACTGAACGCCATCCTCAACAGCGATTTCGGACGGATGAACAATTGCCGGATGTACGTCAACCTGTTTCCCTGCAACGAATGCGCCAAGCTGATCATCCAGGCGGGGATCAAAAAGGTTATTTATATCAGCGACAAGTATCCCGACGACGAAAAGTTTATATCGGCGCGGCGGATGTTCAAGCTGGCCGGCGTGGAGATGGCCCAGATGCCTGTCCCCAAACGCAAAATCGAAATCGATTTCAGCCGCTTTGTATAACGCCGTTTCGTGAATTCTGGCCAAATAAAAACCCCGCCGAAAGGCGGGGTTTTTGTGTGGGTAGATTTTGCTTATTTGAACCGCTTGGGGCTGCGGGCTTCCCATTCAACCACAATCGGGCTGGCTACGAACACCGAACTATAGGTGCCGACGACGACGCCGATTACCAGCGCCAGCGACAGCGACCGCAGCACCGGCCCGCCGAACAGGAACAGGGTCAGGACGACGATAAACGTCGAGACCGAGGTCATGACCGTCCGTGACAGCACTTCGTTGATGCTCGTGTTGATAGTTACCACGAAATCGCCTTTTTTGCGGAACAGTCTGAGGTTTTCCCGGATACGGTCGAACACGACGACGGTGTCGGTCAGGGAATACCCGCCCAGGGTCAGCAGCGCGGTGACCACGAGCAGGTCGATTTCGATACCCAAAATCCAGAATATCCCCAAGACCGCCAGCACGTCATGAAACGTCGCGACGGTCGCGGCTATGCCGGATCGGAAATCGAATCGAATCCAGATATAGATCAAAATGCCGGCCACGGCCAGAAGGATGGCCCACTGGGCCTGTTTGCGCAGCGATTTGCCCACGGCCGGCCCGATGGTGTGTTCCGAATCTTCATGGAAGGCGTTGTCGGGAAAGGCCTGTTGGACGACCGCCGTGATTTTATCCACGGTCGATTCCTGACCCACCGACAGGCCCTCGGATACGGTCTTGACGCGGATAAGATAAGAATTCTCGACGCCTTCGGTGGACAGGCTCTGAATATTGGCCTCGGGAAAACCGTTGTTGATGAGCGCCGAGCGCAGATCGCCGATGGTAATCGGCCTGTCGAAATTCCCCTGTACCATGGTGCCGCCGGTGAAATCGATCCCCATCTTCGCTTTGCCAAGCATGATGCTGGCAAAAGCCGTCAGCCCGAGGAGGATTAGCAGCGCCGAAAGGATAAACGAATATTTGCGTTTTCCGATGAAATCGATGTTTGGCTTTTCGCCGAATATTTCGAACATTTCTTGGTCGTCTCCTCACGAACTATATGGACAGGGTCTTGTATCCTTTGCGAATATCGAATATGGCCTTGGTAATTACCACCGCCGTATACAATGACAGGGTAACACCCAGAAACAACGACACCGCGAAACCTTTGACCGGCCCCGATCCGAAAATAAACAGAATAGCTGCCGTAATCAGCGTGGTAACGTGACTGTCGACAATCGCCACCAGAGCCCGGTCGTACCCGGCCTCAATGGACGCCCGGATGGTTTTGCCGGTGGCCAATTCCTCGCGGATGCGCTGAAATATCAGCACGTTGGCGTCGACCGAAATACCGATGGTCAGGATAATCCCGGCGATACCCGGCATGGTCAACGTTGCCCGCAAGGCCGCCATAGCTGCCAGCAGGAAAAACAGGTTGAATACCAAGGCGATATCGGCAATCACACCGGACACCCGGTAATAAATTCCGATCAGCAGGAGCACAAGAAGCAGGGCGATCCACGATGAGGTCAGGCCCTTGTGAATTGAGTCGCGTCCCAAAGACGGCCCCACCACGGAACTTTCGATGATCTGCACGTCGGTCGGGAGCGCACCGGCTTTCAACACGATCGACAGGTCGCGGCCTTCCTCGAAGGTGGCCCCGGTGCCCATCGTGATACGGCCACGGTCGCGGATACGATCCTGAATAATCGGCGCCGATTCGACCTTGCCGTCGAGGACGATGGCCAGGGGTTTGCCGATGTTGGGGCCGCTGACGCGCGAGAAAATACGCCCGCCTTCACGAGTAAGAGTGAAATTCACGATCGGTTTGCCGTACTGATCAAGCTGCGGGATGGCATCGGTCAGGTACTCACCGGACATCTGGACCCGGCTTTTGAGCACATAAAAGCGGGTGACCTCGCGGCCGGCGTAAACCTCGGACCGTCGGCCGAACGCGAACTGGACGTCGGTGGGGATCAATTTCTGGATTTCCGGCTTAGCGAGAATCGCCTTGATGTTCGGAAGGAGGTCGGTCTCCACGAAAAATTCGGGATAATCGGCGCCCGGAACCGGATCGAGGTAAATCGAAAACGGCTTGTCCAGCTCCTCTTCGGTCAGCGCCGTCATATCTTCTTGGATGGTATCGGAGCCTTCGCCAAGCAAATCCTGCAGCACGTCGACCTTCCCGGTATCGGCGGAGGTCGTATCTTTTCCGGTGGTATCCGCTTCGGGGACCGTGCCTTCGACTGTTTCCTTCATATTGACCAACGCTGCGTCTATCTTCGAAAGCAGCAGGGTCGCATTATCCTGGGATTCGAGCAGCTTGAACTGCAACTGGGCCGTTTCGCCGATCAGTTTCTGGGCGCGGTTGACGTCGGTGAAGCCGGGCAGATCGACGATGATGCGGTCCTCGCCCGATTTCTGAATCACCGGTTCGGTGACGCCGAACTGGTCGATACGGTTGCGGATGATTTCCAGCGCCCGGTCGACGGCGTCCTCTCTGGCCTTGGGCGGCAGTTTTTCCTTTTCCACCCGCAGGACGACGTGCATGCCGCCCTGGAGGTCAAGGCCCAGGCGGATGGCCTGCTGCTTCATCGCAAACAGTTTGGCCGGGTTGTCTTCCTGCAGCACCTGTTTTTCCGAACCGGATAGCATCCAGTACCGAACAGTGGGCCAGGAGTAGTAGACGGCGGCCAGGATCAAGATTGCCGTGATTGCGAATCGCCATGTCTGTGCTCTGCTCATGTTTGAACCACTTCCTTTTCAATAGTTCAGATAACGGCATAAATAGGCAAAGAATATACCATAATCGTGCCGGATGTCAATGAATTTATAAATCGGCGTCAAGGCAAAATAGAAATCGCCCATTTTCATACCTGGGGCAATATCCGCGTCTCCGCCACCAACTTCGATACCGCGCTCCGGTTTCAAAAGGCCGGAAAAACCGGCCAAAAGCGTCATTTGCAGGCGGAGCCGCCTCTTGACTCCCCGCGGGGAGCGACGTATTTTATCGGCATGACTGAGACGATCCAAAATCTGCTCGAACGGCTGTGCCGCGCCGAAGACGTTGTCGTTTCCACCGGAGCGGGCGTTTCGGCAGAATCGGGCGTGCCAACGTTTCGTGGCGCCGGCGGCATTTGGTCGAAAATGAAGCCCGAGGAGCTGGCGTCGGTGGACGGCTTCATGAATAATCCGCAACTGGTTTGGGAATGGTACCAGTATCGCCGCGACCTGACGAGCAAGGTGTCTCCGAACCCCGGCCATCGCGCCATCGCGCAGATGGAGAAGCTGTTCCCGAAATTCACGTTGATCACGCAAAATATCGACGGCCTCCACGCCCGCGCCGGATCGGGCAATATCCTAGAACTTCACGGCAATATTACCCGCAACAAATGCCTCAAATGCAAACGTCCGTACCGGGGAGAGATCGACCTCGAAAAGGGTCTGCCGTATTGCGAATGCGGCGGCATGATCCGCCCCGACGTGGTGTGGTTCGGCGAGATGCTGCCCCAGGATATTTTGCAGCGGGCGTTTCAGGCCACCGAGGAGGCCGATGTCTTTTTCTCAGTCGGCACCTCGACGCTGGTTCAGCCGGCGGCGTCGCTGCCGTTTATGGCGCGCCGAGGGGGCGCCTATGTCGTCGAGGTCAATATCGAACCGACAGGTCTGACCACAATCGCCGACCTTTTCCTGCAAGGCAAATCGGGCGAGGTTCTTCCGAGGATAGTCGAGGAATTGCAATCCCCCGCTTAGGGTTTATATGCGCGCCCATACCCATTCCAAAGGCCCGGCCGCGCCGGTCAAAGACGCCGAGCGTATTATCGAGATCGGCGAACAACTGCTGGCCCGCCTGACCGCCTGCGATCTTTGTCCGCAAAACTGCCGGGTCGACCGCACCGTCGGCGAAACCGGCGAGTGCGGCATCACCGACCAAATGCTGGTGGCCAGCTGCAACCTGCATCATGGCGAGGAGCCGCCGTTGTCGGGGAATCGCGGGTCGGGGACGATTTTTTTCTCCGGATGTTCGCTGACCTGCCTCTATTGCCAGAACTATCCTCTCAGCCAGCAGCTGATCGGTTCACCGTTCAGCGTCGAGGAGCTGGCACATGCAATGCTGCAGCTCCAGAAACGGGGCGCTCATAACATCAATCTCGTCACCCCCGACCATGTCATCGGGCATATTGTCAAGGCTATCGGCCTGGCCGTAAAGGACGGCCTGGCAATACCGATAGTTTTCAACAGTTCCGGCTACCAGAAGCTCAGTACGGTCCGGCTGCTGGAGGGGATCGTCGATATTTATCTGGTCGATATGCGGTATGCCGACAACGAAATAGCCCGCAACTGTTCCCGGGCGAAAAAGTATAAGGAAGTGAACCGGGCGGCGGTCAAAGAGATGTTCCGCCAGGTGGGAAATCTGGTCCGGCGAGGCGGCATAGCCATCCGCGGGATTTTGGTCCGTCACCTTGTTTTGCCCGGCGGTTTGTCGGGATCGCAAGAGGTTTTTCGATTTCTGGCGGATGAGATTTCGCCGAAAGTGTATGTGAGCTTGATGAGTCAGTATTTTCCCGCCTATCAGGCGGTGGGGCATCCGCAATTGGGCCGGAGAATAACGCGGGCCGAGTTTGACAGGGCCGTTGATATGTTCTATACTGCAAAATTGAGTCGCGGATATATACAGGAGATGGGATCGGGTGCCTAAGAAAAGTATTCCCCTTCTGACGGCGATCTTCTTGTTGCTGACGTTCAGTTCCTGCACGTGCATCTATTTCAACACCTTCCACAATATCCGTAAGGATTTCGGCGCCGCCGAAAAATCGCGCAAGGAGTCCGGGCGGGACAAGGCCAGCGGCGGCGAAGCCAAGCAGTACAACGACGCCATCGCCAAAGCGTCACGCGTCCTGGAACGCCATCCCACTTCCAGCTACGTCGATGACGCCCTGTATATCATCGGGACGTCCTATTATTATCTGGGTGAATACGACAAGGCCAGCCGGAAATTCAAAGAGCTGTTCGCCAATTATCCGAAGTCCGAGTATATTCCGCGTTCGCGCCTCCTTATGGCGAAGGCCAAGTTGAAATTGAAGGAGGAAGCCGAAGCGGTCGTCATTTTCGAAGAGATTTTCGAGAAGGATAAGAACAAGGAGATGAAAGCCCAGGCGGCGCGGTCGCTGGGTGAGTATTATTTCGAAAGTCGCGATTATGATAAATCCAACGAGTATTTCATGGCGCTGGTCGATTCCCTCGGCGACCAATCGGAGCGGCTGAACGCCCTCATCTACGTGGCCGACGGCTACTTCGACATGTTCGCGCTAAAACCGGCCATCGACAAATACAGCATCGCTTTGAAGCAGAACCCTGACACCCTGCAATTTTATCATATTATGTTTCGCCTGGCCGAATGCGATATCTATCTCAATAAGATCACCGAGGGTACCGAAAAGCTTTCTGAATTGGCCGACAATGAAGTGTACTATGATTCGCTGGCGCCGATCAGGCTCAAGATGGCTGAAGGATATGAATGGGAAGGGGATTTCAATTCCGCGATTGACACCTACGAACGGATAATCGACGAGAATCCGCGGCGTGACCCGGCCGCCATCGCCTATTATCGGCTGGGCCTGATCTATCAATACGACTTCGAAGATCTCACCAAAGCCCGGGCCTATTATCAGAAATCGCGTGAGGAAAAAACCAATTCCTCGGTGGCCGAGGACGCCACGCGGCGGGCGTCGAAACTGGCTCTGCTGGAGCAATATAGCAAAACCGATCAGGATACGACCGTCGCCGATTCCACTCAGGGAGTCGATTTCGAGCGGCTGAATGAATTGTCGGAAAACGAGTTCCTGCTGGCCGAATTATTCTACTTCGATCTGGAAAAGCCGGATTCGGCGATCAATACTTACGAGACAATGCTCGATCGCTACCCGACGTCGCGCCTGGCGCCGCGCGCCCTGATGTCGATGGCGCATATTTACCGAGACGAATATCATGATACCACCGGAGCCGACAGCCTGCTCCGGGAGGTCCTGAAGCAATATCCACATTACGATGAGGCGCAGGACGTTATCGATATGCTGGGGCTGGCCGGCACCGTCGCCGATACCGGTTATGCCGCGATCCCGTTCGCCAAGGCCGAAACATTTCTGGACGAATTCCAGGAATCTGATTCCAGCATGTACTATATTCAGCAGAACATTGATTCCATTCTCGCCGCTGATTCCTCCGCGTTCCGGGACACGACCGCCGTGGATACGACGCGGCCGCCCGATTCGCTGATCGTCGAGGATGTCTACCTGCAATCGGATACCACGATCGCTTCCGATTCCGCCCAGATCGCCGATTCGCTTCTTGTCGCCGAACGCCAACGAATCGCCGATTCCGCTCGCACCGCCGATTCGCTTCGGACCGCCGAACGGCAGCGAATCTATGATTCTCTCCGTGTCGTCGATTCCATTCATGTCGCCGATTCCGTGCGGGCGGCACAACTGGCTCACGTCGCCGATTCCCTTCGAGCTCTCCGAAATCAGGGCCACGATTCTCTGCCGACAAGCATGATCAACGGTCCGGATTCGCTGCTTCCTTCGGATACGCTGTCGCTCGCCGAGCTGGTTGCCAGAGCACACGAAACCTCCGATTCGACCGGGCGGCCGGACTCATTGTCGGGCGGAACGGTGGATAGCGCCGGGATTCCGCCGAGATCACAGACGCCCGTTGAACCGGAAATGGGGCCGCCTTCGCCGGAAGTGGTGCATGGGCCGCCAAGTTCCATGACCCAACTTGATTCCCTGCGACAGGCGCATACCCAAGCGACCCAGCATGCCGGTCAGCCGATCGATCAGAGGGCGGGTGTGAACCCGGTGAGCGGGCCGATCGTGAACCCGCAAATGGGCCCGCCGTTACCCGGATTCGATCAGGGCGCCGGTTTGCCGGGGCAGCCTGGTGCTCCGCAGCTGGTAACCACGCCGAACGATATCCGCAGCCGGGCGAGCATCGGGGCGGCCGCGATGGGCGACACCGCAAAGCTGGCGTCGACGGCGAGCCAGACTGCCGACACGGGCGCCGCCGGGGACTCGGTCATCGTGCCGCAGAAAACCCTGGGGGAATGCTGGGATGAGGCTCTGGCGACGGCGAAAGACAGGTATAGCCCGCTGCAGTTGAGTCTCCTGGATTCGGCGCGCTATTACTACCGGCGTGTCATCGACAGTTTCCCGTATTCCCGCTATTACACGCAGTCACGATACGTCCTGCTCTGGACCTACGATCATTATCTGGCCCCCGGCGATTCATCGCTGATGGATCTGTACCGCAATTTCGTCGATTCCTTTCCGCAGTCGGAATACGCCCAGGCGATCGCCGACGAATACGGTATCCGTTCTGCGGGGATGAAAACGGTCCGGCAGAATCAGAATCAGCAGCAGGAGCAAACCGAACCCGAAGCCGATACGACCGCGCTGGCCCAAGTCGACAGCACCGGCCAGGAAGGTCAGGCGTCGGATTCCGTCAGCAGCACGGTGTCGAAATTTATCACCAGGGACGGCAAGCAACTCGAACCGGCCAACAAATATTTCTTGCAGGAAGACGTGCCTTTTGAGTATCCTCTGGAAGCCCTGGCATGGACGATCGAGGATGTTCTGTATTTTCAGATCCGGATCGATTTTTCCGGGAAGGTCGTTGATTTTCAGCTTATGAATCCGACGCAATCGCAGGAGCTGAACGATCGCGCCACGGAGACGGTAAAAAATACGCGGTTCGACAACGGCAGAATTCCGGCCGAGTTATTCGACCATTGGTTTTATTATAAATATGAGGTTCATCCCCCGGCTCAGTTGAGGCAATGAGGAAAATCGTATCCCAGAGCTGCCGGATCATCGAAAACCGGCGGCTGGACAAAACCGGCCTGTACCGCAGCCTGCGCGTGACCGACTTCAAAGCCGCCCGGACAGTTCATCCCGGACAGTTTGTCCATATCAAAGTCGCCGGATGCATGGATCCGTTTTTCCGCCGGGCGTTTTCCATCGCCGATTACGACCCCGATCAAGGGGAACTGGAGATAATCTACAAGGTCATCGGCAAGGGAACCGGCGTCCTGGGACAGAAAACCAAAGGTGAATATCTCGATATCCTCGGCCCCCTGGGCAGCGGCTTTTCACGAATATCCAAATCCAAAACGGTCGTTATCATCGCCGGCGGGGTCGGTTTTCCGCCCCTGTATTTTCTGGCCAAACGCCTGGTCCAATCCGGTCATCCGGCGAGAAACATCCTCTTTTTCTACGGTGGACGAAACCGCGCCGACCTCGTCGAGATGAAGCGAACCCGCGATCTGGGAGTGGAATTGACCCCCTGCACCGACGATGGCTCCTATGCTTTTTCGGGATTCGTCACTGAAGCGGCGGCGGCGCGAATGGAGAAATTGGAGGGGAAAAAGACGACAATCTGCACCTGCGGCCCCGAGCCGATGCTGGCCGTGGTCCAGGAGACGGCCCGGCGGATGGGATTTTCCGGCGAAATGGCATTGGAGGCGCCGATGCCCTGCGGGATAGGTGTTTGTCTGGGATGTATCAAACCGTCGCTGGAATCGCCGCAGAAATATGTCCGCGTCTGCCACGACGGCCCGGTGTTCGAACTGGGCGAGGTAAAATTATGAAACCCGATCTGCGCGTCGATATCGCCGGCGTCACGTTGAAGAATCCCGTCACGGTGGCGTCCGGCACGTTCGGATACGGCGAGGAATTCGCCGATTTTATCGATCTCGACGCCCTCGGCGGCATCGTCACCAAATCGATTACGCTCAAAGAACGCGCCGGACATCCGCCGCCCCGGACGTGCGAAACTGCCGGCGGTATGCTCAACGCCATCGGGCTGGCCAACGTCGGCATTGAACGGTTTATCGACGAAAAGATTCCCTTCTTGAAGAAGCTCAAAACCGTCATCATCGTCAACGTTGCCGGCGCAACCGTGGATGAGTATGTCGAAGTGTGCCGCCGGCTGGAAAAAGCCGGCCATTTCGATATGATGGAACTCAACGTTTCCTGTCCCAACGTCGACGAGGGCGGCATGGAGTTCGGCGTCGACGAAGCGTCGATCACACGGGTGATCCGAGCCGTCAGAGAGGTGACGAGCCGCCCGGTTATCGCCAAACTTTCTCCCAACGTGACGTCGATCGCCCAGATGGCGCAGGCAGCCAAAGAAGGCGGCGCGGCAGCCGTATCCCTGATCAATACCTTGGTCGGGATGGCGATCAATGTCCTCGATTGGCGGCCGCGCCTCTCCAACGGAACCGGCGGTTTATCCGGGCCGGCGATCAAACCGGTGGCGGTGGCCATGGTGCACAAGGTCTCGCGGGCGGTCGATATACCCATCATCGGGATCGGCGGTATCGCCTCGGCCGAGGACGCCGTCGAGTTTCATTTGGTGGGAGCTCACGCCGTCCAAATCGGCACGGCCAATTTTATCGATCCCGGTACGAGCATGTCGGTCATCGCCGGGCTCGAAAAATATTTGGCGCAGCGCCGACTGTCGTCAATTTATGATATCATCGGAAAGGCCAGGATATAATCTATGAGCGCGCTGAAGAAGCTAACGGCCAGTGCCGAGGCGCATAATTCGATCCTCTGCGTGGGTCTCGATCTGGATCCGACCCGTCTCCCCCCGGGGATGGGCGAAAACACGACTGCGATTGCCCAATTCGCCATTCGGATAATCGCGGCCACGTCGGACATCGTGGCGGCGTATAAGCCCAATCTGGCCTTTTATGAAGCGTTCGGCCCCGACGGGCTGTCGCTGCTCAAGCTCATTTGCAGTCGTATCCCCGAGGATACGCTGATTATCCTCGACGGCAAACGCGGCGATATCGGCAACAGCGCCGCATTCTATGCCAGAGCTCTCTTTGAACTCTATCGGGCCGACTGGGTGACGGTCAGTCCCTATATGGGTTTCGATTCCATCAAGCCTTTTCTGGAATTCAAGGGCAAAGGGGCGTTTGTACTGTGTCTCACCTCCAACCCCGGGGCGCGGGATTTTCAGCGGCTGGAATTCAACGGCAAGCCGCTTTATCATAACGTTGCCCGCAAGGTCGCTACGTGGAACAAGGAAGGAAACTGCGGGCTGGTCGTTGGCGCCACTTACCCGGAGCAATTGGCGGAAGTCCGGGAGATCGCCGAAGATATGCCGATATTGATCCCTGGCGTCGGTGCGCAGGGGGGGGATTTGGAAAAGGCGGTCCGAGGAGGTACGGCCAATTTCACCAGACCGGCGATAATCAACGTTTCGCGGTCGGTGCTCTATGCCTCCGAAGGGGATGATTTCGATAAGGCGGCCCGGGCGGCCGTCGAAAGACTCAATGCTCAGATAAACGGCCTGAGGACTCAGCCACAGGCGTAGACGAGTCGGTGGTCGTGCCGGCCTCCCGGTGCCGGTCGATCAGCGAATTGATATAGGCGTATGCTTCCCCGCGCGAATTGAAAATATTGGGGCTTTCGCCGAGATAGATGTTATACCCCTGCCTGACGGTAATCCTCGTTATCTGAAATCCATACCGGGCAATCCCGCTCGGCATGATATACGTATCGCGAATGCCGCGCACGAGTTCAGCATATTTCGTCTTCAGCTCCGGTTCGAGGATAAAATTGGCCATGTCGATTATAAGATAAATCCGACCGGATGAGATATATTGATCGAGTAAATTGCGCAAGGCCAGGAATTTCATCTCCAGATGTTCCGGCGTTGTCGGATGGATCGTTCGTTTATAGGCGAAATGCAGAATTCTACGGGCTTCGTCGAATTCAGTTTCGAAAAAGTCGGGGATAGAATTCGTTGTCATATCTCCATGCTGCATAGTACACCACCGCCTTTACCCTTCACCGATATTATCGGTGTTGTCTTCCAAAATTTGAGTGGTTACTCCGAAAAGTAATTAAACGTGACCGGGATATCTTCCCGATAGCGGCGATTTTATCTTCCCGACGGATTCGCCGATCGAACCGAAGCCGGCGTCGGCAGGGGCTGTTCGTTCGATTCAGCCGGTTCCGCGATACCGGCCCGAGCATGTTCCTCGCGCAATTGATCGATAAATCGGTAAGCTTCTTCCTTGGAATTGAATAAATTAGGCGATCCCCCCAGATAGGCGGCGTGACTCAGACGGGCGGTGACGCGGGTTATTTCGAATCCGTACCGGGCCAGACCTCCGGGCTGAAGATAGCCATCCATGATCTTCCTGATCTCGCTGGCGTATTCATCGATTTTTTCCGGTTCGATGATGATTTTGCTGTAATCGGTTATCAAATACCCACGGCGACGGGACAGGTAACGGCCGAGAATCTCATTTACGGCCCGGCTGAGTATATATCCCTGTTCCAGGGTCGTGACATGGATCGGACTCTTGGCTGTCAGATGGACAATCAGGCGCTGTTCGTCGAATTCCCCAACAAGATCGTCGATATTGAACATAGGCTTTCCCATCTATCTAAGTTCCCGGTGCCAATTGGTATACATTGTCTATTATTCGGACAATATCCGGGATACATTAATCATCGAAGTTCAATTTTCTGAACATGTGCCGGCTTCTTTCCCGCCAACAAAAAAAAACGGGTCGACTCAAGTGTGAGTCGACCCGGCGTATCATAGTCCCATAAAGGGAAAATCGACGGCGAGTTTATTTGGCGGGCTCGGCGGCCTCTTCCTTGGCTTTTTCCTTCGCCTTTTCCACGGCCTTGATCAGCCCCAGCTTGGCTTTGATTTCCTTCTCGATGGCGTCGGCGAGGTCGGTGTTTTCGACCAGGAATTCTTTAACCCGTTCGCGGCCCTGCCCCAGACGGTCTTTGCCGTAGGAAAACCACGCCCCGGATTTATCGACGACGTTTTCCTTGACGCCGATATCGAGCACCTCACCGATGCGTGAAATACCCTGTCCGTACATGATGTCGAATTCGGCTTCTTTGAACGGCGGCGCCATTTTATTTTTCACAACCCGGACGCGGGTCCGGTTGCCGACGACCGCATCGGCGTCTTTGATGGTGGCGATTTTGCGGATATCGAGGCGAAGGCTGGAGTAGAATTTCAGGGCGTTGCCACCCGTGGTCGTTTCGGGATTGCCGAACATGACGCCGATTTTCATCCGAATCTGGTTGATGAAGATCACGCAGCTACGGGATTTGGAGATGACGCCGGTAAGTTTGCGCAGCGCCTGCGACATGAGCCGCGCCTGCAAGCCCATATGCGAATCGCCCATTTCGCCCTCGATTTCGGCCCGGGGCACCAGCGCCGCCACCGAATCGATGACGATGACGTCGACCGCGCCGGATCGCACGAGGGTTTCGGTGATTTCCAGCGCCTGCTCGCCGGTGTCGGGCTGGGCGATCAGCAGATTATCCAGATCGACCCCCAGCGACCGGGAATAGTTGGGATCGAGGGCATGCTCGGCGTCGATAAAGGCCGCCGTGCCGCCGCGTTTTTGCGCCTCGGCGATGGCGTGGAGTGCCAGGGTCGTTTTGCCCGATGATTCCGGGCCGTAGATTTCCACCACCCGGCCGCGCGGGTAGCCGCCGACACCGAGAGCGACGTCAAGGCCGAGCGACCCCGACGGGATCACGTCGACGACGACGGCGACGCCGTCGGCCCCGAGCTTCATGATCGATCCCTTGCCGAACTGCTTTTCTATCTGCGCTACCGCCGCCTCCAGCGCTTTTTTCTGATCGGGTGTCTGTGTCGCCATAGGTCACCGCCTTTTCATTCAAGTTCGAATACTTTTATGTTCTCATAAATGGGCCCGCTGGGAGTCAATGTCGACTTAACCAATGCCACTCTATCCAATATAACCGATCCGGCGTCGAAATTCAAGTTTTCCATGTACACCGTCAGTTCCGAGAGATCGGTCGGCCTTTTGATGCGCCCCAGCGTCAGGTGAGGGGAGAGCGGCTTTTTTTCCGATTTGACGCCGATCGGGATCAACTTGTGATTGAGCTGCTTGGCGATATCGATAGCCGGCTCGGCCCCGCCCAGTCCCACCCAGAGCACGCGCGGCTGTTTCAGATTCGGAAAACCGCCGCATCCGGCGATATGTCCCTCGAATTTGGCCCGGCCCGTCAGCACGTCGCCGATCGCGTCAATGATGCGCTCGACTTTCTTTTCCGAAATTTCGCCGATGAATTTGAGCGTGAGGTGAATATTGTGCGGCTCGACCCATTTAATCCCCTGACTTTTCGGAAGGAGATCATAAATCAGCCGGCCCAGCGCCGCCTTAATCTCATCGGGAAAGATCAGCGCCACGAACAGCCGCACCATTTTTCGATCCCGGTCGCTTTGCCCTCGGTCCATCATATATAGATTCTACATAATTGAGCCACGGAGCAAAATCACTTTTTTCGGTTATTCGATGCCGAGAAGGTTTTTTCGCACCATTTCCAATGCGATCGTCACCGTCCGCCCCCGGATCGGCTCCCGATCGACGCCCAAATTGAATTTCATCGCGCTCACCTGACCCGAAACTGACAGCCCGACAAATACCGTCCCGATCGGCTTTTCCTCGGTGCCGCCGGTCGGCCCGGCCACGCCGGTCGTGGACAGGCCGATATCGGCTCCCAGAGCCGACGCCGCGCCGGTTGCCATCGCCACGGCTGTCTCCGCCGAAACCGCGCCGTGTTGCTCAAGAATTTCCGCTGGGACGCCCAGCCGATCTATCTTGACTTCGTTGGCATAAGCCACGATTCCGCCCTTGAAATAACGCGAAGCTCCCGGAACTGACGTAATTCGCCCGCCCACCAAACCGCCGGTGCACGATTCGGCGACGGCGATAGTCAGGTTTTTCTCGACCAGCAAAGCCCCGACGACTTCCTCAAGCTCCCGATTGTCCTCGGTGTAAATATATCTCCCGGCCGCATCGCGGATGGCGTCGGCGAGCTGTTCGACACCGGATCGGACCTCGTCCGCCACGGCGCCGACGCCCTTGACGCATAAATCCACGCCGCGAACCGAAGGGAGATAGGCCAGCGAAACACCATCGGCCAATTTCAGCGCCGGGCGGATAAGTTCCGCCAGGGCGGATTCCATGATTCCGGCGGTGCGGATACGACGCCGGATAATCACCGCCGGGCCGATCATCGTTTTCAGGATCGGCAAAAGCTCGCGGTCGACCATGAGTTCCATCTCGGACGGCACGCCGGGCATGGCACAGAAAAATTTTCCCTGCTCGTCGATGACAATCCCCAACGCCGACCCGGTGGCGTTGGCCAGAAATTTGGCTCCCTGGGGCAACAACGCTTGGTTTTGGTTGATCGCGGGCATTTTGAGGCCCCGGGCGGCAAAACGATTTTGAAGTTCTTCCAGGACGTTTTCATGGAAAATCAGGTTGCGCTTGAATACCTTGCAGATCGCTTTCTTGGTGATATCGTCGTCGGTCGGTCCCAGCCCGCCGGTGGTCACGATGATATCGGCCCGCCGAAGCGCCTGATGGAAGGCTTCGACCAGCGTGTTCATGCCGTCGCCGGTGGAGGTGATGAAGCCGACCTCCAGCCCGATGGCGTCCAGCCGCCCCGCCAGAAACACGGAATTGGTGTCTACCCGCGAACCGTTCAGCAGTTCGTCACCGATGGTTATAATCTCCGCTATCATACGCTCAATCCATTACCTGATATATTAAAAGCCGAACCAGTGCAATCGGGTGAGGGCCAGGATGCAGATCCAGCAGGTGAGATTGGCGTATATCCCGGCAAAAAGATCATCCAGCGTCACTCCCCATCCGCCCGGATACCGTTCGGAATACCCGGCGGGAAACGGTTTGATCACGTCGTAGAACCGAAAGAATATAAATCCTGCCGCGTAAACGTCAAGACGATAGGGCAAAAAGACCAGCGAAATAAACATCCCCGCCCATTCGTCGATCACGATCTTTTTGGAATCGTGCCCCAGGATCGGCTCGGCTTGCGATGCCGCCCAGATGGAGACGGCGATGGTAATGATAGTCGCGATCAGGAGCGTAACATTGTCGCGTCCCAGCCAGAACCAGGCGATTATCCAGGCCGGGATGGTGCCGATCGTTCCCGGAACGATGGGGAAATACCCGGTGTACAGCCCGGTGGCTATGACGCGAATCAGAGCTTTCATCTATTTGAGGACTCCTCGCAATATGGCGCCGTTCTTGATCAGATAGTCGATGCCGGTCAGCACCGTCACGACCATGGTAATGAGCACCATCCAGTCGAACACCTGGACGACCGACTGTTTTTCAAAAAAATCACCCGCGTATCCCAGCGCGGGCATAATCGTCTTGAGGTTGATATACAGCAGGATGGCGACGATGGTAACCATCTGCAGCACCGTCTTGAATTTGGCCGACAGGCTCGGCGAAATGACCATTCCCCGATACGCCGCCAGCGACCGCAGCCCGGTGATGAAAAATTCCCTGATGATGATCAGCATGATCATCCACGGCTGAACATACCCCAGGGCGGCGAAGGAGATAAACGCCGTCGAGGTCAGAATTTTATCGGCTAGGGGATCCATGAATTTGCCGAAGCCGGTGATGATGCCGTATTTGCGGGCGAGATGACCGTCCCAGAGGTCAGTCAGCGATGCGACGGTGAAAATCAACAACGACGCGGCGCGGCAATAGACGTTTTCCACGAGGAAAAAGACCATGAATATCGGCGACAGGATAATCCGCGCGATTGTCAATTTATTGGGTGTATTCATATCCCTTTCACCATCAGGGCAAAAAGGTACGACCTTAGATGGTACGTGTCAAGCCCGAAGGACAACGCCTCTAAATCTCATTGGACACCAAACGACTCCGAATGTGGGGGATTGCTTGACAATTCGGCCACTGGCGGCTATCTTGCGTGACAGCACCGTGCTGCGGGGCATGACATTAGACGACTGTGGTACTTAGAGGAGGGATCATGCGACAACTCAGTATTATTGTACTTATTGCGGCGGCGGTTTATTTTGCTTCGTGTTCGGATGACAGCTCCACGGCGCCATCGAATAAACCGCTCTTTAAGGTTTCACTTCGGGACACCAATGACGATCCGGTGTCGGGATGGGCGATCGGCTCCATCAATCATCCGATAGACGCCGGGAAAATCGCCGGCGCCTTGAAACCGTGCCCGGAAACGGGAATTTCCTTTTCTCTGCCGGAGGCGTTGGATTGGACACTGACCATATACAACTATAATGGTGATTCGGTAAGGACCTATTCCGGGTTCAGCGACGCCGGTGTGGTCGAGGTGAAATGGGATGGCGAGGGCTACGGTGGTAAAATGGTCTTCAGCGGCTTTTATCGGTACCATCTGGTTGCCGGGGAATTCGAAGACGAAAAATGGATGGTCTTGGAACTCGGCCCCGATCTTCTGTGGACTATTCTCGGCGGACTGGATTCCGACGGCCGTTTCGTCACGAATAACATCGCCTTGTTCCCCGGTCTGATCGCCAATCAGCCGATCGAATATTATACCGACACCGTCACCATAAACCTGTACGATCCGGGCAGCGCATGGGGCGGCGGCGGGGACGGGATATATCCGTTCGTGGTAAAACTGAACCGAAACGGAAACGACTTGTCATTCCATCTGGACGACACGGGAGTTCCCCGGCTGGACGACAGCCGGTAGGCCTGTCCATAGGGAGAGCTCGCGTTTGCTCCCGATAATCCGTTCGCTTCTGAGAACAAAAAATATCCCAGACCAAGTCGCCCTGGTCTGGGATGACGATGTTAGGAAGAATCCACTACTGCAACGCTTTCCGTTGCAACAATATTATAACCTCGTCCCAAGAAATTGTCAAGAAAAAAATATATTTCTCATATGAACTTAACCATCCCAAATGGGGATTTGAGGCTTGCCACAGGGCGTTTAATTGGCTTCATTTTACCTTGACAATGTATAAGGCGATTAGTTTATTTCTAAGTCTTTACATGGAAGGATAACAGTGCAGCCGGAATCGGATAAAACAGAACGGGTCGCCAGCGATATTTTCGCCAAATGCCGCGAATTCACCACCGCTCAGGAAGTCATTGACGCCGGGTATTACCCCTATTTCAGGCCGATCTCGTCCGCTTTAGGCGACGAAGTCGTCATGAAGGGCAAAGAAGTCATCATGATCGGGTCGAACAATTATCTTGGCCTCGTGGGGCATCCCAAAGTCAAGGAAGCAGCGGCCAATGCCGTCATGAAATACGGTTCTGGATGCACCGGATCGCGTTTTCTCAACGGCACGCTGGATATTCACCTGGAGCTCGAAGAACGCCTTGCCAAATTCATGAAACGCGACGCCGCCCTGGTTTTTTCCACGGGATTCCAGACTAATCTGGGCACGATTTCATCGCTGGTGGGCCGGGACGACGCCATGGTGATCGACCGCAGCGACCATGCCAGCATCGTCGACGGCTGCCGATTATCCGCGGGCAAACTGATCAAATACGCCCATAATGACATGGACGATCTGGAGCGGGTGCTCAAAATCGCGGTCAACAACGGCATTCGCGGCGGCATTTTGATTATCACCGACGGCGTTTTTTCGGTTGAAGGCGATATCGTGGATCTTGCCCGGTTGTGCCGGATCGCCGACAAATTCGGGGCACGGGTTATGGTCGACGACGCGCATTCGATCGGGGTTTTGGGCGAGGCCGGGCGAGGCACGGCCTCGCATTTTCACCTGATCGACCGCGTCGATATCACGATGGGCACGTTTTCGAAATCATTCGCCTCGCTGGGCGGGTTTATCGCGGGCGATGTCTCGACCGTCGATTACGTCAAGCATTTCGCCCGGGCGCTGATATTTTCGGCCTCGATTCCGCCGAGTTCCGCAGCGGCGGTGCTGGCGGCGCTGGATATTATTGAGACAGAGCCCCAACGGCGCGAAAACCTGTGGAAAAACGCTCATAAAATGCATAAGGGCCTGCGCGAGCTCGGCTTCGATATTGGCTCGACCAAAACGCCGATCGTTCCGGTCATGATCGGCGACCAGACGACCTGTTTCAAATTCTGGCGGGAACTGAACGACAGCGGCATATTCGCCAACGCCTTTATTCCGCCGGCGGTGGCGCCCGGAAAATCGCTGATCCGTACCAGCTACACGGCGACGCACACCGACCGCCAACTCGATCGCGTGCTGGAGACTTTTGCCAAACTCGGCAAAAAATACGGTATTATCTGACCTTGGAACTGGTTACCACAAAAGACGATATTGAACTTTTGGAAGTGGCCTCGCCCGGCGATCTCAATAAGTTCATCAAACTGCCGTTTGCCATCTACAAAGGCGATCCCAACTGGGTGCCGCCGTTGATATCCGAGCGAAAAGCCTTTTTCGACCGCAAGAAAAACCCTTTTTACCGGGCCGCCAAAACCAGGCTGTTTATGGCCCGCAAAGGAGGTCAATATCTGGGGCGGATCGCCACCTGTGTCAATTACAGCTACAATGAATATCATCAGGACAAAATCGGCTTCTTCGGCTTTTTCGACGTCTTCGAGGATTACGACGTGGCCGCCGTTCTCCTCAAAGTCGCCATGCTCACCTTAAAAGCCGACGGCATGGAAAAAATGGTCGGCCCGGCCAATTTTTCGACCAACCACGAGGTCGGCATGCTGATCGAGGGATACGATTCTCCACCGTTCCTGATGATGACCTATAACCAACCGTATTACAACGACTTCGTCGAACGGTTCGGCCTCAAAAAGGCCAAGGATCTGATCGCCTACCGGATCGACCGCCAAGCCGATATCGATCCCCGCCTGCGGCGGGTCGCGGAACGGGTCCGCACCAAGGAAGGAGTCGTTTTCCGGTCGTTGAATATCAAGGATTTCGACGCCGAGGTCGAACGGCTCAACGACGTCTATAATCAGGCCTGGTCGAAAAACTGGGGATTCGTTCCCATGTCGAGGGAGGAGTTCCGCCACATGGCCAAGGACATGAAGCAGATCGTCGATCCCGACCTGGTGTTCATCGCCGAGGTCGACGGCAAGCCGGTCGGCTTCAGCCTGACCCTGCCCAATATCAATCAAGCCCTGATTTTCACCGACGGCCGCCTGTTTCCGACGGGCCTCATCAAGCTCCTGTGGCACACCAAGGTGAAAAACAAAATCGATTCTGTCCGCATCATCACCATGGGAATCGTCCCGGAATACCAGAAACGGGGGCTGGATACCCTGTTTTATCTGGAAACTTTCGATGTCGGGTCGAGTAAAGGGTATCGGTGGGCGGAAATGAGCTGGGTGCTGGAGGACAACGTCCTTATGGCCAAGGCGATCGAATACATGGGCGGCGAGGCGTACAAGACCTACCGAATGTACGAAATGCGGGTGTAATCATGTCGAGAAAAGCGATCATAGGCACGGCGGTCGTCGGGATATTGCTTTCGCTGACCGCCTGCAAACGAATCTATTATCATGTTTCCGAAGAAATCACCGGGAACAAGCCGAACAAATTCCGGATTCAGGAAGCCTACTACCAGATGGGTAAATCGATCGCCATCACCGGCGGACGCTACCAGCTGGTGCCGGGCGACAGCATTATTCTCTATATCCAAGGCCAGGGGACGGTCACCGGCGTCGGCGAAGCCGGCGTCGCGACGCTGGATTTTCCCGAGACCACCCGGTTTTATATCTCGCTTCCCAATACTCTGGGCGTCAAGACCTATAATACCGGCCGGCGGGCCATATGCGAAATAACCGGTAATCTCAATTACGGGCAGGGAGAAGACCTGTTCGTCTGTCAGTCCGGCAAGGTCGTTATCGATTCCCTCAAGGGCGACAAGATCTACGGGAATTTCAGCGGGAAATACCTTAACACCAGCAACAAGAGCATATCCGTCGACGGGCCGTTCAAAGCCGGCCTGAAGTAATCTTTTTCTGAAAGCAAAATCTGGACGGGGCACGCCCTCGTGATCCAGCGCATTCATATGAGATGAAAAGGGCAGACGGAGTCCGATAGATTCGCCTATCTTCCCCCGCCGAATTGAAATCCGAACAATATCCGCACATCCGGGATATCGCCGATCCCGACGCGCCCCTCGAGCGAATAGAAATTGCTTCTGCCCATCGGAAAATTCACCCCGCCCGATAGCGTCAGGCCGATTTCCGTATCACTGTCGCCGTGTTTGGGCTTAATTATCGCGACGGTCGGCCCGGCCTGAATATAAACGAAGGCGTTTGAGCTTGGCGGCGATACCATCAACCGCAAGTCAGGATTCAGCGTAACCACGGTAACGTTGTCTCCAAATCCGATATCGCCGCTGGGCGCAAATCGCGCTATCTTGAAGACCTGCCCCAGTACCGCCTGACCTCCTGCGACGAACTGGTCGGGATTGATCCCCAGGCCCGCCCGGACGATCACACCGTTGCCGTACGAAATGGCGCCGGCCGGTGCGGCCAGCGCGCCTATTGCCACGAACATAAGAATAATCGATAAGCATCTGCCATGCATAAATTATCTCCTTTCCGTCTCTTTAATACTATACGTAGCTCATGCGCTGAGACTTTGTTTTCAGCACTATATCGTGATGTCTCTCTCATGCAGTTTCCGACAGATTTTCGAATATAACGGCTGTATAGCCTGATGAGAAGCCCTTCCCGGCGGGAGAAATTGCAAAAATGGCGGAAATGCCCATGCTCAGAGATTTAGTCTGATGCGAATGCATCGCGAACAAAACCGGGGTCTGCGGACAGATGCCGAATCAGACCCCGGATATCGTTTGGCGCAGGCACATGCCCGCGGAGAATTTGGAGAGGAGAGCTACTTGTTTTTCTCGCCCTCGGGTTTGTTCCCGGCAGGCTTCCCGTCCATAACGAGGACATTCTCGATGAGAACCGGATCGACCGGGACGTCGGCATACATGCCCTTCTTCATCGTCTTGACGTGCTGAATTTTGTCGACCACGTCCATACCGTCGACGACCTTGCCGAATACCGCATATCCGGCACCGTCGCGCGGCTGATCGAGGAAGGTGTTGTCCTTGACGTTGATGAAAAACTGCGACGTGGCGGAATTGGCCTGGCCGCCGAGGCGGGCCATGGCGACGCTGCCGCGGACATTTTTCAGGCCATTCTGCCATTCATTCTTGATCGGGGGGGAGGTCTTTTTCTGGGCCATATCGACCGTGAATCCGCCCCCCTGAATCATGAAATCGGGGATCACCCGGTGGAAGATGGTGCTGTCGTAGTACCCCTCTTCGGCATACGCCAGGAAATTGTTGACGGTTATCGGCGCCTTGGCCTTGTCGAGTTCGAGCGTGATATCGCCCGCGTTGGTTTTTAAAACGACCTGCACGGTGCCCTCCTCGGATTTTTTCTGGGTAGAATCCTGCGCCGACGCCGGCCCGGCCAAGGTCAGAACGAATATCAAAATGGCCGCCAGAGCCACTCCTGCCGGCCACAGTTTACAGAAATGCCGCGTCATCATAACGGTTCCTTTCGTTCAAGTTCGATATACGTCTTACGGCTTATACACGAGAATATATGTTAAGATCGCCAAAGATAAAAGTCTCTTTCCGGGAAAAAAATCATGGGAAATCGGGCCGGCTGGGCGATCTATTCAGTATCGGGACGGGCTGTCAGGTAAGAATCATATCGGGTGGAATCGGCCAGAAGCTGTTCGACGAAACGGATATCCGTCCGGCCGGGGACGATGACGTCGCGGTAAGAGGCCGCCCGGCCGTCCTTCCGTTCCACCACCACCCGCCGAATCTGAAATTTGAGGAAATCAGCGTGACGTTCAAGGGCGTCGCGGTCAAGCGCTTGCGACAATGCCAGCATCGAATCGAGTTGCGCCAGTACCGCCGGCCCGGCGCTGTCGGCATGCTGGTATTGAAGGGTCTGGTTGAGTGTTTGAGTCATCCACGATTGATATTCGATGCCGCGCGACCGGGCAAATTCCTCAAACAACGTTATCACCGTGTCAGGATAGCCGAATTTGTCGGGATAGCCCGACAGCAGCGGCCAGTACTCGTCGGCGAAATCATAGAGCAAAAGTCCGGACAAAATCAAATCCTGAAAGGCCAACTCGCCCGGCGGCGAATAGACAATATCCGGGGCCAGCCCGACAAAATGCAGGACGCTGTCGGGAGGATTGAGATACCGGCCGTCGGCGAAATAATACCGGGAAATGGTCAGGCGCATGGCGTCGCCATTCGCCAACGAAAATACCGACTGCACCAACCCTTTGCCGAAAGTGGTATCGCCAACCACCACGGCCCGCTCGGCGGCGTGCAGAGCGCCAGTCAGGATTTCCGCGCCCGAGGCCGTGCCGCGGTCGGTCAGGACGACCAGCGGACGGTCAGTGAGGGGCTTTGATGTCGATTTGTATTGCCGATTGTCCCACCGGGAACGGCTGTCGATACCGACGATGAGGACGCCCTTATTCAGGAAAATATCGGCGGCCTCGACGGCTTCGCCGAGATAGCCGCCGGGGTTGCCTTTGAGGTCGAGGATATACCCGCGCGGATTCTTTGATTCGAGTATCTCGACCGCTTCCTGAAGCTGCTCGGCGGCCCCGGCTTCGAAATCGGCCAGGCGGATATAGGCCATCCCGGTTTCGGTCATGCCGTAGTAGGGGATATGTTCCAGTTTGATGGCTCCGCGCGTCAGCGTCAGGTGGAGTGTCTCATCGATTCGCGGGCGATAGATGGTCAGTTTCACCGGCGTGCCCGATTGGCCACGGATATAATCGGTCGCCGACGAGGGATTATCATGCGGCACGTTATGGCCGTCGACGGCCAGAATCCAGTCGCCGCTTCTAACGCCGCCGTCATAAGCCGGACCGCCCTCGTGGACGCTGATTACCATTAAAAGCGAATCGCGGGGTATGATAATAACGCCGATACCGCTGTATTCTCCCGAATATTCTTCACGCATCTGCAGGTAATCTCTTTTATCCATCAGTTGCGAGAAGGGGTCGAGTAGTTCCAGCAGGTTGTTTTCGGCGGCGTTGAATGCCGGTGCTCGCATGACGGGCAAATGATAATCGGCCAGTATGTAGTGAGCCGTGCGGCTGAACGCCACCGATTGCCTCAGCAAAGGATCGTCGAGAAGAGAGATGCCGGCGAAAAAGAGTACGAAAAATATCACCGCCGCCGAGATAAATCCGACCGCGACCTCTTTTTTAGTCGGCGGCACGATTCATCCTCCGGCCGATCAAACGCACGGCGTGCTCTTTGACCTGACCGAATAGGGGCGCGATTTCCAGACGTCCATCGAGTAATACCACCCGCCGCTGCGAAGTGAGGCTTTTGAATCCCCGGCGGACGCGGTTGAAAAACATCCGGGGTTCCTTTTCGAGGCGGTCGGCGTTTTTCTTCCGCCGCGCCAGTGACGTTTTATAATCGACGTCGAAAACAAATGTCAGATCCGGAGCCTTTTTCAGCGACGCCAGGCCGTTGAGGGTATCGATCAGGCGGCGGTCGAGCCGTCGCCCGAAACCCTGATAGGCGGTGGTCGAATCGAAATAACGGTCGCAAATGATGATCGTGCCTTTTTGTAATTCCGGGAGTATGACCGTTTCGGCCAGGTGCGCCCGCGCCGCTTCGTACAGGAGCAGTTCGGCCAGCGGGCTGATATGCAGGGAACGGTCGAGCAGGATGCGCCGGATTCGTTCCGCTGCCGGCGTGCCGCCCGGTTCGCGGAGAAACAATACCGGCAGACCTCGCTTTTTCAGATAATTGTATAAACGTCGGGCCTGGGTCGTCTTGCCGCAGCCGTCGATCCCCTCGAACGTTATAAACAATCCGCGATATCGTGTCTTCATGGCACAAAAAAGGCGGCTGGTTGTGCAGCCGCCTTGAAGGTAACAAAAAGATCAGGTGGTTTCAGCAACTTTTTTCCGACGCGAAGAGGTTTTTCTCTTGGCTGTCTTCGTTTCCGTTTTTCCGGACGATTTCAGAGTCAGTTTCTGCTTGCTCGTTTCCGTCGCTTTTTTCTTGCCGTATTTGCGGATGAACTCCTCGACCATCTCGCGGGCCTCGGAATCGGTGTACTGCACCGGCGGCGATTTTTTGAAATAGGCCGACGGCGCCAGCAGCGCTCCGCTCAGTTTATTATCGAGGGCCAGCTTGCAGCACCGGACGGCGTCGATAACGACTCCGGCGGAATTAGGGCTGTCCCAGACTTCCATCTTGAATTCGATATTGAGGGGGACGTTGCCGAAGGTCGTCCCTTCCAGGCGGATATAGGCCCACTTGCGGTCGTCGAGCCATTCCACATAATCGGACGGGCCGATGTGAACGTTGCGGGCGCCGATGTCATAATCCAACTGGCTGGTGACGGCGTTGGTTTTGGAAATCTTCTTGGATTCCAAACGTTCCCGTTCGAGCATATTCAAAAAGTCGGTATTGCCGCCGATGTTGAGTTGGCTGGTGCGTTCGAGCTTGACGCCGCGCTCGCGGAACAGCCGCGCCAGGACGCGATGCGTGATGGTGGCGCCCACCTGCGATTTGACATCATCGCCGATAACCGGCAGGCCGCGCTCCTCGAACCGCTTCTGCCAGTACTGCTCGCGGGCGATAAAGACGGGGATGCAGTTGACGAAGCCGCAGCCGGCGTCGAGAACCTGCTCCACGTACCACTTGGTCGCCTCTTCGGAACCGACCGGGAGGTAATTGACGACGATGTCGGTGCCGGTATCCTTGAGCAGCTTGACGATGTCGACCGTATCGCCGGGAGCCTTCTTGATGATTTTGCTGAGGTATTTGCCCAAGCCGTCATGGGTCATGCCGCGCCGGACGGTGAGGCCGGTTTTGGGCACGTCGGCGAACCGATAAGTATTGTTGGGCCAGGTATAGATGGCGTCGGCCAGATCCTTGCCGACTTTGTTGGCGTCGATGTCGATCGCCGCCGAAAATTCGATATCGGAAATATGGTATCCACCCAGGTTGACATGCATCAGGCCGGGGACGAAATCAGTCGCCTTGGCGTCGCGATAAAAATGGACTCCCTGCACGAATGAAGACGCGCAGTTGCCGACGCCGATGATGGCTACACGAACTTTGTCGCTCATGGAAAACTCCTTTGTTTCTCTATCGTGTTTGGTCCAGTCTGCAATTTCAGTGTCATAAACGACCGCAAAGTATAACAGCGTACGCGGTGAGGCAACTCAAAATGACAACAATTGACTGTACGTACAATTAATATAAGTTTCCGCATTTTGCGTTGCTGACGCACCGATCTATCTACCGATCGCGCTAACCACATGATTAACAATGGATTTTGCTCCGAGCGACAAACTTGCGGATCGCGGCGTGTCCCGCGAATGGCTTTCGGCGAAAATGGTTGACAATATATTTGTATGTACATATAATAATGCCATGAAGGATGTGATCGATGTCCGGCTCGACCAAGCGCTGGCCCGCAAGCACGTCGAGCGGGTCAGCCTGCTCCGGCGTTTGCTCAAAGAGCTCGCCGCGTCGGCCGATACGGCCCATCTCGGCGGCGCAAAAAAGGCGATGCCGTTCACGCCCGAGCAATACGAGATCATAACCATTCTCGACGCCTACGGTCACGGCGTCACCGTCAAGGAGGTCGTGGAGGCAATCGATACCCCGCATGCCAATGTCACCCGGACCCTGGAACGGCTGGAGAACAAGGGCTTGGTCTATCGCGCCCGGGGCGCCGAAGACCGCCGCCAGATGATTGTCCGGCTGACCCTGGCCGGCGCCAAGACGGCCCGGCAGATGGCGCAGATCGCCGAACGGCTCGACGAGTCACTCTGGCACAGACTCAGCGACGAGGAGAAGCGGACGCTGCTACGCCTTCTACGAAAGGCATAATCCAATATTAGACGGCTGCCCACACCGGCCCCCATTAATTCGTATTACACCGTTTTCGGTTCAAGCTTGCTACGGCGTTTTATAGAAAATTCCCAGATAATAGCAAGACGCGGTACTCAGAATTTGCCGATTGGTATTCAGATAAATCTCCGGCACAGAATCATTGAGGATAACCGGCTCGGCATCGATATTGAGCACGAATGGATGGTCGGAATTGAATGGATGGCGGTCGGGAAGATAAGCAATCCCAATACCTGATCAATGTAAACATACTTGTCGACTTCACCGTCAGGTATGCCTACGCCATTATTATCCCCGCGGTCCAGTCCGAGAATCTGGATGTACTTGATTCCGTCCTGATTGTAATCAAGATCGGATGGATCGATTGACTGGTTATTTATCGGCACGCCGTGATAGGCATCAAGGCCGAAGTTTCGTACATCGATATTCGTGCGGCCCAGGTCGTAGATGTTTCGCCATTCGTATTCCCAGACGTGATGGTTGACGTCGAGATACGACTGGGGTTTGATCAATTTCAGTTTCAGGGTATCTGATGAAATATCGCCGATGGTGTCGACCCAGGTGCCGCCCGGCCGCCGTCGGAGCACTTCCATGTATACGGCCAGAATATCATCGCGACCGACAATCTGCTGGAAGAATTCAATGTAGAATCTCGTCTGATCGATATAATAGTACGACGGATCGATGGCATCAAAATATCCGGTTGTCCGATAGACGCCGTCGGTATCGTCCGAGAGGGTGTCTTCGGGGTCGATATAGCATCTTCCCATAGGCCGAGCAAATCGTTCCACTGTGTCGGCGCTGAAGTCGTCCAAGTAAACAATCGTGCGGATGATGGAATCGCCCTCAACGCCGAGACCGCTGTCGGAGAAGACAAAGTCGTATTTGTCCGGTTCGGGCAGCGTATCCGAAGCGGCCCGGCGGAGCGGCAACCGCCCCAGATCGTATATCGTCCGTTGCATGTAATCTATATCCCGCACGACAAGCGTATCCACCGGGATAACGGTATTGTTCGGTTCCGTGCACCTGTCGCTGCAGGCCATCGGCAGGCACAGCGCAGCCAGTAGAATGATAATCAAAACATATTGGCGCATGTCGTTTCCCCTCCACTTCTTGTTCTTCAATTTCTGTTTCACTTTCACCAAAACCTCAGGCCCGTCAGCCGGATGCCGTTGATCCAGACTTCGCCCGAGGCCGGACTGGACCCGTCGAGGTTGACCAGGCCGGCGGCCATATAGGAGATTGCACTTACGAATGGTCTGTGTCCCTGTGAATCGATTTTTGCGAGGGCGTTGCCCCAAGGATCGAATCTGATCAATGATGAATCGAAACCGCCGGCGCGATCGGCGACGAGTTGCGCAGCGATCTCCTCCAGCCAAATCAGGTTGGCGTGGACAAAATTATCCGGATCCCAGCCCGGATGGATTCGGGATCTATATTCATAATAAACGCTGTCGCTGCTCCCGAACCGGAAAAAGAACATTATCGAATCGCTGCCAACATACCTGTCGCCCCAGACGGATACATCGAGCCAGCAATATTCTCTCAAATCCAATGCGGATAGCAGGCGAACCGCCATAACAGTATCGGCGGCGAGAACCAGCCCGGAATCGGGATCATACACCGGTATGCCGGTTTGCAGATTATCGAAGCCCAGGTCGAGCGTCTGACCCTTCGGGAGAGCGGAGGTTAAGATTTCATAGCTTGGCGTGTACGCCGGCGGCGGAACATAGCGCGAATCCAATTCCGATGAGATAAAGCCCGTGCCGAAGTGCGGGGCGCTGCGAATCGAATCGGCGGGGATGACCACCGACGACCATCCCGTCATTGTCAGTTCCATGGCGGCGATTTCCACCACGTACCCCTCGGGCGGAACGTTGAGAGTCGTGGCCGAATCGAACCAGATGCGAATCTGACGAATCTGATCCCAGGACGGACTGCCGACAATAGTATCGACCGCGCGTCCATCCGTGAGTGGAATGCGGAGAGTCATCCAACCGTATTCATTCATAGACCCGGCGACGTAGAAAGAATTCGGATACAGCGTGTCGCCGAGATCGATCGCGGACGAATAATAATCATTGTAAATCTGCAGGCCGTTGAAATCGGGATCTTCCGTATTCGGCCGGCCGCCGTTATCGGGATCGTTTCTGTTTTTCTCGGTGCCGTTGATACGCCAGATATTGTTGATATCGAAATTATCTCCGGTCGGGTCATAAACGCCGGCCTGCGGGTTATAGCCAAATTCATACTGGTCGGCCAGCCCATCCAACCCGACATCCTCGCCGTCATCGAGACGGGAATTGTCGTTTTTATCTTCCGTATCCAAATACATATCGCCGTCGATATCCTCGCTGATCCGTCCAATATCGAAATGCATGATCATATGGGCGCCATGCTGCGACCATCCGCCGCCGACGCGGAGCCGCATTTCAAGGATCACGTCACCGGGATTTGCTGTGAACAGGGATATCGGCGGATTGGCCATGAATCCGGCCCAGGATCGTTCCGGTTCAATCGGCACGGAAGTGCTATCGATGATATTATTGATGGTATCACGGACATACTTATGGTCGACCGGCTTGAAATGCACTTCTAAAACATCGGTAGTGCTGGCTTCCCCCGTGCCGATGTCCCGGTCCCATATCTCCGTGATCGGAATCCCGTCGATCGGATTGAACCAGGCCACGTGCGCCTGTTCCGATACCGACGGATCGGCCGTCGCCGGCTGAGAGGAGGGGCGCCAGAAGGTTCTCGCAATCCCGAATCCCGGTACGGTGGTTTTCTGCTCAACCGGCGTTACCGTTTTGTCATCGCCGCAGCCGGTGACGACAATCGCCAGCAGGACGACTACAATGCCCAACTGTCTCATGATCTTTCCCTCCGCGGTATCAAGCCGTGTCGTCGCTGAATGTTCCCCCGGTGAGGACGCGAAATGCGCACCGTGAACGATATGGTTTCGGCGCAAATATCGCCTATACTTCCCGATCCATACGAATTTGCCTGATTTCTCTATGCAATGAATATAATGCTGTATATCGATTAATTGCAAGGCAAAAGCGCTGGCGAGCATCCCCTAAGCCAGCCTGTTTGCACTTGATTCTCCGGCAACGAATTCTATATTGACGGGTATAACAGGATTATAGTGAAATGCTGGATCGTATATTGGAAAGGACAACTATGCAACGTCGATATTTGTTACCCCTTGTGCTCGCGCTGCTGGGAATGGCGCTGTCGTTCGGCTCCGTCTCGTGCGGATCGAAAAAGGAGCCGAAATCAAAACTCAATGCCGAGGTCACCGATCTGGTCAGGAAATACCAGGAAATGAAAGTGGCCGGGCTGAGCAACCAGAAATCGAAATTCATCCATATGCGCGATTCTGTGACGAGAACGGAGGTCGCGGATTATTTTCGACGCACCGGGCGGGTTATCGATTCGGCCAAAATATACCAGTGGGCATTCAACTGGCCGGACGTGGCCGGCTTGCCGCTGGTGCAGGACAGCATCAATGGCCGCTGGCGGCGGTTGATTTTCCGCCAATGCGGACTTGTTGACGCCAAGGGCGTGGAGGACTGCGTTTTTTCGGTGGTTTTGTTCGGCAAGGACGGCGACCAATGGAATGTCAGCAACGCCTGCAAAATGGGCAAACCGCGCTACAACGACGACGGTTCCGAAGTCACCGTCGATAATCTGGTATTCTATGACTTATTTCTATTGCCGCCGTCTTTCGAGCGGTTGTACAATCAAAAAATAGGCGATTCGACCGCATCGCCAACGTTTAAGCCGGTCGATACCAGCGCTTTCAAGCGGGAAATCATACCGGGGGGATCCAAGTAGGCGCGTCGTGCGATAGGGATGTGAAATTGTCGAATGAATTTTCGGGCCGGGTGCGAATAGGCTTCCGGCCCCGATCCCCATTATGCAATATAAATGGTTAATTCATCTTTCGGAATGACCCGGCCGATTTCGACCGCGTCCACCCCCTGATCGATCAGCGCCTTCAGAAGATCATCCGCGGATTTTTCGCCGACAGCGATCAGCAGCCCGCCCGAGGTTTGGGCATCGTATACGATATCCCGGACATATCGCTCCAGCGTAGCGCCGAATTCGATTTTATCGTCGAGGTATTTCTCGTTGGCGTCGGCCCCGCCGGTCAACGCGCCCGCTTTAGAGTGTTTGATCGTTCCCGGCAGGAGATGCACTTTGGCGAATTCTATCTCGACCGACACATCGGAGCCGGCCGCCATTTCGTAGCAATGGCCGCCCAGCCCGAAGCCGGTTATATCGGTGGCGGCATGCGCCCCGTACCGCACCATTTCATCGCCCGCTATCCGATTGAGGGCCGTCATCGACGTCACCGCCGCCGCTTCCTCTTCGGGCGTCGCCTGATCGCGTTTGACGGCGGTCGAGATGATTCCCGTCCCCAGCGGTTTGGTCAGTATCAGCCGGTCGCCCACCTGCGCACAGCAGTTGCGGACGATCCGGTCGGGATGGATCAGGCCCGTGACGGCCAGGCCGTACTTGAGCTCGTTGTCCTTGACGCTGTGACCGCCAACGATGACCGCGCCCGCTTCGGCGATTTTGTCGGCGCCGCCGCGAAGAATATCGCTGATGATGCCGGGTTCCATTTTGGCGGGAAAGCCGATGATATTCAATGCCGTGATCGGCGTCCCACCCATGGCGTAGACGTCCGATAAGGCATTGGCCGCCGCCACCTGCCCGAACGCATAGGGATCGTCGACTATCGGCGGGAAAAAATCGACCGTCTGCACCAGAGCCGTATTGTCGGTGAGTTGATACACCCCGGCGTCATCGACACCGTCGATGCCGACCAGGAGCTTATCCGATTTCGGCAGAGTGAACCGTTTCAAAATCTCGCCCAGCACCGCCGGGCCGACTTTGGATGCTCACCCGGCGCAGGAGACTTCGGCCGTGAGTTTGATCTTGCGGTCTTTGCGACCGTCGTGGATTTCCATCGGTTCCATATCAGCGCACATGGTACGGAATGGCGGCGTCGCTGGCAAGGAATTTCACCCCGGAAGGTCCGCGCCATCGGAAAATTCGTTGGACTATTAACGGCTTCATTGATTTACAGCGAATTGGGTTCGTTTCCCGCGGGGAGCGGGTTTTCTGCTGTCGCGTGTATGACCAAGATTTCCGGAATGAACGCTTATTCCTAGCCCCTTTCTTGGAATGCCCTCACTCCTGACTGCCAAGAGGCCCTCACCCGCCGGGAGAGGGGGGGCAAGTCCCAAAAATTCGTTGGACAAGGATGCGTGATATGGGATTACAGCGAATTGGGTTCGTTTGTTCAATTTTACTGTTTTCAGACGATTTCCTTGTCGGCAATAATGTGCCATTCTCGCCGAAATCGCATCCGACGGCTGTATTTTTCGACATTTGCATAGACGCTTCCTCCAATAGTCAAGGTCCTCTATATAACGGCCCCGTGACACAAACTGCATCGATTCGCTATAAATTTGCGGTTGACGTGGTGGGGGATGCGGAAGTAGCAGGAATAATGCCGTTGTCTACCTTCGGCGGATCGCAACCGGAGGTCGCGGCCATCCGTGGGATTATTTCAAGAGCAGCATTTTCTTGGTTTTGAGGAAATCTCCCGCCTGTAGATTGTAGAGATATATTCCCGTTGCGACCGGCACGCCGTCGCGGTCTCGCCCGTCCCAGTAAACCGTTTTTTCGCCTGCAGGCTGGAATTCATCGACCAATACCCGCACCGTCTGCCCGAGGACGTTGTGAATGGTAAGTTTGACATGTGCAGATTTCGGCAAATAGTAATCGATTCTCGTCGATGCATTGAACGGATTCGGGTAATTCTGGTTGAGAGTAAACTGATCGGGTATTATTGACTCGTCCTCAGAATCGACATCAGTGGGCGCGGCGCTGAACATGTGCAGGAATCCGTTAGGGCTGGATACATATAACTTTTCGTGAGACACCACCGGAAAACCGGCAACAGGAGCACTCCAAACCGCCTTATGGGTATTAATATCCACGGCATACGCCGTCGAGCATGAACTTAAAAATACATAATTATTGTCGATCAGCGGGGAGTAATCCGTGCCGACTATGGGCGACAATACTGGGGAAAAGAGCCCTTCCTCGCAGGTAAACGACCACAGCGAGTCTCCCGTTTTGACGTCACGAACATCAAGTACACCATTTCGAATTACATATACGTTTCCGTCATGAATAGCTGGCGTGTTGAAATAAATCTGATCTCCGCCGACCTGCCAGACCTGCTCGTGCGTATTAATATCAAAAGCCCGAAGATAGTAAATGTCGGGGAGAAAAACAATTTCCAGGGATGTGTCGATGACGGCCATCGTGTTCATCACGTCATATGTAGAATCATCTCCACGCAAAGCTTTATCATCGTGGATGTATGACCAAAGCACTTCTCCCGAGGTTTTGTCCAATACGAACAATTTAGTTACAAAGGTGTGGGCAACAGATACATACAATTTGTCACCATATTGAGCTGGTGTCCAGCGATCCCATAATCCATTTATGGGATCACCCAATCTTTTTTTCCAAAGAATTTCACCCGACAAGGCATCAAAAGTATGGACACCTCCATAGAAATCCCCGCATATGCTTACCTGACCATCGTAAACGGCCGGCGCAAGACTCCTATGGTGTTGATTTGGATAACTTGTTCTCCAAACCTCCGTCCCGGTCTCTATGTCAAGAGCCGACACGAAGCTCGGCATATCCTTGACCTGGATAAATACCATACCATACCCATAGCTTGGTTGAGAAAAATAGTCTTTGGGGCCGTAATCCGCCCGCCAGAGTAGATGACCATCGTTGGCGTCAAGACACCAGACATAAAGACCGCTCCCGTGCGAGGTAATGAAAAGCCTATCGCCTACGACGGTAGCCGGCCAGATCGGTCCCGGGGAGACCCGGATCGCCCACTGGCGCTCCAATGGCGGCTGAATCTTATCGTGTGGATTGTACCCAGTGCGACAGACGTTGCCCCTATCGGTCGTCCAGTCCGATGACGTTTCTTCCACTTGTACTGCAAACGACCGGGTCACCCAACTGCCCCATTTTTCGCCGTTACTGACCCTGACGCGAGCCAGATAGGCATGGTGATCCTGCAATGGCTGCCCAGCGTAGACCAAATGAGTATCCGCGGATTGAACCGGCCTGGTTGCCCACATTTCAACGTCTTGCCAGTTGTTATCTGTGCCTACTTCCAATTGGTACTGCTCTTGACTGGTCGGATCCATGTCGACAAACGACCAGTAGAATTCAGGCGTCAGCGTGGGAAGAATATCTCTTATCGCGCCCGGACCAAAATCGAATCCGACCGGCAGGGGATAGTCCAGGTCGAAAGGCAAAGCCCCGATATCGTTGCGGGAACCGTCCGGGTCATAATATCGCCGGTGAGGGTCCCCGGCATCTATGCAGGGGGATTCAGGAAGCAGGCGGTAGTCACCGTCGAGACGGTACACGAAGCGCGGATCGGCGACCATATTCTCCGGCCCAGGATTGGAAGTCAGAGAATCGTCGATCAGCCGATGGCTGGTATTGTTCCAGAAGCAATTATGGGAATACTCGGGGAACTTACCCTCGGTCGCGTATTGGGAAAAATGGGTGAAGATGTTGTTTTTGACGATCCCCCGATTGAACTTGGAGATAACGCCGGTGAGGTTGCGGTCAAAGGTATTATTGAGGATTTCGGTCTCCCGGTTGTTGGTCAACATCCGTATGCAACCGGCTTCCCTATTCACATAAAACAGATTCCGCTCGATTATCGCATTTCCCCATACCATAATAACCGCAGAACTGCTGTCCCCCCCCCTCGTTGCCGGTAAAGCGACATTCCGAAATGATCACCCTCGCCGAATCAGAAATGTATATGGCCTGCGGCCCCTTGCTGCCGTAAACGGTGAAACCGCACAACTCCGCCAAAGTGGGTTCCCATACGTGGAAGGTCGACTTGGCGGGATCTTCCGGCTGGAGGATTGTGGACAACGCCCCCTCCTCGCCGACGATGCATATATTTTTGGCGGAATCGCGAACATTCTCCGAATAGGTTCCGGGAGCGACCAGGATCATGTCCCCGTCAATTGAGGCATCGACGGCTGACTGAATCGTGGGCCATTGGCCGGGAACCCGCAGGACCGCCCCGCCGGTTAGTGTGAAGACCGCAAGCGGCGTCCACTCCGAATATTCGAAACCGTCGAATGTCCGAGCCCGCCACCAATAGTCTCTTCCGGCTTCCAGATTATAAACCGGCTTGAGAAGAGTCGAGTCCGGCTGTTCCTTTACATTGGTGCGGCAGCGAAGCAGCTTTGACATACCTGGGTCGTCGTATATTTCATATTCGTACAAAAGGCTATCGCTCTCAGCGTCAAACGCATTTTCGACGGACATTTCAAATACGAATGCCCTCACCGATTCGCCGTCGGCCGGCCAGTGCGGCACCGGCGGCATCGGTTCGGTATTCATACGAAACTGAAGCTGTGACCAGTCGCCCCACGTGACCCCATTCGAAACGCGCACACGGATAAAATAGGCCTCACCGTCCAGCAATTCCAGACCACTGTAAGCAGCAGATGTGTCTGGTGAAGTTGCCTGACCGGTAGACCACATCTCGGCTATGGTCCAGTCACTGTCGGTTCCGACTTCGATCTCAAACGCGACCTGAGCGGCAACCGAATCGTAATAGCTCCAATATATGGTTGGGAAATGACCTACAACATGGTCGTTTTCGCCGTCACCGAAATTGATATGAAATACCTGCGGATATGCTTTCGAAAACGGCAAAAAGCCAATATCGTTGCGAGAACCGTCAGGGTCGTTGTATTCCGGAGCCGGATCGCCGGCATTTATACACGGCGAGGCCTGGTCAAGGGAAAAGTCCAGCATTCCCGGGGCCACAAGCCGGGGATCGGCGATAATAGTATGCGTGCCGCCATCCGAGAACCCAAGGTAATTGCGATAGTTCCACAGGCAGTTATAATCGAGTTCTTCGAAATGGCCCGTAATCCCCGTAATCGCATAATTCCTCGTATTGCAAATGATGTTATTCTTCGCCACGCCATAAACGGAAGACGTGATAAAACCACCGGAG
>CAZJWR010000003.1:0-119455 GCA_964549765.1 uncultured Ignavibacteriales bacterium
TGATGCTTTTGTCGGCATCCGACTGGCAATTTCTGATTTCGACCTGGTCGGCCCGCGACTACGCCGAACTGCGCGTCAGCGAGCATTACAATGATTTCAAGAAACTGGCGGAACTGGCCGACAAGGTCGCCTCTGGAAAAAACCCGTCGAGAGGCGAGACGGCGTTTCTGCATGATTGCCAGTCGCGCGACCGCCTGTTCGGCGATATCGAATTGGGATGGTTCGCCAGAGTGGAGTATCCTGCTCTGGCATAGGTGGAGGGATTTGGGGGATGTCACACGTTTCGCCGACGGCCCGCAACGTCGTCACCTGTCCCTTCTGCAAGGAACTGGTCGCCAGGGGCGCGGTGCGGTGCCCCCATTGTCATTCCAATCTGGTCGTTCCCAGGAAGCGCAAGAAACGCCCGTTCGTAATCGGCAATTTCATGCTGGGTTTCTACGCGGCGACAATAATCTGGCTGTTGCTGATTATTTTCTATTTGTCAAAATCGTAGTATGGCCGACCGCACATTGTCACCCCATAATATACCCACATGTCATCCAAAATCGACCCGTCCGGCGGAGTAAATTATCCATCGAACGAATTGTCACAGTACGACCCGCATGCCGTCTTCGGCGATCTCGACGTTAGTCAAACCCATCTTCCGCGCCGCCGACAGAGCCGCGTCGGTTTCATAATCCTCGGCGATATGCGTTAGAACGATTCGCACGACATTATCGTGAGCCGCTCTTTGCAGCACCGCATCCAGATCGATATGCGTCGATTCGATCACTAATAGATCGACGCCGCGGAGATGATCGAGCAGGTCCTTTTCCGATCCGAGATCGGCCGAATACAGGATCGTCCTGCCATCGGCGGTGATTTTGAAGGAAAAACACTGCTGCTTGTTGGCCAGGCCGTATTCCTCGACAAACGGCTCATATTTTTTCAGATGGCTGTTGGCGATCGATTGAATAGTTACATCATCGACGCGGATCGGGTCATCTTCATGGACAAGCATAAACGAAAGATCGAACGGCAGCTTCTGCTCGATGATGTACATCATGCGGCACGTCGCCTGCGTCGGCGCCAGCGCTTCCTCGGGGAGATGAATCGTCAACGGCTCCCGACGCCCGGCCAGGTATTGCATCTGAATATACAACGGCAGATCGCATATATGATCGGGATGGGTATGCGATATGATTACTCGTTCCACGTTCAGCGGATCGAATCCCGCGGACCGAAACGCCCGCGATACACCGCCGCCGCAGTCGAATTGAAACAGACGGCCGCCGACATCGAGCACATACCCCGAATTGCCGCGGTCCGGCTGCGGCATCCCCGCCGACGACCCCAGAATTGTAAACGTCACATCCGGCATGGCGCCTTCCTCGCAAAATCAAAGCGTGCGGCCCCATTAATTATTCTTGTAGATATGTACGCGGCATAGGGTTTTTTCACTAATAGCCGGGAACCAAAGCGGTGATTTAATCGTAAATAAGAATGGCTGTTAAAACAAAAGGGTGGTATATACAATGATATGAGCACGCATTGGAATAGGATCTTTGTATGACCTCTCCGAACCCGGATCGCCCGATCCGGGTTCTCTCTTTCGGGAAATTTCGGCGATACGCCCGCGGGCCATCACTCCTGCATTATTTCGGTCACAGCCGCCGCCGCCCGGCGGCAATCCTCGGCGCTGGTATCGAGATTGGGGACGAATCGCACCCGTTCGGCCCCGAATGGTACGCACAGCACGCCCCGCTCGGACAGCCGAGAAGTAAAGTCGTCGACCGACATCATATCCGGGTCGACGGTGGCGATCACGATATTGGTTTGCACGGTTTCCAGATCAACCGATAATCCCGGCAGGGCGGCGAACTGTTCGGCGAGGTAGCGAGCATTAGCGTGATCCTCGGCCAGGCGGTCGATGTTGTGCTGCAGAGCATATATCCCTGCCGCCGCCAGGATGCCGACCTGGCGCATGCCTCCGCCGAAGAGTTTTCGCGTGCGTCGTGCCTTCCCGATAAAATCCTTCGTCCCCAGTACCATCGATCCCACCGGCGCTCCCAGACCTTTGGAGAGGCAGACCGCGACGGAATCGAAATGGGAGGCATACATCTCCAAAGCGATTCCGGTCGCAACATGAGCGTTCCAGAGCCGGGCGCCGTCGAGATGCATCCATAATCCGTGTTTGCGGGCGATGCTTTCGATTTCGGCAATCGTCTCGATCGGATAGATCGTCCCCCCCGCCCGGTTGTGAGTATTTTCAAGAGCGATGATGGCCGTATGCGGATTATGAATATTTTGTGGGCGGATATTTTTTCTGATCATTTCGGGTGACAGGATGCCTTTTTCGTCAGGCAGGGGATGCACCAGCAGACCGGAAATCACGGCCGGCGCGGCGACCTCGTAGTTGATGATATGACAATCGGTGCCGCATAGGACTTCGTCTCCCCGTTCCGAAGCGGTGTAAAGACTCACCTGGTTGGCCATGGTGCCCGACGGCACGTACAGCGCCGCCTCTTTGCCCAGCATCTCGGCCACCATGGCTTCCAGTCGTTGGACGGTGGGATCGTCGCCGAAAACGTCGTCCCCGACGACGGCCTCGGCCATGGTCTTGCGCATTGCCGGCGACGGTTTGGTCACCGTGTCGGAGCGGAGATCGATGATTTTCTGTGTAGTCATATGTTCGTCTCGAATTTTTACGTGTCGGTTTTCGAACGGCTATCGTTATCTGAATCCCTCGAACAGCGCCGCCCCTTCGTATCCCATCCAGTGCATGATCAAAAGCATCGCCGCGCCGGAGAGGATCGGCACCGCGAAATTGTCGTCGATCTTTCCCGAGAAAGCTTCGGCCAGGGTGGCGACGACGGCGCCGACCAACCCGACTACCATCGGCAAACCGGGAATAACGAACGACACCAGCACCAGCGAAACCAGGCAAGCCAGCGATCCCTCGATCGATTTTCGGCCGATGAGCCGGTGGCGGCCCCATTTTCGGCCGACCAGGGCGGCGGCGATATCGCCGATGATGATATACGTGATGGCGGCGATAGCGATAGCTTTGGGATAGACGAAAATGACGAAGGCCGATGCGCTCAGGATATAACTGGCGCCGGTAAACGCGCCTTTCACTTCATGATCGCGGATTATGGGGCCGAGGAACGGCGCAAGCATGTCCCAGAACCGCCAGCACCGGAAACGGGATAGGTCGATAAGGACTGAGACGGCGGCCGGGACGGTTATACCAACGACCGCCACCGGAAACGAAACCAGATAATGCCCGATAGGTATGACCAGCGCGAAAAGATGAATGCCTTTGCGGACGAACTCCGCCGGCCATGAGATTTCGGCGGCCTCGCTCATCTTACGGGTTATGGCGCATATTCGGCGGAAGCGGTGAGCTGTTGGTCATATCCGGCACCGGGAATTGCAGCTGCGAAACCATCCCATAATAAATCTTCGGCGGCTGGCCAAGCCGCGAAGTGACAAAATTCCGCAAAATCTCCCGCTCATGCTGGCGCAACAGGATAGGGCGGATTTCCGCCTTGGCCTGTGCGAACTCCCGGGAATAGGCGCGATCCAGAACCTTTATCAAATGGTAACCGTACTGAGTCTTGACCGGATGTGAAATCGATCCCACGGGCGTGTAGAGCGCGGCACGATAGAAGCTCTCCGGCATATCGTTGGGGCCGATTTCGCCCAGGTTGGCGGCGGCCCGCCGGATGTCGGGATCGCCGGGATAATATTTGTCGACCATCTCCATGAAATCTACTCCGGATAAAAGCAAATCCCGAACATATTCCGCAAGGGCCGAATCCTGAAAGACGATTTGCTGAACCGTCACCGGCCGCTCGATACGATAATCGTCGAGATGGCTGTCGTAATAGGCGCGCATTTCATCGTCGCTGGGCTCGTACCCATCGTCTAACAATCGCTGCCGCAGGACTGATAGAGAGTACTGTTTCAGTTTATTTTTGGACCATTCCCCGGTTTCCTCAGCCCGGTAATAGCCGAGTTTACGGGCGGCTTCCTTGAGTAGCTTCTGGGTCGCCGTCCCTCTCAGGATTTCGATCTTATCTTTGACGCTTAAATCTCCCGTGAGTCCATAGAATTGTCTGTATTTCGGTTCCTGCACGCGATACTCATCGACATAAATAGTGTCGTTTCCGTTTACCGTATCCTGCGGGTTGATATACACCAGAGCGTCGTCGCCGTCATGGAGCGAATCCGGCATCTTAATGGCGGCCGTGTCAAAGACCAGAGTGGCCGCATCCCGGAGTGAATCGATAAACTTTTTGCTCCGATCCATCAAGCCTTTTTGTTTCAATTCATTTTCGACCTGCTCGTACACGGAATCAATAGGCGTATAGTGTTCGGGGACAAAATCGTTGACGCGAAGGACGTGCCAGCCAAAGCGGGTCTTGATGACGCCGGATATTTCGCCGATGGGCGTATGTCCGACGGTGGAGTCAAAAGGCGCTACCATTTGCTCCAATTGGAAATAGCCGAGATCGCCGCCTCGGGCCGCCGTATTTTGATCCTGTGAATAGAGCATGGCCAAAGTGTCGAAATTCCTGCCTTCGAGGAGCAAATCTCGCAGTTCCACGACCTTCGCCTGGGCCGCCGAATCCAATTGCTCGGCGTTCATGTCCTTATACGTCGCCGAATCATCCGAATACCGCAATCCGTCCCCGGAAATCACAATATGCTGAGCGCGATATTTATCGGGCACATGAAAGGACTCCTTTTCGGCCTCATAGCCGGCCCGAACCACCGAGTCCGCAACCGTCACCGATTCCACAACCAGATTGATATACATCTTGCGCATTACCCGCTCATTGAAAAGATCCATATATTGCTGATACAGCGTGGGCGATTCGGTTTTGAGATCGAACTTCTCCGCATCCTGCGCCAATAAACTGTCGGTTAGGATTTCGTAGACCGCCTTCATCGCTTTCAGAGAATCAATTTTCGGGACTTCACCCGGAACCTGAATTTTCGACAATTTGTGCGACATCATTTCGGAATCGATGTTCATCAGCGGCGATTCCGCAAAAATAAATACTTTGGTCGAATCCCCGGTTGCTTCCGTGGCCGGCAGGTCTTTTCTTCCGCCCGTACACCCGATGATCGCGGCTATAAGCAATAGCAGCGCGGCATATGTGATACATCTTCGCATCATACTTTTTCCCGTCCTATACATTAAGCATATATGTTAATAGAATCATACCAAAAATCAAGCAAAAGTTCCCAATCTTATGCCGATGTAACGATTTAAGTGAGAGGAAAAAATGAGCTAGGAGCCGCTAATAGCGGTTACGGTGGGAATATCCTGCGAACCGGATTTCTCCCTGAGACCCCGAAACAGTAGACGAAATTCAGCGCCCTCGCCGGGGCGGGACGCTACTTCGATCCGGCCGTCCATCGCCTCCATGAGCCGGGAAACGATCGACAAACCCAGTCCCGTGCCCAGCCGCTTGGAGGAATGAAACGGCAAAAATATCTTGTCGATCTCTTCCTCCGGAATTCCCGGCCCGGTATCCCGAACGGTCAACAGGACCGCCCCGTCGTCGGGGTTTTCCGATATATTAAACTCGATATGCCCCGGGCCGCTTTCCAGGGCTTCACAAGCGTTAACGGCCAGATTCAACAGCAACTGTTTGAGTTGATCCTCATCCCCGGAAACATAGGTGACATGATTGGCCGCCCTGAGGTCGATGACGATTTTTTCCGTGTAGGCTGGATGCCGGCGGATCAATTCAATGACGTCGTAGATAACCCGTTGCAATTCCACTTTGCGCAATTGCGACCGTCCGATCCGGGCGTAAAGAAGGAAATCGGAGAGGATGCCGTTGAGACGGCCGGTTTCCTTGACGATCAGCGACATGAGGCTTTCATTGTCGCCGTCGAGGGGCAGTTCGCTTTTCAGCACCTCGACCGAGCCGGATATCGAGGCCAGGGGATTACGGATTTCATGGGCGATGCAGGCCGATAATTCGCCGATGGCCGCCATGCGGTCGGCCCGCCGCATTTTCTCTTCAAGCCGTTTGACCTCGGTCAGGTCCTGAAAAATGGCGATGACGCCGCGAATCCCGAAATCCTCATCGTACAGCACCGACGTCGATATCCCGAGCGGAATCGTGGCCCCGGAGCGGCTGACAATCTCGAATTCGGACCGCGCGAACCACTCCCGCGAGCCCAGCACCGACATGAGGTTGTCGGCGAGGCGTTCGAGTCGGCCGCCGAAGACGCTCCGGCAATGCCGTCCGGACACTTCCGTCTCCTTCAGATCCAAGATCGATTCGGCGGTCCGGTTGAAATAGACGATATCACCGTTGGTGTCGATTGTTATCAGGCCACAATTAAGATGCCGCAGGATGTCGCCGGTATCCAGGCGGGCGCGTTTTAGCTCGGTCGAGGCCGAATGCAGCGCCCGGTCTTTCGACTGCAATTTCTCGGCCAGGTACCCGGACACAAAGGCCACCAGATAAAAGATCAGGACGTGCAGAAAGGTCGAATAGAAGACGATATCATCGGCGCTGAACAGGCTGTCGGTCATGGACGAGGCGGCCCCTCCCCCGCCGCCCAGAATTGCGGCGTTGACCCAGGATACTCCGGCGTAGGCTACGCTTACCAGGGACGCGACCAAAAGCGTCCCCACCAGTCGATAGACCAGCGCCGCCGAGACGATAGTCAACAGGAAGAGCACGGAAAACGGGCTGTAAAGACTTCCGGTGGCATAGACGATGCCGACTTCGACAAGGATTTCCACCGAGAATTGGAGCGCTATCATGAAGCGATAGAGAAAGTGCAGTCTCATCCGACGGAACAGTAGCAGCGTGACCAGCATCGTCAGAGTGATGATGCAATAGACGAGAAAGGGAAACTGCAGAAACGACGGGAATTTCAGCCAGGCGACGATGACGCCGGAAATCATGCAGAACGTTATTAGACGTAACGGCAGCAGCCAGGCGCTTTTGACGCTTGGATATGGGAGAACGGAACCCATAGAGAGATGGGTGGGCCGGCGGCCCACCCATTGAAATTATTGGATCTTTCCGATAATGTCGAACATCGGCAGGTACATCGCAATCAGAATACCACCGATGACAATACCCATGATCACGATCACCACCGGTTCGATGATGGAGGTCAGGGCGCCTACGGCGGCGTCCACTTCCTCATCGTAAAAATCGGCGATCTTGTTGAGCATTTCATCGAGGCCGCCGGTCTTTTCACCAACGGAGATCATCTGCGTCACCATCGGCGGGAACACGCCGGTTTCTTTCAGTGGCGCTGTGATGGTATCACCCTCGGCGATCGAAATGACCGACCGCTTGATGGCGTCGTGCACGACCCGGTTGCCGGCTGTCTTGGCCGTGATTTCGAGCGCCTCCAGAATCGACACGCCCGAGGATAACAAGGTGCCGAGTGTTCGCGAAAAACGGGAGATGGCAGCCTTGCGGATCAGCGTCCCCAGCACGGGGAAATTAAGCATAATTTTGTCGACCGTCAGCCGTCCGTTCGGCGTGCGCACGATCAATCTATAGGCGACAACCGCGGCTATCAGCGCGCCGAATATCAGTAAGACGTTGTTCTTGAGGAAATTCGAAATACTCATCACAACCAACGTCGGCGTCGGCAATTCCGATCCCAGTCCGGCAAACATCCTGGCGAAGACCGGCACGACATAGGTCAACATCGCAATGACAACGCCGGTGGCCACGACAACGATGACCGCCGGATACATTAACGCCCCTTTTACCTTGCGGATCAGGGCGTCGGCCTTCTCACGATAGTTGGCCAGTCGAACCAGAATCACGTCGAGGGCGCCGCCCATTTCGCCGGCCTCGACCATATTGGTATAAAGCTGGTCGAACACCTTCGGGTGCCGCGCCAGGGCGTCGGCCAGGGTGGAACCGCCCTGTACGGCGTCCTTGACCTGCATGATAACCTTGCGCATTTCCTTCGATTCCACCTGCGAAGCTAGAATTTCGAGACACTGAATCATCGGCAATCCCGAGCCGATCATGGTCGCGAACTGGCGGGTAAACCGGGAAATGTCATGCCGCCTGATCCCGGTGCCGATCTTGATGTTGATCTGCGACGGTTTTTTGCGAATGCTGCTGACCAGGATGCGGTTCTTGCGCAGAATCCGTTCCAGATCCTGCTGGTTTTTGGCCTTGAGAGCGCCGCTGACCATCGTGCCTCCCAGGGTCTTGCCTTTATATTCGTATTCGGGCATATCGCACTACTCCTTATGCCATCACCGGGGAGGATTGCTTGGAGAGCATGTCGTTGATCTCCGCCGGGTCGGAACTGCGTCCGAGACAATCGTTAAGCGTTATCTTCCCCGATCGATATAATTCGGCCAGAGACATATTCATCGTCTTCATACCGTATTTCTGACCCGACTGAATCATGCTGTATACCTGGTGAATCTTGTCGTCGCGAATGATGGCGCGGATGGCCGGGGTGCAGACCATGATTTCCAATGCCAGGCAGCGCCCGCCGCCGATTTTGGGCACCAGCTGCTGCGCGACCACGGCCTGAAGGCAGAATGACAACGTCACGCGGATCTGCTCCTGCTGGTTGGTCGGAAATACATCGATGATGCGGTTGATCGTCTCCGCCGCCGAATTGGTGTGCAGGGTGGCGAAGGCCAGGTGGCCGGTTTCGGAAATGTTCAGGGCCGACTCAATGGTTTCCAGATCGCGCATCTCGCCCACCAGAACCACGTCGGGATCCTCACGCAGGGCGTATTTCAAAGCCGACGAGAACGACGGCGTGTCGCTAAAAACCTCGCGCTGATTGATGAGACAGTTGTTGTGCCGATGGAGATACTCGATCGGGTCCTCGACGGTAATGATATGATAATTATGCTCGCGATTTATCTTGTCGATAATGGCCGCCAGCGTCGTCGATTTACCCGATCCGGTGGGGCCGGTCACCAAAACCAGTCCGCGCGGAAGATTGGCCATCTCGGCGACCACCTTGGGCAATCCAAGCTCTTCGAAGGATTTAATCTTGAAGGGAATCTGACGAATGGCCACCGCCACGTTGCCGCGCTGCATAAAGACGTTGCAGCGAAAACGGCTGAGATTTTCCAGTCCGAACGAAAGATCGAGTTCGTTTTTCTCTTCGAATTTCTTGCGCTGTTTATCGTTCATGATGCTGTAGGCCAGCTTCATGGTCATCTCGGCGGTCAAGACGTCGTGATCGGACCGCACCAGTCGCCCATCAATGCGCACTTGCGGCGGCGATCCCACCGTGAGGTGAAGATCGGACGCTCCTCGTTTGACCATTTCTTCCAAAAGCTCGCGGAGGGTTACCATGATGTCTCCTTCTAAAATCGTAGTGCCCGGATTGCAGCCAAAAGGCTGAGTCCATGTCTCTCTATGTATCGGTAGCAGGCCCGGAAACCTTAAGCCGAAAGGATTTCCCGCCCCCCGAACATCCCGGTGAACCTCAGGCGGTTACAGGCGAACCCGGCCCGGGCGAGAATTAAAATCAGAAATAGTCGTGTCGGGGGAAAAAAGATCAGGCTGAACCGGTAACAGCAAAAACTTCCTTGAGGCCGATCATGCCCTTCATCATTTTCTCGACGGCCGCCATCCGAAGCGTGAACATGCCCTCCTCTATGGCTTTCCGCCGGATTTCCGTATCGGTGGCGCCTTCCAGCACCTGCCGCTCTATGGAGGCGGTCATCGGCATGACTTCAAAAACGCCGGTCCGACCCGACTGCCCGGTTCCGTTGCAGTCGTCACAGCCAGGCGCTTCGAACACTTCGCGGGTCGTGATAGCGCCCTCGGGGACATCGAGGGCGACAATATCATCGTCGGTCAAGTGGTACGGCCGCTTGCAATTGGGACACAATTTCCTCGTCATGCGTTGAGCCATGATCAGCCTCGTGGCCGAGGCCACCAGATAGCTGGGAATGCCCATGTCGATCAGACGCGTGACCGACGACGGGGCGTCGTTGGTATGTAGGGTCGAAAACACCAGGTGACCCGTCAGCGCCGCGCGGATGGCGATCTCCGCCGTTTCCGTATCTCGAACCTCACCGACCATGATCACGTCGGGGTCCTGCCGCAGGAACGATCTGAGAGCCGAGGCAAAGGTCAGGCCGATTTCGGAGCGGACGGCCACCTGATTGATCCCGTCGAAGTTAAACTCGACCGGGTCCTCGGCGGTCATGATATTGATATCTTCGGTATTGATCTGTTTTAGAGCCGAGTATAAGGTCGTCGTCTTACCGGAACCAGTCGGCCCGGTCACCAGGACGATCCCGAACGGCACATGAATCGCCTTGGAAAACCGCTTCAGGCCATCGGAATTAAACCCCAACTGCGTCATATCCACCATCAGGGCGTTCGGATCGAGAATTCGCATAACGACCTTCTCGCCGAAAATCGTCGGCAGCACCGAGACACGCAGGTCGATATTGCGCTTATCCAGTTTGATCTTGATGCGGCCGTCCTGCGGCAGACGGCGCTCGGAGATATCCAGCTCGGCCATGATCTTGATACGGGAAATGATCGCCGCCCGATATTTGAACGGCAGTGGCGCCATTTCGCGGAGGTTGCCGTCGATACGGTACCGAACGCGGATTCGTTTTTCGTACATTTCGATATGAATATCCGAGGCGTTCATGCGGACGGCGTCGCGGATGATCGAGTCGACCAGCCGCACCAGCGGCTTGTCCTGCACCACCGACTGCAGGTCGCTCTCGGAAAATTCCTCGTCCTCGGTCGAAACGATCTCCAGTTCGCTGTCGTCCTCGAGCCCCTTGAGGATTTCACTGACGCCGTTCTGATCCTTGTAATAGTTCTCGATCGACTTGAGAATCGCCTTTTCCGGGGAAATAACCGGCTGGACGTTGCATCCGGTGATAAATTTGATAGCGTCGAGAACGTAGATATTGTTCGGGTCGGCGATGGCGACGATCAGCGTTTTGCCCAAACGCGAAACGGCGATGACGGTAAATTTCCGGGCGATATCGAGAGGTATCATCTTGACGATGTCCGGGTTGAGTTCGACGTCCGACAGGCGCAGCGTACCCATGTTGAGCTGCTTGCCGATGAAATCGGACAGTTCTTCCTCAGACTGAATGGCCCCGACTTCGATCAGGGCCTGTCCGAAAACCTCTTTGTGCTTTTCCTTGATGTCAAGCGCCTTCTCCAGTTGATCCTGGGTTATCTTGCCGGCTTTTACCAGCATAGCGCCTAATTCAGCGGACATTCACGCACCCCACGGAACTATCGCATCTATAGACGAGCCGAGAACGGCGTCGGCCAAAACGCATTAGTCTTTAGTCTTTAAAAATGTCGTCGAGTTTATCACCGGCGGACGCGGCGAAGTCAGCCGAGACTTCCGGCCGGCCCTGCTGATTGCGGCCGCCCATACCCAAAAAGATTTTGGCCAGTTCGTCAGCCGTCTCTTTGGCGTACAATCGAACCATACCGATGGTCGTCCGGTCGTCGAAGATGACGGCCAAGATAGACCGTTCGCCGACCAGCGACATATGAATATGGTCCTTCTTACCCTGATGAAACAGGACGGAAAACTCGGTTTCTCCCACCAAACGCGCGATCTCTTTGGTGGAGGCAAAGGAGCCGGCCAATAAGGCCGCCAGGGCGGTCGTGTCCAGGGAGTGAGTAAAACCCTGCCGGGTGATCAGATGACCGTCCTTATCAACCAGCAGCGCACACTTGGCCTCGGCCCCCTTTAGCAGCTTTGTCAGCAACGAGTCTATCCGCTCGATCTCTTCCTCATAGATTATCAGGCTATCGTCACTCACGGGGAGTTCCTCCCTATTTTAGTCCAAACAAGCGCTTGAAAAATGACCGCTTCTTACGGGGCTTATCAGCCTTAAGCGACGGTGCCATACGCGGCGGAGCCGTCGCGGTCGATTCTTGTTCTGCTTTATCTTCATTCCCGACCTGGGCGTCCGTTACCGTCGCCAGGGGCGGGATATCATCTTCAATTGCGTCAGCTTTGGGCGTCTCTTCCGGAGGCATCGCAGAATGATTCGGCTGACGCTGCATAATTCGCTCATCCTCGACGGTGTTGCCCGGGAAGGGCCGATAGGCCGACGGGCTCAACTCCTGACCGTCTGTCTCCGTCGTTACCTCTTCACGCTGATATGTCTCCGGTTGCTTCACGGGAACCGCCGGCGGCTTCTTGGCCTGCTCGCGTTCCTCCGTCTGGTTTATCCCCGCCATGTGCATAACCGGCTCGGGAACCAGTTCCTCGGAGGGTTCTTCCGCCGGTTCCGGCGGCGATACCCGGGGAGCCGGTACGTGTTCGGGCTCGATGGGCTGTTCCGCCTGCGGAATTTTGTCGGGCTCCGGTGCCGGTGGCGCCGGCTCCGGCGACACCGCCGGGGGCGACGTTTTCGGGGACGTGCCGCCGGTTTTTGCCTTGTCGAGCACCAGTTTCAGAATGCATTTGAGCGTATCGAATACGCCGAATCCCTCGGTTGCCGACGCCTCGAATTCGGGCCAGCCATGCGGGTTGAGCACCGGGTGCATCTGTTCCGAGGTCATCACGTTGGGCAAATCCTGCTTGTTGTACTGAATCGCAATCGGGACTTCGTCCAGGCTGTACCCGTATTCGGCCAGGTTTTCCTTGAGATTGTTGAGCGATTCGATATTCTCATCCATCTTGTCCGGTTGAGAATCCGCCACAAACACCAGACCATCCACTCCCCGCAATACCAGCTTGCGGGTGGCGTTGTAATATACCTGACCCGGCACCGTGTACAACTGAAACTTGGCCGCGAACCCGTTGATCGACCCGATGTTGATCGGGAGGAAGTCAAAATAGAGGGTGCGGTCGGCATCAGTCGCCAGCGATATCAGTTTGCCCTTCGTATTCGACGGCACTTTCAGATGTACGTATTGCAGGTTGGTCGTCTTTCCCGACAGACCGGGCCCGTAATACACAATCTTACAACTAACTTCCCTCGTGGCGTAGTTTATTGAGACCATTCTTCCACTCTCAGTAGACTGCTTCCTGGTTGTTTAGTTTGCTGATGGCGTTTTTGATCTCCAGCCGCACCAGGCCGATATTGACCTCCGGCTCGGCGATGACGACCAGGATACCGACCTGGGCGTCGAAGAAAAACAGCTTGGCGTTATCGGCCTCGATGGTCACCTGTTTGAGGGGTGACGTATCGAGCCGTTCCAGCGACTTCTGGATGTTCGCGGTTATCGAAGCCGCCAGGGCGCCGATCGTTTCCTCTTCGATCTGCGTATTCAGATCCGCCGCGATGACGATGCCGTCGCCGCCGACCACCATGCTGCCGGTGATCCCGCTGGTTTTGTTCAAAGCTTCAAGAATATGATACATAGCGTTCCTCCACCCGAGCGAACAGGGCCGGACTGTATCGTTCACTCATGTATTTCCGAATCATATCCGCCGCCTGAGCGATCCGAATCAGAAGCGTCTCGTCCGCATCGTGTTCGGCCAGCACCACGAGTATGACGTGCTCAATCCGGCGCACCAGAATTCTTCCGTTTCTGGTGGTAATATCGATTTTTTCGGGATCTCCGCCCCGTTTATATTGATTGAGCACCCCGCGATTATGTCCTTCGAGAATAATCGCCAAGGGCCCCCACAAATCTTCGTCTTCGTTACTGCGACTGAAACGGGCCAGCGACAGGCCCTCCTCATCGGTCAACACCGCCAACTTGACCGAGGCCGCCTCGCCCAGATACATGACGGCCTTCTCGAACTGATTGTCATCGTCACCTATTGACGGCTGGGGCCGTATCGGCTCGAACTGCCGTCCGACGACGGGCGACTTCGACCGCTCATCGTGACGTCTCCCCTGCGGAACGGTATCTTCCCGAAGCGACGCCGGCGAATACGAACCGGTTTCGCCGCTGCGTCGCCGCACCGGGGAAAGATCGTGGGCCATATTCAGATAATAGCGCTTCATGACGAACGGCGTCGCAAGCACATGAAGCAGCACGGCCGGCAGATACTTGGCCATCCCCAGCGAAAAGGCGACCGAAAGGCCCAGACCGTACATGATGACGATGGTCAGGCTGAACACCGCGCCCAGCGTCATGCGGTACACCAGAAGCAGGGCGGACCCGGCCAGCAGCGTCGACAGGCTGGCCTCCCGGCGGAACAGATACAGGACGACCCCGTAGAAGGCCACCTCGTAGAGCATGTACATCGCCGATCCGCTCAACAGCGGCAGCCCCAATCGACTGGGAAAGATCACCATGGGGATGATCACCAGGATCAGGGAAAACAGCAACATGACCCGCTTATTTTGTCTATTCATCTTATCTATCCCCATTGTATGTTCAATTGGCCAGACGGGGCAAAAGCGACGATAATTTCATTTTCAGCGAACCGAGGTTGACCGTATCGGAACAGATGACGGCCAGAAGTTTGCCTCGGGCGCCGGCCAGATAGATCAGGGAATCCGGCGTTTCGATCATCATCGAATTGAGATTACCGAATCCACTCTCCCGCATCTGCACGGTCGAATAGCGCGCCGCCTCCACCGCCAGCGCCCCGACCAGGTCGGTTTCGCCGGGTATATTCCATACGGCTTCAATCACGAGACCGTCGGCATTGAGAAGCAGGACACCATCGATTCCCGGCGTGGCCACCAGGGATTTGAACATCTGCTTGTAATCGAGCTCTGACTCCTTCGGCCCGGGTTCGCTTGGTGAGGGCGCCTCCGGCGCTTTTCTTGCACTCGGCTGTCCCTTGGACACGGCCGGCGGCCGGGACGGCGGAGGCGCGGCCGAGACGGGGCCGTCTTTGTCGAGAGGAATTTTGCGGGCGATATCGAGCAGTTTCGTTATCTGTTCGTTGTTCGGATCGGCTTGATGCAGAGCTTCGAGCATCCGGCAGGCCTTGTTGAATTCGCCCTTGTAGATATATATCTCGGATAACAGCAGATCGGTCGATCGTGTCGCGCCGTCCAACTCGACCGCCTTCTGAACCTCGGTTTCGGCCCAGTCATACATGCCCTTGTCGAGATTGATCTTGGCCATAACCAGGTGAGCCGAGCCGTAATTGGGATGCACCTTGAGTCCGTTCTGGCAGATCCGGAAGGCCTTGTCAAGATCATTTTTCTTGCGATACGCTTCGGCCAGGGCAGCGAAGATCTGGGAACTGGGGTTCTCTTCCAGAATCTTGTTGCACTTGGCTATTCTTTCATCTATATCCGACAGATCAATCATTATACGACCCATCCAAGCTTAGTGGCTCACCGTCTCGGTACCATACCGGTTCGATAATAACCGATGGCTAAAATCGAGTCAAACAAAAAGACTTCACCCCAGGACTCGTCGCGTCTGGACCAGACCCATAAACCAAAGCACGACCGTCGCCAGATAAAACACCCCGGCGATGTCGAAACTGAGGGCGAAAAAGTTCAATTTTTCGGCGAGAATCACGATCTGACCGAGGGCGAGGGTAAGGAACGAAAGCACCCAGAGCTGCCACCCCTTAGCAAGCGCGCCGCCGCGGACCAGCGACAACAGCCGAATCGCGACCGCCAGCGAGGCGATCGCACCGGCCAGGATGACAATATTGATCAAGACCGGAATCCGGCCGAAATCGGCCGCGGTCGCGGCCGAGGCAGTATTGGACAGCAACGGCAACAAAACCGCCGCCAACGCAAGTGTCTTGTAGTTCATCTTACACACCTGATACCATTCTAATGGTTCGTTCGGCTTTCCTGATCGAATCATAAAAGTTTTCGTCGAGATGATATCTCTTGACCACTTCACGGCGGACGGCCAACGGCTCGGAAATCTCTTTCTTGACCCGGCCGACAGCCTCCTGATAAGCGCCCATACCAAGCTGCATATAGACGTACTGCAATTGCTCGTGCAGGGCCTCCTCGAGGATCGCCAGGACTCGATGCAGCCTGACGGCTTCGGGCAGTTTGCGGACTTCCTCGAGAAATTTGTCAAAAGACGGGCCCGATTCCGCGTCGGCATCGCACCCGGGGAAAAATACCAGCATGCCCCGGCGGAAAGCGGCGACGAACCGGGCAAAACTGGGATTGCCGACCCCGACCACGCCTTCGATGACCTTTCGTATGCGCAGGAAACAGGAATTGTACAGTTTGAATATGATTCCGAGGATGACCTCTTCAACGTCTTCATCGACACCGATAGTGCCTTTGGCCGCCTGCCCGGCCCCCTCGACCAGGCCGGCGACGATCATTTTGTAAAGCGCCCGGCAGGTGGGGAACTCGCCGATCGGCGACGCCTCGATCAATTCCGGCAGTGTCCGCTCGCCGTTGATGAAGGTCAGAATCTTGAATTCGTCCAGAGCGAGGCTGATTTCTTCCGCCTTGGTTTTCGGCGTCAGTCGGACCCGGAGAAGCATCTCATTGGGAGGAAGGACCTTCTGTATCTCCAGCCATTCGTCGATGCGACGGGTTCCCTCCATGATGATATTCATCGTGGAAAGATTGACGAACGTCTTGACGCTCTTGGGCGCTTCTCCCTCGGCGAACGAAAACTCGCCCTCCGCCCAGCTGAAGAGATTATAGACAATTTCTTCAATCTGCATACGCAGACATTCCGCCACCTCTTCCTTCTCGAAAAGATTCATATCGATCAGGGTCGCCCCCAGGGCTCGTCCCGTCTGCTTGTGCAGCGTGATGGCCCGCTCGAGGTCTTTCTTGCTGATCTTGCCCCTCTTCAAGAGAAGATTGCCCAGCAAGTCCTCGTTGGCGTTGACCGAGGTAGCGTAAATGATGTTCCCTTCACGGAACGCGATCTCTTTCCGGCGTGATCCGCTGCTCACGCTCAGGATACCCGTCTTCTTCCCCGTCGAAAGAAGTTGCAGCACGTCCGGAAACGAGACTGTTTTTAGATTTCCTGTCAGACCCATATCACCATATACGTAAACATGTTAGACGTTACTGTGGACAGTATGCCACAGGTCATTACTATTTCTTTCTTTGTATCGGGTTTTGCCGCCAATATCTTAACCAATATCTTGAAAGGAAAAATGTCGTTTACAGTCACCTGTCTCGGACCTTTGCGGAAGGATCAGCCGACTGTTCTCACCAACGATGACGGGAAACGATTCCGGATGGGAGTTTGTGCCATGTTTGGAGGTCGATTCCGGGACGAGTAGAATCGTCTTGGGTGCCCAGACGGCCGGTACGTTTGAGACACTCTCATCGATATCTTTAACAGCCACAATGTAATATCCGGCCTCTTCCCCATCATGGCCGATTTCGTTCAAATATGAAGTCATACCGTCGGCGAAAACCAGACGATAGCTGTTTGAGAATTGCACAGCCAAAATCCCGCCGGTATAGGCAATTGTCGGCGGCGAACCGGGTGGATCATCGAGCGGCCCTCCGCCGGCCAGCAGAATCGTGATGGCATCGGACATGATTGAATCCCGAAACGGACGAAAACCGATATTCGACCCGGATTCGGCGGCCTTTTCCAGATGCCGCTCGGTCCGGTAGCGCGGTTCAAGAAAAACAAAATATCGCGGCGCCCCCTGCGGACGGCGGACCAGATAGGGCAACAATTCCGATGAGAATTCATCGTAGGAATCGTCGTGGAGCTGGCGGAAGATGACCAGCCCGTCAGTGTGATTGATGATAACAGCGTGGGATGCACCCGTGTTGAAAATTTCGACCTCCGGCGACGGCGATCTCATGGCCAGCGTATCGCCGGCGAAGATAATTACGGCGGCCACGACGCCGATTCCCGCCAAAGCAATCCGGGCCATCCGATATCGAATGCAAAGAAACAGTAACACCGCCGCACTCAAATACAGAAATACCAGCGCGGGTGAAAACGTCGATAGCTTGGCTTCCGCGAATTCCCACTGACCGAACCAGACGACGACCGCGAGAATCAACTTAAGCAGCCGATCCAGAAACATCCCGGCGACTATGGCAACTTGGGGAAGAAGCAGATTGACGCCGAGCAAAATGAGACTTCCCAAAACCGCTGCCGAGACCAGAGGTACGACGAACAGATTCGAGGCCACCGTGACCAATGATATTTCGCCGAAATAGTAGGCCGTAATCGGGGCCGATATCAGCGTGGCGATGACAGACGAAAAAATAATCAGGGAAACATATCGCAACGACTTCGAAAAATCATACCGCTCGCACAATCCGTTCATATAGGGAAGAAACAGGATCAATCCCCACGTTACCGCGAATGATAATTGAAAGCCGACATCGAACAGGTTGGCCGGATCGAATAGAGTCAATATCACGGCGGCCGAGGCGATGATGTTATTAAGATCGATGCGTCGATACACCACGCGGGCGCCGATAATCAACGCCGCCATGATCGACGCCCGCACCACGGATGGCTGATTATACGACAGATGTGAAAAGATAATGATGATGGCAAACAGGATGACGGCCCGCAGATTATTCCGGATACGCATGAACCGCAAAACAAAAATCGCCGCCACCAACACCAGCGCCACATTCGATCCCGAGACCGCCAGGAGATGCATGGTGCCGGTGCGACGGAAGGCCTTATAGATGGGATCGGGGATGTCGCGGGTTTCCCCGATCAAAAAGCCCGACGCCAGCGCCGCCGGCGTTTCGGTCAGGTTGGACTGGAAACAAGCCAATATCCACCCGCGTACGGCGCCGACGGCCCTCCCGAAGAGATTCCGTTGATCGGCATGAATCATCACCTGGGCTGCGGTCGGGGCCGTCACCGTCCCCCGGACGCCCTGGCCATAGAGATAACGCGCATAATCGAACTGACCGGGGAAAATCTCGGGCAGCGGACGGCGCAGGCGTCCCTCGAAACTGATCTCGTCACCGAAGGCGAATGCGGTCGTCTCCTGTCGGATGACCAAATGAATCAGGCCCCTGCTGCTGCGTATTGTGCCACTTAGACTGATCGAATCAACCCGGCAGGTTAGTACGGTTTTATGCCGTTTGATTACGGGCCATTTATCGACCTCGGCGAAAAATCTGATTCTTTCCTCTCCCCCCACGTACTGACCGATATCATTGGTGGAATAGATATGATATTTCAGGCCGGCGTTTATGGCCGATCCGGCAATAACAAAGATTGCCAGCGGAATGATATAAAACTTCGCCGGCAGGCGCATGAAAGCATACGCCAGAGCCAAAGCGGCCATTATCATCACCGCGGCCAGCACGGGCAGTCCGGAACTCACGGCGCGACCGAGAAGCGTACCGGCGACCGCGCAGCCGAGGATAATGACGGCCGGATACCGAAATCCGAATAACGTCATTCGCTTGTGCGGCTATGCGTCTTATCGTCCCTCAACGAGGGTAAATTGCTCAGGGCGAATGATACCAGCAGGTAGGCGATGGTGCCGATGCCGACGAGGAGCCCCACTTTGGCAACCCGCCCCCACAGCGTACTACCTATCGAAATGAACCATATGCTATTCTTGGCAAAATATAATAAAAATCCGGTAACGGCGGCGGAAAAAATCGAGCGAATGAGAAAAATTAGCGGCGGTCTCAGACGAATCGTCCCGACCAGACGGGGGATATTATAAAGCAGAAGCCCGAAATTGACCAGGCCCCCGATCGCCGTCGCCAGCGCCAGACCGGAAAATCCCATGAACGGAATGAGCGCAAAGTTGGCCGCCAGATTCACTCCCACCGACACGATCGAATATCGCATCGGCCTGACGGCGTCGGTCATGGCATAAAACACCGGCGCGGTCACACGCACCCCGGCAAAACCGATAAGTCCCACGCTGTACCAGATCAGCGCCCGATACGTATTGGCGGTATCAACGGCGGTGAATCGACCATGCTGGAACAGCAACGCGATAATATCATCACCGCAGGCGATAAAAAACGCCGCCACCGGGAACACCAGAAAGAAACACAGATGAATCGCTCGATAGAAGGTTGTGCTCAGACCGACCGCGTCGTTTTCGGCGGCCATGGCCGATGCTTTCGGCAACGCCACCGTTCCCAACGCCACAGCGATTATCCCCAGGGGAACATACATCACCCGGTAGGAGTAACTCAGATACGACACCGATCCCGCCGCCAAAAGCGACGCCAGGAGTGTATTGACGAAGATATTCACCCGCCCGGCGGCCAGACCGCCGATCATCGGCGTCATGAGTTTCCCGATGCGCACCAATCCGCTGTGGGTGAAACGCGGCAGAAATCGAAAACGAAAACCGATCCGGCGCAGACTCGGCAACTGAAAGGCGAACTGTCCCGCGCCGCCGAGCAGGACGCCTATCGCCATACCGTGGATCGGCTGTTTCATATAGGGCACGATCAGATACGCCGCCGCGATGAAACCGAGATTGAACATGGCCGGGGCCAGCGCCGGAATGCCGAATCGGTCAAACGAATTGAGAATCGACATGGCCAGCGCCGCCAACGCCACCAGAAGCAGGAACGGAAACATGATCATCGTCAGTTGCGCCGTCAGTTCGGCCTTGCCGGCGATTTTTTCGAAACCGGGCGCGATCAGAATGACCAGATAGGGAGATAATAAAATCCCGATGACGATTATCACACCCAGGACAATGGTTAAGACCGAGAAACAGACCTGGGCCAGCTCGAAGGCAGCTTGACTCCCCGCGCGCTTCAGTTCCGATTTGAAGACCGGCACGAATGCCGACGACAGGGCCCCCTCGGCGAATAAATCGCGGAGCATGTTGGGGATACGGAAGGCGGCGAAAAAGGCGTCGGCGGCCATTGATGCCCCGAACAGGTGGGCAAAGACCTGTTCCCGGACCAGACCGAGGATCCGGGAGAAAAACGTCCCTGAGGCGACCCGGGAAAAGGCCGCTGTAAAACCTGACTTTGGAACCATTTACTCTATTGACACGTTTGTATAATCTGTTATATTATGGGGCTTTGTTGAACAAAACGAAAGGAGAATTTATTGCCGCACCATAAATCATGCAAGAAACGGCTAAAACAGGCCGAGCAGGAGCGGATTCGCAACAACTCGCTCAAGACGATGCTCAGGAAAACGGTCAAGGAAACCCGATCCAGAATCGCCGAGAATGCTGACGTCGACGTCAAGGAATTGTATTCCAATATCGACAAGGTAGCGGGCAAAAAGGTCATTTCCAAGAAAAGAGCAAGCCGCCTGAAATCCCGTCTGACCAAGGCCGCCGCTCGTACGGCCAAAGCGGGCGCCGAAAACGGCTAAAAAGCGTGCCGGGCCAGCCGTATCAGGCGAGGCACGCGAATAAACGCCAATTTGATGATTTGAGCCGGATTGATCGATCCGGCTTTTCGTTTTGCCAGATATTTTTCCAGAAAGCGGGCCAGGCTTTCCCAGTCGCGATCGGTGAACTTCCGAAATATCCGATATGCCTTTTGCAGAAAGCGAAGCTCCCACCCGATTTCATCGCTTACCATCGCCCGGTAGCGTTCGACCAATTCTCCGCGATCGAATTCGCCCGAAACCGCGGCCGCGACCGCCTGGGCCGCCAGGCTCCCGGTATGCATTGCCTTGGCGATGCCCGCGCCGGTCAGGGAATCGACCGCCCGAGCGGCGTCGCCGGCCAACAGGAGATTGTGTCGGCCAAGGATACCCAAACCGACGAATTTCGGGACCATCCCACACGATTCGAATTCGATCGTAAAATCGCCGTATCTGTCTTTGAGAAACCGATCGAGTATCCGCCGCAACTCACCGCTGTCGTTGGCAGCCGGGTTCAGACCCAGTCCGATATTGGCCGAATGATCCGATTTGGCAAACACCCAGAGATATCCGTCGGGAGAATATTTTCCCCCCACGCAAAATTCGAGAAGCTGCGCATCGACCTCAATCCCGGTCACCCGATACTGCAAACAGGCGTCGTTGCGCGATAATGGCAGAAATGTTTTTATTCCGGCCATCCGCCCGATCATCGACTCGACGCCATCGGCGGCGATGACATAATCGGCTTTCACCCAGCAGTCGCGGTCACCAATCCGGAGATGAATTCGCGCCGGCCCGGTGTCGGATAATTCGATAGCGTCGGCGTAGGTCGATGTCACCAACTCTACGCCGGCTTCCACCGCCCGGTCGGCAATATATCGGTCGAACGCCGGTCTATTCAGGACGTAGCCCAACTGCTCCGGGTGTCGATACGTGAATGCGAACCCCGACGCGACGGTAAAACCCAGCGAATAGATTTCGGTGGCGATAAACGAGGGATCGGGATCGATAAAGGAAGATAATCCCAAAACCGAAATCGCTTCGGCACACGCCAGAGGCCGGCCGACCTCCGGGTCACGCTCGATCAACAGAACGTTTAGGCCACGGCGGGCCGCCGTCAGGGCGGCATAACTTCCGGCGGGTCCGGCGCCGACGACTATCAGTTGATGATGATTCTCCATCTCCCTACGAATTCGTAAGAATTTTCTTTTCCGTGATTTCGAGGGCCTGCACCGGACAGAACCTTACACAGAGGGCGCACAGGGTGCAGGCATTTTGATCGATGTGCAGGCCGGTGAGATTTATGGTTAAGGCCGTTTCCGGACAGAGGCAGATACATCCGGCGCAGTCGAGGCATTTTTCGCAGTTGACTTCCAGCATAAAAAAACCCGGTCTATGATAAAACGACCGGGCGGATACGACAAGCCTTTTCTACCGCTAACTGTTGAACATAATGACGGCGCCGCTATAATAGGCGATCCGATCGGATGACATCCTCATCCGAAGAAGTTCATACAGGAATGATTCTTTTTCGTCTATGGCGACGTTTTCGTGCAGTATCGACAGAGCGTAATCGATGCCGAGCATCCGCCCCGGTTGATCGATCCGGGCGAATCCCTGCGGCAGCAGGATATCGCGAGCGGCGATTACGGCCAATTCCTCAAGCGTAAACACCGGAGGGAACAGGACAGCGGAGACATCCTCGTATCCCCGCAGCGGATCGGGATCATGGAAGTCAACCTTGGCCCGAAATGTCCGGTAATGGCGACAAAGGGTCGCGTAGAATTTGCCGCAGATGTCGGCCCGAACCAGCGGCGAGCGGGACGAGATCGAGAAGCGCAGACGCGCGCCGTCCTTGAATCTGACCTCCATCTGATGACGACCCAGAGCGCCTGTCGCGGTGCTTGCGGCCCGTAACTGACGGGGAAACAGCTTGCAGAAGGCGATCAGGTCATCGCCGCTATAGTCTTTTATCAGCCGTTGCCAGGCATGGACCGAAATGTCGCGGGGATCGGCCAACTGCACCGGAACGTGAGATATCTGCAGGTGAGACAGGGCCGAAAGTATGGTCACGTCGTCGAGGAGCAGGTATTTGTCTTCCAGGGGCCGGACCAGCAGCGGATTTTTAAGTTTTCCTTCGCGATGGATTTCCTGAGCCAGTTTGTCGATTCGTTCCTTGATAGAGGATTCAAATGACATAATGCTTGCGGTGGGGATAATTTTCAATCTCTCGATCATAGGTATCGTCCTGTTAAAGCGTTCTGGCCGTAATCGAGCAAAGCAAATGCCGCAGAATATTATTTTGGCCGAATATGTATCCGGCCCCCAAAATTACGGTTTAGCGATTGTAGGTTAACGAGTTAATAGAGGCGGATTTCGATATGGACCGCCGCTGAATCGGAAATTTTGCCAATCGGCGGCAGCCGGACACAACATATATGCAAAAGACTGCCGCCGGTTTACCGCAGTCTTAATTTTTCGATCTTCTCTCGCGTTTCCAGAATCACCGCTCCCCCCGATTCGGAAAACACCGTCTTGGGAAGCCCTATTCCCCAAAGATCATAAGTCTCCTTGCGGGTGGCCATCGTTTGGCCGTTGATCGGGAACAGGTATACATATCCCTCCACGTGACGCTTGTCTTTGGGGACAAGTGTGCCGCCATTTACATCGATACCACAAACGATAAACTGTCCGTCGGGAGAAAGGCTGAGCGAGCTATACGTCATTGGCTCGGCGTCAAGCGGATACTCCCAGAGCAATTCCTGTGTGGTCAATTGGAACACCTGGAGAATCTTGGGGCCCACAGCGACGAACAGGTCTTTTGCCACATTCGTCGTCATATCGCGAAGTGTATTTTCGGCGGTTTTGATAGTCGTAACTTCCTTCTCATCCTGATACAGGCGGAAGACGCCTTCGAAAAATACGCCGATATAGCGGTCATTCTCGTCAAAGACGTACTTTTCAGATACCGGCAGGGTCGCCAGCACATTGCCCAGCGAATCATATACGTCCAGGCCCTCCCGCGCCTTATCGATAATGAATTTCGCGCCCGAGGGGGCGATTTCCAGCCCGTGATATTCCTTGATGGCCAGGATATTCAGTTGGGTCCCGTACTTGTTATACAGATAGACCCGGGTTGGCGGTATCCCCTTGACGCCTTCAATACCCAAGATGGTTCCCTGGTTGGTGATGAAGAATGAATTCGGCGCAGGATCGGACAATTTCCAGAGGGATTTCCCGGCCTGATCGAACAGCTCGAGTTTTACCGTTTTGAGGTCGGTCGGGGAGCGGTCCGCGTAAGTTACCAGCCCCAGGTACTTGCCACGCGGGGACAACGTCGGTTTGACATTATTAGCCAGTTTTCGGGAGAAAATGGCTCTACCCCGAGAGTTGTATAGCGTAATCTGGGGCCGACCGTAAACGAGAAAATTCTCGCTCAATGACCCCAGCACTCGGTCGTTGGCGTCGAGCTTAATGGAATATTCGCTGACCAGGTCCAGCGCATAACAGGGAAGAGACGCCGCCAGAACGACGGCCATAATCATCATCAAAGACAGGTGCTTTGCCGTAAGTTGCATCGCGCGACTCCCTTGTTCCCGGTACCGGCTTATTGGGCCTTAGCATAAGAAAAAGTGAGGCCCGTGGCAACATTTATCCATTGTACCGAGAAGCGGGGAAAAAGATCACTGTGATTTCATGATCGGCATGATCGAAAAGGGATTGACCGTCTGCTTGATGGTAAGGCCCGCAAAGGATTTGATTTCGAGCGTGACGTTGGCGGGAAGATCGGGTATGTCGGCGACCGGCCCGGCGGCACGATTCGTTTCGGGCGATATCAAATGAATTCTGTAATGAAGTTTTCCCGCGATTTTCTTCGCCTCTCTTTGAAGCGACCCCGGTTTGGCCGAGGGATTCACCGGTTCCATCATCGCGGCGAGTGTTTCGTGATCCGTAAAGATATGCAACTCCGGTGATCCGAAAACGTCCTGGTTGTGGACGGCGAATCGCAGGAAGCTGAAAAAGGCGATCATCTCCAGATCCATCCGCGATCCCTCGGCCAACGATCGAAAAAGAATTCCGTAATCGGGCACGGCGAAAGACACAATGCCCCGTCCGGAATCTCCGGCTTTTGGCCGGCCGGAGACGTAGCATTTTAACACCGTCTTCATGATAACATAGCCGGCCGCAATCCTCATGCCGACCGCATCGCCGGCGACGGCGATTCGTAACGCATTTCAATTCAAAGAATTACCTGCCCCCTGTGGAATCAGTGTTAACACGCTATGAATGGATTTGCCTAATTACTGCGAAACGGAGTCCAGTAGTTTTTCGGATAAGGCTGTGGCCGGTTTTACGTACTTGCCGGATGCCTCCGCCACCGTCTCCCCGCGCTGATTGACGGCCTGGCCGGCGGTGAAAAACAGCGGCCCCTTCTGCGCTGTCATCCAGCCCTCGAAATGCAGCGAATCCCCGGAATAAACCGGTTTTTTGAATTTCACCGTCATTTCGGCCGTGACGACAACGTTTCCCTCCGCCAGAAGCGACTTGATCATGATTTCATCGAGCAGAGTGGCCGTGATGCCTCCGTGAAAAATATGTCTGTATCCGGCATACTGTTCGTCGGCGGTGACATCGCAGACGGCTTTTCGGGTGGCTTCATCGAAAAAAAACCGGGCCCGAAGTCCAACGTCGTTTTTCTCCCCGCACACGAAACATCCCGAATATCTGGCAATCTCCCTCATAACCGGGAAGGTAGTCGTCGTCGGGACGATTGTCAAGATTTCGGGCGGGACGGGGTGCGCGAAAATAAGAAAGCCCGGCCGCTGTTGAGCGGGCCGGGCTCCATGATTTATCCGATGATGGGGAATTAGTTTGTTGATACCTGGCAGACGTCGTACTCATAGCGCCAGGTTGCGACAGAATTGCTGGCGGTGACGGTCGCCGTTCCGTCGTTGAAGGTCACCTGAATCGTCCATTCGGTGGCGCCATTGCCTTCGGTCACGGCGTTGGTCCAGGAAAACGTATGCGTCATGGTCATATCGAGCGTTCCCGCGGTCGGGCAGGAGGCTTTCCAGCCGTGGTAGGTCTTGGGAACCTGAACGTTCGTAGCCGTAAAACTGAAAGTGAAGGCATTCGTCATCGTGGTATCGACCCCGATATAGACGCCCTCGACATTATTGTCGATCGTGCCGTTGATGGTGGCCGTGGACTGATCCAGATTGGTGTAATCGAAATCGTTCCGGCCCGTGAAATCGACATGAGACACGTCCGGATTAATCGCCGTGAACTCCCAATTGTTGATGAAATGAACTTGGTCGACATGGTACGACGGATCCTGAGTCGGTGTTCCGTCGATTTGGAACTGAATCGAGTCAATCACTCGCGCGTTGTAGACGTTGCCCACGTAGGTGGCGTAGACGTAATGCCATCCGTTTTCGTAAATGGCGATGAGCGTATCCAGGCCGGCGTTCGGGTCGGGGACAACAAATGGCGGCATCAACAACTCGGCGCGTATCGACACGGTATCGCCCGGAGAGGCGTACAGATTATCGAATCCCACCAGTATGTCGCCGACAAAGACGGACAGGGCGCTGTCGATCTGAGCTTTGACGGGAACGAAATTGGGATCGTCTATCGAACCATAGGTAACGGTCGGGGTTGACGTCGTCTTATCATCGCTGCAGCCGTAGACGAGGGCCAAAGCAATAATGAGAACCCCTGTGAGGGCGGTAAGCTTACCGAACCGCATATGCATAACTCCTTTCGTTCGGTCAACATCCGCCCCCGCCCCGGCTCAGTGTGACATGCAAAAGGCCATGATCGCCTTCTGTACATGCAGCCTGTTTTCCGCCTCATCGAAAACAACCGAATTGGGTCCGTCCATGACCTCGTCGGTTATCTCACGGCCGCGTTCGGCGGGCAGGCAATGCATCACCAGACAATCGTCGTTGGCCAGTTTCAAGAGCGTATTATTGACCTGATATTGTTTAAGCAACTTCGCCTTTTCTTCAGCCTTATCCTTCTGGCCCATAGAGGCCCACACATCCGTATAAATAACATCGGCCTCCTTAGCTGCTTCTTTAGGATCGGTGGTCAACTTAATCTCCGAGAGGCCCGCCTGTTGCGCCTGCTTCAAAATGGACTCATCCGGCTTTGTTTCCGCGGCCGTCCCGATGTACAATCTCATCGGAATCCGCGCCGCCAGATTCAACCAGGAATTGGTAATATTGTTGCCGTCCCCGAGATAGGCGATCTTAAAATCGTCCCGGCGGCCGCGCTTTTCCAGAAGGGTGAAATAGTCGCCCATGATCTGGCACGGATGGGTCAGGTCCGTCAGACCGTTGACGACAGGAACATCGGAATGCTCGGCCAGCTGATCCACGTCGGACTGGGCAAAGGTCCGAATAACGATGGTGGACAGGTATCGCGACATGACCTTGGCCGCGTCGTGGATCGACTCCCGTACGCCCAGCGAAATCTCCTTGTCAGTGATATAGAGCGACTGGCCGCCCAGCTGGGCCACGCCCACCTCGAAGGAAATCCGGGTGCGCAGCGATGCTTTATGAAAAATACACCCGACGCTTTTACCGGCGTACGGTTTGGGGGCGATTTCGCCCTTTTTCATCTTCCCGCAGAGATCGAATACCTCCCATATCTCGTCCGCGGTCAGATGGCTTATCTGAAGAAATGATCGCGCCATGACTCTCCTCTTTTCAGTAATCGGTTCGCAAAATTGCTATCAATTAATACCCGCCGGGACTAATGTCAAGACAAAGCTTATGGTCTGCGGCAGACGCGGCAATCGGCTCTTATTCGGAAACCGGGTCGTCCGCCGTCACAGATTTTTGGTTGATTCCGACTATCGATATGTATAATGTGTTATGAAATGTTAGCGAAATGGGCCGGCGCCGATGATTCATTCTGAACGGGAGGGAACATCATGAAATCATCATGTATCCTGAGCTTCGCCTGTCTGGCGATCATGGGCGGCCTGCTTCTGACTGCCGACGGCTTTGCCGTCGATCTCGATAAAATCTCTATCGACGGCCAGGTCCGGCTGCGCAGCGAGTTTGACCGGAAGTTGCTTTCGTATTATCGTCATCACCGGGTATTCCACGATCTGCGAACCCGCCTCGGCGCCCGCGTTGATCCCACCGACTGGACCTTCGTGTATCTCCAGCTTCAAAACTCTCGTCGCCTGGGGGTGCCGTCCTCGGGCGACTTGACCGACTCCGCCGTCGTCACTATGCATCAGGCCTATTTCGAAATCCGCGATCTTATTTTTCGCGACATTCGGCTCCGGGCCGGACGATTCGAAATGGTCTACGGTAATCAGCGCGTCTTCGGTTCCGACGGCTGGGGCAACGTCGGGCGCATCTGGGACGGCGGACGGCTTTCCTATGCCGGAGATATATTACGGGTCGATGGCTTCTACCTCAAAAGGAAAGAAGTGAACGCATATGACAAAAACCGCGACTTTGATATCATGGGCGTCTATTCGATGATTCCGCCGGTCGGCCTCGGCCTTTTCTGGTTCTATGAGCTGGATGCCGCCGATTACGGTTATCGCGAGGATCAGGTGCGACGGCATAACCTGGGTTGGTTCTATCAAAGCCGCTCCCCAAACCGAGCACTCGACGTGACCGCTCAGGGGAATTATCAATGGGGCCGCAGGTACGTTGCCTTGTACCCTCAGAATAATGTGCAGGACATCTCGGCGATTATGCTTAACGGCGAACTCGGGCTGTCATTCTTCGGAAGACTCCCCGGACGGGCGAAGATCGGCGTTGACTATACCTCCGGCGATAATCCCTTCGATTCGTCCACCGTGGAAACGTATTCCGCGTATTCCAATGACTACTACTCCTACCATCCGTTCCAAGGATACATGGATCTGTTTTCCGACTCCCCTGTTCATGGAGTCGTGGACATCTATACCGGAGTCCAATTCGATCCTGACCAAGACTGGCTGGCGGCGGTCGATATCCATTATTTCCGGGCGGCGGATTATTATCTTATCGGGCACGTCGGATCGGGATTCACAAAGGATTTGGGGACCGAAATCGATTTAACGTCCGAATACGAATCTATCCGCGGCGCTGTTTTCACCGTCGGATTCTCGATGTTCTTCCCTCAGGGGAGGTACGCTCAACATTTGGCCGTCGAGAAGCACACAGCCTTATGGGGTTACCTGATGGCCACCGTGAATTTCTAATCTGACTTGAGGGAGTAGAATAAATTATCATCGCGCAACAATCCCGTTACGTTGCCGTAGATAATCAGCATGGAGGAAACGCCATGACCTGGTCGCACCGACGCTACCTGGGCGGTTTGATTCTTATTATACTCGGAATAATCCTTCTCCTGGAAAATTTCGATATTGATGTCTGGGAATATATCTGGCCGTTGGCGATCATTCTCGTCGGCGTCTACCTCATCCTCCGCTCCAACCGCAGATCGGAGAGCCGATCCAACCTGAGCGAATTCCGGGTTCTCGGCGATTCCCGACACGCCGGATTCACGGGGGAAATCGACGGGACCGACATTTCGCATTTCATCGGCGACGTCGAACTCGGGCTGGCCGGCGCCCAACTGAAGCCGGGCGTCAATAAGCTACATATTTCCATGTTCATCGGCGACATCAGGATCATGATTCCCGAGGGCATGCCGGTATCGGCGTCATGCTCCGCCGCCTTCGGCGATATTCGAGTTTTCGACCGCAAAGAAGAAGGGATATTTCTCTCAGTTCGTGAGAATTCACCTGATTACGAATCTGCCGATAAAAAACTCCACATCTCCTGCTCTGCCTTCGTCGGCGATATCACCGTCACCCGCATCCATTCTGCTTCGCCCGTATAATGCCTTCACCTGGCCGCCCGACGGGCGCGTGCGCTTTCAAAATCCCACCTATTTTTGTAGCAAAACCTCGCCGCGCAAAGCATCTTGTACTGTCATGTTAAACCTTTTGAACAGGTAACGGCGGTATGTTCGGTTTCAAACGCAGGCGACGGGAGCGGCTCCGCATTCAGCCCTTTCCTCCGGAATGGGCAGCCATCATCGAGCGCAATATTCCATATTATCGCCAGCTGACCAGCGAGGAACGGAAGGAACTGCAGGGGCATGTTCTTGTCTTCCTCGATGAGAAGAAATTCGAGGGATGCGGCGGCCTCGAAATCACCGACGAGATCCGCGTGACCATCGCCGCCCAGGCGTGTATCCTTCTCCTGCATCGTGACACCGATTACTTCCCGCTCCTCACCTCCATCCTCGTCTATCCGCATCATTATTTCGCGCAATCAGCGCGTCATTTGCCCGGCGGGGTCGTCCATCAAGACGTCGAGGGGCGTCTGGGCGAATCGTGGTACCGAGGGCCGGTCGTTCTGTCATGGGACGACATCCTGCGTGGTGCTGCTAATCCTGCCGATGGCTACAACGTCGTTCTTCACGAATTCGCTCATCAGTTGGATAGCGAATCCGGTTCGACCGAGGGCGCTCCCGTCCTCCCGCAGCCGTCGATGTACGGCCCTTGGGCGCGCGTATTAGGCCGTGAATACAAAAACCTGTTGAATGATCTTCGGCATAATCACCAGCCGCTCATCGACGCCTACGGTGCCGAAAACCCCGCCGAATTTTTTGCCGTCGTGACGGAGTTGTTCTTCGAGAAACCAGCCGCTCTGAAACGTCGCCATCCCGAGTTATACGCGCAATTGTCCGCCTTTTACCAGCAGGACCCCGCCGGGCGGATCGAGTGACATTATTCATTGATCTTATTTATCAAGCCGGATCACATTGCCTCGGCCGATGTGAACATCGGCTGGGATCATAGAGTAGGTCGAAACCCTCTTAGGGTTTCGACAATTATCTAATTAATAGCAAAAGGCTAATGGGTCTTGCACGCCGCGACCATAGGTCGCGGCCACCCGCCCATCAGCGTGTGAGAATCAATTAAAAATATGGGTAGAAGGTGTCTGCCAATTATCTCCATAGACTTCTTTGAGTGCTTTAAGATGTTCTGGTGACGCATTATCCATAATCATCGTCGTATATTGTTCGAATTCAGAAATATTATTTAAACAGAATAACCTAGCGTTCCAGTTGAGCTTGCCCTTTATTGGCTGCTCATTTAGCAGCGAGTAGCATTCGTTGTCAATAAACATCGCATCGCAATAGGGTAACAATATCGATATCGTCTCCACATCCTTATTCATCCCTTGATTCGGTGGCCGCTTTTGGCCCGTTGCGGCTTTGCGCGCAAGTGCCGCCCACATCAGAGCACTGATTTCATTGAAAGGCACGCGCATTAAGGCATCAGATTGAAAAAATGCATCAGCCATTGACAGTGAGTGATCTTGGCTTAGACCTTTTCTTTCAAATGCCAGTCTGGCGGAAAGGACTATATCGGTTGCCATGGGCTCTTCGAGTTTTGCGAGTTCCTTAGTCATTCCTTTCCCATGTAAGTATGAACATTTTTTAAGATATTCCACAAATATATTCCAGACGGTTGGGCCATAGGACATTGCCTCTTCTTTAAACCAATCATCAAATGATCTGTCTTTCTGACTTTGCCATCGTTCGAATATGTGCTTTAGGTCACTTGCAACCCTTTTTCTACCACGTCTTTTGGCCTCCAAAGTCTCTTGCAAATAATCTTTTGGAAAAGAGAAGTAGTACTTGTCCTGCCACGCATTTATGCTACCGTTTATTATTCCCGATACACGAAGATCCAATTTATAGCTTGTTTGTTGATTTATCCACTGTTCCGCCAATTGATATATCTGATTGTGTCTGATAAGATGGTATGGTAAGAAAGACGTGCCGTGGGATATATGTTCATATAGTTTCTTAAGCATTCCGAAATACGGTACCATTAAAGATTCATCTACATGCGCTTCTGAGTGCGGGCAAACAATGAATTGCCCCTTCGAAAGGCAGCTTATTGTCGAAAAAAAATGCTTCCATAAGCCGACGGTTTCATTCGGAAGATTTTTGCTTAATTCATGATTAAATGCTTTTAAAATGTTGCTTATTACAAATTGATCCAGATATATGACTTTTTTCTTAAGGCTCGGTAAAGGGTAGCCATCTACTTGCTCCCAGCCATATGGCCGTTGACAGTCACTGCATCTGCGATAATATTCATTATCTCCAATGACTGAAATTCCATAGGTGTCCTTGCCGCAATATGGACACGCGATAAATGGTGGATTCACAAACATGGTCGAATAGGTCACACCCCTACATCATAATCTATTCCACGTCGACTACCCACAAAGGGGCTTACTTGGATTTTGATATCACGACTACAAAATATACCTGCTCAAATCCTTGTCCTGGACGATCGCCGACAGCTTATCGGACACCATCTCCGGGGTGACGCTGATTTTCTTTTTGCAGTTGGGGGCGTCGAACATGAAGTCCTCCAACAACGTCGTCATCACCGTGTGCAGCCGACGGGCGCCGATGTTCTCGGCCTTGTCGTTAACGTCGGCGGCAATCGCGGCGATCTTCTCGACGGCTTCGTCGGTAAATTCGATCTTGATTCCCTCCGTTTCCAACAACTCGCGATACTGACGGGTCAGCGCCGCTTTCGGCTCCTTCAGGATGCGGACGAAATCCTCGACGCCGAGTGAACCCAACTCGACCCGGATGGGAAGCCTCCCCTGCAATTCCGGCACCAGATCCGACGGCGACTTGCCGTGAAACGCTCCGGCCGCTATGAACAACACATGATCGGTGCGCACCATGCCGTATTTGGTCGTTACGGCGCATCCCTCGACGACCGGCAGAATATCGCGCTGAACACCCTCGCGCGACACGTCCGGCCCGTGCTGCGATCCGCCGCCGACGATCTTGTCGATCTCATCGATGAAGATGATTCCCGACTCCTGCGCGCGCGTCAACGCGGTCTGCACGACCTCATCCATATTGACCAGCTTGCCGGTTTCTTCGGCTTCGAGGATTTTGCGGGCTTCTTTGATGGCCATCTTCTGCTTTTTCGGCGGCTGGTTGGGCATCAGGTTGCCGAACATCTCTTTGAAATTCATGCCCATCTCTTCCAGCCCCTGCGGCGTGAATATCTCGACAATCGGCATCGACGACTGGCTCACGTCGACCTCGACCGTGCGATCTTCCAACAGGCCGTTCTCCAGCATACCTCTCAATCTCTGGCGGGTGCTTTCTACACGGCTGCGGTCGGCCTCAGTCTCCCCCGGCCTTGTGCCGGACGACGGCAAGAGCAGTTCCAGAAGTCTATCGGTAGTGCGTTTCTTGGCTTCCTCGGCCACCTGCTTGGCCTTTTCCTCTTTGACCATGTTGACCGACAGGTCGACCAGATCGCGTACCATCGATTCCACATCGCGACCGACATAGCCGACCTCGGTGAATTTGGACGCCTCGACCTTGACGAACGGCGCCGCCGTCAGCGCCGCCAAGCGGCGGGATATTTCAGTCTTGCCGACGCCGGTGGGGCCGATCATGAGAATATTAGCCGGCATGATATCGGCGGCGATATCGGACGTGATCGCCTGCCGCCGCCAGCGGTTGCGCAACGCAATCGCCACCGCCCGCTTGGCCTTGTCCTGCCCGACGATCCATTTATCCAGTTCGGCGACTATTTCTTTCGGGGTCAGTTGCTCGATGCCCTTTATATTTTTCTTTGTTTGGTCTTCCACAGCCTGCGGCTCCATGGTTACTCCAGTGTTTCAACGGTTATATGATCATTGGTATAGACGCAGATGCCGGCGGCGATTTCCAGAGCCTGGCGGGCGATCTGCGTGGCGTCGAGGTCAGTGTTGGCGATCAGCGCCCGCGCCGCCGCCAAAGCAAAATTGCCGCCCGATCCGATGGCAATAATGCCGTCATCCGGCTCGACGACGTCGCCTTTGCCGGTGATTATCAGCGAATGATCCTTGTCGGCCACCGCCAATAGCGCTTCGAGGTGACGGAGGTATTTATCCTGCCGCCAATCCTTGGCAAGTTCCACCGCCGCGCGCGGGAGCTGGCCGGAAAACTCGTCGATCTTTTTTTCGAACCGTTCGAATAGGGTAAAAGCGTCGGCCGATGACCCCGCAAATCCCGCCACGATCTTGCCGTTGTACATCCGGCGCAACTTGTGCGCGGTAGCCTTCATGACGGTATCGCCCAGGGTTACCTGGCCGTCGCCGGCAAATGCCACCTTGCCGTCAACTCTAACACCGATTATCGTTGTCGCATGTATTTCCATCGTTCACCTCATGCACGGGGATGTGCCTTCTTATACGCCTTTTTCAGCCGTCCGGCCGTCACATGCGTGTAAATCTGCGTGGTCGAGAGAGCCTCGTGGCCCAACAGTTCTTGAATCGCCCGGATATCGGCGCCGTTGTCCAGCATATGCGTCGCGAAACTGTGCCGGAGCATGTGCGGCGTCACCCGGAGACCCACCTTGAGCCCGTAGGCCCGCACGATTCTGTTTACCGTCCGTACCGTCAATCGTTCTCCCTCGCTATTGATAAACAGGTAATCGCTGTCGATGTTCCGTTCGGCCAATTTCTCGTTGCGGACGTTGAGGTAGTGGCGGCAGCTTTCCAGCGCCGGATCACCCAAGGGGACGGTGCGCTGTTTGTCGCCCTTGCCGATAACTGTCACCAATTTTCGCTCGAAATCTACGGCGTCCAGAGTTATCCCTGCCAGTTCGGCGCGGCGGATACCCGAAGAATACAGAAATTCGAGCATGGCCAGATCGCGATGCATTCTAAATGGGCTGATTTTCTGCGACGGTTTTGGCGCAAGGATCTCATCGACCTGTCCGGGCGATAGAAACGGCGCAACCTTCCGGGAATATTTTATCTTGGGTATTTCGAACTGGAAAATATCGGGAGCCCTTTTGTCGATCAAAAATTTCTGAAACGACGCCAGCGACGAAAGGAAGCGTGCGATCGACCGGTTGCCGATGTTTTTATCCCGCATTGATCCGAGATAGAGACGAAGCAGAATCTTGTTGCCGCCACCGGACGCCCCTTCGGGAAATCGCTGCTCTTTCAAAAATTCCGCGAATCGGCTCAGGTCGCGCCGGTACGCATCGACTGTATTCTCTGAATAGCGCCCGCCCTTATGCATATTCTCCAGAAAATCGCGCAGATATTCGCCATATTCCCTCATGGCGTTCAATGTAGGGCGGTTATTGAACGCGGTCAATACCATTTTGGCGGGGGTAACGCTGTCGGGTATGACATTGGTCAGGCCTGGAGTCTTTCGGTCATGCCAATATCACATTTTGCAGGAAAAACCGCCCTTTTCCGATAAATGTCTTGCATAAATTATCCGATACCCTGTATATTAGCAATGGGATCAGCGTTATGATTTTGTCCGCGCGTGTCCGGCGCGGCCGGAATGTGTCCAGGGACAGAGGAGGAAAACAACAGCAGTAGATAGGCATTACAATCTGAAAATTTCCGTCTCTCTCATACGTGTACTATACCATTCTCCATCGGAGGGGAGATTTCTGGATATGCCGGGTGCGATCGGCGAGAGCACGGTCCCAGCCGATCGCTCGCGGCATTCCTAAAGGAAAGTCCTCGCTGATAGCTCTCAGGGGGAAGCAGCGTGTGTTCTGAGACGGGGGCCGGATCACACGTCTCGTGCGCGGCGGGCTGATGTTCGCCGCGCATTTTATTTCGCTTTTCGTGAAAATCTGTCGGAGAATTACTTCGAGGCCGGCTGGTCGGCCGAGTGCCGCGATGATTCGTCGCTCGATTCTTCCGTGCTATCGGGGTACGATACCGTCTTGCATTCGGGGCATTCGTAATGGAACCCCTTGGCTTTGGTGGTCTTCTCGACGATGTACGGATTGCCGCAGGCTTTGCACTTCTGATTAACCGGCTTGTTCCATGATACAAAATCGCATTTGGGGTAGCGGCTGCAGCCGTAGAACGTCCGCCCACGCCGCCCGCGCCGTTCGATGACTTCGCCTGTGCATCCCTCACGGGGACACGATATCCCCAACGACAGCGGTTTGGTGTTTTTGCACTCAGGATAATTGGCACATCCCAGAAACTTGCCGAACCGGCCGTTCTTGATCAGCATCTTGCCGCCGCACAGTTCGCAGGTCTGGCCGCTGTCGACCGGCTCCTCTTCCCCGTTGAGCGGCTTGGTGTTTTTGCATTCGGGATACCCGCTGCACGCCAAGAAACGCCCGTTTCGTCCCCACTTGACGACCATCGGCCGCCCGCATTTTTCGCAGGTTTCATCGGTCTGTTCGACCATCGACGCTTTGATCTCTTTGGTCTTGGCGCTCAGGGACGACATGGTCTTGTTGAACGGTGTATAGAATTCGCTCAAGACATCGGTCCAGACCATTTTGCCTTCCTCGATCTCGTCCAGTTCCTCCTCCATGTTGGCCGTGAAAGAAACATCGAAGAGTTCGTTGAAATGTTCGACGAGAATCTTGGTCACGGCGAAGCCGAGTTCGGTCGGAACCAGGCGGCGCTCTTCGAGATCGACGTATTTGCGCTGTTTCAACGTGTAGATGATCTGGGCATAGGTCGACGGCCGGCCGATACCGTTCGATTCCAGTTCCTTGACCAGCGACGCCTCGGAGAATCGCGGCGGCGGTTTGGTAAAATGCTGGCTGGGATCGAATTTATTGGCCTTTACTTCCTCGCCCGTTTCGAGCGGAGGTATCTCACCCTTGCCGCTTCCGTTCCCATTGCCATTGCCGTTCATCTGGCTTTCCTGGTACAGCTTCAGGTAGCCGTCGAATTTCAGATTAAGCGACCCGGCGCGGAACAGATATTGATCCCCGGCGATATCGACCGTGACGGTATCATAGACCGCCGGATTCATCTGGGAGGCGATAAAACGGTCCCATATCAAATTGTATAGATGGAGCTGATCTCGCGTCAGCGATTTTTTCAATTTTTCGGGAGCATATTTCAGATCGGTCGGGTGGATCGCTTCATGAGCGTCCTGCGCGGCCTTTTTCGTTTTGTACATGCGTGGCGAGTCGGGAAGATATTCCTGGCCGAAATTTTTCGCGATATACCCGCGCGCTTCGTTGATCGCTTCCGGTTCAACACGCACCGAATCGGTACGCATATAGGTGATCAAACCGACCGGGCCGTCTTCGCCCTTCAACTCCACGCCTTCATACAACGCCTGCGCCACCCGCATCGTCTTCTGCGGTGCGAATCCCAGCTTGGTGGCCGCTTCCTGCTGTAGCGTCGAGGTGATAAAGGGCGGCAGCGGATTGCGCTTTTTCGTCCCGATTTTGATGTCGGAAACGACGAATTTTTTCTTAGCGAGTTCGGCAAGGACTGTATCGGCAACATCCTTATCGGGAATTTCCGGCTTCTTGTCGGCGATCTTGAACAGCTTGGCGACGAATGTTTTGCCCTTGCCGTTGGCGAATTCGGCCTCGATCTCCCAATACTCCTGCGGGACGAAATTCCGGACTTCCTCTTCACGCTCGCAGATGATTCTCAGCGCGACCGATTGTACCCGGCCCGCCGACAATCCCCGCGCGACCGTTTTCCATAAGAACGGCGAAACCTGATACCCGACCAGCCGGTCGAGTACGCGGCGCGCCTGCTGGGCGTTGACCAAATCAATATCGATTTCGCGGGCGTGATCGAAGGCCTCGTTCACCGCCTTTCTGGTGATGGCATTGAAGGCGATGCGGCTGATGCTGCTTCTTGCTTTGGTGTTTTTGAGGCTGTTGGCCACATGCCACGCAATCGCCTCGCCCTCGCGGTCGGGATCGGGCGCCAAATATATCTTCTCGGCTTTCCGCGCCGCCGCCCGGAGCGCTTTGATCACCTTGTCCTTACCCTCGATGACGACGTATTCCGGGTCGAAATTGTTGTCGACATCGACCCCGATTCTCGACTTGGGCAGATCAATGATATGCCCCACCGTTGCCATAACGTCAAAATCGCCGGGCAGGAACTTTTTCAGCGTTTTCGATTTGGCCGGTGACTCAACTATCAGCAGGTTCTTCGCCATTATGCTCCATTTTCAAACGAACTCTGCCCTCCAGGCAATCTTTGAGGGCCATGGCCGTCACTTTACGACCGTCAATATCGATTTTGTCGGCGTTTTCCCGGGTGAGCATCTCCAGCTTGGCCAGACGGATAGCATTGAGCTGCCGGGCCCGCTGGGACGCGATCAAAACCGCCTTGTAGCGGTTATCCGTCAACTCTTGCATATTGTCAAGAGGTACAAATCCCATGTATTCCTCCAGTGGCATTCGTTTACGCCTACCTATTAACCTGATAGGCTTTTGATTTGTTCCGACCGAAGTAGGTCACGCCGACCGTCCATGATTTTATCATATGGTCGGCAGCAGAGACCGCTTCATTAATATCTTTATTGATTATTACGTAATCGAACCGATTAAACTTTTTCATTTCGGCGATGGCGTTTTGGAGACGAAGCCGGACCTGTTCGCGCGTTTCCGTGCCGCGCCGTTTCAGGCGGCGTTTCAATTCCGCCTCGGACGGCGGCAGGATGAATATCGACAATGACTGCGGATATTTCTTTTTAATGCTGGCCGCCCCTTTGACGTCGACATCGAGCAGGATGATATCATCTTCGGCGATCGCCTTTTCGAGCGGCTTTTTCGGCGTACCGTAGTAATGGAGATGCACGCGGGCCGACTCGGCAAAAAATCCCCCCCGGCGGCGCTTGAGAAATTCCTTCTGAGAGATAAAATAATATTCCCGGCCATCGACCTCACCCTCGCGCATCGGCCGGGTGGTACAGGAAATCGAGAATTTCCACGAGCGGTCGCGCTTCCGAAGTTCGCGGCAGATGGTTGTTTTGCCCCCGCCCGACGGAGATGAAATAATAATTATCTTTCCCGTGCCTGTTACCTTTCGCACCGATCCATCCTATTCGATATTCTGGGCCTGCTCTCGGAGTTTTTCGATTTCCTCCTTGAGGGCGATGGCATAGCTTGTCGTCCGCGCATTCACCGACTTCGATCCGATAGTGTTCCCCTCGCGGCCCATTTCCTGCAGGATGAAATTCAACCGCTTGCCGACTTCGCCGTCTTCCTTGAGCGCCAACAGATATTGATCGATATGCGACCTGAGGCGCGTGCATTCCTCGCTGACATCAGCCCGGTCGGCATAGATCGTGACTTCCTCGGCCAAACGCTGCTGGTCGATCGCGACGCCCTGGGCCAAATCGCTGATTCGTTTTTGCAGCCGGGTTTTGTAAGCGGCGACGTTTTTCGGCGCCTGCTTTTCGATGGCGTCGATGAGTTTGATCGCGCTTGTAAGACGGGCCTTCATATCGCGCTTCAGATTGCGCCCCTCGGCGGAACGCATCTTTTTGAGTTCGGCCAGCGCCGATCTCATCAGCTTTTTAAGATCCGGCCAGAGCCGTTCCTCATCCAGGCCTCGCCCCGGATTAACCAGAAGCTCCGGTTGCGCAACAATATGTTCCAATTGGATTTGCCCCGGCAAGTTCAACTTTTTCTTTACGCGCTTCAACTGCCGATAATACGCCTCGGCGATCTCCATATCGATTCCCGCCGCACCCATGGCAGCCGCCGATTCTTCGAGATTTACGGTAATGGTCAATTTGCCGCGCGAAATACTCTGCGCGATTATTTCTTTGACCTTGCTTTCCGCGCCCGCCAACACCCGGGGCATGCGAAACACGCATTCCAGAAATCGGCTGTTGACCGATGACAACTCGATCTGCAGGCGATAATCTTTGCGGCGTACTTCGGCCCGTCCGAAACCGGTCATTGAATTCATAGCAACATTCCCGCTGAAGTTACAACAAGGGCGGAATATAGGGCGGTCAGGCGGGTTTTGTCAATCGCTTTTATCCACGGGTGTCGAAACAGGCGCATTCTCGACGTCGGACCGATCTTCTCCACGCCGTTTCAGACGCAGCATCGGGCCGACCGGGGTCTGCCGAATCACCGGGTTGATCAAATTGGCCATACGATGCGTAATCGTCTGGATTCGTCGCGCCGACGCCTCGATCATCCGGAGCTTATTGATGAAACCGTGATCGGTGATGCGGTTGTCGCCCAGCAGCAATTCCACGTTCCCCAGAATGGCCATTAGGGGATTGTTCACTTCATGGTTGAGGGTCGAGGTCATGGTCGTGATCATCTCCAGCTTTTCCGCCTCGCGGGCCTTGGCTTCGAGCCGTCGATTCTTCTGGATAAGTTGTTGTTTGTGATACGCCTGCTTGATCACCCGGGGAATAGTCGTGCCGTAATCGCCGTTCTTGGCGACATAGTCGGTCGCGCCCGACTTCATCGCCTCCACCGCCGTTTGTTCGGAACCGACACCGGTAATCATGATAATCGGTGTATCCGGTTGATTTCCCCGAATAATCGACAGCAATTCCAGACCGTCCACGTCGGGCAGATGATAATCGACGGCGATGAGATCGAACATCCGAGTCTCGCAATCACCCAAAAAAGCCTTGCCGGAGGGATAGACGGTGATAGTGAAATCGGTGTATTTTTCATGCACGGCCTGTTCGAACAACATGGCGTGGAAGCGGTTGTCCTCCACCAGAGCGATGTGCATATCTCTTTTCACGCGATTACCTCGCGATTTTCTGCGGCAGGGTGAACGAAATAGTCGCGCCGGGCTTGTCGGACTTGTCCACCCAAATTTCGCCGCCCCACGACGTCACGATATCATGGGCCAGCGCCAATCCAAGACCGCTGCCGGATATATTAGCTGCTTCCGGGGCTCGGAAAAACGGCGAAAATATCTTTTGCGCATAATCGGGATGTATCCCGGGGCCGTTATCCGAAATCGACAGGCGATGCCAACCGCCGTCGAGGGTATATTCGATCTCAATGGCCGATTCGGGCGAGGTGGCATACTTAAAGGCGTTATCGAGAATATTTCTCAGAAGAGTCGTCAACTTCCGTTTCGGGGCGGATAGGGAGGGCAGGCCGCCGATATATTTGATTCGATAATTGGTATCGGGATATGCCGCTTTGAGTCGGGTGATGATATCCTTAATGAGTTCTTTGAGATACACGTCCTGCGGCGGCTCCTGATCGGTGCGGGTGCGAGATAACTCATTCAAGCCGTCGATCATCTCCCGGAGGATGCGGCTGTTCTCCATGATGCCATCCACCAGAAACGTCCCGTCGCCGCCAAGATTGTCGGCGTGGTTTGTCCTCAGCCGCCGGGTGAAGGCATCTATCGTTATCAAAGGCGCCCGGATATCGTGCACCAGCGAAAGCAGTTCGGGATTTCCCGGTATAGCCGCTGCGAATCCACCACCGGGATCCCCGGCGCCCGCCAGAAGGCAAAACAGGTAGAGGGATGATTCGTCTAATTCGAATGGTGTCGCCGTCGCGGCCATCGCGCCTTTGCCGCCGGATATGAGAATTGAACCGGAGCAGGTCTCCCGCACGTCTTTCACTTTCGCAAACGGCGATTGGTCGAATGGAATCGCGCGCGCGTCGCCATCTTGAACATTCCACTGTTTATACATCACACGGAAATCGGGCTCGGGTTTGTCCTGGCCGCGCATTCCCGTCATTTGATTCAGGGTGCGATTGATATAGACCGTCTCGTAATCGTCATTGACGACCGCCACCCCCATGCCCATGGCGTCGCCGGCGCGTCCCAGGAGCGAAAGCAATTCCCCCGTCGAGGATGATTTCCGGCGCGGTTCGAAATAATGATTCCATAGGTTTGAAATCAGGTGAATATTGGCGATACGATGATCCGACGGATGATAGTCTTTCGGACCCAGAATCCGCACGATCAGATTCTTGTCGTTTCCGGTCCAGAGGCAGAGCACGGCTTCCGACCGCCCGTCACCGAATCCCTCGTGGCGGGAGACGTCGTCGGGGATGAACGAAAATCGGTCGCGACCGGACGCCCGTAGCTGTTCCAGGTAAACCGGCGCGGTATGGGCAGGACTCCCCGGAGGGTAAGATCCAACCATCATAAGCGAATCGCGGTCGTCGGGGATATAACATTCCGATTGTGAATATCCTCCGGCGGCGCAGAATATTTCGGCGACGTGGTCGAAATCGATCGCTTCGGAATCGTCGTGCAACAGATGTAGCAGCCGGTTTTCCCAGTTGATGCGGGGCGAAATTTCGGACGCTTCCGATAACCGCAGGATGAATTGATAGTTGACCGGATTGCCGGAAATGAAATTGAGGGTAAGGACGGCTTCCAACTGCCGGAACCGGCCGTCGTGGGACCGGATCACCAGCGGGACCGCCTCATAGAACAGCTCATAGCGGGCGTGGCGTCCAAAAATATCGTTGATCAGGCGATGCGATTCGGGAGAGATGAAATCATACAGCGATTTGCCGAACAACTCCTCGCGGGACAACCCGAAAAGCTCCTCGGTTTCGTCATCGACGTAGACAAAACGACCCTTGAGGTCGATTTTGAACACCGCGCACGCGGTTGAGGCGTGTTTCTCGATGCTGATGGTATCAGGCATAAACTACAACTTGAGAACTTTTATCTTCTCCTCTATACCATCGGCAGAAACACGGATAATATAAGCACCCGAGGCAACTTTTGCCCCGGATTCATTCGTCCCCGACCACAGGAACGGATTTTCGCTGCTATGGGCTCGAAATACCATCTCGCCGCTCAGGCTGAAAATTTCGATTTTATACCCGGAATGAGTCGGGATCCCGAACCAGACAAATAACGAGTCCCGAAACGGGTTGGGCCCCACGCGGATAGCTTCCGGCACTACCGGCGTCGTCACCGTGAACCTCGCCATATCGGTATATTGTCCGGCGGTCGCCGCCAGATAATACTGATTCGTCCCCGGCGTGGCCGCATCGCCGTAAACGGTCAGGTCGAATGTCCCGTCGGAATTATTTATGAATATCGAACCGAACGGCAGTCCGGACAGGTCAAAATCGAGTGTCTCACTCGGCGGGGAGACTATCGTAATTGTCAAAGCGGTGTCTTCCCGGTCGTTCAAAGTCACCGAAGGAATGGGAAAGATCTTCAAGCCGTACCCGGCCGCAAGCGCCGAATTCGGCAGACCGTATCCGTACCGATTGTCGGGATCGAGGTAACGGTCGGCCGATTCGAGCAGCCGCTGACGAATCGCCATCGGGTCACCCCGCATCGACGGGTTGACCTGAAGCACCAGCGCCGCCGCCCCGGAAATCAACGGCGCCGACAGCGACGTTCCGGATTTATAGGTGTAACTGTCGAGCGTATTGGCGCATCGGTCTCCCGCCCCCAGAGCGACGAGTTCCGGCTTGATGCGTCCGTCATAGGTAGGGCCAAAGGAGGAAAACGATGTGATGATGCCGCTGCGGTCGATAGCCCCGACGGCGATAATCGAATCGGCGTCAGCCGGCGCGTCGATATAATGCCAGGCCACTGCGCCCTCGTTGCCCGCCGACACGACCACCAGAATTCCCCGGGAGGCGGCAATATCGGCTGCGATTGTCGTCACGGCGGTTTGACCATTCATGTCGGCATAGGTGTACCAGTCGAGATATCCGAGCGATGATGAAATAATATCCGCGCCGATCGAATCGGCCCGCTCCGATGCAAAGACCCAATAGTCTTCCTCGATCTGAATCTCCTGATTGAGGATTTCGGTTTCATACAAAGCGAAAGCGGCCTCAAAGGCCGGGCCGATCAGTGTGTCCAGTGAAAATCCGCCGCAGGCCGACAATGTCGCCGTGCCGTGTTCGGTTTGCCCCGAAGCTACTTCGTCATTGACAACAGCGTTGTCGTTGATAAAATCCCAGGTGTCGATAATGGTCAGCGAATCGAAGGCCGGATGATCGGTCTTATATCCGGTATCGAGAAAAGCAATCAGCACACCCGAGCCGTTCAGGCCGGCTCGGTGCAGAGAATCGGTTGCGATCTGATGATTCTGCGTATACGACGTCCCATAGTTTAGGCTATCGAACGCCGGATTCATCGGCATCTTCTCGGCTTGTGGTAATGACGATCGATGAAACGTATGCACCAGATCGATTCGGGAGACAAATGCCATCACCTCGGCCCGCCGTATCTGGTCCGACGTCATGCGCGCGGATACGGCGTTGAGCCACCGCGAGGCATGAACTCTCTTCCCGACTATGCGTTCAACGCCATCGATATACGCCTGATTGACGGGCAGGTCGTACCAGTCCGGCGGTCGTCCTTGCCGCCGCGCCCGCGCCCGCTCGGTAAATGCCGACGCCGCTTTCTGAAACTCGACCGGCGATGATTCCTTGTCGGTGAAATATATCCACACTTTGACCGAACCGGCGTCGCCAAGTTGACTGATAATTTGCTGCATATGAGGAGACACTTTATCGCTGGCTGCGTACGATAGTGAACCATACAGCAGGACAAAACCGATGATAGCCGGTATCAGGCCGGAAGAAAAAATCCTTTTCACGTTATCCCTCGCGTTTTCTCTCCATTATCCCTTGTATCGACACAAGACGTCCCGGCATAACTCCCTGTTCAACCCGTCGGGCTGTCCGGTGGGAATCATCCGGCATGAATCCGTTTTTGCTACCCCGACTCCGATTTAATCATTATATTCTACGGCGCCAACATGCATATGATACAGCCAACATCTACCGGTCGCCGAGGATTCGCGGTTTGAGTTTCTTCGAGCATTTTTGGGCGGTCGCCGTCGATTATGCATGGGGACTCCCTCTGGTTTTCCTCCTGATCGGCGCCGGGATCTATTTCTCCTTCGCGGGTAAATTCATCCCCTTCCGGGGCCTGCGCCACGCAATCGACATTATTCGAGGCAAGCTCGACGACCCCAACGACCCCGGCGAAATCAATCATTTTCAGGCGCTCACTTCCGCCCTGTCGGCCACCATCGGCATGGGCAACATAGCCGGCGTCGCCATCGCCGTGACGCTGGGCGGGCCGGGCGCCGTCTTCTGGATGTGGGTCGCCGGTCTGGTCGGGATGTCGACCAAATTCTTCACCTGCACCCTGGCCGTAATGTATCGCAAAAAAGACGAACGCGGCATCGATCAGGGCGGGCCGATGTATTTTATCGAAGTCGGCCTGGGGCGGTTTTTCAAACCGCTGGCGGTCATGTTCGCCATATTTGGCATGATCGGCTGCCTGGCCATGTTTCAGGCCAATCAACTTTCGGGGCTTTTGGCAAACGACTACGGCATCGCCCGCTGGGCGACCGGCGTCGCCTGCGCGCTGATCGTTGGATCCGTTATCCTCGGCGGTATCGTCCGCGTCGGCAAAGTCACCAGCAAAATCGTCCCGGCCATGTTCATCATCTATTTCTTCGCGGCATTATACATCATCTTAGCCAATTTATCGGCGGTCCCCGATGTCTTTCGAGCCATCTTTACATCGGCGTTCGGCGGCAAGGCCCTGCTCGGTGGCGGCACCGCCGTGGCTTTTCGCGAGGTAATCGTCACCGGCATCAAACGCGCCGCCTTTTCAAATGAAGCCGGCATCGGCACCGCCCCCATGGCTCACGGTGCGGCCAAAACCAAGGAACCGATCCGCGAAGGTCTGATCGCCATGCTGGGGCCGTTTCTGGATACGAATATCGTCTGCACCATGACGGCGTTGGTGATACTTGTCACCGGCGTCCCCGCCGCCGATGACGGTGTCGTCATGACCGTCAGCGCTTTCGAAAAAGCCATGCCCGGTTACGGCGCATCTATCCTGGCGATCGTGATCATTCTCTTTTCGATTTCGACCATGATCTCCTACTCCTATTACAGCCTCAAATGTTCGCGCTATTTGTTCGGCTACAGATTCGGCAGCTATTACGTCTATGTCTATATCCTCAGCCTGTTCTTTGCCGCGATCTGGACGCAGGACATCGTGATCAATATCCTTGATACATCGTTTGCCATGATGGCCGTCCCGACGCTTCTGAGCACCCTCCTGCTCTCCCCCGCCGTCGTCCGTGCCCTGAAGGACTATTTCCGTCGCATGAATATGTAATTGACCGCGATGACTGTCGGGTCGCACCCGCCAAGGCGGGCAAGACCCGACAGAACGTGAAAGACGATACAGCTGCGATGCAAGACCGGACAGAACCTGAAATGACCAATAAATGACAATTTCAAGTAAATTAGTCGCGGTGGCCCATCCCAGCTCTGCTGAGGTGGGATGTACTCGACTGGCGAACAATGAGTCATAGCCAGCTGTGGGCGGCAGACGCCCTCGTCTGCCGCGACTGCTCATCTAACCTCTTGTCCGCCAACAAAAACAAAATTCCAAATTATAATTGAATAATCCCCGGCCTCACCGGTATATTAAATCAGGATGACGAGGGACGATGACGATAACGAATTGATGTCCCAGCTCAAGCGCGGCAAAGTATCCGCTCTGGCCGCGCTCGTGGAAAAGTACAAGAAACAGGCGTACTTCCTGGCGCTGGGAATCGTCGGCAACACCGACGACGCCTACGACATTTCACAGGAGGCCTTTTTGCGCGTGTACAGCTCGGCCAAAACATTCGATGAGTCACAAAAATTCTTTCCGTGGTTCTATTCCATCGTGGCCAACCTGTGCCGGAACCTGTTGCGCAAGCGGCGGATCAACGTCAACCGCACCGTCGATATGTCCGAAGTCGATCACCTCATGGCGGATCGCTCCACCCCCGAAAGCGACCTCATCGCCCGCGAGGAAAAACGCCGTTTATTCGCGGCCCTGCGCAAACTCACTTTCGCCGACCGTGAGATAATCAATCTCAACCATTTTCGGATGATGAGTTATGAGGAGATCGCCCGCCTACTGGGCGTCCCCAAGGGGACGGTGATGTCCCGTTTGTACTACGCCAGAAAACGCCTGGCGAAATTTATGGAAGAGAGTTAGGGCGTGTATCATGCAGTGTGAACAAATCAAAGTACTACTGGCCGGCTATCAGGACGGGGAACTCGACCCGGAGCAGAAAAAGATGGTCGAAGACCACCTCAAAACCTGCCCCGCGTGTCGGGACGAGCTGGCCCGGCTGAATAAAGTCAAGGAGGTTGCAAGCAAAGTGAAATACAACGATCTGCCTCTGGAAGTCTGGGAGGGATACTGGCACGGCATCTATCGCCGGATCGAACGCGGCCTGGGGTGGATATTCGCCTCCATCGGTGTCATAATCATACTCATTCTCGGGATATTCCACCTGATCCGGGACTACTTCCTCGACCCGACCATTGGCCTTCTACCCAAACTCGGCGTCGGGGCCTTGATTATCGGCGGCGTTTTTTTGCTTGTCTCGGTGGTGCGGGAGCGTATCTTTGCCTTCAATCGGGACCGGTATAAGGAGGTAGAACGATGACATCGGGTAGCCCTTCAATGATTCTGGTGACGTCGGATACGATCCCCGGCAAACGGATCGTCCGGGTGCTCGGATTGGTTCGCGGCAACACCATCCGCGCCCGGCATGTCGGCCATGATATCATGGCGGCCCTGCGCAATGTGGTCGGCGGCGAGATTACCGACTACACCAAGATGGTCGCCGAATCGCGCGAGCAATCGGTCGACCGCATGATCGCCGAGGCCGAAAAACTCGGCGCCAACGCCATTGTCACGATCCGTTTCACGACATCTTCGATGATGCAGGGCGCCGCCGAATTATTGTGTTACGGCACCGCCGTCGTCGTCGAGGACGAGTGAGATCCGACACCAAATTGGACCGGCTGGGAATATTGCACAATGGATAGCGAATTACGTGAAATACCAGTTGCAGATATATTCCCCGGGAACATCGGGAAGAAATATGAACATCTATTAAACACACTATCAGATCGATTGGTTCGCGCGTCGTCCTCTTTCCTTATATGCGAAAAAATCAACCGATTCCCTACTGACATGTCGTTGCAGCGAAATACTGGGGAGCAGTTCCTTAGTTTATTTGTAGATAATGCTGTTTATCGAATCATCACGGAAATTCACGGGATGTTCCGCGACAAAAATAAAAAATGCTTGACTTTTATTTCATTAAGAGAATGGATGACCGAAAATTGCTGCCAAATGTACTCTGATTTAATTGATGGAATAGCCATTGAACCGGAAGATGAGGTCGAGCAGGCGTTGTTACACAAAGCAACGCTCTTTAGACATCAACTCGCGGCCCACATTAATCTGCGTCGCGCCACCATTAAAAAAGAACGAGAAAAGGCAATTCCCACTTTCGAGGAATTGAAAAGACTAATTGATTTGGGGCAAAAACATTTTCGCTATTTTCTTGTGGGCCATGGTCGAAGTTTCTATTACATGCAATATGACTCTTCCGTAGCATACCCTTCCGGAATGGATAATCGTTCCGATATCGAGTATATCCTCGATTTGCTTGCCAAGAATTCCGCACTTCTTAATATGCCCGAAGAACAGCCCGAATTTTTCCCGGCCTTTGTGCGCCAAAATTTCGATACCGAGAAGAAGAAGACGTTTAACAAGTGGCGCAAAAGGATTCGACTAGCGGAAATTGATTTTGAAAGATATTAGCCCACCCGACGGGTGGTTTTTTTCGGTCATCCGGCTGAGTCTATCTCAAGCTCGACATGCGATTCACCCCGATACTATCCGTAGCCGCTCCGACGCGTTGCCCTGCGGCTTCAGCCGCAGGATTACGGCGCAACCATCACAACGGAAATACATGGTTGTCGTACCTCCCCTTCGCCAACATCATATGGCAAATGAGAACGTCCGCCACACACAAATAATAAATTCGTGGGCGGCAGACGCCCTCGTCTGCCCCCCGTCCGCCCCTGAATATGCAACCCGCTTCGGCTGACCTCCACCTCCGGTCGCGAACTGTCGAAAGCGGAAAATCACCAGTATCGAGTTTTTACTGCAAGTCTTTGCAGTCTCCGCTCAAAAATTGTAGCGAATCGATGCAGTTTGTGTCCCCGCTCCATTATATAGAGAGCCTTTTCGAAGAAAGGAGCGTCTATGCGTACGCCAAGATCATATAATTGTTATTCCCGATATCAACGATTACCATCACTCGCTACTGCCCAATTTGGCGACGCGCGAAAATGAAAAAATGAACAAACGAACCCATTTCGGTGTAACTCCAAGGCGTCAAGCGCCTTGCCCGGAATTTCGTTTTTTGGCTTTCCATCCATAGTGGTAACTGAACCACAAAACCACAACGGGTGCTCCGGCCTTAAGGGAAAAATGCTTGCATCAAAAAAACTTGCCATTGAAAACGATGTCTTTTATGATACGATTAACGTAGATCAATCTCACTTGCTGAGGTAAGGAGACATCTCATGGGCAGAGGCATGAATTCCCTGTGGAAAACCGAAGATTGGTGGGCGGTATGGTTCGGGATCGGAATCGTATTTGTGGCGCTCATCGCCTTCTGGGCCGGCGGCAGCATTTCCCGATTGGCGGCGCTTCCCTCCAGCTGGACCGGGCTTAATGCCATCGGAAACGACTTGGCCAAAAATATCGGCAGTTATGCAATATTAATGGTCTTTTTCGGTGTTGTCTTCTCTTTCTCCCTGAGACTTATGGGAGTGTCATTGCGCCAATTCATCCCGGGTTTTCTGATCCTGTTCGTTTCGTCGCTCATTATCTTCTATCTGTCGGGCTGGAAGGTAATGAAGGACCTCAACATCGAGGCGCCCCTGATGGCGTTGATCGTCGGCCTGCTGATATCCAACGTATTCAAAATGCCCGAGTGGTTCAAAACGTCGTTGCGCACCGAATACTATATCAAAACCGGTATCGTCCTGCTGGGAGCCACGCTGCCGTTGACGTTGATTTTCAGTGCCGGTCCTATCGCCTTTCTGCAGGCGACGCTGGTTTCGGTGATCACGTGGCTGACGATTTTTCTGGCGGCGACAAAAATCTTCAAGCTCGAACCCCGCTTCGCGGCGGTCCTCGGCGCGGGCGGAGCCGTATGCGGTGTATCGGCTTCGATAGCAGTCGGGGGTTCCGTCAAGGCGCGCAAAGATCATATTTCAATCGGCATCGCCGTGGTCACGGTCTGGGCCATTGTCATGATTCTTTTTCTGACTATTCTCCTGAAACAGCTCGTCCCGGACAAAATGCACCCGGCGGTCGCCGGGGCATGGGTGGGGACTTCGGAATTTGCTGACGCCGCCGGATTAGCGGTTGTGGCCGAGCTGGCGACCCGTTTCGGAGATGCCCCGATCAACGCCTTCACCCTTATGAAAGTTATCGGGCGCGATATCTGGATCGGCATATGGTGTTTGATCCTTGCCGTCGTTTCCGTCATTTATTGGGAAAAAGGCCGCGAATCGGCGCGAGGCAGCGTCGGGGCCGGGATTATCTGGCAACGCTTCCCAAAATTCGTGATCGGGTTTCTGGCGGCCTCGATACTAATGAGTGTCGTATCGAGCCGGGCTCCGAGCGATCATATGGGAATCGCAAAATGGCAGGGGAAATTTAAAAATGTAGCATACACTGCTGATTTCTCCGATTATCAGATCCCTCCCGCTCTGGCCGATCGGATGACCGTCGACCCAGCCAACCAGACCTTGCATTTCGCCGGCCGAATGTCATATGAGCAAATCAAAACCTTATCCGCGGCGGCCACCGGTCAGGATCAGATATGGGCCCTCAACCAACTGCAATTCAGTTCATCGTGGTTCGATAGCGTCCTTACTCCGCAGGTGATCAAACCCATCAAAAACTTGCGGACGTGGGCATTCGTGCTGTGCTTCCTTTGCATCGGGTTGTCGACGCGGTTTGCCGAGCTTTTCACTTTTGGGGTAAAGCCCTTCTGGGCGTTCACCATCGGGGTGCTCGTCAATGTCCCGTTGGGATTTTTCCTCTCGACGGTTGTCTTCGCGGACTTCTGGTCGAAACTCTGAGAAATAAGGTGAAAGCGTAAAATGGTTTCGACTTATTTATGTAATAAAAATTGTATTTATAAATATATTAGGCGGCAGCGGTGATGGCATCGAATTCGCGGAGCAGTTCTTTCTGGCGTTCGGTCAATTTCGTCGGGACTTTGACGTGGACGGCCACCAGAAGGTCGCCCTTCTTGTCGCCGACGGCCAGACCGAGACCTTTCAGACGCAGGACCGTCTCCGGCTGCGTGCCGGGTTTGATCGTAACGTTGATTTTTTTGGTCAACGCCTGCACGGTCACTTTGGTGCCCAGCGCCGCCTGCGGAAACGTGAGATCCACCGCGGTGCGTATGTCGTTGCCTTCACGCTGATATTTTTCGTCTGTCATAACGTTCACCTTTATGATAAGATCGCCGGTCGGTCCGCTGGCAGCGCCAGGGTATCCCAGACCCCGCAGGCGGATCGTCTCGCCGTTTTTAATTCCGGCGGGAATTTTGACCCGGATCGTTTTTTTCTTCTTGATTGTGCCCGCGCCGTTGCATTTCGGGCAGGTCTGTCCCGGAAGCACGCCGCGCCCCAGGCACGACGGGCACGGCCGGGAGATAGAGAAATTACCCTGCACATGGGTTACCTGACCGGAACCGTGGCATCGCGGGCAGACCGTCTCCCCCGCTCCGGCAACGGTGCCCTGGCCGCCGCAGGCGTCGCATGTTTGGGGAACGCCGAGGCGAATTTTTCGGGATGTGCCCAATGCAGCCTGCGAGATGCTGATGTCCAACTCGGCGCGGACGTCGCGGCCTTTCTGCGGACCGGCCTGCCCACGTCCGAAGGGACTACGCCGACGAGCGCGGACATTGTCTCCGAATATGGAACTGAATATATCGCCCAGTCCGCCGCCGCGGAACAGGTCGTTGATATTGAAACGGTCGCCGAAAACCTGCGAAAAGTCGGCGTCGGTATAGAACCGCCCGCCGCCGGGGAAACCGCCTTGCTGCGGCCCGCCGCCGAATCCGCCGAATTTACGCATGTTGTCGTACTGGCGGCGTTTCTCGTCGTCGTTGAGGACCTGATAAGCCTCGGAAATTTCCTTGAATTTCTCCTCGGCGGCTTTGTCGCCTTTGTTGCGGTCCGGATGGTATTTTTTGGCCAGTGTGCGATATTTCTTTTTTATCTCGTCCTTGTCGGCGTTTTCGCTGACACCGAGGACTTGATAATAATCCTTGGCCATCTATCTATCACTTCCCTTGCTGTGCTATTTTGAAGATGACGGTCAGGTGCAGATTGTCGATATGCACACGCATCCGCCATCCATCGGCGGTATTCGATGGGATATCCACCGTGGCTGCCTTACGGTATTCTTCCTCGCCGGTACCACCGCATCGACTACAGGTCTTCCACAACGGTTTCCCGAAGCCCATACAATGACGGCATTTTCGCATCAGCGGCAAATCGAGCTTCAGCCGTCCGCCGCGGGCGGCTTCGGCCGGCGACAACTCGATGAACAGATCAAGGTATTCGGGCGCATCGAGATTAAACAACGTCAGAAATCCGTCGCGGAAATCATCGAACAGATCCTGCACCCGGTTGCGCTCGCGGTCGATCTCGACCCGCATGTAATAATCATGCGAATCGGCCGTCGTTGGCGCCTGGTTTCGCCCGGTGAGCTGTTCGTAGGCGATCAGCACCCGGCGAAACCGGTCATCGGGGCCGCCGGTGATATCCGGATGATACTTCTTTGCCAGACGCCGGAAGGCGCGCTTGATTTCATCCGACGATGCATCGCGGCCGATACCGAGTATTTCGAACGGATCGATTGACATATCCATCACCAAAGTATACGTAACCGCCGTCGTAGTCAATCGTTCTCTTGCCCGTCAAAAGGGGGGGCGGCCTATAGGTCGGAAGGCCGCTGTTCCGCAGGGTCCTGATCCCGCCCGGCGGGATTGTGACCCTGCGGAATTTGTTGGTGAACCGCACGATCACACCGCCGCAAGGCGGCGGCAGGATCGTGCGGAACACATCTGCTGGGAATTATGAGACAGTTCCTTCGCGTTTAATCGTCGTCGACGACTTCATAGTCGGCGTCGACGCTTCCGTCGCCTGCCGCCGAAGCCTGTTCGCCGCCCGGCTGATCCTGTCCGCCCGGTTGCGGCCCGCCCTGTTGCGCGCCGGCGCGCTGGTACATCTGTTCGGCGGCGGCATGCCAGGCGGTGTTGAGATCATCGGCGGCCGATTTGATTTCGTCGGTGTTGTCACCCTTCAGCGCCGTCTTGACCCGTTCCATGGCTGCTTCAATCTTCGCTTTGGTGTCCGCGTCGATTTTGTCGCCCATATCCTTCAGGTTCTTCTCGGCCATGAATACAGCCTGATCGGCCTGATTGCGAACCTCGACCTTATGGGCTTTCTGAGAGTCTTCGGTTTCATGCTGTTTGGCGTCGTTGACCATCCGCTGGATTTCCTGTTCGGTCAGGCCGGACGAGGATTCAATGCGAACCGATTGCTGTTTGTTGGTCGCTTTATCCTGAGCCGAGACTTCGAGGATACCGTCGGCGTTGATATCGAAAGTGACTTCGATTTGCGGCATGCCGCGAGGCGCCGGCGGGATTCCGTCGAGATGGAAACGGCCAATGGTCTTGTTGTCGACAGCCATCTTCCGTTCGCCCTGTAGCACGTGCACCTCGACCGTCATCTGGTTATTTTCGGCCGTCGAGAATATTTGCGACTTCTTGGTCGGTATGGTCGTGTTGCGCGGGATGATCACGGTGTTGACGCCGCCCAGGGTTTCGATACCCAGCGACAGCGGAGTGACATCCAGCAGGAGCATTTCGTTGACATCGCCGGTCAACACGCCGCCCTGAAGAGCCGCACCCACGGCGACGACTTCATCCGGATTGACGCTCTTGTTCGGATCGCGGCCGAACAGCTTTTTCACGGTGTCGACCACCTTGGGCATACGCGTCATGCCGCCGACGAGAATGACGTCGTCGATGTCGGACGCGCTGAGCTTGGCATCCTGGAGGGCGTTACGTACGGGATCGATTGTCCGCTGAACGAGATCGTCGGTTAATTGCTCGAATTTCGATCTGCTCAGTGTCAGATTCAAATGTCGCGGTCCGTTGGCGTCAGCGGTAACGAACGGCAAATTGATGTTCGTTTCGAGCGTAGAGGACAGCTCGATTTTGGCTTTCTCGGCAGCTTCTTTGAGCCGCTGAAGGGCCATCGGGTCTTTCGACAGGTCGATGCCGTCGCTCTTGCGGAACTCATCCACGAGCCAGTCGATGATGCGTTTATCGAAATCGTCACCACCGAGATGGGTATCCCCGTTGGTGGAAAGGACTTCGAACACGCCGTCCGAAAGATCAAGGATCGAAATATCGAAGGTTCCGCCGCCCAGGTCATACACGGCGACCTTGCCGGATTTCTTCTTATCCAGACCGTACGCCAGAGCCGCCGCGGTCGGTTCGTTGATGATGCGCTTGACATCCAGGCCGGCGATGCGGCCGGCGTCCTTGGTGGCCTGACGCTGGCGGTCGTTGAAATAGGCCGGAACCGTAATGACAGCCTCTTTGACTTCGTGGCCAAGATAGGCCTCGGCGGCCTTTTTCAGATAAGTCAGAATCATCGCCGAGACCTGCGGGGGAGCGTATTCGCTTCCGCTCATGATGATCTTCGGCTCGCCGTTGTTGTCGCGTTTTACCTTATAGGGGAAATTCTTCAGCTCGGTCGTGATTTCGTCGTAGACACGTCCCATCAGCCGTTTGACCGAGAAGATGGTATTTTCCGGGTTGGTCACGGCCTGACGTTTGGCCACCGCTCCGACCATCCGCTCGCCGTTTTTATTGATGGCAACGACCGACGGGGTGGTGCGACCGCCCTCGGGGTTGTTTATGACCTTGGCGTCGCTGCCTTCCACGACAGCCAGACAGCTGTTGGTCGTGCCGAGATCGATACCGATTATTTTCTTACTCATTTCAATCACCTCTCACATGCATAATTTGGGCTCCGAATGCAGTCGCCGCCGGAGCCCATGTATGTCGACCAAGACTCGACAAGATTATTAGCTGATCTTGACGTCGATCTGCTTCGGCTTTTCCTCTTCCTTGAGAGGAAGCGTGACTTCCAGCAGACCGTTCTTGTAGTCGGCTGATATGCCGGATTTATCGATATTTTCCGGCAGCGTGAAGGAACGGGAGAAGGTCCCGTAGAAGCGTTCGGAACGAACCACTTCCCGCTTGTCCTCGTCGTTGCGCTTGCGCTCGCCGCTGATGGTCAGAGTATCGTTTTCGACCATCAATTTGATTTTGTCTTTTTCCATGCCCGATAGTTCGGCGACGATTTTGAACGCCCCGTCTTCCTTCATGAGATCCATCCGAACCGGGAACGATGCGTGGCCGTTCCAGGCGCGTCCAAAATGATTGCGAACTCTGCGGTCGAAATCCCAGTCCGCGTCGAGCAGATTGCGCAGCTGATTGTATGTTACGAGAGACATAATCTTTTCTCCTTTCGATTTCTTTGCTTTGTTCAATGACCGATAATATAACAAACAGCGTGCCAAAATTTCTATTCGACTGCAGCACAATGAATTACGAATCACCTTGGAAATCAAGAGGCGTAAACTGATGTCAAAATGGCATTGCTATTCTGCCGTATTGGCTGCAATAACTGCCAATCATGTCATATCGGCAGTCATGATGACGATGGGCATGATTCGTGGTTTGTGAATCAACTACATCTCACGCGTGCAAGGTACGGGTGGGCCACCGTAGTTTGATTGCTTGAAGTCATGATTTATGAAACAGCCCCGTTGTGCTTAAATGGGAGTTATCCCTTGAAACAATACAGACGCTCTTTGCGATCAGAAACGAGTATCAACCCTCCGCCGACCTGGGCGGGCATGGTCACGGGGCCTTCCAAGCGCCTGCGGTCGATAAGCTCACCCGTGCTTCGGTCGAGGCTATAGAAGTGGCGATCATATGATCCGACTAGAACGGCGCCGTCATAGATCACCGGTGTGGCCGTAACGACCCCTTCAGTCTGATAGCGCCATATGATTTCGCCGGTGGTCTTCGCCAGGCAATACATGGCGCCGTCGGTGCCGCCGAAGAAAATTCGGGATTCCGTCTCGGCGACGCGACCGTGGATCTGAAAACCGATCGGCTGCTGCCAGACGATCAATCCGGTGGTTTTATCAACGGCATTCATGCTCCCGTCGGCGAGCCCGAAGTACAGGTATGATCCGACGGACAGATCGGAGACAATGCTATAATCGAATTGTGCGTCCCAAACAGGTTCGCCGTTGCCCGCCTCCAGCGCCCGGATCATGCCGTCGCCGTCACAATAGTATACCGTGGAACCGTCCGATACCGGGGACACGTCGACCAGTTCTTTCGATTTGACGCTCCAGAGCGTGTCCAGGCTGGGAAATGTGAATGCGGCCAGGCCTTCGGTGGTCCCGACGACAAGAATATCCGCAACCAGTATCGGCCCGGATCGAATGTTCCGGACGACACGTTTATCGATCCTGTTTCCGTTGTAGAGATTGGTTACGCTGACTTCACCGTAAGGAACTTTTCGAATGAAGACGAGAAGGGAGTCGGCTACAACCGTATTGAGTATGATGCCATGTCGTTTCTTTATCTGCGCCGCCCGGTCGCCGGTCGTGCGGTCATAGGCGAGGATACGGTCATGGGTCGATCTGAATACGACAAAACCGCCCGACGCCAGCAGGGGACTATCGGCAGACCCCTTTATCTTCTTTTCGTAGAGAAGATTTAAGCGTCCATCGAATGTATCGCTCGAAGCTGAGAATGTTTCGACGCCGGAGGCGACATATTTTGACGGCGGTGAAAGAAGCTCATTTTTTCGTGACAGGTTTTTCGAGGCGCAGCCGGTCAGGGCAAGTACGGCAATAAGCGGCGCAATCGGCAGGAATCTACGCATTAGAAATTCCATCCGAAAAAGAACTGTGTTTCGGTGTGTTTGGAGATATGATGGAAATCGTGCCGTCGCGCGATATCGAAGCGGAGAACAACCAGATACCCAAGAGCGACTCTGAACGAAACCCCGAAGGAACCTTTCCAGGGCTGCCACTTGTCGTCCCAGGCCGCCGCGAGATCGTGGAAAATGGCGCCCCGGATGCCCCGAAGATGGAAACTGCCCAGCGGGAATGCCACCAGGAAATCATTGATAAGCGGAAAGCGTAGTTCTTCGGAATTGAACAGGATATTCCGATTATAGAAGGCCCGGCGGTCATAGCCGCGGAACGACCAGCTGCCGCCCAGGTATATCCGCTGCGGTTCGACCCCGGAGGATGAAAACGCAAAGAAGCGGCTCGCGATACAGGACAGATATCCTATGCGAAGATAGTGGCGAATATCGGCCAGCGCCAGCCGGTTAAATTCCTGCTCGCTGCGGAAGTCATAGGTCCAGCCCACGGTCAGATTGACCCGCCGGCCCTCCAGCGGCCCGGTTGTTTCCCAAAGCGTGTTATCGGTGATGTAGCTCAGCGAAAATGTCGTCGGGAGAGCGATGCGGCTGCGGCGAAAACCGACGTCCTTGTCGGAATATCGGGAAAATACGGTCGCCTCGAACCGGTCGAATTTGGAGATCGGGTAGCCGGCGAAAAGAACGCCGCCAACCTGACGTTCGTAATAATATCCTTCATAATCGTTATAATATTGATCATAAAGGTGGAAGGCGCCGACGCCCCAGTTCAGCCGCGCCGAACGACGCAGGTAGGTCACGGCGCCGTTGAAACTGGAAAGGAATTCGTCCTTGTTGCGGGCCGTGTTGGAGAGAAGGAAAATAAAAGTATTATTGCCCAGCACGTCGCTCATGGCGACCTGGACGCCGCCCAGTGTTCCATAAACTTCATCGTACGCCACTGCCGATTGGGCAATATCCAGAGAATAATCGGTGGCATACTTGACCGTGGTCGCCTTGGCGCCGGCGCCGATCTTGCCGGGGAACCATTCACTGTTGACGGGTGGTTCGGTTGCGGCAAACACCGGAGTGGCTTCTTCAATGGACATTTTGAAAATCTGGAATCCCCGGTTCTGGTAGGCGGAGAAGTATAGTTCATCCGGTTCATCCCCGAAGCGGGGATCATACGCCCCGGTGATGAAGTGTGTCATTTGAACCATGCCGCCGTCGGGATCGACGCTGAAAATATTGAAGGCGCTCTTATCGCCGCGGTCGGACGAAAACACGATCTGCGACCCATCGGGACTCTCGGTAGCGCCGCGATCATGGTAAGGACCGTAGGTCAGACGTTCGATGACCCTTTCATCGATCCGATAGCGGTAGAGCGCAAGATAACCGTCGTACCCCTCTCCCCCGCGATCGCTGGAAAATATAATGGAACGGCCGTCGTGGCCGAAACAGGGATCGACATCATAGTAGATGTCGTCAGTAAGCCGCGTCAGACCACCGGAGGTCAGATCGAGAATATAGAGATCGGAGTATCCCGATGACCGGCTGCCGGAGAAAACGACCCGTTTACCGTCGGGCGAAAAATGGGGCGAGGCGATGGCAACGAGGCTGTCAAACTGGTACTTCTCGGTGATCGACCGTTTCTCGATATCATAAAGGTATAGGACGTCTTTTTCCTTGGACTTGGACGAGAAGGCCAAGAAACGATTGTCGTACTGGTCGACGCCGCTGGTCATGAGATGCAGCGATTCGAACCGGGCCGACAGGTCGCCTTTGATCAACGTGATCGACCGGTCGCTGTCGCCGTCGGCGGGAATCATGTAGATGGCCGAATACCCTTCCTTGTTGGCCTTGTAGATAACCCACTGTTCCAGTTCGCCTCTCTTATTGGTGAGCGTAACCGGGACCGGCCTGACGGCGAATTGCCGCCGGGTCAGCCGGGTGGCTTTCTTGTCGGGAAGATCAAGCGAGGCGATCTGCGGGAAATATTTCTTCTTAAGAGAGTAGGTCCATTTTTCCGAGAGCGTGTTCAAATCGTCGCCAAGCGCATACTGCATAAGCTCGTCGAAGCGGCGGCTCATGTCCCAGTCGTCGAACAGCCGCGTCAGTTTGTCTTCGCCGTATTCGGCCGAGATAAAATCGCATATCGACTGGCCGAGCTTGTACATGAAATACGATCCCTCGACCGTCCAGAGCTGTTCAATGGACGGCAGGGTGCCGTTGATGACCATGTCGCGGACGATCAGGTCGGCTTCGCTATCCCATTCCCGCGACCAGTGTTCGGCCAGCCCCTCGGTAAACCACAGAGGCGGGTAAGCGACCGAATTGCGCCCGTATTCGCGGGCGGTGCGGCTTATTTTGGCGATGGTGAAGACATGGACGAGTTCATGGCGGATGACGCGATCGAAATCATAGAAGGAGCCGTTGTATGGGACAACCACGCGCCCCTTGATGAATTCGGTGAATCCGGCGACGTTTTCGGGCAGCAGCGACCACGTCACGTTGGTTTGCACGAAATAATTGGGATTGCTGTAGATGATCAGCGGAATTTTGGAATAGATCTCAAGATTAAATTTGGCGGCAAGGAGTCGATAAGAATCCTCGGCCGATTTGGCGGCGATTTCGGCCAGGTCGCCTTCACGGCTGTAGAAATAAATCTTGAAATGGTCGGTGGTCATGACCTGCCAGTCGAAGGTGGTGTATTGGACCTTGTTTTTGCCGAAATAATATTGCGCCGACGCGGGCACGGCGGTGATAATCGCGAGGGCTGCGAGAACGAAGGCGAATATATATCTATGTCGAATCACTCGATATCCAGACAGAACATGGGTGACGTTTTCCACCCTTTTACTCACGGTACTATGACGTATCATGTTTCCATTTCGCTTGATAATAAATTATATCGGTTTTGACGGCGGTCATGTCAAGAGGTGTTGTTCAAGTTTTATTGAGGATTATATCGGCGGCCCGTCCGCATTTGCCGCATTTTCTGTCCTTGTTGACGCCGGTAAGCTTCGTCTGATACCATGAACGGGTTACCAGCGTATTGCCGCAGGCTGGGCAACGGGTGTCGGAGCGACCCTCGATCTGCATATTGCCGATGAAGATATAGTTCAGGTACTGATCGATAATCTCACAGGCGCTAATCAGCGTCTGTTTCGAAGTGGCCGGCTTGTCCAGTTGATAATCGGGATGGTAGGCCGAGAGATGCAGGGGGATATTTTTGTCAACCGAGGCAAGGAACTCGCCCAGCTTATGGAAATCCTCGTCGCTGTCGTTCAACTCCGGAATGACCAGATTGGTGACCTCCAAATGCGCGGGCGAGGCGCCCACGATGCGGATGACTTCGAGAACCGGCTCCAGTTTTCCCTTGCAGATGCGGCGGTAGAATTCCGGGCGCATGCCCTTGAGGTCGATGTTGAAGGCGTCGATTAACGGTAGTAATTCCCGCAGAGGTCCGGGATTGATATAGCCGTTGCTGACCATAACATTCACCAGTCCGGCCTCGCGGACCCTGGGAGCGGCGTCGAGCAGATATTCGAACCAGATCATCGGTTCGGTGTAGGTATAGGCGACGCCGACCGATCCGCGTTGGGCGCCGACCCGAGGAAGTTCCTCTGGGGAAATATAGGCGGTCGGCGCTTTCTCCTGCGAAATTTGCCAGTTCTGGCAATTCTGACACGAGAGGTTGCAGCCGTTGACGCCGATGGAAACGATATCGGCTCCGGGGAGAAAATGATAGAGCGGTTTTTTTTCGATGGGATCAATGGCGACAGTCACGGTCTCGCCGTAATTTTCCGTCATAAGCCGGCCGGCGTCGTTGAACCGGGACTGGCAGATGCCCCGGCGATCCGGTTTCAGGCGGCATTCTGCCGGACACAGATGGCATTGCACCCGATCATCTTCAAGTTTTTCGTAATGTAGCGCTTCTCTGATCATTTTCCATTTATGATACGTTCTGCGGCAGCAGCCAAATCGTCGCCTATATAATACGGGCGGGAATATATGTGCGTGGGCAATTGCTTTTCGGCTTCAGCGCCTTTGCCGGTGCGAACCAATAGCGACCGGGGGCCGACGGCAAGCCCGCACTGAACGTCGGAATATTTGTCTCCAATCATGAACGATCGCTTGAGGTCCAGACCCAACTTCCGGGCGGCCTCTTCCAACATCCCGCCTTTGGGTTTGCGGCAGTCGCAGTCCGCCGTGAATTCGGGATCATCGCCGTCGGCGAGGTGCGGGCAATACCGCACATCGTCGGGTTCGGCATCCTTTTCGCGCATCTGCCGCCGCAGCTCCTCGTGGATAACATCCACTGTCTGGGCGGTGAAAAAGCCTCTCGCCACGCCGGACTGATTCGACACGACGACTATTTTATAACCGGCCTTCTTCAGGTTCTCAACCGCTTCCATCGAACCCGGCAGAAATTCGATTTTATCGGGATCGGCCAGGTAGTCGTTGTCGATAATCAGGGTCCCGTCGCGGTCGACGAACACGGCCGGGTCGAGTTTGATCTGATCGAGCATAGCGGCGACTTTATCGTAGACCATGTCCACGGTCAGGCGGGTGAAGCAGTATTGCATGTCCCGATAGCAGGCCTTGTTTCCGTGCAGTGAACACGGCCGGCAGGGTTCATCGATGCCGAGCACGACATCATGGACGCCCTTGGGGGAAAAGCCGAGCTGTTCATGGGTTGGGCCGTAGAGGGCCACGGTGGGTGTGCCGACGGCCGATGAGACATGCATCAGACCGGAATCATTGGTGAGCGTCAGGCGGCCGGCAGAAAGTAGCGCCGCAACTTCGGGCAGCGGGCGGTCGATATGGAATGAGACGAGATCGTCCGGGAGATTTTGAAAATGACTCTTGAGATCGGCTTCAGCCTTACCGAGTAAGATGCGCACAGGAAATTTGAAGTCATAGATGATCCGCTCGGCAAGTTCTGCGAATCTTTCCGGCGGCCACGCCTTTACCGCAGCGCTGGCGCCGGGGACGATGGCCACGCCTTCGCGGCGGAGCCCATCGCCGGACAAGACGTTATCGGGAAGATCCAGATCCGGCAGACGGGCCAGACGGGCGCCTTTCAGTTCGTCGATGACGCCGTTGTACAGATCGATCGTATGCGGCACCGGGGAAACGAATTTCTTCTGATTGACAGCGGCCTGACGTCCTTTGCGGCGTTTGTGATAGACGACCTTGTAAGGCGCTTTGGTCAGGGCCGAGAGATGGAACGAACGGAAGTTCTTGTGTAAATCAACCATCAGATCGGGATTGAATTCGTCGATCCGCGACGAAAGTTCGACCAGGTCGAAATAATTGCCGTCATCGGGAAAGGCGATCACGTCGTCAACTCCCGGCAGCATTTTCGCCAGCGGACGATACATTTCCCGCGTCACGAAAACGATGTTTGTGTCGGGATACAAAAAGCGCAGATTTTTTATGGTCGGTCCGGTCAGGGTGACATCCCCGAGCCGGCCCAGTCGAATCACGGCTATGGTTTTCATCAATACATCACTAAAAACGAAATCGCGCCGGCCACAAGGCAATAAAGCCCGAATAGATAAAAGCGGCCGGTGGCGACGATTTTCAACAGGTAGTGGATCGCCAGCAGACCAACAATGAAGGATACCAGCGCGCCAACAACATACTCTATTCTTGTACCGGAGGCGATTAATTCAGTTCCTGAAGATAGCGTATCGAGGAGGAAGGCGCCACCGATGGCCGGAACGGCCAGAAGAAACGAGAATTCCGCCGCCAGTGACGGGTCCATCCCGAGAAACATGGCGCCTGAGATGGTCGTCCCCGACCGGGAAATTCCCGGCAGAATGGCGACGGCCTGAGCGCAGCCGATCGCGAGACCACGAGCCATCGTCAGTGGTTTCTGCCTATTCACCGCCAGCCGCGTCAGCAACAGGATAATTCCGGTGACCATAAGCATCAGAGAAGCGAACTCAGGCGAGTCGAAGGCCTTTTCGAAGTACCCTTTAAGCGAAAGGCCGATAACGCCCGCCGGAATGGTGCCGATCACAACCGCCCAGAAAAGCCGTCGGTTTTTCTCCGGCTCCGGGGCGCTTGGACGGAAGAGGATCGCCTGCGCGACGGTGTAAATTCTGCGACGGAAGTACACGAGGACCGCCACCAGGGTGCCCATATGCAACCAGACTTCCAGATGAAGGCCGGGCGCCGACAGACCCAGGAGTTTTTGTGTGATGACCAGATGTCCCGAAGACGAAATCGGGAGAAACTCGGTCAGCCCCTGGATAATACCCAGAATGAGAGCGTCAAATAAATTCATATCAAACCGGCGTGACCCTTGTGGTAAGCAGTGATTCTCGGTCAGTTATCTCCGCATCAAAAGGCGGCAATATCAATACCCAGCATAAAGGCGGTCTGGTCATCGATCTGGAATTCGGCGGTAAAATCGACCAGGGGCGTCACCGAGAAAAGCGCGCCCATATTCAACCCGATCTCAAAATCAGAATCCGAATACCCTTCGAGTCTCCGGTTATCTCGATAAAAGGCGTCGGCATGGTTTCTCTGATACCGTAGGTTGAGCCGTGCATACGGTTCGATGGAGGACCGGTTTTGGAAAACGAAGGGCCGCGAGGCTATGACCGATCCGCCAATACCGAGCACATCGTACCATTGCAGGACGGCGTATTCCATGCCGGCCCCAAGGGAGAGGTCAATCGGATTACGATAGCCGCCTTCGGACGCCTCACCCGTCTTTCCGTCGCTGAATTTCCACAGCAGGTATTTGGCGTCGACGCCCATGATGATATGCGGATCTGTGTGGGAACCTTCCTCATCGATAAATCCGAGGCGGAATCTTCCTTCGGTAAACGGGCCGAAGCCGTACCGGAACGATCCCACGACGGCGAAAGCATCTTCGGCGGAAACGATATATCCACCGATCTTCCCCGCATTGGCTGGGAGAATACTGGCCGGACTCATCTGGCCGAGAAATTGCGCCGAGGCGGTCGCGGCTGAAATCAGCACTATCGCGGTGAAAATCAAAACCGTTCTTCGCACTATAGACTCCTTTCCAATTTGCAATTTACCATGCTCTATATACGCGCCGTATTCGGTACGTCAACAAAAACTAATCCCGGCGGCCGGTTTAAGTTTAACCTTGACATTGCCGGCGGCTCTTTCTACTATGTGACAAATTTTTCGCGACGATGGTTTATCGGCCGCAGCCGCGCTCGTTTCGCCGCCGACATCGAATTCGAATTTGCATCGCCCGGTTTTGGGAACTTTCTGGGGCGGCTGCGATTGTTCTGCCACTGAATGCGGGAGGAATGACATGGCGAATGCACCTCGGGAGCATTGGGGCACGCGAATCGGCGTCATCCTGGCCGTGGCCGGTTCGGCGGTCGGCCTGGGGAACTTCCTGCGGTTCCCTGTCCAGGCGGCCGAAAACGGCGGCGGGGCATTCATGATCCCCTATCTGCTGGCGCTGGTCTTTATCGGCGTCCCCATGATGTGGGTGGAATGGACGGCCGGGCGCTATGGCGGCGGCTACGGTCATTCATCGGCTCCCGGCATTTTCCAGGCGTTGTGGAAACGAAACCCGGCCATCAAATACGTCGGCGTCCTGGGGATACTCGGGCCGCTTATCATTTACATGTTTTATGTCTATATCGAGTCATGGACGCTGGCCTATTCCTATTATTCCCTGACCGGCAAACTGACCGCCGCCGCCAACGCCGGTCAGTTGACGGGATTCTTGTCCGGTCTCCAAGGGTTGAGCCAGAACGGCTGGTTTGCCAGCATGGCGCCCGCGTTCATCTTTTTCTGCATAACGTTTCTCATCAATATCGGGATAACGTATTTCGGCATCCGGGGCGGCATTGAAAAAGTCTGCAATATCGCCCTGCCGATTTTGCTGATTTTCGGCGTCCTGCTGGCCATCCGCGTGCTGACGCTTTTTGCCCCCGATCCGTTACATCCCGATTGGAGCTCATTCAACGGACTTGGATTCTTATGGAATCCCGATTTCTCGGCGTTAAAATCGGGCAAGGTGTGGCTGGCGGCGGCGGGACAGGTGTTTTTCACGCTGTCGCTGGGGATGGGAGTGATACTGACCTATTCGAGCTACCTGCGCGAAACCGACGACATCGCCCTCTCCGGGCTGACGGCGGCCAGCACCAACGAATTCGCCGAAGTTATCCTGGGTGGGTCGATCATCGTCCCGGCGGCGTTCGTGTTTTTCGGCCCCGAAGGCATCGTCGATATCGCCAAATCGGGCGCGTTCAACCTCGGTTTCGTCACCATGCCGGGGATATTCGGGCATCTGCCGCTGGGACAACTGTTCAGTTTCCTCTGGTTCTTTATGCTTTTCCTGGCCGGCATCACGTCGTCGATATCGCTGGCGCAACCGATGGTCGGCTTTCTGGAAGATGAGTTCGGCATGAGCCGCCGCCGAGCGGTGCTGATATTCGGCATCTTTACGTTTATACTCTGCCAACCGGCGGTATGGTTTCTATCCAACGGGGTTGTCGATGATCTTGATTTTTGGGGCGGAAACTTCTTCATCGTCCTTGGCGCCACGATCGAGATTATCCTGGTGGCGTGGATTTTCGGCATGGACAAGGCCTGGGCGGAAATGCATGTCGGGTCGAGTATCCGCGTACCTCGGATTTTTCGGTTCATTATCAAGTATATCACGCCGGTGTTTCTCCTGATCATTCTCGGGACATGGTTCGTCCAGGACTGGATTCCGTTCATATTTATGGAAGGCGTGCCGTCGGAGAATATCCCCTACGTGCTGGGCACGCGGCTGGGTATTCTGGCCATATTCGTCCTCCTGTGCGCAATGGTCCGGGTAGCCTGGCAACGAAAGAAACGAGCGGCTCAAAAGGAGGTATGATATGGACGTCGGCGGATGGATCATGCTGGGATTTATGTGGGGCGGGGTCATCACCCTTTTGATCTACTGCTTCGCGAAAATCCTGACGACGGATAAAAGCACCGAGTTGTAGCGATCTACTCGAGCTTGACACCGACCAGCGTCGGGCAACACTCTCCGGCGTCGTTGGGAACTGACGAGCGATGCCGGTGCACTTCGAAGCCGGCCGCGGCCATTTCATCCAGCCATGTCTTCAGGGAAAATAATCCGAGCAAATGACAATCGGTTTCGATGGTTAGCTCTCCCCTCTGGCGGATAAGATAGATCAGGTGGCATTCGTACCAGGTATCACCCGGATCGGGATCGTAGCTATTGTCGATGAGAGTGATTTCGATATCGTCTTTGGAATTGGTTAGCACCGTCGTTTTGTTTTGACGAAAATCATCGGCGCATTCTTCGACATAAGTCACAAAAACTCCACCCGGACGGAGGTGGCTGTAGGCGGTATTGAACGCGGCGCGAAGGCTTTCGATGGTGCGCATATAGTTAATCGCGTCGAAGATGGTGACGGCGTCGAATCGATTCCCCAGCCGGACGGAACGCATGTCGCCCCGTACATAGGTAACCTCGGGATTCAACGCCCGGGCCAGCGACAGCATGTTCTCGCTGATGTCGACACCGGTAACCTGAAAATACCGTTTGAGAGTGTGATCGTTATGCCCGCCCCCGCAACCGAAATTGATAACCCGTTCCACCGGGATAGACGCGTATTTGCGTATAAGACCGATCATTTCTTCGCTTTCGTCGACGTAATCCTCCGGAGGACTGATGATCGGCCATGTCCAGGCCAGATCGTCGTACAGGCGCCGTTTGTCGCGACTGACGAATGTCTTCATACTCTCCCCTGTCTCATCCGTTGAAAGAATGCGATCTATCTATATTACGACTCTTCGGCCTCGGCGCGACGAAGAAAATCCAGAGCCAGCTCCCGCAATTTATCCTTGTCGAGGTGTTCGATCTTTTTGGCGTCGAGGAATTTGGAGAAGGCCTGATCCAGCCGCCCCAGATTCAAATCGGCGTAAAGGTTCTCCTCGGGCTTTTCCTCTTTCTCGAAACGCACATCGAGCGAAAAGGCCTCGTTTTTCAGGGCCGCGATACGGTCGAAGGGCAGTGCCCGGTAGGTTTCCTCGGGAATGTCGGTCAGCCGGATACGGATGATTTTGTCTTCGGGCCGCTGAGCCCGGACGGCGTTTTCGAGTTTCGCGACGATATCGTCGGCACTTTGTCCCCTGGCGTCGACGGCCGGAAGATCGAGCATGACGCGCGACGGGGTTTCGTGAAAGACGATCTTGTTTTCACCGGCATCAAGATTTACCTCGACGAATCCCTTGGCGTGTCCCGCTTCGGACTGCGACAGCCGTTCGGTCGATCCGGAATAATAAACCATCGGTTCGACCTCGGTGTAGTTGTGATAATGTCCCAGGGCGACATAATCGAATCCCCGGTGAAAATAGGATGAGGCGATTTCCTGCTCGGACAGATCGGCCATCTGGAATTCCTTGATACCGGCGACGACGCCGTGCAGCATGAGGATATTATATTTCGCGTCGGGATCGGGTTCGATTTTATTCAATTCATCTTTGAGGATATCCGGCGTCAGGCAATGCGGCACGGCGGAAACGCTGCATTCGCCGATGCGCAGCCGTTCGTACCGGGACTGGTATATGACATGGATGTTTTCGAAATCCCTGAAAATCGACAGCACTGCCCCGATATGCTTCTGCTTGGGGGCGTCATGATTGCCGGAGATGATCACCGTCGGGATGTTCGCTTCGCGTCCCAGCCGCAGGAGATGCTCCGTGGCGAAGGCGATAATCCGGTTGGGTGGATGCACCATATGGAAGAGATCGCCGGCGTTGATGACGATATCCGGCTTGAGCGCAATGATGCGATCTACCGCCTCGGCGAAACTATCGAGGATGTCCTGCTGGCGGCGGTCGCTTCCGGCGCCGAGATGATTATCTGCAAAATGGACGATCCGCATGGTTAGAAGAAATCATCCGGGATTTTGTCTTTGACGTCGTCTGCTTTGCTATTGGCACGATTCTTCAAATAGTCTTCATAGAGAAATATCTTGAGCGGCAGGGCGAACGGTACGGTCGGCGACGTCAGCAGCGCCTCGCCGGCGGCCAGCGTCTGGATTTCGGTGCCGAGGGCGGAGATGTCCTGTTTGGCCGAGGAACGCATGATGGTGCGGTCGCGTTCATCGGCCAGTCCGAGGATGAAAATGGAATTGAGCTGCGACAGGAGTTCCTCGGAGAGCAATTTGGGCTGCTGCGTGATAACGCCTAGGCCGACTTTGAATTTACGACCCTCGCGGACAACCTGGTGGAAAATATTGCTGTCGCCCGCCGATGCTCCCAAGACCCGTTGCGCCTCTTCGAGCATGATCAGGCAGGGAGTGAGTGTGTCGAATTCTTCTCCCGATTGGTATTTGTATCTATAGCTGTTCAGGACGGCGCGGGTGAGCACGGATGTGACCATCGTCTCTTCGGGAGTCGACAAATTGGCGGAATCGACCAGCACGGTGTATCCGTTTTGCAGGCGATTAACGACGTCGCCGCAAGTGGAGACGGACGAATCGAAATTGACGGTTTTGAAGTCCTCAAAACGTTGGGCGCGGCGTTTGAGCACGCCCAGAGTCGCCTCCTGGAATGACGCGCTGGAAGCGGTCAACTCTTCGGCCAAGGATTCGATGTCTTTTCGTATCAACGTCCGCAGCCATTCCCTGCCATATTTGATGCGCACCGCCCAGAGGGCCTCCCGCTGGGCCTGCGTGAAGCTGAAAATCTGCTCGACGTCCTCGATTTCGATTTCATTGATGGAGATGGACAAGCTGTTGTGTTCGCCCTTTAATTTTCGCCGGGTATACGTGGACAGGCGTTTCCCTGCCAGAGGGTGATCGGCCAGCCCCTTGCGCCGCCCCTTGCCCCCGTCGTGATATTCTCCGTGGGGGTCGAACATCAGCAGACCGTAACCCCGACTTTCCATTACAGCGGCGGCGAGCACCTTCATCAGGTTCGATTTACCCATGCCGGTCGTGGCGAAAATACCGAGGTGCTGCGACAGCGACCGTCCCTCAATGCCGAGCGGCAATTCCATGATCATCTCGCCGCAGCGGAGATTGCCAACGATAAGATCGCCGCTGTAATCCTTGAGAAATGTCATGGTTTCCTGATCGGGCAACGTCACCCGTGAAAAATGGGCCGGAATCGAACGGGGTCGATGAAATCGTCCCTGATACACGTAGCCGAGTGGCGAGCATTTGGCCAGCTTATACAAACGGCGGTCGGGATCGTGGATGCGATACGAACGGCCGTGCAGGTCCTCCTCCATCATCCGGCCGGCGGCTTTTTCGGCCCAATTAGCCTCGGCGCTCTCGTGACCGTAACTGATGTCGGTGATGCGCAGGAGATATTTCCGACCGGTCTGCTCGTCGTCGGCCATGACGATACCGCCGATGGACAACGGGGTGGTATAGAGGGAGCGGAAATGCAGTTCCGCTGCCGACCGTCCCACCAAACGTCCGATAAATGTCTGATTCGATTCGCTCATGGTATGGTCGTGTCCAGCAAGTCCGCGTTTAGACGGTCATGCGCGTCTCCTGATAGATAATGCCATAGTTCGCGGGGAAAGTCAATATGTTCGAGGGCGCGTTCGAGCGTTTCGCAGATGTGGTTTCGCAGAATTCCATCGATACGGGCCAGCCGATGGGCCGCCGCCAAGGGATAAGGATAGCCCGCGAATTCGATATCATCCGAAATCGAAACCAGCGCGGCGAAAACATCGTCGATATCATCATCGTAGCGATTGATGTCTATTCGATACGGTTTGTCCGCATACGAATGCAACTGGGCCAAGTAGATATTGCCCAGCCAGCCGCTCGTTTCGGGCAGATCCCGATTCAGGCGCCTGTACCACAGGCCGGTGCCAGCATCCTTCGGTGCGGTGTCACCCATACGGCTGTCCAGCGGAAGCGAGTTATTGACCGACAGCGAGCTTTGTTTCGTTACCGCGGCGACATGGATTTTTCGTTCCGTTGCGAGGCGCATGAGACGCCGCTGATGTTCCAGGTTGAACGCCGGATGTCCCCGGAGCGAACCATCGACAAGGACCAGACTATCCGATTCCGCGTCCTCGATCAGACTTTCGAGCAGCCGCCATTCGGCCAGCCAGCGGAGATCATCGACCGCTCGCGCCGGAACCGACGGATTATATCCGCCGGGAATGTCGGCGGCGTATTCGCGGACGATGTCGGCCGCCGCCGAGCGATCATAAGCGACGACTTCCGGCGGTGAACATTGCTCCCGCAGGCGGACCCGGTCGCGGAAACACACCATCCCCGCCCGCCATGCGATCACCTCGGCCAGGCCGCCGTATCCGACGACGGCCGACCCGCCGTCGACGGCGTAAACCGTGGCAACATGAGCCGCGGCAGTTATGTCATGTCTCGGGGCGTCGTCAAGGGATTTGACCAATTGCGGCGATCCTATCTTGTCGTCGGTCGGCATGGATTCCTGCTGGGCCGGGGTGGCGGCGTAGAGAGTCTTCAATTCGCGCGCCACGCGGGCAGCGGTGTCGTATTCGAGACAATTATGTTCGCCGGTAACGTAGGGCATGAAAAAATATATGCGGCCAGCGAGCCGGCCGCAAGTTTATATCAGAACGGATAGACAAAAATGTGATCGGCGAACGGGGTGTTAATATATTCCGTAGCGGCTGATACGATCACGGAGGGTATTGCGCGAAATCCCCAGCATTTCCGAGGCTTTCACTTGGTTCGAATTGTAATGCTTGAGACAGGCGGCGATCAGCGCCTTTTCCATCGACGATTGCATCAATTGATAGGCGCGGCCGAAACTTCCGGCCACCAAGCGCGGGAAAATCGGGTCGATGAGCCGTTCGAACATGGCCATGTAATCTTCCTGGAGGCTTTCCAGATCGATTTCGATCTTGTTGTTTTCCTCATTGAAGATCGGAAAATCTTCAGCCTGCAATTCATCGTTCTTGGCCATGACCATAGCGGTATGGATGTTGTTTTCCAGTTCGCGGACGTTTCCCGGCCAGATGTATTTATTCAGCATCGTCTTGGCTTTTTTGGAGACGGACTTGATGTTGCTATTGAGCGTCTTGTTGTACTTTTTGATAAAATGATCGACGAGAAGCGACACGTCTTCCTTGCGCTCTCTCAGCGGCGGCATATAAATGGACACAACTTTCAGGCGATAGAACAGATCGACGCGGAAGGAACCGTCCTTCATGCACTGCACCAACGATTTATTGGTGGCGGCGATAATCCGGACGTCGACTTTGATGGTTTCGTTGCCGCCGAGCCGTTCGAATTCCTTTTCCTGCAATACCCGAAGGACTTTGCCCTGGGTCAGCATAGACATATCGGCGACTTCGTCGAGGAAAATCGTCCCCTGGTCGCACTGTTCGAATTTACCGATGCGCTTGAAGTAGGCTCCGGTAAAAGCGCCCTTTTCATGACCGAACAGTTCCGATTCGAGCAGGGTATCGGAAAGGGCTGCACAGTTGACCGATAAAAACAGATTGTTTCGCCGCAGGCTGTTGCGATGGATGGCCCGCGCCACCAGTTCCTTGCCCGTGCCCGACTCACCGAATATCAGTACCGCCGCGTCGGTCTTGGCCACCTGACCGATCAATTTGGCGATTTCGACGATTTCAGGAGATTGCCCGACGATTTCATCGGGAACATGTTCGTCCTCGGCGGGGGGCTGTTCCGGGTGACGGCGCGATTCCTGGCGCCCGAACCCGCAGGCTTTATTGACCGTATCGATCAGCTTGTTCACTTCGAACGGTTTGGTCAGGTACTCGTATGCCCCCTCCCGCATCGCCTCCATGGCGTTTTCGGTGGAGATGAATCCGGAGATGACGATCACTGGCAGTTTCTGGTCGATCTTTTTTATGTCTCGCAGGACATCGAGGCCGGAGCAGGAAGGGAGATTCACGTCGAGCATGACCAGGTCAAGATCTTCCTTGTTGGCGGTGACATACCGGGATGTCTCCTGCCCGTCATCAAGACGGTGGAAGGCGTACTTCTCCGGGTCGAATAGATTTATTACCGAATTTGAGAGATCAATATCGTCATCGACAAGCAGTATGTTCTTCATGTATTTCGGTCCCCATAAGTTACTATGGTATAGTATTCTAATCGGTTGAATCGGGGGGTTATTTAGCGGGAATTGTGCAAATTCTTAACGATGAAAAAAATAAATGTCATTTGCGGAGATTGTATTTTTCGATGAGATCATAAAGCGTGGTCCGGCTGGTGTTCAATTCACGGCTGACCCGTGAAATATTCCAGTTGTTGCGCACGAGCGAATCGGTCAGGCAGTTTTTTTCAGCCTCTTCCCGTATCTCCTGAAGCGATCGGGGCTTATGATTCTCACCGGATGCGTTCGGGAGCGGCAGGTCGGCCGGCTTTATCTTCTTGTCGCGAGCCATGATAACCGCCCGCTTGATCTTATTCTCGAGCTCCCGGACATTCCCCGGCCACGGGTAAGCAGCGATGGCCCGGGCGGCGGCCTCGGTCAGAGACAGATTGGGCATATTATTCTCCTGACCATAACGATTCAGGAATGTCGTCGCCAGCAGTAAAATATCGTCGCCGCGGTCGCGCAGAGGCGGCATATCGATGGTGATGACCGACAGCCGATAATACAAATCCTCGCGGAACGTGCTGCCATTGACCTCCTCCATCAGATCGCGGTTGGTGGCAGCCAGGATACGTACATCAAGGCTGATTTTCTCATGGCCGCCCACCCGTTCGATACTGCGGTCTTCGAGGACGCGCAGGAGTTTGACTTGCAGTTTCAGCGACAGTTCGCCGATTTCATCAAGGAAAATCGTGCCGCCGTCGGCCATCTCGAATTTGCCCCGCTTCTGGGCATGGGCGTCGGTGAAAGACCCTTTTTCGTGGCCGAATAATTCGGATTCCAAGAGGTTTTCGGGAATGGCGCCGCAGTTGATAGTCACAAAGGGACCTTTATGCCTGGGGCTGGAGGCGTGAATCGCCTTGGCGACCAATTCCTTGCCGGTGCCGGATTCCCCGGTTATCAGCACGGTGTAGTCGCTGCCGGCAACAGTTTTGACGACCTTGAAGACATCGAGCATCTTATCGGAATCGCCGATGATGTTCTCAAAACTCTTGATCCGCGCCAATTCCGAGGTCAATTCGCTGTTTTCTCGTTCCAGCCGGGCGACGTTGATGCCGCGTTCGATGATGATACTGAGCTGGTCTAAATCGATCGGTTTGGTAAAGAAATCATATGCTCCCAGTCGAATGGCCGTAAGGGCGTTTTTATGCTCGCCATGACCGGTGACCATGATAACCTTGCAGAACGGGTTCAGGTCCAGATATTTCTCGATCAGATGGATGCCTTCGGCCGCGCCGTCGCGCGACGTTAGCGCGATATCCTGCAGGATGATCAGCGGCCGGTGCTTCTCCGCCTGCTCCAGCGCATCGTCGGTCCCTTCCGCTTCGAGGACATGATACTTGTCGACCATGGCCCACTTTAATTGTGACCGGATACCCTCGTCGTCGTCGACGATCATGATTTTCTGCTTATCCACGTCGATATTCTCCCGGCAGATAAATGACGAATTCGGCGCCGTTGCCCGGTTCGCTGATCACCTCCATCCGACCCCGGTGGGCCATGACGATCTCCCGTGACTGGTACATGCCGATCCCGAGACCGTGCGGCTTGGTCGAGGCGAACGGTTTGAACAGCCGCGTCGAGATGAATTCCTGCTCCAGGCCGGGCCCGGTATCGGCAATCGACACGGCCACGACCCCGTCGCTGTCGGACGGCCGGGTCGTGATGGTCAGCTTTCCGCCATCGGGCATGGCTTCGATCGCGTTCATGACAAGATTATCGAACACGGAACCGATTTTTTCATTATCGGCGATTATGACCACGTTGTGATCCACAGCGACCGTCGTAACGATTGGTTTTATCGTTTCTATCCTGACCCGTTTCAGGGTCTTGTGTATCAAGGCGGACAGGTTGACTTCTTCCAAATATAGTTTATCCTCAGTTTTCTCTTCCGTCAAGCGCGATATGATTTTTTTCTGGCGGTTGACGGCCTTGGCGATGGTCAGGATGGCTTCCTTCTGGAATTCCGGGTTGCTCATGTTCTTTTCGGCGTTCTGCATCAGCATCGACAGCATGGCCACGGAGTTTTTCAGATCGTGCAGCACAAACGACGAAAATCGATGAAATGATTCGATCTCGCGCGAGATCATGATTTCGTCGGTCATGCGCGCCGCCAGGATGGTCAAGGCCACGGGGTTGGAGGCGGCCTCGATGAAAGCGATCTCATCCGACGACAGAGGCCGGCCGGAGGCGTGGACGCTGACGCCCCAAAAGCCCAGTGGCTGCTGGCGGGCGATGAATGGCACCAGCAGGAATATTTCAAACGGGGCGGCTTTCTTCACGATATCGATCTGGGCCGATTCATCGGGAGCTTTTTCCCGAAGGGTGGACAGTTCCACGGGATGGCCGAACCGAGACAGCCAGTCGCACAGACGGTCGAGATTTTCGGCGGGTATGCCGCGATCGATGCCGTCGCCGCAATATAAGGTGTAATTGATCGACGGGGCCGGTTCTTTGATGACAAACAGGCAATGGTCGATCTTGAGCAAGCGGCGCAGGAGTTCCCCGGTCCGGGAATAGATGGCGTCCATTTCGAGAGTCACGGAAACCTCTTCGGCGAATTCCTTCCATTCGGCGGCGTACGGGCTTTTGGCCCGGAATGGCGTCCCCGGCGACGGATCGACCTTGAACCGCGACCGCAGCGCCTGCGAGGCAACGAGAATAATAAAGGTGACGACCATCAGCAGGAGTACGGCCAGGGAAAAGAACATCCCCTCGTCGAGGTTGTACTTGACCAGAAATTCTCCGACGGCGCCGATGATCAGGAAGTATATGCCGAATAAGACCACGACCAAAGACGAGTAGACGCCCCGGCGGGTCAGAATGATGCCGTCATTGGAGGGATCGAACAGAATATAATGCCGGGCCGCGGGAACGCTGACCAGGGCGAATAGCAAAAAGGTGATGGAGAGGATCAGGTCGCCGACCCGCCCATAGAGGACGGCCACAGTCGCGACGCCGAGCAGGCTGATGGCATACGCCAGAAGCGGAAAGAAAGATCGCTTAATCCTCTCCCGCGCCAACCCCAGCGACGACCGGTAGCAAATCTCGATGGCGTACGCCCCGGCGGTGACGCTGACGATGAGGAAAGCCGACAGCCAGAAATATATGCGGCCGAGATCGAGAAACCATCCCCGGTTTACGATAACAAGATCGATCGAACCGGTTATCCAGAAATACACGAACATGACACCGGATAGCGCGAGAAAAAAATAGAAGAGAATTCCCGACATGCGCGGCCTCTCGGCGACATCCAATCCCCACCGGGAAGCGAGAGCATACCAGCCGAACGGCAAAAAGGCCACGAAGAAATAGAGCATGATGTAGCCGAGAACCCAGAGCGCCGAAACTTGGCTCGATTCGATGATTCCGGCGGTGATACCCAGGAGATTGACGACGATGAGAAAAAGGAAGGGGCGGGTGTACGGAGCCAACCCCCGTTTCAACAAGACCAGGCCGCCGGCAATGATGAGAATTCCTCCGGCGACATAGTGCATTGTCGCGATCGGGTTCATCGTCTACGTCGATTGATCCATAAAACATTTGACGGCCGTGCCGAGCATGAAGAAATTGAGAATGACGTCCAGACCGATGCTGATGAGGATCAGATAGAAGACGAGGTCCGGCGAAAAATTGGTCACGACGGTGCTGGCGTTGGATAACGCCCATGACGGCAGGAAGCCGACCAGGTAGGGAATCAACACCAGACCGAGGGCAACGAAGGGATGACGCATGGCGACGGTGAACCCGTGTTTGATGCGGCTCAGCCACGATCCCGTTCCGGCCATGAGGCTGGGGAGCAGAAAGATACAGGCAGCATAAACGACGATGGTTATTCCCCGCAACAGGAACTCGGCGCCGGCGCGCCGCCGCGGCGCAGCCTGCAGCGAAAATCCGATGACTTTTTCGACAAAATCGAAGAAATAGGTATTAAGGAGGTACAGCGCGCCGAGCACGACAAACCAGACCAGCATCAATTGAAAATAGCGCCGCAGGGCATTGCCGACCGAGGTCATGAAAACCGGCTTCCGGCCATGATACAGTGCGATAAATAAATCTATCACAATCCCGAACAGGAAGGCTTCGACGACGAGATTGACGACCATCTGGGCCTGCCCGAAGAAATAGGGCATGAAGACGAACTGGGCCGGATAATGGAAAAAGGCGTTGGCCAATTCAGGCCGGAAAATGCCCGTCCACGCCTTGATGACGGGACTGATGACAGGCGAAAAGATATAGAGATGCATCAGGGCCAGGATGAGCATCAAAAAGGCCTGGATGAGCAACGGCACCCACAACTTGATGCGGCCCACCTGACGAAATGTCTGCCCGTAGAGATAACCAAACTCGGATATCGCTATTCGCTGCGCCATAAAATACCTGCCTGACTGTATTAGACAATTCCCTCTCAGGGAATGTTTATCAAGACCTCATTGGAGGGCGATTTCAAGCCTTGTTGATCGACGACATAGACGCGATAGTAATATGTCCCGGCGGCGGGGATGGAGCGATCGGTATAGGTCGTCGTCTGTTGATCGGTTATGAAATCTATGACCAGATTCGGGTCGTATGATCCGGTCGAGGCATCGCTGCGCACGATGTAATAGGCCTCAAAATCGTCCGCGGTGCACGGATTCGCCCAGCTGATCTTGGCCGTCAGAGAATCGCCGGTGGTGTTGACCCGGATCGTCACCGAATCCGGATATTCGTTTTCCAAAGTACGGATGTAGGTCCGCTCCGAAGCGACCTCGTTGCCGTGCGTGTCCTCGACATACACCCAGTAGGCGTAGGTTTGCATCTCCTTGAGATTCTCGTCGAGAAATTTGGCGTCGCCGGCCTGGACGATCTGAATCGCCAGAGTCGAATCCGTGCCAACCAGCGTACTTTCCGCGCGGAAAACGCGGTAACGCGAAAAATCGTTGATGTCCGAAACGGTCCAGAGCAACTGCACCTCAAGAGACGATACGGCGTATCCCCAGACGGTCACCGGATCGGGCGGCGAAGTGACGTTCAATTTGTACGATGCAACCTTGCCGGGAGCCGCATTACCGGCGGCGTCGGTGAAATGCCCGGTGACGGCCGCTGAGATCAGTTCGGTCTCTTCGGCAATAATATCATCCGCTTCGAATACGTGATCGCCTGCAATGCGGTCGCCGTTGGCGCCCAAGTCGTTGAGATTGATGGTTCCGCCGCCGGTGATTTCCACCGATGCCGATTGTCCCTCCTCGGACGCGTACACCGCGAAATGCACGGTATCCCCCGGCCCCAAAAATAGATCGGGTGGAATGGGACTAAGGTTGGGATAGGTGACCGTCACCGAATCGATGACGGCGCTGCGATCCAGGATAATGTCGTCCGACGCGCTCGTAACGGAATTACCCCCGGCGTTGATTTGGAATCGGGCGTAAACGGTTTTGACGCCGTCGCCGTCGGACAGTCGGAAGCTTTTGGAATTCCCGAACGTTTCCCAGTGGGCTCCGGCGAACGACGCATCCTCGGACAGTTGAACGAGGCTGACGTTCTGCGGGGCGGTCAGGGACACGGTGACGTCGCGGGTCTTCGTGTACTGCCGGTCGTTCTCTATGATAATGGAAAAGACGCCCGGGGAGGCCGCCGCCGGGCTCGATTTATCGCCTTCCAGTCCGGTCGTGTCGACCGCCGCCACGCGGAAATAATACTGCCGGCCGTTGACCAGTCCCGTCGCCGTGTAAGACATGGCATTGGTATCCGTGGAATCGAGCAGCGTCGCCGCCGTCACGGTCGAATCGGAAAAGTAGATCACGAAATGATCCACCGCGGCCGTGTCACCGACCGTCCAGGAAAGATCTACTTGCCTATCCCCGACCGACGCCGTCACGCCCCGGGGCGTCTCCGGCTTGACCGGCAAAGGCAGAGAACGGTTGGGAGCTTCGATTTGGTTGCTGCAGCCGGCCACCGCAAGCCCCAGTATCACCGAAAGTATGCAGAGGTATTTGCCCATCAGTCCATCCTCAGAAATTGAAAGATACGGTTAGGCCAACCCGATCGTGGCCGACTTCAGGCGCGGCGGTGATCGCCTTGTATTCGGTAAAGGAACTGTATTCGGGAAAGAGGAGAAATGAATCCAGCAGGTTCAGGGCATACACGCCGATGGTCACGCCGGCCATGATGTTGACCCAGTCTTCGGCGTTGTTAGCCCGTTCCTGCGCATCCAGCATCTCGGTCTGCAATCGGGGGAGGTCGCTCCAGCGAGTGGCGTCTTCGTAAGCCGCCTTCCTCGCCTCGTAATCGTCTTTCTTGGTATTGTAATCGTCACGAACTATACCGTAGCCGACGACGGAGGCGAGCGTCCCGACGAAGAAAAAGGCGGCCTTGTAGCCGTTGCCATAATATTTCTGCCCCCAGCCGGGGATGATCAGAGACCGCATAAAGGCCTTGACCGGCCTCTTGGGTACCAGTCTGATATCGAGTTGGGTAGTCTGGGTGCTGGAAAAATACGCCGTTGAGTGATAGTTTTCGTAGCCGTCCCTCGTCACCTCGATCCGGTATTTTCCCGACAGGGCACGGCCGAACTGCACCGGTGAAACGCCGGATAACGTCAGATCGCCGTTAAGCGTGACCAATGAGCCCTGGGGATCGGTATTGACCAAAACATTGCCCGCATCCTGGGCCAGAACCATGTTCGGCACGAGGAGGATCAAACAGACAAGGGCGGCCGTCAAAATCCTTTTTTGGGCCAAATACATAGGCGATTTCCCTTTTTTATTTAATTTCGGGGAATATAGACAATCCTTGATATTATGGCAATAAAAACCGCACCCAATGAAAAACTATTTCTTTCGCCGCGCCCCTGTGCCGGTTCCGAGACTGTCAGAACGCCCCTTTGCCCGTGATCACCACCAACACCGTCTTCAGTATGATCTTGACATCCTGCCAGATACTCCAGTTATGAATATACTGGAGATCGTAATGGACCTTCCTGACCACGGATGAGAGCGAAGAATCGTAGCCGTTCTCGATCTGAGCCAGACCGGTCAGACCCGGTTTGACTTGAAGACGTTGATTATAATTTTCGACCTGGGCGGACAATTCCTCGACGAATTTCGGCCGTTCCGGGCGCGGTCCCACCAGAGACATCTGGCCCAAAAAAACATTAATGAATTGGGGAATTTCGTCGAGTCGCGTCTTGCGGAGAAAATGTCCGAGGCGGGTGATGCGTGGATCGTTCTTGGTCGCCCATACGGGTCCGCATTTCTTTTCGGCGTCGGCGACCATCGTCCGGAATTTGATGACGTTGAACGGACGACCCTTAAAATCCTGGCGGCGCCGGTCGCGGGAACTGCGCCCCAGGCTGGATCCATGCGGCGCCCGACGTTCGCGACGGCGGCGGTTGTGACCGACTCGGAGTTGCAGATAGAACACCGGTCCCGGCGAATCGAGCTTGATGAGAATCGGCAGTATGATAAAAAACGGCGATGTCAAAATCAGGCCGATCGAGGCGCCGGTGATATCGACAACTCTTTTAAAGAAAGCGTGCAATGAGGCTCGCAAGGGTCGGGCCTGACCCGGCGTTATCACGCCGGCAAGAAAAGTCAGCGCCAAGACCAAGTGACCCCAAATATATTCGGAGGCGAAGTAAGCGATGAGGTAAAGGAATCCCTGGTCTTTCCTTGAGCCGCATTTGACGAGGCAATCACGATCCTTCACAATGACTGTCGTATGAGGATACTCTATGCGAGTCTCACGTTTTCCCTGTGTCCCGATCAGATTGTGCAACATCTGTAATACCCCTCATGGTTCCGTTAACTGTCATTCGATAATTGAGTTAGATTGCAGGTATCAGTTGTTGAACTTATGCAAACAGTCTGCCCATCCGACCGTGAAAAGAGAGGTAATAAACCGGTTTACCAATCGGAGATTGGACCGCATATTAATGCGCTGTAAGACAAACGGTTAGAAACCTATAATGGAGTATTTACACCTATTATTCAAAATTATATTCAAGTAGGCCCGATAGCGGCGCGAAATAGGTGAATAAAGACTCATATAACTTGCAAAACCCTGCAGGAAATGTGGTGTTAATATTGCATTATATTGCAAACAAAAGCCGCCGCGAAGGGGATTTCGCCCCATATTCGCGGCGGCTACAGGCTTTTCAAAATCGCTTATAAGTCGACTACCACGATAGACTTATCGAGAAATTGTGCACGGCGTCGCTGCCGTAATCATCCGACGGAATGAACGTATAATCGAATCGTCCACGACCATAGGCAACCCCCAAGCCAAGATCGAAGGAAACCGCGTTGGTCCCGGCAACGGTCCCGGTTTGATAAACCAGCCCCGAACGGGCATAGAGATCCTGGATGATATTGACTTCGAGGCCCTGATGGATTGCCGGCGCTCCCCTGAACGGAGTATACGCTTCGATCGCAAACAGCGCTTTATCCTCGAATTGACGGAACGACACACCCGTGCGCACCGCCGCCGGCAGCGGTTCGGATTCGCTAAAATAGGTGATATCAGTGCCCATGTTTGTTACGGTGGCGCCGAAGTTTAATCCGCGGAAGGACGCCAGGATACCGATATCGGCGGCTACGGCATCACCCTTTATAATATCGAATGACTGTTCGACATATTTGGCCGATACGCCGATGGCGACGTTATCGGTGATATCGGCAGCCGCCGCCACCGTCACGGCCATGTTGTACATCGTGAGATCTTCGCCCTGATTGCCGAATTCGTCGTAGGAACGGATCAATCCCAGGTTTACGTAAGTAAGCCCGGCGCCGAAAGAAACGCTGTTTCCGGGAAAGGCAATCTGCAGATTTTCGACCGTGACGTCCTGATACCAGCTTTGATGCGAAAATTCCGCCTGGGACGACGCCAGTCGGCGCAGACCGGCGGCGTTCCAATAGACCGCCGAGGGATTATCGGCGACGGACGTAAAGGCGCTTCCCATACCCAGCGCCCTCGCCCCAACGCCGATTTTCAAGAAATTTGCCGTATTCGAACCCAGTTCACCGGCGACGGAAATATCGCCGAACAGTGTGGCGACTACCGCAGCAAGCACCCAAATCGCTATGACAATCTTCACCGTTTTCATTGTGCATTCACTCCATTTCGTTCGAATACAGATAATTGCAATCGGTGTGCCGCCTGCCAACAACTACATCCCGTGAGGATGAATGCGCGATGCCGGATGGAACGGTACTGATAAACTACCAACTCACAATGCATTACAAAACACCCTATGACCATTCCCTGTCGTTCCCTTGACTGCTGGTTTTCCCGAAACTCAAATCCGTACCACGGAGCCTGTTCATAACGATGGCCCTTACTTCATTATTTCGGCCGCATCCGCTTCTAACTTCCGCCGTCAAAGGCATTTGCCCATATCTGTTCAATTCCTAAGCATAACCGGCTTTTGAGCCGCTATGTTGGAATTTTGGTTTCATTTCCCAGTTCGAAAATTGACCTAAAACCGTTTCCGGCCAATTTTCTTGATAGATTGTACGATTTTTCATAAGCCCTTGTCAATCAAATTAAACAATATGAAGGCAAAAAAACAATTTGGATAACTACATATTGTTATGCGAGTTATCGCTGTTAATTTATTGCGTCCATGTTTCGGTTTTCTTCACAGACCGGTGCAAATCCTCGGCATTTTACTCCCAGGAAAGCGGTTCAAAATCTAGTTTCAGTTATCCGCCCGGCGGCGAGAGTGCATATAATCAGGCAGGTATATGTTGTCGGCGCCTTATTGTTCGGGTTGTGAGGCCGGAGGCGCCGGATTTTCTTGTTTGGCCGGTAATCGATCCTTCATTTGGTGAAATCGCGGCGTATCCGCGATAAGCTGCGGTGACAAATCGTTCATTTCCGCGATCTGCGACCGGGTCGCATCAATGCGATCATTCGTCTGCGGATGGCTGGCGGCGAGCATCTCGAAGAAATTCATTTCATGCTGACCGGATAATTCCTCGAGCTTCTGAAACATATTGATCATGCCATTCGGATTCCATCCGGCGCGGGTCATATAGATGGCGCCAAAGCGATCGGCCTCGGTTTCCATCGATCGTGAATATCCCGACATCATAATTCCCAGGGCCGCGCCCGCCAGTTGTTGGGTAGTTTCGGATCGTTCACCGACGGCAAGCTGCAGCACCACCGACAATCCCATGACCGACTGCAGCTGTTTGATGCTATGCCGGGCCACGACGTGGCTGATTTCGTGGGCCATGACGGCGGCCAGTTCCGATTCCGAATCCATCTCGCGGATGAGGCCGGAGTAGAAAAAGACGAACCCTCCCGGCGCGGCGAAGGCGTTGATCTGATCCGATTGGATGACCGCGAAATGAAACGGCAGATCGGTTCGGTCGGAGACGGCCACGATACGCTGCCCGATATCGTTGATGTAGTTCTGCCAGAGGGTATCGGCCAGGAGCGTGTCGGTCTGCCGGACTTCCTCATTCAATTGCTGGCCGATGGCGATTTCCTGGCTGGTGGGAATGAGGATCAACGATTTTCTGCCGCCGGGACCGGTGGTCGCGCACGACAGCGTCAGAGCGACAAGAATCACCGGAATCAAAAAGGTATATCGTTTCATCGAATCAAACACGATCTCCGCCCTACATCCGCAACCGATCGGCAATATCGCCGATTATGGGCAGTTTGTACATTTTCCCCTGGATGGAGAAGATGATCCCGGCCAGCGCGGCGCCGATGCAGGCGATAATAATGACCGTCCAGAACAACTGGCTGAGGTGCGGAAAGGAAAAAATAAAGGCGATAACCTCGATGAAGAACAGCACGATTCCCTGACGGGCATGGAAATAAGCGTAGGGATCATCGCGCATTTTGATCAGCGGCACGAAGCATAGGAACGGGACATAGGCCATGATAGCCGCCATGCGGCGATCCTCGGACGGACGGCCGCCATCCTCGTTGTCAAGATTGGGAATATCGCTCCTTCCCGTCGGTTCATCGTGCGGTTGGTCGTGATCGAAAAATGAATCAGCCATGGCTCCTCCGCATCACAAGTCCCATACGATCTCCTCACCCCGCCCGGCGAACTGGAAACGGATCGGGTCGCCCTGAGGCCATAATTCTACTTCCTCACCGTCCTTGACAATGCCGACCCTGAAAAAAACCTCGCCCCGTTCATCGGGAAAGAAAATTTTCTTTTTCATGCCAATCTCGGCAATCTCTCCTACGCCGCATGAAATACCGGACGGGTCGCCGGCCCATTCCGGAGCCGAAATGAACCCCTCGGGGCCAAAGACAAAATCCCCCTGACCGGGATTAACGATTTCAATTTTAAGCCTGACCGTCGCATTGTCAACTAAAAAGGCCTTTTCGTTGAAATCGACGCGCACATACAAGTTCTCTTCATCAGAGACATAGAGAATTTGCGTTATGACGCGATCGCTGCGGTGCATGCTCCCGCCGGCTTTGCGGCAGTCGAATTTGCCCGCGCCCAGCCATTCGTAGTAATGCGTCAGTTTGCCGTCGATAACCGGTGTCACCGTCCCCTCCGGTTCGGTCAAGTACGATTCGGGGAAACCGGACGATATCGGGGTCAGGAGCGACTTGGGAATTTTCAGTCCCAGGCTGGTGTATATCGAGGACAGGTGCGCCCGATAGATGCGGTCGAAAATATCGTTCTGGGGCCCGCGATGCTCGTCCCCGTACCACCAATTCCAGTCGGAACCCTCGGCCACCAGGAGCGATTTTTCCGCATGTGCAATTTTGGCGGGATCGTAGTCGGGGTGCTCCTTCTTGAATTCGGTAAGGGCGTGACGGGCGTCCCAGAGGAAATCCCAAGCGGTATTATCCTCGGGATGGCCGATCCAGATGCGAAAATTATGGTTGATCCATGACCCGGCCTGGATATTTTTCAGCGGTTTCGGCTTAACCCGTTCGACCGCCTGACTCATGGTGACGGTCTCAATGCGATCGTCGGCTTCCAGTTTTTGAAATAATCCCTCGAGGAAATCATCGCCGTCATCGGGATAATATTCCCAGCAATTCTCGCCGTCGAGAATCACCGGAATGACGACATCATCCGCCGTCCCTCCCAGGGTCTCCGCCAGACCATGCAGTCCCTTCAGGAAATCGTCAACGGCCTTCTCCGTATCCCAGCTCGAATACACGAATCCGATGCGGTCGGACAGGGCGTGGTCGCGGAAGAAAAGACTGACGGCTCCCTCGGACGAATTGAACGAGAAAACGGCGTGGGGCGAGTACCGGTTCGAGGGCAAGCCCGATTTCACCAGCGAGCCGTATAATACCTGTTCGTCCGAAGCCATCCAGCGGATGCCGTTGCGGACGAGGATGGCGGCCATCTGTTCGGAGATGGAGCCTTCGGAGGGCCACATGCCGGAGAGGTCGCGGCCGAATTTCTCGCGATGCATCTCAACGGCGAGCGCTACCTGGCGGTCGGCGTCTTCCGGATGGCAGAACCGGTTCTTGGGCAGGGTGATTCCGGGCAGAGCTTCCTTGGCCGCATCGGTATCACACAGCAGGGGAAGAATGGGGTGATAGTACGGTGAAAACGAGATTTCGATTTTACCGGCATCCATAAGTGATCGATACGTGGGAATAATTTCCTTGAGGATGGCGTATTGGGCTTCGATAAGCGCCTGCTTATCGTCCTCGGTATACCTCTCCCCTTTGGCAAAAAGATCACGGAAAGGATCGCGGGAGCGATAGATCGGATCTACCCAGACCAGATTCGACCAGACTATCAGGTCCCGCACCTCCTGCTGTGACGACGTACGGGCCGCCAGTTCCGCGTTCATGTTGCAGTCCTGGAGTTTCTTTTGCAGTTTTCGATAGCGCGGGTACGGGTCGATCATGGTGGCGGGATTGGCCGTAAAAAAGGTGCCGAATATTTCGGCCTTTTCAGCCTGGGTCAATTCGGCGGACGGTTTACTCGATAGCGCCAGGTGCTGGTCGGTCGTTTTACGGTCGCAATAGAGATCGATTTGTTCCAAGAGTGAGGGAACGAGATTGAAGGTCATTCGCAGGCGGTCGAATTTGCCCAGACGGGCCGGCAAATCGCCGTAGTCTTTCAGACCATGCAGCCGCACCCATGGCAGAAGCATCGCTCCCGATGCCGGGTCCCGATAATAGGGTTGATGCATGTGCCAGAGAAAAGCGACTTTGAGCATCCCGCTTCCCCACGCCGGCCTATAGCCGGAGCCCGTGTTCCGCCGCCAGGCGAGCGCCTATCATGTAGTACTGGGTATCCTTGTACTCGTTGGTCAATTTGGCCAGTATGACTTTGGCCGATTCCATTTCGTCGGCCTTGACGTAGTTATCGAGCGCGTGCAGATAGTATTCTCCGGATAGATGGAAATCGGGGTATTTCTCGGCCGCTTCCCGGTATGCGTCGGCAGCCTGCTTATAATCGCCCGTCCCTGCCAGTGACGCGGCGATGCCGGCCATGGCCGAGGTGACGAAGTATTTGTCGCCCTTGTAATCGTCCAGGTAGTTCTCGAATGCCGTCTTGGCTTCGGCGTAATTCTTGGCGGAAAAATAGGCGTTGCCCAGATTGAACGCGGCCATGGGACCATAGGTGGTCGAACCGTAATCATCCATGATGGTCTTAAAATCGACGATGGCCAGCTGGTAATTGGCCGACCGGTATTCTCCGAGGGCGCGATTATAGATATCGGCCGCTTCCATGGTCCGGGAGGTGCCCTGCGATCGGATCAACGACATCCCGACGATGACGATAATGATGACCGCCGCAGCGCCGACAAAATAGGCCCACCGTTCGTAAACGTAGTCTTTCGCCTGAAACACGAAAGTGGTGAATTTATCTTCTTTGATTTCCCGTTTCGTGATTTTGACGTTGTGTCTCATACCTTTCCTTCTCCTACCCAGTTATACGTCATATCGGCCAAGGCGCGGGAAGTTCCCTAAGAAAAAGGCGGAAGGTGCCCAGATTTCCGCCTTTTTTATGATCTTCATTCCGTGCAGGCGATTAAAAATATCCGGTCATTGTCACCCGGAATTCGCTGGCTTTCCGTTCCCAGACATATTTGGTAGTGGTGTCCAACACGTTATCCGGCTGAGATTCATCGTAGGCAACGGTATTCACGGTTTCATTCAACTTTTTTCCGGTCGTGAGCCGATAAGCGAAATCGAACCGCACTTGCGACCAGGCGATGCCGGATCCCAGGCTGAAGCTCGTTTCACTCTGCCGTCCCGACGACGTGCGGGTTATGATCGCCTCGTCCAGCTGGAAGGGCTCGTTCGCTTGGTCGTAGCCGACATCGGTAGCAAAAATCGTGAAATCCTTGGGTTGCGGCAGTTGGTCGTACCGCAGACCGGCGCGCAGCGGAATTTGCCCGATTCCGACATCGAGCATATATTCGGCGCCGCCCCCGATTCCGAACGTGTTGTTCCAGCCGATCGGTACCGAATTATAATAATCCGTCCGCTTGCCGCCGGCGTCGATGAAATAACCCGTCCGGTAATACCATTTCGTGGAACCGTAGTTTTGATAATTTATATCGAGGGTCAGGGTCAACTTTTCGGTGGGAAACAACCCGACACCGGCCGCCAGCGTTAGCGGCAAACCCTGCTTGGTCAGGTTATCCAGCGAATATACGGTATCGGACAGCTGGGAGCTCGGTAGCCCGTCCAGGGTCGTTTCCAACAGGCTGGCGGCGTCATCCGAATGCTTCATCGTGAAGGGCGTATGCACGACCGCTCCGAGGCTGTATTTGTCCCCTTTGAGCATCAAGCCCGTCGTAAAATTGAAGCCCGTGGAGGTAACGGAATCGATCCCCCGGACCGTCATGACCTGTTCCTGGGTTGTCCCGAAGAGCGGGTCGACGATGACATTCACGGCATAGATACTTCTGGTTTCCACGGCTCGGCGACCGTCGAAAATATTGATAAGTACACCCATCGACAATTGCCTGTAGATTCGCGTGCTGCCGCCGAAATTGTACATCTGGACATGCCCAACGTCATTCTGATAGTACGTGAGAGAGCCGACGTCGACGGTCCCGTCATACGAGGCCTCTTCGGTGTATTCATTGGTCCGGTCGATATTGAAGTTGAAAACGAATGGATGTCCCTTGATACGCACCGGCGCCACGAAAGAGAAATGCCCGAGGCCGTTCATATCCAGGTTATTGTCGGTGATGCCCGGAGTATGGTTCTGGGTGAATGAGCCTCCCGGCACATAAACGTTATATGACCCGGCCACGATCGGGCTCTCCAGTGTCCATAATCCGGCGGGATTCCAGATGCCGCTGGAAGCGTCATTGGCCAGCCCGACGAAGGCATACCCCATGGCCATGGCCCGGGCGCTGCCGCCAAAATACGAATAGTTGTTTAGTCCGAGCGAAGCGTAAAAACCGCCCACGTCGGAAACCTGAGCGCTCAACGGCGAACATAGAATCAGTAGAACTGTTAACAAACCTGCCAGCGCTTTCATAAAGGAATATCCTCCCGTCTATGACATACTATAGCCGTTTTTCATTTTTTCCACCAACAAAGCGAAAATATAACAGCTTCATTATCCCGTGTCAAACCCTTTTCGCAGACTTTAGCAATCTGTTTTTTCTGCCCTTTCCTCCCGGAACAGCCAGAGTCTACCTGCTTCCTGAAATAGAGACGTTCCAACGACCCGATTTGTTAAATGCCCAAAGATACCGTCCGGGATTAATCGCCGCCGTCGAGGCGCCCCGGCCGCGCAAAACGGCTGGATTTGCCTTTGCCGGGAAAGGGAGTCGGGATTATATTGGCCCGAATCTTAACGAAACCGGAACGAGGCGCGCCCGTATATTTCAGGCAATATCGCCGTGGGATCGCCGGATACCGGCAAGCCGCAGGGTGATTGGACGAAGGGAGTGTGATGAATCTCAGAAAATGCTATCGACTGTTATATCCGATATTCTTCATCAATTCTTTATTCCTGATGTTCTCCGTACCGTCGGTCGCCGAAGACGGATTTCGCCCCGTGTATAATCCGTCGCTCAATGTCCCCGCCGTCACCGGCGAGATCGAAATCGACGGGAATCTCGATGATTCCGGCTGGCGCGGCGCGGCGCGGGCCGATCATTTTGCCGAGCATTATCCCGGCGATCAGACAAAACCGCCGGTTGAGACAGTAGCCCTGATCACCTATGATCATGACCGGCTGTACGTGGCATTCTTCTGCTATGACGACCCGGAGCTGGTGCGGGCTTCGATGTGCGACCGTGATGCGCTTTACGCTGATGACAACGTGGGCTTCTTTTTCGATACCTACGGCGAGGCGGCGTGGGCATATGAGCTTAACGTAAATCCTTACGGCGTCCAGGCGGATGCCCTTTATTCGGTCAACGGCGGAGAGGACGACAGTTATGATCTGGTCTGGAAATCGGCCGGGCAGATCACCGATTCGGGCTGGCAGGTGGAAATCGCCATTCCGTTTTCGAGCCTGCGTTTTCCCGACCGGGAAGTCCAAACATGGAAGGCAGATTTCTGGCGCAATCACCCCAGGGAAAGCCACGCCGAATATTCATGGGCGGCGTATGACCGTAACGAACCATGTTGGCCGTGCCAATGGGGCACGCTGACCGGAATTGCCCACGTCTCCCCCGGCACCGGGCTTGAATTGCTGCCATCGGTGATCAGCTATCAGTCGGGGTTTCTGGATCACCGGCTGATTATCGATACTATCGCCCACGACACGTCCGTCAGCCGCAAATTCGACAATGAAAAAATCAAGGGTGAGCTTTCGCTGAACGGGAAGTATGTCATTTCGTCAAATATGACCGCCGAGGCGACCTACAATCCCGATTTCAGCCAGGTGGAATCGGACGCGGCCCAGATCGATGTCAACACCGCCTTCGCCCTCGACTATCCCGAACGGCGGCCGTTTTTTCAAGAAGGCAGCGATCTATTTCGGACGTATATTTACGGTTTTTATTCCCGCAATATCAACGACCCGCAATTCGCGACGAAATTTACCGGCCGATTCAACCGCACCAGTGTGGTGTATCTGGCCGCCTATGATGAACATTCCCCGGTGGTCATGCCGTTCGACGAATTTAGCGTCACCGTCCCCGATATCGGCAAAACCTATTCCAATATCGTACGTTTCCGCCGGGTGTTCGGCGAGGAATCGCATGTCGGCATCCTGGCCACAGACCGGCGGCGCGACGGCGGCGGGGCGGGGACCCTGCTGAGTATGGACGGCGGCATTCGTCTGTTTCAGAATTACCGGTTTCAATTCCAGATCATCGGAAGCCGTACGCAGGAGCCGGACGACAGCATGATTACGTTTTCTATCGACAGCCTGATGCACCGGGAGCAGTTTGATTACGGCAAGCATACCATCGGATTCAACGGTGAGTCATTCTGGGGGCACGGCGCCTACGCCGGGTTCGAGCGCAATGCCCGCCATTTGAGTTTCAGCCTGGGGTACAAAGACTTTTCACCGTCATTCCGCACCGATATGGGACTGGAAACCAAGAACGACATGCGCGAATTCGACTTCTTCAGCCAATACATGTTTTATCCGAAAAACGGGATTTTTGAGCGCGTCGCGCCGCAGCTTATACTCGGACGGGTGTGGAATTACCAAAAGCACAAACGGGACGAATGGGTGATCGCCGAGCTTTACGCGCAGCTCAAGGCGCAGACCGAGGTTTCGGTGGCGTACCTGCGTAGCTGGGAACGCTACCGGCAAAAGAATTTCCCCGACATCACGCGCTATACGATCGGGCTCGACAGCGATTTCAGCGAGTTTCTCGGAGCCGGATGCGAGGTCGTCTGGGGGCATATCATCGCCCGGGGACCGGCGGTGATGGGGAATGAGGTTTTCGTCGAATCATGGGCATCGATCAAGCCGATGGACCGCCTGCGGATCGAGCCGGCGTTCGATTATGACAAAAGCCGGGACCGCGCCACCGGCGAACTGCTGTTCGAAGGATTTATCGCCCGCGTGCGCACCCATTATCAATTCACGCGCGAATTGTTCATGCGACTGGTGGTTCAGTATAATGATTTTTCGGAGCAATGGAATATCGATCCCTTGCTGACCTATCGTCTCAATCCGTTCTCGTTGTTCTACGTCGGGTCGACCCATGAATATGATAATCTGTATTCGTATACCGACCGCGAGGAGCGGTGGCGGCTGTCGCGGCGGCAGTTTTTCGTAAAACTCCAATACCTGTTCCAAATATAGGCGGCGATATCCCGCCACGCGGCTCTCCCCCTGCTAAAATGTTGTTGCCCGCCGAAATATCGCCTATCTTGCGTACAACATTCAACCGCCCGGAGGGTCCGGCGCGAAATATCCGGAGGATCGCATGGCCCAACATGCTGTCGAAACGTTTACCTGTCCCATCTGTCATTTGAAAAAACCGGAGATTGAAGGGCGCCCGGCGGAATTGGTTCACGGCCCGGTCGGCGAATTGATCCGCAAAGAACACCCCGATTGGGCTCCGGGGCATACCATCTGCCTGTCGTGCCTCAATCGGTTCAGGACGGAATATGTCGAGGACGTCCTCGAACTTCAGCGCGGCGACCTGACCTCGCTCGAAAAAACCGTGATCGATACGCTCAAGGAGCAGGAGCTGATTTCGCGCAACGTCGAGGCCGAATTCGACCGCAAGTTGACGGTCGGCGAACGGCTCGCGGATCATGTCGCCGATTTCGGCGGCAGCTGGAGATTTATAATAATATTCGGCTGTATTCTTTTCGCATGGATTATACTCAATTCCATATTCCTGCTTCGAAGGCCCTTCGATCCGTATCCGTATATCCTGCTCAACCTGGTATTGTCTTGCCTGGCGGCCATGCAGGCCCCAATCATCATGATGAGCCAGAACCGTCAGGAGGACAAGGACCGGCTCCGCTCCCAGCACGATTATCAGGTCAATCTGAAGGCGGAAATCGAAATCCGTCAATTGCACATCAAGATGGATCAGTTGATAAACAACTCCTGGCAGCGCCTGCTCGAAATTCAGCAGATCCAAACCGAACTTTTGCAGGATATGGTCGGGTTGCGGGGGAAAAAGGATACCGAATGAACCTGCCAAAAAAACGTCACTGTATGCGGCATGGATGAAACGGGTATAGCAACTTCATGCCGCTGGAACTTATAATACAAAAATACGGCTATCTCGCGCTGTTTATCGGGACGTTCCTGGAGGGGGAAACCATACTTATCCTTGCCGGCTTCGCGGCGCACCGGGGATATCTCGATTTCGACCTCGTATGGCTGATCGCCTTTTTCGGCGGGGTGATCGGCGACCAGGTCTATTTTTTCATCGGGCGATTCCGGGGACAAGCGCTTATCGCCAGATATCCCAAGTTGCAACGCCGCGTTAATCGGATCACGCCCTATCTGGAAAAATACCAGGATTATGTGTTGATCGGCTTTCGATTCATTTACGGTTTCCGAACGGTGACGCCGTTTGCAATCGGCATTAGCCGCATCGGCGCCCGGCGTTTTTTTCTTTTCAACATGGTCAGTGGTGTCATCTGGGCGCTGATTTTCGCCGCTGCCGGATACCTGTTTGGTCATGCGGCTGAGGCGCTTTTCGGGCGGGTCGAAGAATACGAGGAGTATATCTTCGCCGGCATCATCATCGCCGGAATAATCTTCTCGCTGTATCATTTCCTCAGGAGCAAACATCCTGACGACGGTTGAAAGCAAGGCAGAATCAATGTGCACCCGGCTTCGGATCGGATCAATCGATCTACAGCCAACGGATCGGGATGCGACATTTATTACTTTACAATCTTGAGTAATTCCCTGAACCGGTTTCCCTCGGCCACGCGTAACACTGCGAAGAGAGCCATCTCGACGCTGGTGATTTTGACTCCGGCATCACGCATGGCATCGAGCGCGATCCGTTTGTTTTCGGCTGATCGGGATGACACGGCGTCGGCTGCGATATAAACCGCGTGCCCGTCATCGAGAAGATCTAAAGCGGTTTGATAGACGCAGACATGCGTCTCCATCCCCGCCAGGATCACCTGCCCGCGACCGATGGCTTTGAGTTCGGACATGAAATCCGGATTGCCGCAGCAACTGAACGTACGCTTTATCAAAGGCGACTGCCCCGGAAGGGCGCTTTTGATCTTATCGATGGTCGGGCCCAGTTTATCCGGAAGCTGTTCATTCCATATGATGGGTATTTCGAGCACCCGGGCGCCTTTGATTATCCTGACCACATTCTCGTAGAATTCCTCTTTGCGGTCCATGAGTGTCGCCAGTTTTCCCTGGATATCGACAACCACCAGGACGGCGTCTTTTGCCTTCAGCATGGTCTTTATCCTTCGCTTGCATTCTATTCGATTAATATATTACGTAACGCCCCAACGCGACGGTTGAAACCCGGAACGCTCCCGCCCCGAAATGGACATACAATATCAAGTGCGACAACGGCTTTCCGGTTAAGGTAACCAATTACCGGAATTTTTGTTGATTCGGGATAAGAATTATCTTAATTTACTATTGCTCGGCGTCGAAACGATATGTGAATGCTTGACTGGAGGTATTGCGATGCGCAACTATGTCAGCCTTCCGGCGATTCTCGCCGTTCTCATGATGACGGCCACGGGCTGGGGATACTCGGACGGATCAAGGTTAAATCGGCGGACCGGCGCGCCCGGGGAATCGACCTGCGCCAACTGCCATAATAATTTAAATACCGGTTCCGGGTCGGTGACAATCGACGCCCCGTCGGGTTTCGCTCCGGGCGATACGCTCGATGTGACCGTGACAATTCAAAATCAGGGACAGCAGCGTTGGGGATTCGAATTTACCGCGCTTGACGAAAGCAATCTTATAGCCGGTCAGTTGTTGGTCACGGATGCGGCGCGGACGGTCCTTTCCACAGGCGGGGGCAAGCAGTACATCAATCATACCGAGCAAGGCACAGACGCCGGCACCGCGAATGGTACAAGCTGGTCGTTCCGATGGGTGGCGCCTGCCACCCCGGTGAGTTCGGTGACATTCTATACCGCCGCTAATGCCGCCGATTATTCCGGAAATACCAATGGCGATTCGGTCTATACGACGACGCATATGCTGCTTTCGTCGGCCGCCGACGATGTGACGTCGGGCACATTGCCCTACGCTTACCAGCTGGCCCAGAATTACCCCAATCCTTTCAACCCGACGACGACGATCGAGTTTTCGCTGCCGAAATCATCGCGTGTGCGCTTGACCGTATTCAATATGCTGGGACAGCAGGTGCGGACTCTTGCCGATGAATATCTGACCGCCGGGCCGCATGCCGTCAACTGGGACGGCGCCGATGCAGGCGGTAACCGGGTGGCCAGCGGGATATATTATTACCGCCTTGAGACCGACGATTACTCGCAGACCAAAGAGATGATTCTCGTAAAATAGAGTCGGATATGTCGACGACGGGTGGGTCCTTACCGGGGATCGACCCGTCGGAAATTAAGGATTGTTCGATTACTTCGCCATTGCCTCGCGGCGTTTATCCTCCAGGTATTTTTCTATAGCGTATCTGAGGGCCGTGCGTGGCATGTCGGCCTTGTTTTTCATCACGTAGGCGAACACCTCGTCCGGGAATTTGTTGGCGGCTTCTTTCAGCATCCAGCCGTAGCCCTTTTGCACCATGTCGTCTTTATCGGTCAGGAGAATATCCGCCGTCCGGAACACCTCTTTCAGCAGCAAGCCCTTTCTCACAGGAACGATCAGGCTGACCGCCGCCGCCCGGCGTTGCCAGCGGTTTTTTGATGTCGCCCATTTTTTCGTCCTTCGGGACAGCTCGGGAAACTGAGTAATAATGAACCCGATTGGCCGGGTGCACAGGCTGTCACAGGCGCCCCAGTCGTCGACGTACGTTTTCAACCAACGCTCGAAGCGGGCAAAATCCTTCTTGGCATACTTGCCTTTGAACCGCGAGACCCAATCGAAAGCGAAGAAGCGGAAATATCGATCCCCGGCAGCCAGCAGTTCGTCGCCGATTTTGAGGACCTCATCTTTGGATTTCTTCCTGATTTCTTTGAAGCAGCGGCTGGAAATGTCTTTGAGAATGCCGCCTCTCAGCCCGGTCGGCTCGGCGAGTTTTTCCTTGAAGAATTGCTGGTAATTGATCCGGTTATCGGGTATGTCGTATTTCTGGATCTCCTGTCTCAACTGATCGGTGATCATGATTCCCCCGTGTTTTAACTTCCTATGTCTCTATCTACATCCCTATCTATGTGAACCAAGAATGGATTTCTCGCGATCAGGGGGTTGAATAGATGGTTACATGTATCGAATTCCCCTCATAGGCGGCGGCCTCGGCGCTTATCAGAGTCGCCGTCGCCGGGACGGTGAGAATATCCGCCGCGCCCGCCGGTATATAGCCTGATCCGATGTCATAAATCAATACCCGCAATTCATCGCTGTAAATACTATGCTTTATGCTCATATCCGGCACGGTCAACGTCGGTTCGCCGGGAATCGCATTCAGGTCGAAGATCAAAAAAATTGCTCCTACGTCGGCCGGTGAGTCGAGATACACATGCCCGTTATGATATAGAACGGTCGCTGTCGTATCCGGAAGCGGCGGTGGATTCGGCAGGGCGTCTCCCTGAATGATTCGGATAAGATATTCCAAATCGGAAAGCGTTAAGGTCTGTCCGTCACCATTGACATCCGAAGCGACTGTTGAAGCATAGACGTGAGGTTCGAACACACTGATTCCGTGCAAGAAATAATCGGTATACAGCACGGCGTCGGCGATTTCATTGGGCCACCCGTTGAGGTTTAGATCGCCGCGTACATCAAGGGATTCGGCGCAGAGAAAATCGATGCTGCCATTGACAAGATCGATGCCCCGGAAGGGGACGATTTTTTCGCCGAGTAGGCAGGAGCTGTCGGAGGCTCCGACGTAGCCGGGGAATACCGCCAGGGAATCCTCGATGCGGGTTGAATCGGAATCGTAAATCCGAAGATTTATCGCCAGAGAATCGCCGCTGTATGTCGAGATGGTGTTATCGCCGCATTCGAACCAATAGAAACGGATAGGATGTTTGGTACATTCCAGCATCCGGTCGCCGCTGACATAGAATGTTAGGGTCGCTAGGATCTGCTCGCCGCCGTCCAAAATACATTGAACGTCGGGATGTACGGCCCCATTATTGGTTTCGGCCATCCCGACCAGCCGTATAAGACTCCTGGGACAGTCCGGGCCGCAGGTATCGACATACCAGTATCTATAAGTAAAATATTCCCAACCGCAATCAAGAAAATACTGGCCCAGGCTGGCCTGAACGAATGTTAGGACGGTATTGTCATAGGTGATCAAGAGATCGAAGCCTCCGATGGCTGCGGAGTTGGCCGCCAATGTCATATCGACGTCGTGATAATGTCCCAGAATGACATCGATATCGTGCGCGATTTCAAGTTTCCAGACGGCGGGGACGGTATCGCCATCCTCGACGACACTGTCCGGCGAGGCGATTTTTTTATCCTCGCCGCAGCCCAGAAAAGTTGAGACGATGCCGAGACAAATAATGGCAACGGCATCAAACAGGCGGAGAAATAGCTTCATTTATGACCGCTTTTCAAAAGCGAAGATTTCTATAGATGATAATTCCGACCATAATATAGGCAAAATTTCCGATAAAACAACCCGAATATGGGCCAAAATCAGCCGCCGTCGAGGCCAGCCCGGGGCCGGTGAAAACAGCCGATTCAAAAAAATGTCAAAATCTTCGCTAAATATGTGTTGCTTTTATCCTATTTTGCCGTATATAGGTACAGATGAAAACAGTTCTCCTTATTTAATCGTTAGAGGAATTGCTCAGTTTATCAATCCTTGCCCGAAATTAATCTGGAGACAAACGCGCAATAGTGCGCAAGGTACGTTTATCTGCTGTTACGAAATATTTTCCGTGAGAAAAAGTTCGTGAAGGGGTAAACAAGTTCGGAGAGTAGAATGAATATCTACGTCGGCAATTTGTCGTTCACTACGACGGAAGACGATCTTCGCAAAGCGTTTGCGGAGTATGGCGAAATCACCAGCGTCAACATCATCAAGGACAAATACAGCGGTGAGTCCCGCGGTTTCGGATTCGTGGAAATGGCCTCGAATGACCAGGCCCGTGAAGCCCTGAACAGTTTGAACGGCGCCGAGCTCGGCGGCCGCAACTTGAAGGTCAGTGAAGCCCGTCCGCGCGAAGAGAGCGGCGGCAAGTCCAATTTCCGTCGCCAACGGGGCGGCGGCTACCGCGAAAACTGGTAGAATTTTCGTCGGGACTCCCGACAAGATGACCACCAACCGGGGATCGGAACTATCCGACCCTCGGTTTTTTTTATGGAGCATTAGGCCAATCAAGAAGCAGTATTGTCGAGGCCCTGAAAGGGTTTCGACCCACGCTGCCAATTTATCGATACGGAGATTATTCGTTGGACACGATTTTCAATACCCCCGGCAGGACTTGAACCTGCGGCACGCGGTTTAGGAAACCGCTGCTCTATCCACCTGAGCTACGGGGGCATGAAATACTCTGTCGGGAGCACATGGCTCCAGAACTACAGCCAAAGGAATTATACGTTTTCGCCTGACTCGGCACAAGGGGAAAGAACAGGCATGGCCCTAAGGGTTGCCTATTCAAAAGGCAGTCGATGGCGGGCTACACGGCCTCGGTGTCGTAGTCGATCAGGGCTTTGATGTCGTATCCCGACAGCTTATCTCGGCCTTTGAGGAACGACAACTCGATGACGACGCCGATTACGGCGACCTCTCCCCCGAGTTTTTCCACCATCTTGCATGACGCTTCAAGGGTACCGCCGGTCGCCAGCAAATCGTCGATGACCGCCACCTTATCGCCCTTCTCGATGGCGTCGATGTGCATCTCAAGCGTATCGGTGCCGTATTCGAGGGCGTATTCCTCGTGGATTGTCTTGTATGGCAGTTTCCCCTTTTTGCGTATAATCGCCAGCGGCACGCTCATGCGGTCGGCCAAAGCGCCGCCGAATATGAATCCGCGCGAATCGATAGCGGCGATCCGGGTAACCCCTTTTTCCCGGAAATACTCTTCGAATTCATCCAGCGCTTCTTTGTACGCTTCCGGATCGGACAATAGCGTCGTAATGTCGCGGAATATGATCCCCGGCTTGGGAAAATCGGGGATGGATCTGATAACGGCTTTTAGATCATGCACGATGTCACCTCATCGAATATCAAAATCCTTGAATGTTTGCGGAGGGTCTATCTTTTCGAGGTCGACGCCGGAAACGGATGCATAGGACGGACCGGATCGCGCCGTTTTAATCAACTCATCGATCAGGCCTTTTTCACCCGAGGCGACGATTTCGACCTGACCCGTGGGGAGATTTTTGACATAGCCGGTCAGACCGAGTGCATTGGCCTGACGATAGATATAGTACCGGTATCCGACCCCCTGGACTAATCCGCTGACGATTACTCTAACCGTGTTTTCTGGCATCCTTGGCGAGTTTCACGGCTTTCTTTGCCGCCTCGACCGGGCTGGCCACGGTGATCACTTCGGGGAAAACATCCCATTTGACCAGCGATACCAGCGGCCGCTGCAGTTTAAGGCTGAAGGCCATTTCCGAAATCGTCCCGTATTTTCCATGGAGGGAAATCACGGCGTCGGCGGCCCGGATTACCATGATGTTGCGGGCTTCGCCGATTCCGGTGGGAATGACAATATCACAATATGGATTCGCTTCCGATCGGCTGTCACCGGGGATAATGCCGATGGCGATGCCGCCGGCATCCTTGGCGCCGTGGGCGGCGCCCTCCATGACCCCCTTCAATCCACCGCATACCAAAACGGCGCCCTGTTTGGCGATGGCCGCGCCGACTTCATAGGCTTGATCCCGTAGCTTCTTGCTGCACTTGCCGGCCCCAATGACGCCAATGCACACTGAGTCTTTGTCAAACATGCTACCCCTCGTTTGGCCAAGGCCCCCGGCTTCTTCATACGCCCACCATACAATAAAAAAATCGGGGCGACTGGATTTGAACCAGCGACTTCTTAGTCCCGAACCAAGCGCGCTACCATCTGCGCTACGCCCCGATTTGAACCATACAAAATACGCATCCAAACGGAATTGTCAAGCGGAGAATTGCCTCGAAATCAGCGCGGCAAGCGAAAATCGCCGGCAGTCAGCCGCGCCAAAACCTCGCCGTCGGTGAAATGCAGGTGAATCGGCGTGATCGACACTTCCCCGGCGCGGATGGCGTGGATATCCGATCCGGGGGCATCTTTCCAGACGGGGCTCCCGGCGATCCAGTAATAGTCAAGGCCGCGCGGGTCAGTGTTCCGGATGATGACGTCGTCGTACTCGCGGCTGCCCAGGGAGGTATAGCGATATTTGCGGAACCCGTCGCGGACGCGCCCGGGAAAGTTGACGTTCAGAAGGGTCCCCGCCGTTAAATCTAATTTGGGATATAATTTTATGAGCCGCCGCAGAAAACGGGCGGCGCCTTTGAAATCGGCCCCGTTGGAACTGACCATTGAGGCCGCGATCGACGGAATGCCCAGTTGCGAGCCCTCAATGGCCGCCGCCACCGTGCCGGAGTATAGAATATCCTCGCCCATGTTGGCGCCGTGGTTGATTCCGGAGACGAGCATATCCGGCTTCTTGTGGTCGAGGATCTGGAGCAGGGCCAGAAGCACCGAATCGGTCGGGGTGCCGTCGCAGGAATAGAAATTTTTGGCGAGGCGGTTGATCCGCAGCGGCCGGGTCAGCGTCAGCGAATGGCTCGTGGCCGATTGTTCCCGGTCCGGCGCAACCCGAAGGCAGTCATGGTACTTGCTCAGTTCCTTAAAGAGAATGTTTATACCCTCGGCCTGAACGCCGTCGTCGTTGGTGATGAGGATCTTCATATATCTTATACGTCTCCGTTGTCTTGCGTGTCCTGATTCGTCAGTACCACAACCGTTTCCATATCTGCCGGATGAAGCGGGTGGTGTCCTTGAAGGGATTGATGAACGAATGCGACCCTTCGTAGACGGTGTCGATGGCCACTTCGCCGGCGGTGAACCCGAGGTATCCGGCCTGGAACAGTATCTCGCTTTCCGTGTCGTACCGCTCGCTGGTCAGCCGGAGCATCCGCAGCACCGGGGTTTTGATCAGCCGGTAGCCCGACTGCGAATCGCGCGTCCGGATCGATCCGAAGAGCGATATGATAATCGATGTCAGGTTATTCGTCAACAGGCGGTCGGCCGGCATCAACGACAACCGGATGGTCCGGGTGCCGATGAGCATATCGGCCCGGTCGTAGCCGGCCAGAAACGCCGGCAGGTGTTCCGGTTTGTGCTGCAGGTCGGCATCGATGGTCACGACAGCATCGTACTCGTGGTCCACGGCGTACCGGAAACCGGCTTTCAAGGCCGCTCCTTTCCCTTGGTTGACCGAAAAGGTGATTGTCGGGCAGGCGAATCGTCCGAGGATGGCGGCGGTGTCGTCGGTCGAGCCATCGTCGATGAAAAGAATATGTTCCGGAGACGAGAAGGGCGCCAAGCGTTCCATCAATCGCGGAATATATTCGGCGGCGTTGAAGGCGGGGACGATGATGAGGATAGTGGGATTCACAACCAGCCTGCGGTATTTTTGGTCGGGGCGAGCCGATTTGAACGGCCGACCTCTCGCACCCCAAGCGAGTGCGCTAACCAGTCTGCGCCACGCCCCGACTGAATGTACAAAATGCGCAAAATCCTAGAAAAGGCAAGGGAAAAGTTTCAGGATATCCTCCAGCTCTTTCTTGATTTCGCCCAGGATGGTATCCGATTTGGCTTTACGCATCAGGTCTTTCTTTTCGGTCTTGGATTCCATTTGGCGAAGTCGTTTGCGGGCGCCGGCGATCGTATAATTTTCCTCGTATAACAGGTGCTTGATCTGGTTGACCAATTCGATATCGCGTTTCTGATAATGCCGGTTGCCGCCCTTGTTTTTCTTGGGGCGGAGCATGGGAAATTCTTTTTCCCAGAAGCGAAGCACGTACGCCTGGAGATTGGTGATGCGAGCGACTTCGCTAATGGAATAATATAATTTGTCCGCGGTCGATCCCTTGGATCTGGCCATAATTCACTCCATTATCCAACATCGTCTCGGTGTCGCTATTGCCACACCTCTTCTTTTAACGGCCGTGTCATCAGGTTGGTGACGGCCTCCCGGGGCGGGAGATTTTCAAACAGCACCTGATACACAGCCTCGGTTATCGGCATTTCAACTTTATGTTCGCGGGCCAATTGACGCGCCGACCGGCAGGTCGTCACGCCCTCGGCCACCATGACCATCCCAGCCAGAACCTCTTCGAGAGTCATCCCCTTCCCGATATGATACCCCACATACTGATTGCGGGAATGGATCGAGATGCAGGTGGTAATGAGATCGCCGACGCCGGATAGCCCGGCCAGGGTCTCGGGTAATGCCCCAAGTCCGATGGCGAGGCGATTGATCTCCACCAGGCCCCGGGTGATTAACGCTCCTTGGGAATTGTCCCCGAAGCCCAATCCCCGGGCGATGCCGGCCCCGATGGCGATGATATTCTTCAGCGATCCCCCCAATTCCACGCCGACAATATCGGTCGTGCGGTAGACGCGGAAAACTTCATTGCTGTACAGCTTCTGCGTTTCGACACACCGCCCCTCATCGCCCGCCGCCACCACCGACGTCGGCAAATGCTGCGCTACCTCCTCGGCATGTGACGGCCCCGACAGGGTGACAATCGAGCGCCGGTCGATTCCGCTCCATTCGTCGCCGATGATCTGCGACGCCCGGCGCAAGGTGCCTTCTTCGATACCCTTGCTCAAGTTCACCGTCAGCTTCGGCGGCGCAATCGACGCCCCACTCAGTCGGCGGCAAACCGATGCCAGCTTCTGGGCCGGAATCGCCAGCACGGCGATATCGGCGCCTTCCATCGCGGCGGTCACATCGCCGATTATCCGGACGGAATCATTGATGTGAATGCCGGGAAGTTTCTTGGGATGTTCGCGCCGCTCCTGGAGCAGTTTCAATTCACCCGGATCGAATTCCCACAGAGCGACTTCGGCGCCGTTTTCGGCAAGGAGATTGGCGTTGGCAATCCCCCACGACCCGGCGCCCAGTATGGCAACACGGGCGCTCATCAAGCGGCCCCGCTGAAGTGAAAGCGGTTTTCGTCGCCGTGCATTAGACGTTTGATGTTACCGCGATGCATCACGATGATCAGCAAAGCCAACAGGGTCACTGCCGCCAGGTACAAATTCTCGACCTCCCGGTGCATGACGTACCGCTCAATCCATAGCACGGCGGCCAGAACGACCGCCCCGGCCATGGAGCCGAGGGAAATGTATCGAAAGACGGCAACGAAGACGATGAATACGGCGAAGGCAATCAGGGTTTCGATCGGGAGCAGGGTTATGAATACGCCCAGCGCCGTGTTGACGCCTTTTCCGCCGCGAAAACCGAGAAATGGCGAGAAAACATGTCCCAAAACAGCGACGACGCCTCCGATGAGGGCGGCATTGGATTCGGAGATCGGCCAGCCGGCGTGATAGAATGCATGGCAAAGCAGCACCGCCGCGACGCCTTTGCCGATATCACCGATAAAGGTGATCGCCGCCGCGACCGGGCCGGCCACGCGCCAGACATTGGTGGCGCCGATATTGCCCGATCCCTGGCTGCGGATATCGCCCTTGCCGAAGGCGAACCCGATGAGCAGGCCGAAGGGGACGCCTCCGAGAATGAAGCTGATTATAAAATAAACATATACGGACATTCCGATGCGAATCCAATTAGGTTATTTGGGTCTGCAGCACCCAGGTATCGCTTTCCGCCTTGATTCCCCGGTCATGATACAGTTCAAAAACCTCTCCATCGACGGTCTCGACCCGGTAATAATTTCGATGACGGCGCATCCGCCAATTCTTCCGCCTTGGCGATCCCGTTGGAAATCCCCAATCAGGCCAGACCGCGATAATCTCCTTGATGGCATAGACGCGGCCGTTCCATATGAAGGAAACCGGTCGCCCACTCGCCTCGTCCCGGGAGACCGAAATTGCCTGGGAGATGAATTTCTCCGGATCAGGTCCCATCACCCGTCGTATATTTAGGCCGTGTCGGGCACAGCCTGCAAGGTGTCGGGCAATGTATCGGTGGGAGCTTCCTCGGGCATCTGCGGTTCCTTGCCGAGCGCTTTTTGGATCAGCATGAGCAGATGCGCGCCTTCTTCCTTGCTGATTTGTTTATCTTCCACCGCCGCCTTAAAGGCATCCGCCAGTTGCTGCATTTCGGCAGCGCCGACTTCCCCGTTTTGGATGGCGGTCTTCAGTTGGGACATCAGATCATGTACCTGAGCCTCGGTATAGCCGTCGGGCAGATTGGCGACGATTTGCATTTCGGCCATCGTCACCAACTTATCCACCGCGTAATTCTTAATGCTGTCGCGATTGAGCCAAACAATAAAAATACCGACGATGATCAGCAGCAGAATCGCCGCCACGATGATTAATGCAACCGTACATCCTCTCGACATGGCCATAGGATTGCCTCCCTGCGCTCAAGAAACGGTTTGGTTAAACAGTATGGATTAGATCGTTCACCCCTTAACCTGTGATGAACAAATCTGTTCACCTGACTATTTGAAACAGTTGTTTAAGTAAGATAATAGGGCGCGGTGCGAGGGGCAACTCTTTTTTGACGTAATCCCCGGCAAAAAAGACAAAAAAGAACCGGCCGCGGAGGGCGGCCGGTTCCGCAAACTCTATAGCACATTGCCCGCCGACGGGTCTTATTTGGCCTTTTCTTTCTTGGCCTTTTTCTTCTCTTTATCGGTGACTACTTTGGGCTTGGGCGTCAGCAGTTCCACCAGGGAGACCGGGGCGCCGTCGCCGACGCGATGCCCGACCTTGATGACCCGGGTGAAACCCGATTGACGCTCGGCAAAATGGGGCGCGATTTCGGTGAACAGCTTTTTGACGATGGTCTCATTGCGCAGCTCGGCGAAAACATTGCGGCGCGCCGCCACCGTATCGGTCTTGGCCGTGGCGATCAGGCGATCGGTGTATCGCCGCAGTTCCTTGGCCTTGGACTCGGTCGTCTGAATAGTGCGATGAGTGAACAGCGACACGGCCATATTGGACAGCATCGCTTCCCGATGCGGTTTGGTACGGGATAGTTTCTTGGTCTTAACCTGGTGTTTCATCGGATGATCCTACCGGCTTATGATTTCTTTTCCTGATACGGGGTGATGTCCATACCGAAGGACAACCCCAGTTCATCGAGGATTGAGGTCAGTTCGTTGAGTGATTTGCGGCCGAAGTTCCGGTACTTGAGCATTTCGGATTCGGTTTTGGACACCAATTCGCCGAGGGTTTGGATGTTGGCCGCCCGCAAGCAATTGGAGGAACGAACGGAAAGCTCCAGCTCGTCGACGCGCGTCTTGAGTAGCTGCCGGATGCGGGCGGTTTCCTCGTCCTCTTCCTCTTCCACGGCAATCTGCAATTCCTCGTCGATGTGGATGAAGAGCTGCATATGATCCTTGAGGATTTTGGCCGCATAGCTGAGGGCGTCTTCCGGCGTAACCGACAGGTCGGTCCAGATATCGAGCAGGAGTCGGTCGTAGTCGGTTTTTTGGCCGACGCGGGTGTTTTCGATTTCGTAATTGACTTTTATCACCGGCGAAAACAACGAATCGAGGAAGATGGTTCCGGCCGGGGCGTCGTCGCGCTTGTTCTGCTCGGCGAGAACGTACCCGCGGCCGTAGTCGAAATCGACCTCCATGGTCAATTCCTTGTCGGCCGTCAGTTCGGCTACGTGCAGGTCGGGATTCAGGATTTCGACATCGGCGTTTTCCTCGAACATACCGGCCGTCAACTTACCCTTGCTGTTGTTTCGCATGATCAGGGTCCGCCGCTCGTCGGCGTCGAATCTCACCCGGACTTTCTTGATATTCAAAATAATGTCGGTGATATCCTCGTAGACTCCTTCGATGGCGCCGAATTCATGCAGCACGCCGTCGATCCTTATGGCGACGGCCGCCGCCCCCTGGATCGAGGACAGCAGGACCCGCCGCAAGGCGTGTCCAATTGTGGCGCCGAAGCCACGCTCGAGCGGTTCGATGACAAACCTGGCATACCCTTCATCCGGATTGGATTGATCGGTGACGATCTCCCTGGGCATTTGCAGGCTTTTCCATTTCATTCGTATATCCCCCACATAGGTTGTGTCTATAGCCAATGGGATTCTCTTATTTCGAGTACAACTCGACGATTAACTGTTCCTGGGCCGGCGTCGGGATTTCCTCTCGTTTCGGCAGTTCCAGCAGTTCACCTTCGAGACCGGCTTTGTTCAGGCGCAGCCACGGGATTTCCTCACCCCGGGACTCTTTCAGGGCCATGTGCACGATATCCAGGCTCTTCGATTTGTCCTTGACACGGACGATGTCGCCCACGCGGACGTTGTATGAGGGGATATCGACGATCCGGCCGTTCACGGTCAGGTGCCGGTGACGCACCAGCTGCCGGGCGGATTTGCGCGACGGCGCAAAGCCGAGCCGGTAGACGATGTTATCCAGACGGCACTCCAGCAGTTGGAGCAGGGTTTCGCCGGTGATTCCCTTCTTGCGTTCCGCCGTTTCGAAATAGTTGCGGAACTGGCGCTCCAGTATGCCGTATACCCGGCGGACTTTCTGCTTCTCGCGAAGCTGGAGGCCGTATTCGGAGACCTTGCGACGAATATTCTGCCCGTGCTGTCCCGGAGCATAGGCGCGCCTATCGATGGCGCACTTCTCGCTCAGGCATCGGCTGCCCTTCAGAAACAGCTTTTCGCCTTCGCGTCGACACAATTTGCAATTTGCGTCAGTGTACCGAGCCATTCACTCTCCTTAATATTCCAATCAGTTTTGCTTCACCGTGTTCCGGGATGCTTACACCCGGCGCCGTTTGGGCGGCCGGCACCCGTTGTGGGGTATCGGTGTCACGTCCTTAATACTTATCACTTCCAGGCCCGCCGCCGAAATGGACCGGATGGCGGCCTCGCGTCCCGATCCGGGACCCTTGACCTGGATTTCCACTTTCCGCATGCCCATATCCAGGGCTTCCTTGGCGGAGGTTGCCGCCGCCTGCTGGGCCGCAAACGGCGTCGACTTTTTGGACCCCTTGAATCCGGCGCGACCGGCCGAATTCCAGCAGACCACCCGGCCCCGGGGGTCCGAGATGGAGATGAGGGTATTGTTAAACGACGCCTTGATATGGACCACGCCGAAGGCGTCGACCTTTTTGACTTTCTTTTTGGTTTTTCTCTTTTTCGGTTCCGCCACAGTTTTACCTCGTGTTGTTCGTTATGACGTTTACTTCGGTCCCGGCGCTCTCTTCTTGCCGGCCACGGTCCGTTTGGGACCTTTTCTCGTCCGGGCGTTGGTCTTGGTGCGCTGGCCTCTCACGGGCAGTCCCCGCCGGTGGCGCAGGCCCCGATACGACCCGATATCGATGAGCCGCTTGATATTCATGGCGACTTCGCTGCGCAGGCTCCCCTCGACCTTGAACTGATTTTCGATCATGCTTCGCAGCTTGATCACATCCTCTTCGGTCAGTTTGTTGACCCGAATATCGGGGCTGACACCGGTTTCCTTGAGGATGCGCTTGGCCGAGGTCGGCCCGATCCCGAAAATATAGGTCAGGGCGACTTCAATCCGTTTGTCTCGTGGTAATTCCACACCAGCTATACGGGCCACGTACAGACCTCCTCATACAATGCTCTTGTCATCCGCCTAGCCCTGACGCTGCTTGTGCCGGGGGTTTTCGCAGATGATCCGCAGAACGCCGTGCCTGCGGATGATTTTACACTTGTCACATCGTTTCTTCAGTGATGCTCGCACTTTCATGATAGCACCTTTCCGCGTTACTTATGGCGATACACGATTCGTCCCCGCGTCAGATCGTATGGAGACAATTCCATGCTGACGCGGTCCCCGGGAAGAATTTTGATGAAATGCATCCGCATCTTCCCCGAAATATGCGCCAGGACCACATGCCCGTTGTCGAGCTCGACCTTGAACATCGCGTTCGGCAACGGCTCCAACACCTTACCTTCAACCTGAATGACATCTTCCTTAGCCATAGCTTCCTTATGCCAGCGTTAAGATCTCGGGACCATCCTTGGTGATCGCCACGGTATGTTCAAAATGCGCCGAGGGCGATCCGTCCGCCGTCACCGTCGTCCAGCCGTCGGGCTTGAACGAGATGGCGTACCCGCCGGCGTTAACCATCGGCTCGATCGCCAACACCAACCCGGTCTTCAACACCGGGCCCGTGCCGGGCGTGCCGAAATTTTGGACCTGGGGATCCTCATGCATGCGCCGTCCGATTCCGTGTCCCACCATATCACGAACGACCGAGAACCCGTTTTGTTCCGCCGTTTTCTGGATCGCGGCCGAGATGTCGCCCAGATGATTGCCCGCGACGGCCTGCTCGATGCCGGCATCGAGCGCCCGCCGGGTAACATCCATCAGCTTCTGCTTTCCTTCGTCGATCTCTCCCACCGCATAGGTGCGGGCGCCGTCGCCGCAATAGCCGTCCTTGAACGTCCCCACGTCGATGGAGATGATTTCGCCGGCGACCAGCTTGCGCTGCGACGGTATGCCGTGCACGACGACTTCGTCGATCGAGGCACAGATCGAAGCGGGATAGGTATTACCGCCCATGCGGTATCCCTTGAAGGCGGGCGTAGCCCCACGACTGAGGATATGTTCCTCGGCCATGCGATCCAACTCCGCCGTCGTTATGCCGGGCTTGATATGCTCTTCGAGCAGGTCAAGTACCTCGGCGACGATTCGTCCCGCTTCCCGCATGATTTCGATTTCGCGCTCCGACTTATATTCCGGCATCTTTACGCGACGCCCAATCCTTTCGTAATCCGAGCGAAAATTTCATCGGGCGTTCCCACGCCGGGGATCGGCAGCAGCACCGACTTGCCCCGATAATAATCCTCGATCGGCTTGGTTTGCTTTTGGTACACCTCCAGGCGATTTTTGACCACCTCCGGTTCGTCATCAGGCCGGCGGGCCAGTTTCCCGCCGCATTTATCGCAGACGCCTTCCTGCTTGGGCATGTTGGCCGGGTAGTTATACGCCGCCTGGCATTCAGTGCAATACATCCGGCCCGAAAGGCGCTTGATTATTTCATTGTCCTGGACATCCAGCAGGACGGCCTTGTCGATTTTGGCGCCGGCATTGGCAAACATCTCGTCCAGCGCCTCGGCCTGCGGGATGGTGCGCGGGAACCCGTCGAGAATAAACCCGTTGTTGAGTTCGCCGTCGTTCTGCTTTTCTTCTATCAATCCGATAATGACGTTATCCGGCACCAGTTCTCCGGCCTTCATATACGATTCCGCCTTCTTGCCCAATTCGGTGCCCTGCTTCACGGCGGCGCGGAGCAGATCGCCGGTGGACAGGTGCAGAATCGACACTTTCTCGGCCAGACGGGCCGCCTGCGTTCCCTTGCCGGAACCCGGCGCGCCCAGAAAAATCAAATTCATCAGAACGACCTCCCGCGAATTCGCCCCTTCTTCATGAATCCGTCATAATGCCGCATCAGCAGATGCGATTCGATCTGCTGCAAAGTGTCGAGCGCGACACCGACGATAATCAGCAAACCGGTGCCGCCGAAGAAATACTGCACGTTGAACTGCGCCACCAGCACCCACGGCAGGATGGCGATCATAGCGAAAAATATCGCGCCCGGCAGAGTGATGCGCGTCAGGATTCGTTCGATATACTCGGCGGTGCGTTTACCGGGGCGAATGCCGGGGATAAAGCCGCCGTTCTTGCGCATGTTGTCGGCCAGGTCGATCGGATTGAACACCAACGCCGTGTAGAAATAGGCGAAAAAGATGATGATCAGGCCGTAGATAACCGAATAGACGAGTGTCCCCGGAGCCAGCCAGTAGCCGATGATATTGTTGATCCATTCCGTGTTCGGGAACAGCTGCGCCACTGTGGCGGGAGCGAACATGATCGACTGCGCAAAGATGATCGGGATGATACCGGCCGAGTTCACCGACAACGGCAGATGCGTCGTCTGCCCGCCGTAAACGCGCCGTCCAACCACTTTCTTGGGATATTGCACGGGCACCCGGCGCTGAGCGCGGGTTACGACGATGACGGCGGCGATGACAGCCAGCATCAGGGCGATCATGAGCACCTCGACGAAGATCGACCGCGTGCCGGCCAGAACCATTTGCGATTCCTCGATCACCGCCGACGGAAAGCGGGCAATAATCCCGATGAAGATGATGAGCGAAATGCCGTTGCCGATGCCCCGTTCTGTTATCTGCTCACCCAGCCACATGATGAAGATCGTGCCGCAGGTGAAGGTCAATATCGTTAATGGAATAAAGGTCAAACCAGGCATCGTCACCGCCGGCATTTGGTTGGGACCGATGATCGATTTCAGATATATCGAGGTGCCGTAGGCCTGCAAGGCAGCGATGAGCACCGTCAGGTACCGGCTGTATTGGGTGATCTTGCGCCGCCCCTCTTCGCCTTCTTTCTGCAGTTTCTGGATATAGGGGATGACCGCGCCCAGAAGCTGCATGATAATCGACGCCGAAATGTAGGGCATAATGCCAAGGGCAAAGATGGTCGCCTTGCGAAAGGCGCCGCCGGCGAACATGTCGAACATGCCGAGAAGCGTTCCGGATGATCCCGAAAAGAAACTCTGCAGCACGCTGGCGTCGATGCCCGGCGTCGGGATATGGCCGCCGATGCGATAGACGACGAGAAGACTGAGGGTATAGAAAATCCGTTTTCTCAGTTCCTCGATTTTGAATACCGATTGAAACGTCCCAAACACTTAGGCTACCTCGACCTTTCCCCCGGCCGTCTCGATCTTCTCCCGGGCCTTTTTGCTGCACGCCGTGACGACTATCGTCATGGCCGCCTCAACCTCACCCTGACCAAGAAGCTTAACCGGTTTATTCACAGTTTTGATTTTGCCGTGCTTCTTCAAAACCTCGACGGTGATCGGTTCATCCGTCGGAACGTCCTTGAGTGCAAAGAGATTGACGATCTGGTATTCCTCTTTGAAAATATTCCGAAAGCCGCGCTTGGGGAGCCGCAGATGCAACGGCATCTGGCCGCCTTCCGCCCAAGGCTGGATGGAGCCGCCGGCCCGCGCCTTCTGGCCTTTATGGCCACGAGTGGCGGTTTTGCCGTGTCCCGAACCGGGACCGCGTCCCACGCGTTTTCTTTTTTTGGTCGCTCCCGGCGCCGGTTTTAATTTAGAAAGATCCATTGCTATCCTTACCGTCTTCAAGCCGTGAAAATCACGCGATTTCTTCCACTTTTATCAGGTGCAGGACGGATTTGACCATCCCCCGAATAACGGGAGTGTCGTCATGAATGACCGTCTTGCGAATACGCCCCAGGCCGAGCGCCTCGATGGTGCGCCGGTGCTTGGGCAGGCGCCCGATAGTCGAACGAACCTGGGTTATCTTGAGCTGTGCCATGTCGCGATTCCTAACCTTTTTCCAGGTAATCTTCTTCCTGCTCGCGGGTCCGCAGTTTCTTGAGGCCGTTCATCGTCGCCTTGACGACATTATGCGGGTTCCGCGATCCCAGCGCCTTGGTCAGAACATCCTGCACGCCTGCCGCTTCCAGTACGGCTCGGACGCCGCCGCCGGCGATGACGCCGGTGCCGGGCGAGGCCGGTTTGAGAACGACGCGGGCGGCGCCGAAGATGCCGTTTACCTGATGCGGGATAGTGCCGTCTTTGATTGACACCGAGACCATCGACCGCCGGGCCAATTCAGTGCCCTTGTGGATGGCACCTGCAACCTCGGCCGATTTGCCGAGGCCGATGCCGACGCGGCCGTTGCCGTCGCCGACGGCCACCAGCGCGGTGAAGGAAAAGCGCCGGCCGCCCTTGACCACCTTGGCGACGCGATTGATATGAATTACCTTCTCTTGAAACTCCAGGCTATCAACTTCAAATCGAGCCAACTGTCACCTCGTTCTATATAGCGTCCTAAAATTCCAAACCTTTTTCGCGGGCGCCCTCGGCCACCGCTCTGACCCGGCCGTGATAGCGATACCGGTTGCGGTCGAAGACCACCTTCTTGATTCCCTTTTCGATGGCCAACTCGGCGATCACCTGGCCGGCCTTTTTGGCCTTGTCGGCCTTTTTATCGCCGTCGGCGAATTTCCCGGCCATCGCCTTGGAATTCGTCGACAGCCCGACCAGCGTCACCTGATTGGTGTCATCGATGATCTGGATGAATATGTTCTTGAGCGACTTGGTCACGGTGAGACGGGGAATTTCCGGCGTCCCGTGAATTTTGCCGCGCACGCGCCGGTGCCGTTTGAGCGCCCGGGCTTCTTTATGTTTTGCTGTTTTTTCCATTTCCCATGCTCCACGACGTTAGGCCGCCGTCTTGCCCGCCTTTCTGCGGATATGCTCGCCTTTGTACTTGATTCCCTTGCCCTTGTACGGCTCCGGCTTGCGGATGGAACGAATGCGATCGGCGGTCAGGCCGACCAGTTCCTTGTCGATGCCGGACACGGTGATCAAACCGGCTTTGTGGTCGAAATCGATTTCAACGGTATCGGGCGGCTTGACCAAAACCGGGTGGGAATAGCCGACATAGAGGATCAGGCTCTTCCCTTTCTTCTCGCCCCGGTATCCGACTCCGACCAGCTCCAGTTCCTTCTTGAATCCCTCGGTGACGCCCGTCACCATATTATTGATCAGGGCCCGCGTCAGACCGTGCAGGGCGCGGTGAAAGGTCTTGTCGGATGAGCGCGTGACGGTGACGGCGTCATCGGCCACGTCTATGTTGATTTCCGGATGGAATGTCTTTACCAGTTTTCCCTTCGGCCCCTCGACGGTAAGTTCCCTTCCCGAGAGGGCGATTTTCACCCCTTGGGGAATGGGGACGGGAAGTTTTCCAACGCGCGACATAATCAGTCACTCCTTACCAGACGACGCAGACAGCTTCGCCGCCGATTTTTCTCTGCATCGCCTCTTCATTGGTCATCACGCCCGACGACGTGGACAGAATCATGATTCCCTGCCGGCCGGTGGCGTAGTGGAAGGCTTCTTCAGCCGACACATATTTGCGCAGGCCCGGCCGCGACAGTCGCCGCAGACCTCGGATAATCGGCTCGTCCTCACGGCTATACTTGAGATACACCCGGATGATTCCCTGCTTGTTGTCGGGAAGTTCGATATAATCCCGGATGTACTTGCGGTCTTTGAGAATCCGGGCGATCTCCCGTTTCAGCTTCGAGCCCGGAATATCGACCGCCTTCATCTTCGCCTTCGAGCCGTTCCGAATCCTGGTCAGCATATCGGCTATGGGATCGGTCATTGACATACAGAATACTCCTCACGAGAGCCGGCCGGCCATCGGCCGACTGCCATTACCAGCTCGCCTTTCTGACGCCCGGCAGGTCACCGGCCAGGGCCAATTGTCGGAAGCAGATTCGGCAAAGGCCGAATCGCCGGATATAGCCGCGCGGCCGGCCGCATTGCCGGCACCGGTTGTAGGCGCGAACCTGAAATTTCGGTTTACGTTTTTGTTTTTCTATCAGACACTTCTTGGCCACAGTTACTCCTCTTTTCGGAAGGGCATGCCCATCTCCCGTAACAGTTGGATGCATTCGGCATCGGTTTTGGCCGTGGTCGCGATGGCGATGGACATTCCCCGGACCTTGTCGATTTTATCGTAGTCGATTTCGGGAAAGATCAGCTGTTCCCTGATACCCAGATTGAAATTGCCGCGTCCGTCGACCGCCTTGAGCGATATGCCGCGGAAGTCACGGATGCGGGGCATGGCCACGTTCATCAGCCGATCCAAAAACTCGTACATCCGTTCTCGGCGCAAGGTCACGCTGCAGCCGATCGGCATGCCCTGACGGACCTTGAAATTGGAGATCGACTTCCGGGCCCGGTTGATTCTCGGCTGCTGGCCGGTGATAGTGCGCAGATCCTCGATGGCGGCCTCAAGCGACTTGGCGTTCTGGATCGCTTCGCCCACCCCGATATTGACCACCACTTTCTGCAGCCGCGGAACGGCCATGACCGACGGGTATTTGTTCTCCTTCATCATCCGGGGAACAACCTCTTCGAAATATTTCTTTTTCAGGCGCGCCATTGTACCGATATCCTCACAATTCCGCTCCGCACAACCGGCAGACGCGAATTTTATCCTGTGTTTTGATTCCTTTTCCTCCGACCACCCGGTGCGACACCCTCGTCGGGGAATTGCAATTGCCACAGTAAATCTTAACGTTCGACCGATGAATGGTCCCCTCTTTGGTAACAATCCCGCCCTGGGGGTTCCGCTGGGTCGGCCGGGAGTGGCGCTTTATCATGTTAACGCCCTCGACGATCAAACGGTTGCGATCCGGGAAAACATGCAGAACCTTGGCGGTCTTGCCCTGGTCATTGCCGCTGATGATGTAGACGTTGTCGCCTTTCTTGATATTCATGACTCCATATCCTCAGAGTACCTCCGGCGCCAGAGAGACGATCTTCATGAACTGTTTTTCACGAAGCTCCCTCGCCACCGGTCCGAAAATTCGTGTGCCGCGCGGTTCCCGCGCATCGTTTATAATGACGGCGGCGTTGTCCGAAAACCGGATCAATGAACCGTCTTTACGGCGCACTTCCTTGGTCGTCCGCACGACAACCGCCTTGCAGACTTCCGATTTTTTTACCGTTCCGCCCGGAATGGCATCCTTGACGGTGCAGACGATAATATCGCCGACCCGAGCGTACCGTTTTTTCGACCCGCCCAGGACCTTGAAACACATGACGCGTTTGGCGCCCGAGTTATCGGCGACCACCAACTGCGAATATTCCTGAATCATCGTTGCCTCTCCCAGTACCGGCCGGTTACTTGGCCTTCTCCATGATCTCAACCAGCCGCCACCGTTTGATCTTCGAAAGCGGGCGACATTCCATGACCCGGACGGTATCGCCGATACCGGCTTCCTGCTTCTCGTCGTGAGCGTAGAGCTTGGACTTGGTCCGGACGACGCGCTCATAGAGGGGGTGCTTAAGGGTGCGGCGCACTTCCACCACGATCGTTTTGTTCATTCGGTCGGAGACGACCGTTCCGGTTCGCACCTTTCTCTGATTTCTCTCGGCCATTTCTGTCGGGACTCCTGTAATCATTTTTTGTCGTCGTCGGCAGCCTTTTCGGCGTTGGCGTCGGCGCTGCCCAGCAGCGATTTCGCCTGGTCGACGATTTTGCGGATATTCTTTCTGTCTTCGGTGAGAATGGTTTCGATCTGGGCGATATCGCGGCGCAGCGTGCGCAACTTGAGGGGGTTATCGAGTTCCCGAATGCCCTTGCGCAAGCGCAGATTGAACAATTCCACCCGGATTTCCTCACGCCTCTGGAGCAGTTCGTCTTTGGTCAGGTCGCGTAAGCCTTCCATCTTCATGATCAGATCCCCTCCGATTCGCGCCGCGTGACGAATTTGGTCTTCATCGGCAGTTTATTGGCCGCCAGGCGCATCGCCGAGCGCGCCAATTGTTCGTCGACGCCCTCGATCTCGAAAAGAATGCGGCCCGGCTTTACCACGGCCACCCAGTATTCCGGGGCGCCTTTGCCCTTACCCATGCGCGTCTCGGCCGGCTTTTGTGTCACCGGCTTGTCGGGAAACACCCGAATCCAGATTTTGCCGCCACGCTTGATATGGCGCGTCAGGGCGACACGGGCCGCCTCGATCTGGCGGTTGGTCAACCAGCAGGCCTCGAGCGATTTCAAAGCGAACTGTCCGAAATCCACCTTTGATCCCCGGAAGGCCACCCCGGTGCGACGACCGCGCTGTGCTTTTCTATACTTTGTCCGTTTCGGCATTAACATGACTGTAACTCCACCCTCCGTTTACGACTGTTCGGGCTTTTCTCCGCCGGAATCCCCGCCGGATCCTTCACCGCGATGGCGGTCCCGACCGCCCCGGCCACGCCGGCCTTCTCCGGAAAGATTGTCACGACGCACCCGCCCCTGGGGTTTTCTTTTGCCGCGCTTCTCCGACCGCCGTCCGCGCCCGGCGTCCGGCTGGTCGCCGAACATCCGTTCATCGCGACCCTCGGGCGTGAAATCGCCGCGGTCGAGTATCGTTCCCCGGCAAATCCATACCTTGACACCGATGGTGCCGTAGGTCGTGTTGGCGGTGGATGTAGCGTAGTCGATATCCGCGCGCAGCGTATGCAGCGGCACCCGGCCGTCCATATATTGCTCGGCGCGCGCGATTTCGGCGCCGTTGAGACGCCCTTTGCAGACGATCTTGATCCCATCGGCGCCCATCTTCATCGTCGCCGCCAGGGCACGTTTCATAGCCCGGCGGAACGATACGCGTCCTTCCAATTGCTTGGAAATCGAATCAGCCACCAAGCGGGCGCATAATTCGGGCTTCTTTACCTCGATAATGTTGAGCGAGATTTCCTGGCTGGTCAGTAGCTGCAATTCCTCGCGCAGCTTATCGACCTCGGCGCCGCGCCGGCCGATGACGATTCCCGGCCGGGAGGTGTGGATATCCACCGTCACTTTCTTGGGGGCGCGGATGATCTCGACCTTGGCCAGGCCGGCATTATCGAGACGGGCATTGATGTAGCGCTTGATCAACAAATCTTCCTGTACGAGGTCGTCAATCGCTTTGACGGCAAACCACTTGGAGTTCCAGGATTTGTTGACACCCAGTCTAAACCCTATGGGATGTGTTTTTTGACCCAAAATCTATCCTCCACACGACCAGCGAATTACTTTTCGCCTTTGTCCTCGGCGCCCGAGGCCTTGGCCGACTTCTTGCCGGTCTTGGGCTTGGCGGCGCTCTTCTTTGTCGCGGCCTTTTTGCCGGTCGTTTTGGCTTTTATCGTTTTCTTGTCCGCCGCTTTCGTCTGCCGCGTCTTTTTCTCCGCCGTTTTCTTCTTGGCAGCGACTTTCTTTTCCCTCGTCTTGGTCGCGCTGTCGGCCTTCTTGGTCGTCTTTCTAATCCGCGGCCGCTTTTTCTTGGCCGGCGTTTCCTCATGCGGTTCGCCTTCGACCACGACCGTAAGATGAGTAAAGCGGTGTTTGTATCGATACACCCGCCCCATGGCGCGGAATCGAACTCGCTTGGCCCGCGGGCCTTCGTCCACCTGGATGCGGGAGATCGAGAGATCCTCGGCTTTCAGTCGCGAGGTGCCTTCCTCTGCCAGGGCGTTGGCCGCCGCCGACTGGATGGTCTTCAAGAGAGGCATCGCGGCCGCCTTATTGGTGAACTTCAGGATCGTTATCGCTTCTTCGAGCGGTTTGCCCTTGACCAATTCCACCACCCGGCGCACCTTCCGCGGCGACATCATCAAGTATTTTATTTTTGCCGTAGCCTGCATGGTTTACTCCGCTTAAGTTCGTTTTACCGACGACGACCGTTCCGCCAGCTTACCGCCGTGACCACGAAAAGTCCGGGTCGGTGCGAATTCACCCAATTTGTGGCCGACCATGTTCTCCGTGATGTAAATCGGGATGAACTTGTTGCCGGTGTGCACGGCCAGAGTATGGCCGATAAAATCCGGCGAAATAGTCGATCGCCGCGACCACGTCTTGATCACCTTTTTCTCGCCCGTTTCGTTCAGAACGTCGAGTTTCTGCTGGAGCTTCGCGTCAATAAAGGGGCCTTTTTTCAATGAACGGGCCATTATTCCTCCGTGCAACAGTGCAACAGTTATCTACGACGCTTGACAATCAATGCGTCGGAAGTCTTTTTCCGTCGGGTTTTGAGACCTTTGGTTTTCTTGCCCCACGGGGTACAGGGATGACGACCGCCGGAACTGCGTCCCTCGCCGCCCCCCATGGGATGGTCGACCGGATTCATGGCCACGCCGCGCACGCTGGGACGACGCCCGCGCCAGCGGCTGGCACCGGCCTTGCCGAAGACGACGTTTTCATGATCGAGATTACCGACCTGGCCGATGGTCGCCAAACAATCGACCGGAACCAGCCGGACCTCGTTGGACGGCATCTTGAGGTGGGCGTATTTGCCCTCGCGGGCCATCAGTTGCACCATAACACCCGCACTGCGGGCGATTTGCCCGCCCTTGCCCGGCCGCATCTCGACGTTATGAATCAGGGTGCCCAAGGGAATCCGAGCCAGACGAGTGGTATTGCCGGGCTTGAAATCGGCGTTATCGCCCGACATGACGACGTCGTCGACTTTCAGGCCGTCGGGGGCCAGGATGTAACGTTTCTCGCCGTCGGCATAATGCAGCAGGGCGATTCTCGCCGAGCGATTGGGGTCGTACTCAATCGAGGCCACACGGGCGGGGATATCGTGCTTGTTGCGCTTGAAATCGATGATCCGATAGAAGCGCTTGTGCCCGCCGCCGCGCTGATAGGCCGTGATACGACCCTTGTTGTTCCGTCCGCCGCTCTTCTTGAGAATTTTCAGCAACGATTTCTCGGGGATGATCGACGTTATTTCGTCAAACGTCGGCGTCGTCCGGAATCGCAGCGACGGCGTTGTCGGTCTGTATTTTTTTAGAGCCATAACGTAGTCCAACGCACCGTTTACAGGTTTTCGAACTCGGAGATCTGCTGATCTCCTTTCAGCTTGACGATCGCCTTTTTCCAGGTCGGCGTCTTGCCTTCGAAGCGGCCCAGGCGTTTCGTCTTGCCGGGCATGACGATCGTCCGCACCGACGCGACGTCGACCTTGAACAGCTTCTCGACGGCATCTTTGATCTGATGCTTGTTGGCATCGCTGTTCACAGCGAAGGCATACTTGCGCTGGGTTTCGCGGATAATGCTCGATTTTTCCGTGACCAGAAACTGCTTGATTATCTTTCGCGGTTCCATCAGCCGTACACCTCCTCGAGTTCCTTCATCCCGGCCATGGTAATGACCAGAAAATCGGCATTCAAGACATCATAGGCGTTGGCCAAACGCGCCCGCTTCACCGCCACCCCCGGAATATTGCGCGAGGCCAGGTACGGATTTTCGTTTTTCCCCTCGTCGAGGAAAAGCACTTTCTTTCCGTCCAGATCCAGCGCCTTGAGGAGCCCCACCATATTTTTGGTTTTGTGATCCGACAGCCCCAGGTCCTCGAGAAGCCTGACCTTGTCGGATTTCGCCTTGTCGGCAAACACCGACAGGAGCGCCCGACGCCGCTGTTTCCGCGGCATCCGGTGATAATATGAGCGCGGGGTCGGGCCGAAAGTGGTTCCACCGCCCGGCCACAGAGGCGACCGGATGCTTCCGGCACGAGCGCGGCCGGTGCCCTTCTGGCGCCACGGCTTGGTGCCACCGCCCATCACATACCCCTTGGTTTTCGTGGACGAATTCCCCTGGCGCTGATTGGCCAGATAGGCGACGATATAGCTGTGCACCAGCGCTTCATTCGGCTCACCGCCGAAAATCGCGTCCGGCAATTCCACCGTCGAGGCCTGACTGCCGTCTATCTTCACTACCGAAACTGCCATAACAAGCTTCCTACCTGCGAGTCGACTTTCGAATCTTGAGCAATGTGTTAGCCTTGCCCGGCACGGCGCCTTGGACAAGGATCAAATTCTCTTCGGGAATAACTCGGACCACCCGGAGCCCCGATACTGTCACGGTTTCATTGCCCATGTGCCCGGGCATCCGCTGTCCTTTGAATACCCGCGAGGGATACGACGATGAGCCGATAGAGCCCGGCGCCCGCATCCGGTCGGACTGGCCATGGGTGGCATTGGCGCCCTGGAAATTATGCCGTTTCATGGCGCCCATGAATCCCTTGCCGATAGAGGTGCCGGTGACATCGACCTTCTCCCCGGCTTTGAATACCTCGACCGTGAACACATCGCCGATTTTGGTTTCGCCGGTGTCGTCCATGCGGACCTCCCGGAGATACCGGGTCGGTTCGATGCCGGCCTTGTTAAAATGACCCTGCTCGGGCTTGGTGAACAGGTTGGCCCGGCGTGCTCCGAAACCGATTTGCAGGGCCTTGTAACCCTCTTTACCCTCGGTCCGAACGGCCACCACGGGGCAGGGACCGGCTTCGATCACCGTCACCGGAATCGACAGCCCTTCCTCCGTGAAAATGCGGGTCATGCCCAATTTTCTTCCAAGTAGCGTATTCATGCTTCAACCATCAGGTTTTGATTTCCACGTCTACACCGGCCGGCAAATCCAGTTTCATCAGGGCATCCACCGTCTGCGGTGTCGAATCATATATATCGATCAGTCGTTTGTGAATCCGCGTTTCAAACTGCTCCCGGGATTTTTTGTCCACGTGCGGCGACCGCAGGACGGTATACACCGTGCGCTTGGTCGGCAGCGGCACCGGTCCGGCGATCCGCGCCCCGGTCCGCAGGACGGTCCGGGCGATTTCTTTCGTCGACCGATCCAATGTATAGTGGTCGTACGCTTTCAGTCTGATTCTGATTTTTTGCGGTTCCATTACGTTCTTTCTTTGTTACCTTTCGTCTACTCAACGACCTCGGAGATAACGCCGGCGCCCACCGTCCGACCACCCTCGCGAATCGCAAACCGCAACCCCTCTTCCATCGCGATCGGCGTGATCACCTCGGCCTCGACCGTCACGTTGTCGCCCGGCATCACCATCTCCACTCCGTCCGGCAATTTCACCGAACCCGTCACGTCCGTCGTCCGAAAATAAAACTGCGGCCGGTACCCGTTGAAAAACGGCGTGTGACGACCACCCTCCTCCTTCGTCAACACGTACACCTCGCCTTTGAACTTCGTGTGCGGCGTGATCGAGCCCGGCTTCGCAATCACCATCCCCCGCTCCAACTCCTCCTTATCGATCCCGCGAAGCAACAAACCCACGTTGTCCCCCGCCTCCGCCGCATCCAGGATCTTCCGGAACATCTCCACGCCCGTCACCACCGTCTTCCGCGTCTCCTTGATCCCGACCCGCTCAACCTCGTCGCCAACCTTAATCGACCCGCGCTCCACACGACCCGTGCCCACCGTACCACGGCCCGTGATCGAAAACACGTCCTCCACCGGCATCAAGAACGGCTTGTCCTTGTCCCGCTGAGGCGTCGGCACATACGTGTCGATCGCATCCAATAACTCGTAAATCGACTTGAATGACGGATCGTCCGCCACGCTCATGTCCGCCGCCTTCGTCATCGCCTGCAAGGCGCTCCCCCGAATCACCGGTATGTCGTCACCCGGAAACTCGTACTTGTTCAACAAATCCCGGACTTCCAACTCCACCAAATCCAACAACTCCGGATCGTCGACCATGTCCACCTTGTTCATGTACACCACGATGTACGGCACCCCCACCTGACGCGCCAACAAAATGTGCTCCCGCGTCTGCGGCATCGGACCGTCCGCCGCCGACACCACCAGGATCGCCCCGTCCATCTGCGCCGCTCCCGTGATCATGTTCTTGATATAGTCGGCATGACCGGGACAGTCCACGTGCGCATAGTGGCGCTTGTCCGTCTCGTACTCCACGTGTGCCGTCGCGATCGTGATCCCCCGCTCCTTCTCCTCCGGAGCATTGTCAATCGAATCAAACGACCGAACCGACGCCCCGCCTTTCCGCGCCAATACCATCGTCATCGCCGCCGTCAACGTCGTCTTTCCATGATCCACGTGACCGATCGTCCCCACGTTTACATGCGGCTTCTTCCGCTCAAATTTCGCCTTGGCCAT
>CAZJWR010000004.1:0-116940 GCA_964549765.1 uncultured Ignavibacteriales bacterium
ACAAGCCACCTTAATTCGGCCGCCAAACTGTCCAACAAACCGGGACCACCTCAATAATACGGTTATTGGGCGAGCTTTAATTTCGACGCAGGTGACATAATGATTGTGTGGCGTTATATAGGTCATCGTCAATTATGGCTTTAAATTAGTGCATTGACATTTTATTGGATGCCTCCTAATCGGTCCAGTTCCGGAACGGGTATCCATTGCCCAGAGGATCAAATCGGAGAAAGGATAGCTAATTTCCGGTGGGAATGACCGTCAAGACAATTATGGCTGAATAGTTCCCCGGTCGCTGGATCAGTCCCGGTACTATCATTCCGCCCAGCCATATGGTCAAGCCTGTAGAACCGAGACGATAGGTAATGGTATGCCATGGATCCAGGTTGTTGTAACCGGGATTGCTTTGATCCGGCGAAGCGCTGGAATCCATAGCACAGTCGGTTTCGCCAAAAACCATTTGCATATTATAGGGCCCGGAATTCATATATGTTGGCAAGGTGAAAGTAATGCTCATTTCATCACCGGCGACGCCGGATATATGAAATTCGGCCGCTCCACCGGCATCATGTTTGGAGACCTTTTTGGGGATACCCGGGTAAACATCTCCGAATCTGAGCGGAGATATGGCGGTCGCATTTTGGGCCGATAGCGGAGACCCTGTCCCGCCAAAGAATAGAAGCGCGACGAGCAGATGCATAATGTTTAAACGACTGGAAATCATCTGTGCAAACCTCTGGGCTTAGAGTCAAATTATTCCAAGCCGTCGGGTTAAGTCAATATTAAACTCGGAGGGATATCGCGGCCGCGTCCCGGCCTTGCCCCAAAAATCATAAACGACCACCACTAATCTTCAATATCCCGGGCGGCGCCCTCATTGTCATTCGGTAGGGGCTCTGTCTGGGCGAAACAACCTTAACTACCGGTATACGCCACCGTCAGTATGACGTCGGCGCTATAGTCGCCGCCGGTCTGCGATATTTTCGGTTGAACCGACCCGCCTATCCAGACCGAAAGGGTACCGTCGGCGCCTATGGTAAGGACGCTGGGGCCGTTGGGATTAAGAGAACCGGCCGGAGCAATCTGACCGCCGCCGCTCCCATCATCATATGATGCATCGGTGGCGCTGAAACTTATCATCAGGGAAGCACTGGAATCGATCGTGTAGAGATTATTCGGCAGCAGAAAATCGACGCTGAGTTCGGCCAGCGGCTCACCGGTCACCTGCCATTCACCCGCGAATCCGAGATCGGTTTTATCCACCGACTTGTTCACGCCCGGAACGACCGTGCCAAAATTCAGGCTATTAACGCCTGTCACCTTGAGACTGGAAACCACGGTTGCGATGGCCTGAATCGTCCCTGATTCCTGGGCCATAACCGGCACACCCAAAAATAATAGAAGTAGGCACAGGATAAGGATTGTCTGAGATAGCGATTTCATGCGATAACTCCTTACAAAAGCTGTAATTGATCAACAGGCAATTAGATGCAAGTTCAGTGCCGCCGACACGAATCATCATAAGACGTTGTCATATAACTGGTTATGAGCAGCAAGGGATAAGCGTACCATAAGATAACTACTCGGCTATGGGATACGGCCCATAGACAATTTGTCCAATTCATTGCGCAACAATGACTTTTGCGTCAATAAAAATCGGGGAGCCCTCCCATATAAAGCCGATTCCAAATGATTTGGGGTTGACCCCATCCATCCAGAATTGTCTCAAATTCATGGATTGATGTTATCCAGAACTGCCGCCGGGGCTAAACTCATATGGGAAAAATCCGATACTTTAAGATAGCGGGTGTTTAAAATTCGAACAGCCGCAGAAAATAATAGAGGATGATTTGGCGACGTATGGGAAACGTTAAAAATCTCTTTGTCATCCTGCCTCTGATAATGGCGGCGGGCATATCCGAAAGTTTCGCTCAGGATTCGCTGTGGTCAGCCAGCTATGGGGGCTATTATAATGAAAACGGATATGCCGCCACGAGACTGAGCAATGGCGATTTTCTCTTGGTTGGGTCCACCTTCTCATATGGATCCGGCGATCACGATGTATATCTGATAAAAACCGATTCCACCGGGGTAGAATTATGGTCCCGGACTTTTGGCGGGACGGCAGCCGATTACGGCTATGATATCACGCCGACCGCCTCCGGGGGCTTTGTTCTGGTCGGGTCGACCACATCATACGGTAACGGTGGACATGATGTTTACCTGATTAAGGTTGACAATTTCGGGACCTTAGTATGGTCCAAAACATTCGGGGGAGCGCAAAACGATTTTGGAAACTCGGTCAGGATGACATCAGATAGTGGATTTATCATTTGCGGCACGACCAGTTCCTACGGGTTGGGAACCGACATCTATGTTATCAGAACCGACAGCCTTGGCGACAGCCTATGGACGAAAACGTTCGGCGGTCCTTCGGGCGAATCAGGATCGGCCATCAGGCAGGCTATCGACAGCGGTTATGTATTGATCGGAAGTACTGGGTCTTATGGCGCCGGATACAGCAGCATATATTTGGTGCGTATCGGAAGCTCCGGCGATACTTTGTGGACAGCCACGTACGGCGGGAGTCGGGCCGATTTCGGATACAGCCTCGAACCCACCAGTGATAAAGGATTCATATTAGCGGGAGCGACTGCTCCCGACGGAGAGAATTTCTACGACGCTTATCTGGTCAAGGTCGATTCCCTTGGAGTCATCCAATGGGACAGCACTTATGGCGGCGCCTACGAAGACCGGGCTTATTCGGTCAAGGCCACTGCCGACGGCGGCTATATATTGGCCGGGACGACTGAAGGAGCCGGCGACCGTAAAACCGACGTATTTATGGTCAAAACCGACCCGGTCGGTGGGGTCGAATGGAGCGATGCCTTCGGTGGCGCCGAAACCGATTATGGCCGGATGGTATTACTTGATTCACGCGGAGACTATTATGTCGTCGGGCATACCTTTTCGATTGGTTCGGGCGGATCGGACGTTTTTTTCCTGAAAATCCAGGGCCCGGTACAATCGGCGGCTGAACCATCGAATCCGCTTCTTCCCGAAGATCTTGTCCTTCTGTCGCAAAACTATCCCAACCCTTTCAATTTGAAAACTCGTATCGAATTCAATTTGCCCCGGCGAGCTGGTTATTCTCTCATGATATATAATGTATTGGGCCAGGTCGTCCGCCACTACGAAGTTCCCGCCGCATCGGCCGGGTTGCAGACGATCTATTGGGACGGAAAGAATGAGCGGGGCGAAGATATAGCGTCGGGAATTTACATCTACCGTCTACAGGTCGATGATTTTGTTCAATCAAAAAAAATGGTGCTTTTGAAATAAGTCCACGAATTACTCTCTTTCCCGCCCGTTCCATGATCGGCGGGCTCTCCCTGACTTTTCCCTACGGCCGAACTGCGTCTGCCTCCTTCAAAATCCCTATAATTTGTGCCTCTATGAGTGCGGACTATTATCATAGTTGAGCCACTTGCCTGAAAAAATTTCGAAGATCTTCAATTAAGGGACGCCATGTTATTGCCTTTGGCATCTCTACGAGATTTGCCGAGTTCTTCTCAAATCAATCTATCAGATGCTGCCTACTTTTTTGCGGTATAAGCGCTTTTGGTATTCATCCCCATATTCACGCACCAGGCGGTCGAATCCGGGGTGCCGAATAAGGTATTTGTAATCCGGATCGGTCAAAAGCAATCCAATACCCAACCGCGATGGCATGCTGAGCAATTCCTCGGCCCGTACTATGGCCGTATCCAGCTCGCCCAGGTAGACGTATACATTAAAAAGCTCCATCATTGATTCGGTGGCACGCATCGCATTGATCGACAGCGGTCTCAGATCAATTGCCTTTTTGGCGCATTCGAGGGCTTTTTCTTTGTGCCCCAATCTTCCGTGGAGTCGCCCAAGAGTCGACCAGACAACGGGATAGTCCGGGTATTCACGTGCGTCTTCCTCCCAGAGAACTCGCATAGAATCATAGTGTGTTCGGGCCGAGTCAATATTCCCGGCAACCCAATGAATCCAGGCTAATAGCAAAAGATGATCCGATTCCGGTGTGCGCGCCAAGGCGTCTTCGGGCCGGCCATCCATGATATCAAGGTCGGCCAGCAACCATGTCCACTGCGTGGTATCAACTTTGTCCCATGAACGGCCAATAATATCCCGTGCCTTTTGGGTATCGCCCAACCAATTGATATACATAAACGCAAGACGGTAGTACCCGTTTATCCAATCGGGTCTCATACGAATTGTCTGCAGGTACTGCTCTTCCGCTTCTTCATATTTTCGCATGTCTTCGCAAACAGTGGCTAGATCATACTTCAGATTTGGTTCCAGCGGCTCCAATTCGCCGGCCCGTTTGACGCAATCATAGGCCAGATCCCATTGTCCCAAGTCCCTATGAATGGGAAAGGTATTCCACAGGTAGGAATAGTTGTCTTGTCCTCCGAAGTCCTTAAATGTAGCTTCATACTCGCTCAATGCCTTTTCAAGTTCCTTTTCCACACGGTAAAGATAGCTGGCCCGTGCAAAATGAGCGCCGGTTTCATCATATTCACGCGTCGCCAACTCAAAGGCCCTGTCCGCGTGAAATTTGGCCTGTGTTCTGATGGAATCCGATCGATCAAGATAATAAGTCCATAGCCGTGAATAGCACTGAGACAGTCTCGCGTGGGCGCGAGAGAAGCCGGTATCAATTCTGATTGCCTCGGCGTACATATCTACGGCCAGGCGCAGGTATTTTTTGACTCCATAAACACCCCGATAAAAATATCGGTGACCGCGCAGATAATAATCATAGGCCTCCTCGCTGTCGGTGTATCGGGCCCAGACGGCCCGTCTTTCGCGAGGAGAAAGGACGACATCCAGTTCGCCGGCAACCTTCAGGGCCATTTCCGACTGCAGGTTAAACAATTCGGTTGAAACAGTGCGTATGTTTGACTCCATATGATGCGATCTTCTTTGACGTTTATGAGTTGTGTCGTCAACCGCACATGACGATTGCCGTCCCCGTCGATCTGGTACCGGGCCGAGGCATCGAGCACGAATTCGGCTCCCAGCGAGTCGCCAATCTTTTTCAGATCGATCCCGGCTTGTTTCAGACGAGCGGCGCTCAGTCGTGAAACGACCGACAGACCGCCAATGCGGGAAAGGCGTGATATGATTTCGTCTGAAAGACCGCTGGCAAAATACGCCTGGGTGGAATCGCCGAGGTTGTCAAACGGCAGGACCACCAATCGCTTCGGGCCGGCCGGTTTGGGATTTTTCTTGAGGAATTGGGCATACCCGAGATATCCGCCGACAATAATAAGCACCGCCGCTGCCGCCCATATTCCCAGTTTCCTTTTTTTGCCCGGCACATGTACCATCTTCAGTCGCCTCAGGTCGGCCAACATGCCGGCCGCCGTCTGGAAGCGGAGGGCGGGGTCTTTGGACAGGGCTTTGTCGACAATCTGCTGGAGCTCGCCGGTAGTGCCGGATTTGTATCGCGCCACCGGTTCCGGCGTCGAATCGGTTATGGCGCGCGCGATGGCGGCGTCATTATCGCCTTCGAACGGACGGCGGCCGGTCAGCATTTCGTAGAGAATGACACCGACGGAGAAGAGATCGGAGCGATGGTCGCATGCCTTGCCGGTAACCTGCTCGGGAGACATGTAGCCGACCGTACCGAGAGTTGATCCGGTTTTGGTCAGTTTTTCCTCACCGGCAACCATGGCCAGGCCGAAATCGACCAACCTCGCGCGGTCATCCTTATCGACAATAATGTTGCCGGGCTTGATATCACGATGCACGACTCCGGCAGCATGAGCTTTCTCAAGGCCGTCGAGGATTTGCATGGTTAAGCCGATAGCATCGTCAGTGTCCAGTTTGCCGTCTTTGATTACCTCCCGGAGCGACTTCCCCTCGATATGGGCCATGGCGAAATACGGCCGTCCTTGATACTCACCGACTTCATACACGGGAACGATGTTGGGATGATCCAGCTTGGCGGCGGCTTGAGCCTCACGAGTAAATCGTTCCCGCAGGTCTTTATCGCCGGCATAGTGATGGGGCAAAAACTTCAGCGCCACGCGTCGCCTGAGTTTGGTATCCTCTGCCAGATAGACCTCGCCCATTCCTCCGGCGCCGATCTTGGAGATAATTTTGTAATGGCCGACTTCGGTGCCTTCGGTCAACGGCACGAATGATCGGGTTTCATCCTCATCGTGATGATATTCAGGCATAGAAATGGCCCTGTTTTGATAGATTGGTGACCATAATCAAGAATAATACCAATAAAGAATCAACCATAAAAGTCGGCAAGATTTTGTCTTGAATTCAACAATCCCATTTGTCATTAACCGAAATCGGCTTGCGAATATCCTCCCGGCGACAGGGCATACCCAGCCCCAGGAAAATTCATAGATTTTCGAATAAGTGACGCCGTGATACTACTCACGGCGTCCCTTACGCTTTCGGCCAGACAGTCGCGAACGCCTGCGTGTCGTCATGGACAGCATGGCTCCGGACCGCCTTTGAAAATGTAATTTATCAGATAGACTGCATCAGCCACGTTGACGGCGCCATCGCAATTGGCATCGCCGGCGTCGAGCGGGTCCGGAGCGGGGCCTCCTTTGAAAATATAATTGATAAGATACACGGCATCGGCGACGTTGACGGCCTGATCGCTATCGGCATCACCGCAGACGTATTGACATATATCGCCGGTTCCGTCGCCGTCGACATCGTTTTGATCCGGATTGTACAGCGCCGGACAGTTATCGCAGGCATCGCCGATGTTATCACCGTCCGCATCGGCCTGATCGGTGTTGGCAATGCCGAGACAATTATCACAATTATCAAGGACACCATCGCTGTCTTCGTCGCCAAGGTTGAAAATACGCGCCATTCCGGGATAAGTACCCGCAACCTCCCCGTTATAGGCACCCACAATCAGGTCTATCGGGTGAGCTGAGAGGGATCCCTCTGAACCGCAAACCGATCGTCCGAACCAATCGCCGCGGACATCGCTGGCAAGGGTATATAGTTCCGAACCATCATCGCCAGAATAGATATGCACTGTGCCCGCCAGGGGATTTAAGCTTATTCCTGTCCCCACCGGTTCGCCGACGACCAGTTCATTGATGCCGTCATTGTTCAAATCCCGGGTATAAGATACTGACCAACCGAGATACGAGAGATCAGCCGTACCGGTAAAAATCATTGTCGCCGATGAGGTCGCCAAATCTTCCGGGAACGGCCCGGAATACCCGTTGAACACATAGGCCGCGCCGCCGTCCGGTTCACCGGCATCACTAAACGGAGCGCCGATTATGATATCATCAAAACTATCGTTATTAATGTCTCCGACGGTGGAGACGTCGCCCCCAAACCAGTCGGCTTCTGCTTCACCGGTTATCGTTACAAGCAGCCCCCCGTCAGATCCCGAATATATTCTGACGCGACCTATTTCGCTGGCTGCTCCTTCACTATATCTCATGGCGCCGACAATGAAATCCTCCGTTCCGTCGTTATTGAAATCACCGGCGTTGGCGACCGAATATCCGAAGCCTTTGTCAGGAGAATCGCCCGCGAGGGAATAAATCAAGGCACCTGTCTGGCCGGAAAACACATAGGCAAGTCCCTGAGCATCGCTTCCGTACTGTCTGGCGCCGATGAGCAGGTCGGGGCCCGGCTCGCCGTCAACATCGCCGATCCCGGCGACTTCCCAGCCAAAATTGTCACCGGCGGCCGCACCATCGAATATCATATCGGCGTCAGCTGCGGAAACAGTATCGACCGTCGATCCCGCATGTCCATAAAAAACGTACGCTCGGCCCGAGTTTGACCCGGATACATCATTTTGTTCGGCGCCGACAATCACATCGTCGTAGCCGTCGCCGTTGACGTCCCCGGCGCCATCCACGGACACGCCGAGCCAGTCCCCGGTTGTCTCCCCGTCGACAACGAAAATGGGCAGCCCGGTGTAACCCGAATAGACATAGGCCCGGCCGGGATTATTATTGCCATTGTTATCATTCCGTCGCGCACCCACGATGATATCATCATACCCGTCGCCGTTGAAATCGCCGGCGTTGTTGACACGCCAGCCATAGAGATCGCCGTCCCCTTCTCCAAGGTAGGAAAACCTCGGACCGGGACATTCGCAGACATCGCCGATGCCGTTGTTGTTAACATCAGCCTGATTGGGATTAGGTGCGTACGGGCAATTATCGACATCGCCGCAGATGCCATCGCCGTCTTCATCGTTTTGCGCTGTACCCAGGCAATTGTCGCAATCGTCGCCGATACCGTCTCCGTCCGAGTCCGCATACGGATAGGTGCAGGGTTCCGGGCCAACTTCCGTAGTACCGCACAAGTCAGCATTTATCTTGGCAAATTGATTGAACTCCTCAAAAGTAATGCAGCTTACAACTTCGGTATTTTCCAGGGCCTGCCGATGCTTGGTAAAGCTAACATCGACAATATTGGACCAATCGTCGTAATCGGTAATCACCTGGTAACTTCCATCATTTTTGCAGGGAAAACTGGCCAGATCGGTGGCCACCGGGATTGTGTCAATTGCGCCATTGCAATTCCAGTCCACCGGGCCATAATCGATGCCGACGGTTTCATCCAGGTCGGATTCATCCAGCGCCTCCAATAGTCCATGTGAATAATCCAGATTTCGGAACGGACTGCAGGTATCAGTTATCTCCTGGCACATCATCGCCTGTCTCAGGCCGGTGAGCTGGTACCGATAGGCCATAATGCTGGCGTAATTGGGCTTGTACTGGGTGACCACCGACTCATTTTGATCCCCGGCATGCCTGAGCCCCAGGTTATGTCCCAGTTCGTGGGCGAAAGTCGCCGCGCGGTCAAAGGGCGTTCCGATTTGGTCCAGAGTCCAGCCGCCGCCGAGCGAGACGAGGAAGTCATCTCCCGGAAGTTCTGCCAACCCGGAGGAACCCGTTCCGGCGCCATAGTCATAGAGATGCGCCATGATGCAATAATGCCATCCGCTTTCACCGTAATGATCGCAGTAAATAGATTTAATCCAGGCGAAACCCGTATTCGGCGTTGTATTGCCAAATACAACTCCACCGACATTGCCAAGCACATCGACGTGCGGAATGGCGTCGCTTATTTCGACGTTCAATACTATTCCCTGACATGCGAACATGTCGACCAGGGCGTCTATCTCCGGCTGCAGGAGTTCGTGTGAGTGATCCGCCGCGACCATATAATCGACCTCGACATTAATCGTGTCGATAAGAAGCGCCATACGTGAAGTCTGGAGGGCGATCTGCAAATCTTTATCGATTGTCGAATTTGAATCGCCCTGTCCCGGACGTCTCTGCTTCTCTTCCAGTTGGGCCGCCGCAAAATTCAGGCAAAGAAGAGAAGCAGCACCCATCAGAATTGTTGCCTCTACAAGACCTTTCATGATGATTCCCCTTAAATTGCATCATTGGCAGCTTATCGCGGTACTGCCTCTGATGACGAATTGATGAAGAACTCGGCGTCAGTGACGATGATTTTCGACTATTACCGAAATTGCCGAAACAAGGTTCAGGCATCCCCCTGCGCCATCTCCGGCGAGCTGGTCTGCTCGGTATCGGAGGCGGCGGAAAAGATCGAAACCATCCACCGGATCCCTGATTGGGTAAACGGGGGCGGGGCCCGCGAGCCGAGCCAATATGACTACGGATGGTGACCTGCCATATATGATGACCTCCAGTGATTCATCGGCTTCTTGAATATATGATATAACCGACGCCTGGCGTCGGATCGGAACTAAAGATTGGCAAAAGGAACTCTTGAATATCTCTTTAGTCAGCATAATACTGAATCGATATTTTGTCAAGCAAATTATGACAAGTTTTACCGGTTGGATTAGATTATACCACTATTGTTATAGTAAATTCATTCTCTGAATTTGAGGCAATCTTCGAATCTCTTAATTATAGTGCAATCTGGAGGAGCGGATTCTGGCCACAGGCAGCCATCACTACCACTATGTCTAGAGGCATATGCTATACAGCAACGAGGATCTTCAATTAAGGGCTGCTATAATTGATGATCAGGCGAGATTTCCCCGATTTCGCCTTTTTTCTGCTTTATTCAATCATTGTGAACCATAGCCCATCTGATTCTTTGCTCTGAAGCCTCTCGATCATTTAACGACGGCGGCCGCCTTTGGTCGATTTCTTTTTGGCAGCCCGGCCATAGGGCCTTCGCAGTTTTTCGGCCCGCTCTTTTTCCGTGACAAACGCCGGCAGGCGACGCGGGGCGCGGTCGAACGGCAAAGCCGGGACCTGCTTGATTGAGAGTCCGGTTCTTATCAAATGCTCGATAGCTTTGATATCATTGCGCTGGTCGAAGGTGGCAAAAGAAATCGCCCGGCCTGCCATGCCGGCCCGGGCAGTGCGACCGATGCGGTGCACATAATCCTGAGTATGCGTGGGCAGATCGTAATTGATCACCAATTCGATACCTACAACGTCAATGCCTCTGGCGGCGATATCGGTGGCAATCAGCACCCGGTATTTGCCTGCCTTGAAGCCCTCGAGGGCATCGCGGCGCTGCCCCAGACTGCGGTCGGAATGAATCTCCGCCGCGGAATGTCCCATAATGCGAACATGGCGAGTGAGTTTGCGGGCGCCATGCTTGGTCCGGGTGAAGACCAGCACCGGCCCATGGTATTGGTCAAGCAGAACTTCGAGAAGCCGGCTTTTCGCTTCCCGTTCGATGAAGAATACCTCCTGCACCACATTCTCGGCCGCTGTTCCCGACGGAGCGATTTCGATATTGATAGGCAGCTTCATATGCCGATGGGCGAGCTCCAGAATCTCCGGTGGTATGGTGGCGGAGAACAACATGGTCTGCCGCATTTTGGGGACCACCTGCAAAATCCTATTAAGTTGCGGAGCAAAACCCATGTCGAGCATTCGGTCGGCTTCGTCCAGAACAAGAATCTGAATATCGGATAATTTTAAAATCCGTTGCTCAAGGAAATCCAAAAGACGTCCCGGAGTGGCAATGATTGCACGCGGATCTTTCACCAGCGCCCGCTTCTGCGATCCTTCCGGGGACCCGCCGATTAACACGGCAGTTCGGAAACCATGGGATCGTCCTACCGACTGAATCGATTCATTCACCTGGATTGCCAATTCTCGCGTCGGCAGAAGTACCAGCCCGCGACCCTTCAATTGCGCCAGTCGTTGAATCATGGGAACGGCGAAAGCGAGTGTTTTGCCGGTGCCGGTCTGAGCGACTGCGATCAGGTCTTTACCTTTGAGCCCGACCGGAATGGCGCGACGCTGAATCGGCGTCGGCTCTGCGAATTTAAGGCGACCGATGGCGGCCATCAGGCCCGGAGCGATACCCAGACCGCCAAATCCTATTGGGTATGACTTGTTTCTCATCTTTTTAAGGTACTGCTAACGTGCCCCAAAAGATAGTCTAAAAATGCGAAAAACCTTCGTCAGGATCATAGAGCAACGAGTCAATGCTGCCGGAAAAAAGCCGCGCCGTTCGGTCGGCGTTCCGGAACCGGAATTCGAAGCCCGACGAAATAGACCATAATCCGGAGAACAGAACCTCAATATGTAAGTCTCCTCAAGGGTCGATCGACGAATAAATGTATCGAGTCCCCTTGGGGACGCCATATTACAGCTTTCGTTCCCCCCAAAGCATATCGCCGGAGAATCACGAATAAATTGCGATTGTTATGAATGGGAACGGATTTGATTTGCCGTTGAAAGTGCGACCTCTTGGTTTGACGTCGACGGTAACGCTGACCGTGGTGTTTCCGGTAATATCGATTGTCGCGGCTCCGTTCAGTTCCCGCCAATCGCTCGCGTCCTTCCACTCAGTTCCCTCATTAGGTGATTGATGAAGAGCTTTCTTCCCTTTTTTACAGCCAGCTTTCTTAGTGCCGCGGCACGCTCACTTTTCGTGTGGGCGGGAACGTCGTCGACCATTTTTGCCGCGCGCGTAAACGGCCGGGGGGAATACTCAAAGACCTCGACCAAATCGAAATATCCGGTGTCAACGACACTCACGCTTTGCCGGAAATCTTCGTCGGTCTCTCCCGGAAAACCGACCATGATCTGGGTGGCTATAACCACATCGGGATATTTCCTGAAGGTCTTAATCGCCGCCATGCTGTCTTCGAGTGAATACCGCCGGTTCATCAATTGCAGGATCCGTGGAGACCCGGACTGCACCGTGATTCCGAGAAAGAACACCTTGCCTTGTCTGCAGAGTTCCTCCAGCACCGGGAAAGCCTCCATGAGATGAAAACAATCTATATACCATAAACCGACCGAGACGGGAAATTCATCAGACGTCAACGCCCCCAAAAGCGTGGCGAGCGACGTCCCGTCTTCGAAGTCCACGCCATACGGACCGAGTTCATCGCCGATTAACAGAATTCGCTTGTAGCCGTTGGCTACGCCGGTTCTGATCTCATTCAACACCGAATCCATGGGTTTAGAACGATACTTGCCCCGGCCGATTCTGACGGCGCAATAGGCGCAGGCATGAGTGCATCCTTTTGAGGCGACCACCGGCCATATGCGCCTTTGTATCTCCGGGGAATACAGATGATCGACGTTGAACTTATAATAGAACATCGTTTCCTTGCGGGTAATGGCATCTATGGCCGAAAATACCGGCTGCACCAATTTATGTTTAAGGGGAACGCGACTATCCAATTCCTGCATCTTCTGAGTGGCAAACGGATGAGCGAAGAAGTTGTTATACACGATGGAGTCCCATGAGTTGGAGCCCAGGAATTCACGTTCTACGTCTCTGATTTCTTCTACCGGAAATACGTTCCCGTGGCTTTCCAGTTCCTTGAGACGCTGCGGTTCAATTCGGGTATAGCAGCCCACCACATAAACGGGCACGCCGTCCTTGCGGTTTCTGATGCACTCGAGTATCGCCTGATAATTCGCCTCGGAAGTCATCCCGGTCACGGCGCAGGTCGTAATGATAATGGCATCCGCCTCTTTGTGGGAATCCACCAATTCATAGCCGTTGGTTTTCAGATAGGCCGCGATATGATTCGTTTCCGTCTGCACAATATAGCATGCCTTCGATGTCACATACACTTTTCCGCCGTTCATTTACCTGCACTCCATCCTAGTGATTTGAGGCGGTTTTCCCATTCGAATTCCGCCGGTTTCCGGCTGAAACCGCATTGCCGCATGGTCTCTATCTCACCCGCCCCAGGGCATGATTAATATGGTCCCGGACATTCTGGATAACGGTGGGATTCCTTTGAACGCCCAGGATGCAATAATCACAGATCTTGATATTGCCCTGGTTGAAATGTTCCATGAAACGTTTATGCTTCTCATTGTTCCAGATTTCTTCGAGAGACTGATTCCGGATATTTCCCAAGATCCAATTGTCGAAGAATGCACAGCCGAGGACATTGCCAAAGGGATCAATGGTGATCTTGCTTCGGGTAACATAGCATCGACGATTATCGCACAACCCGGTGAACATCTGTTCGATTGTCAGCTTGTCCATATTCTCGGACTGCAAGCTGATATTCATATGCCGCACATCCTTCTTCATCCGCTCTATTTTGGATTTGACGGTGCGAGCCTGTTCCTCGTCGACCAGGATGGACGTCTCCCCTTGTCGGACGAAATACGGATTGGGTCTGATACTATCGATCACCGACTGATCCAGCAGTTCATCCCAGAACTCACCGGCATATTCGAGATGATGAAGATCCACTCCCTTCGCCTCGGCGTAGTACAGCACCTTGTCGAAAACATCCCAGTTCAAATTCGATATTGTCGTGTTGATGTGGATCAGCGGTCGTTTTCCGCCGCCGCGCGCCTTATGAAGCCATTCGATAGTCTGGTCAACCTTGTCGAAGGTCGTATCGCGTCCCCGGATATGATTATGGTCATCGCCAACGCCATCGAGGGAGATCCAGACATTATCGATCCCGGCGTCAACCAGATCGCGGGCGATCTTCTGGGTCATCAGATTGCAGTTGGTGGGCAGGTCGCAGGTCAGCCCCGTTTTCGATTTAATATACGCCGTCAGAGGAATCAGGACATCCGGCCGGAGCAGAGCATCGCCGCCGAAAAGCTCATAATTGCGGGCGCCCAATGCTGCCGACATGTCAACCGCATGTCGCCAATCTTCCAAGGTCATCTCGTCGCCTCGGCTGGTACGCTGCCAAAGTGTACACGTCCTGCAGCGCGATGAACATCGATAGGTCAGAAAAAACAGCGTATCTATCGCCCTTTTTGCATAATAGCGTATTTCCCGCCGAAGCAGCTGCCCCAAAAAATGCATCCCCGCCTTTGCATATATTGCCGGAGATCGTCTTTTGACAAATGATTTCGGGTTACTATGGGTTCCCCCGTTGGATTCACCATTACCCATACGCGCCATAACCTGTTACCGACCGACGCATCCAATCCGGGCGCGAGAAAATTTTCCGACCCGCCAGGAATCGCCTCGACGTATACTCTAACGCAGTTTGCAAGACAAGCCAGGATGTCGATGTTTCATCGCCATTCCTCCTGGCCTATGACTCGTGACCTTATATGATAACTGTGGGCTTCATGACAACCCACTTTCTGCATCTGCTCAAGTTGTGATGTTAGATCAAGATGAAACAGTCAGATTTACACTTATTATATACACAGAAACCCACGTTGTCAAGAAAATAAGGATTCAAATCCAACCGCGTGGCCAGAAGAGCATCCGGCCATAACTTGCCCGTGATTTCCGGAATCAATCAAACCGGCAAACCAAAAAACGGCTCAGAACGGTTTCCGGATCACGCCAAATTCCCGAAGTAACCCGAAAACCTTCGATCACCTGACGCCATATTTTTCTCCGCCGGGTGCCTTGCCCGCACATTTGGGATACCCCCTCTCCCCGATCAGAAAGTACCGTGGATGGCATTGTATCCGGGAGCGCCGCCCGGCTGAAAGTTACGCGCCGCGAACGGATTTTTTTAGACCTTTCGGAGGCTTGTTTGTCTAATAGAGTTGAAGATACGGGACAAAATCGCTTGCGTTTGCCGTCGCCGGGCACTTATTTGACGGTGCCCGCGTTATACATGGCATGAAAAAGAAAGGGACCTGATACCGGCATGAGAATTCCGAAATGGCTGATAATTATCTCGGCAATTGTGATCATCGTCGTCGGCGGTGTTTATCTATATAGAAACGATCAATCGGGTGCTGCGGCTGAAAACAACCTTGAATACAAGGAATTCACCGTCACACGAGGCACGTTTCAGACTGAAGTCACGGCCAACGGCGTAGTCACGCCCATCGACCGGGTGGAAATCAAATCCAAGGCGAGCGGCCGCATCGATGAACTCCCCATTGAAGAAGGCGATTACGTGACCAAAGGCCAGTTGATTTGCCGTCTCGATCCGACCGACGTTCAAGCCGAGGTCGATCAGGCCAAGGCTAACCTGGATATCGCCGAGGCCGAATCGACGACGGCCCAAAACACGTACGACCGTCAGATGAAACTCTTCGACAAGGGGCTGATCTCGGCCGAGGCCCGCGACCAGGCCAGCCTGGCGCTGGCGCAGGCGAAAGGCAAGATGGTCAGCGCCCGCGTCTCGCTCGACCAGGCCAACACCCGTCTGAGCGAAACCATCGTGCGCTCCCCGATCGACGGCGTTATTCTTCAAAAATATGTCGAGGTCGGACAAATTATCGCGTCGGGAATCAGCAACGTCAGCGGCGGCACCCCGATTGCGGATATCGCCAGTATGGCCAACGTCTACGTCGAAGCCGGCATCGATGAGATTGACGTGGGCAAGATCAATATCGGCCAGCCGGCCAAAATCGTCGCCGAAGCCTATCCGCGCCTCGGCTTCGAGGGCAAAATTATCCGCATCGCGCCCGAGGCCACCGTCGAGCAAAACGTCACGCTTTTCAACGTCGTCATCGAGGTCGAGAACAAAGACCGCAAGCTGAAATCGGGCATGAACGCCACCGCCGAAATCACCGTCGCCAAGGAGGACAATGTCCTGCTGGTACCGACCCTGGCTTTGTCCCCGGTAGAAGGGCCGGACAGCCGCTTCACTCGCCGCACGTTCCTGAAAAAGGGAAATGAATACGTCCCGACGGATATCGAAATCGGCTTATCCGATTTCAAGGAAACGGTCGTCCAGAAAGGTCTCGAAGAAGGCGACATCGTCGGCGTTCCCATGGTGTCCCGGTTGAAGGAACAAAACGACGAGATGGAACAGCGCATCAGAAGCACCCGCAGCTTCGGAACCAGCAATTCCTCGAATTCCTCATCGCGAGGCGGACGATAATATATCCCGGAGTGAATGGCAGAAAATGATTTTATTTGAGAATTTGGTGCTGGGGTGGCAGAGCCTCAAGGCAAATCCCCTGCGATCCATTTTGACCCTGGTCGGCATCGCCGTCGGCATCGCCGCCGTGCTCTATGTCGTCGCCCTCGGTGAGATAACCAAGAAACGAATCAACGAACGGCTGCAGTCGCTTGGGTCGAATGTCCTGATGATTCAGCCCGAGCACGGCCATCACCACGGGGTCCGCACCGCGGAGAACGTGATCAACCTGAAGTGGGAAGACGCCCGGGAAATCGCCGACGCCTCGGATGTCATCACCACTACCGTGCCGGTCTATTCGAGCGGCGCTATGCTCGAATACAAGGACCAGAACACCAACGCCCGCGTCACCGGGACCACTCCCCCGTTCTCTGTGGTTAACAACGTCGGCACGGTCGAAGGCAATTTCTTCACCGATCTCGACGTCGCCGACCGGAACCGGGTATGTGTCCTGGGAGCCACCGTTTATCAGGATCTATTTGGGGAAGAAACTCCGGTCGGCCAATCCATCACGATAAATTCGAAGCAATTTTTGGTCGTCGGCCTTCTGGAGGCGAAGGGCGAAAGCTGGGGCAGTCCCGACGATCAAGTGTTCATCCCCATCACCACCGCCCAGGAACGGTTGTTCGGCGTCGATTATTTGAACACCATCTATGCCCAGTTGCGGACATCAAAAGATTATGACGAAGCCTTGTTCGATATCGAAAATATTCTCCGGCGCAATCATCGGCTTAATCCCGATCAGGAAAACGATTTCCGCGTCCGCCGCCAGGATTTTTTCCTGTCCACCATCCAGGAGACCAACACCGAACTGGCGAATTTCATCATCATCATAGCGCTGATTTCGCTGGTCGTCGGTGGTATCGGTATCGCCAACGTCATGCTGGTATCGGTCACCGAACGGACGCGTGAGATCGGAATCCGTCGCGCTGTCGGCGCCAACCGGGTGATGATCCTGACACAATTCGTGATCGAGGCGATGGTGCTCGGCGTCTTCGGCGGCATCATCGGCATCGTCGGCGGGACGGCCTTTAACCAATTGTTCGTCGGCGCCGAATTGATATTGCCGTGGATGTGGATTTTCTACAGCCTCATGATATGCAGCGGTATCGGCGTTATCGCCGGCCTGTATCCGGCCTTTCGCGCCGCCCATATCGACATCATCGAAGCCCTGCGGTACGAATAGGACTCGGCAAACAGACGCAGAGTGGCTGGCCTTTGCCTTTCAATTTTCCCGAGGTCACGGCCTAATCGCTATGGAACTGCAGGAAAGATGCCGGTCCGCAAATAATTGCGTCTTCTCGCCGGTGACCAGATTTATTTTGGCGATCCAGATCGCGGACGATATATACAGAAATTTACCGTCAGGAGTTAGCTGCATATCGTAGAGATGATTATATCCAAAATCGCTCTCGTCCAGAAGAACGGATACCGTGCCGGACGACAGATTCAATTCGTATACGACGCCGGGGACATTCGGGCTGGCGATGGGATCGCGGTCTATAGAGAAACTCCCCGGATAATAGAAGAATATCCGATTGCCGTCGGGGTGCATCAAAATCGGCGTGCAGTTATACTCGTACTGCATTGGAATATCGATCTGGGCGATAATATCGAGACTATCGGCATCCAGAATCAGAAAATAGCAGTGTTCCCAGTCGACGCTCCCAATTACGAACAGGCTGTCCCCGGAAAGGCTGCTCCCCACAGCATGGACATTGGTCGGTTCATCGGCCAGGGTGTGCATGGGCGTCTTGACGGTATCCGCGGGGAATTGAGTGTAATCCAACAGGGTTATGTGCGTTTCCGCGAATGTAAAATAACAGGCGCGGCGCTCGCCAGGGATAAATACGCCCCCGGTACTCCCGCCCGTGGAATCGATGAACATCGGCTGAAGGCCGGGCAGGGCAAAAAGCGTCGGGTACCACCCGGCATTGAGAAAAAAGTAACCGCCCGTCTCATCCACCGACATACCGCTTCCACCGCCGCCCTCGAACAGCGCCGTCGTATCCCCTGTTGCCCAGTCCGTCCCCCAGGTAATCGGTCGGGGAAAGGGATTCAACCCTATTCTCGATTTATACAGGGTGGCGCCGTCGACGGAAAAGACGATACCCGGATACGCATAGTCGATATAAGCGGAATCGATTATGGAATCATGCGCGCTGCTCGCCACAAGCAGGAAAAATGACGAATCCGCGTCCGGGTTATAGGTCGAGTTCAAGACAATCTAATAGTCGTTCAGGATCGGCGCCGGCGCGGTAGATTTATTTCCATCGCATCCCGCCGCGGCCACCAGCACCGCAAACACCAGAACGCCAGATGGAAATTGATGATTTTTCATGCCTCCCCCCTGGATTAATGCCTATAACTTTCCTATAATTATAAACATAGCATTCATTCAGTCCGATGTCAAGAAAAAAATTGTTTAAATCGATGATAATTCTAGGGAGCGTCGGCCCGGATGTTGCCGGTATTTATAAGAGACCGACGCCCCCATCTATGATATGGATATGAAAGGAAAGGGACTGCGTCTGTTATCCGCCGGTCGCGGATTTACGAAACATAACGCTCAGACCGAAACCGCCTCCGCTCGAATGGCGGCCTTGACCTTTTTAAATTCCGAGTCAAGCTCGTTCATCAACTCCCAGTCGCCCATGCGGGCGGCCAGTTCAATCTTTTTGTGGATCATCATCAGGCGAAGGTCATCCTTGGAGTCCGAGGAATACTCGCTCATGAGCACTTCCTGACCGTCGTCGCTCCCCAGACCGCGAATAGGACGTCTTCGTGAACCACCAAATCCAAATACAGGCATAGTTCCTCCTCACGCTACCGAATATCCGACTCCCGGCAGCTGTCGTCGTTTAGATAGGGCCGCAAAGGATATGCGAAAAGCTTGCCGGGAATCCTACCCGTAAATCGTTGCCGTGCAGTGCATGTAATTCAGGGGCGAATAGAGACGCTGTTCAAAGGGGCGAACTGTTCAGTTTCTGAACCGACGTTCTCCCGCCCCTTTCATTTTGGAACGCTCCCCCGGGGAAACATAAACGTTTACCACAAGGGCGAGCAGCATTGATCGCCCGGAGGCGGGCCGCTTTTAAATATATAAGTTATCATGTACACGGCGTCGGCAATGTTCACCGCGCCGTCTTCGTTGGCGTCGCCCATGCAAAGCGGATCGGGAGCCGGGCCGCCCTTGAAAATATAGGTGATTAGCGCCACCGCATCGCCGATGTTCAAGGCGAATTCACCATTGGCGTCGCCGCAGATGATATAGCGGATCACCGGCTTTGCCGGCAACGTCGCTTCCTGGCCGCCGCCGGTCACAATCGCCGTAACGGTATCGTAGCCCGGAACCGACGGCGATGTTATCGTCGCCGAAAACGTGCCGTCGCCGTTGTCGATAATCTCTGATAACGTTCCGTCGCCGCTGTGTTCGAGAACCACTTCCGAGCCGGCGATGGGCGGGTCGCCTTTGAGATTGCGCGGCGTAACGATTATTGACGCCGTTCCCAATCCGTTGGCGGTGAGCACCAGCGGAGATACATCTATGGTCGACGAATCGGGGTCGGGATATTTTTGCAGCGACCATTCAGCGAACTGCGGCCGCAGCAGATCCATCGGGTTAGTGCTGCATGAGGTATTATCGACGTATTTGAACAGGTATGGCGTCCCACCGTCGCCGATATGCACGACCTTGATGAAGGCCGAGATGGCCGGTTTGTTGCACGACGTACACCGCTTGTCCGCGCCGGGAACGTCGGCGGCGTTAAGCGCCGCCATCAGTTTGTCCTCCAGGGCGCCGGGCGTATTCAAAAAGGCCGCCTCCATATTGTCGACAATCTCCTGACCGAGCAAAATATTCCCCTGGATGGCATAGGTCGGGCCGGTGTTATGTCCTGCCCACGGTGTCGTGCCCGAGCCGGTATACGCGGCCGACGCCCCCGGACCGGCCAGAGTAACCACGCCGTACTGCCGGATTTCCGGCATATATTCGGCATCGTTGGCTTCCAGCCAAGCGATGATCGAATCGGGCGTCAGTCCTTCCGCCAAGAGTGCATGCGCGTTGTCCTGATTGGCTTCGATGTAGTATGCCTGGGTGTGAACGGCGCCGATGCCTTCGATGATATCATCGATGATTTTCGATCCGCTGATGCAGGAGGCTCCCGCGCCGCCGACCGCTCCGGTGACCGTGTCCACGGCCACGATCGAAAAGGTGGCCCGCGCCGGCTGTGGGCATAATAAAATACCCAGCGCTGACAAAAGCCACGCCGCCCCGAATAACCGCTTTTTCCATGATAACATTTGCGACCTCCCCATATAATTGTAGCCGGCAGGTATAAATCCTCCAACTTCAATATACGTTCAACGTGGATTCTGTCAACGGGAATCATATGACGGCTTGGCCGCTCCGATGCCCCCGGGTGCAGGTAGTCAACAATAACAAGTAGGAACGATAGACCTCACAGATCGATCTCGACGCTCTCCCCCAGTGACGGTATCATCGTTTCCCAGCCGAAGGTCGATTTGATTTTTTCCGCCAGCGACGCCGCCGCCTCCGGCTCGCCATGCACGATAAACGTCTTTTCCGGCGGACGATTGAACCCCATCAACCACGCCAGGATTTCGTTATAGTCGGCGTGGCCCGAAAAGCCCATAATCGATTCCATCTTCGCTTTGACCGGAATCATCTGGCCGTGGATTTTCACCTCCGTCCCGCCCTCCAGCAATGTTCGCCCCCGGGTGCCGTGGGCCTGATAGCCGATAATAAGCACCGTGTTTTCAGGGTGTCGCAGCCGGTTAGCCAGATGGTGCAGAATGCGCCCGCCGACGGCCATGCCGCTCGATGAGATAATTATCGCCGGGCCTCTGACGTCGTTGATTGCCTTGGAATCCTGCCGGGTCTTGCAGATGTGAAGATTTTTGGGCCGGAATATCTTCCTGCCGGTGAGCGCCAGGATGCGGCTGGCGATATCGAGCTCCGCGATCCGCCTCTCGAATACCTCGGTGGCCTCGATAGCCATCGGCGAATCGACGTAGATCGGCAGCTCCGGTATCCTCCCCTGCTCCTCAAGATCGCGGATGACATACAGGAGCACTTGCGTCCGGCCGATCGCGAACGCCGGTATTACCAGCGTCCCGCCCCGTTCCGCGCTTTCGGTGATGACTCGCGCCAGCTCATCAATCGGCGATCCCGGCTCATGCAGCCGCTCGCCGTAGGTCGATTCCAGAACCAAATAATCGACGTTGAACACCTGCACCGGAGCGCGGAGGATGGGCCGCGATTCGCGGCCGATGTCGCCGCTGAACAGAATCTTCTTCCCCTTTTGGCTTTCCGTTGTCCGGATATCGACAAACGACGAGCCCAGCATATGCCCCGAATCCCTGAGCTTGATCCGCAGCCGGTCATTGATATAGAAATCCTCGCCGAAATACAGCGGCGAAAAGAACGTCAATGCTTTCTCGGCGTCCGCCACCGTGTAGAGCGGCTTGGCCGGTTTGTGCCGGGAAAAGCCCTTTTTGTTGGCCCAGTAGGCGTCTTCTTCCTGCAGATGGGCGCTGTCTTTGAGCAGTATCTCGCACAGTTCGCCAGTGGCATGGGTGCAATGTACTTTGCCTGCGAATCCCTCATGGCAGAATTTTGGAAGGTATCCGCTGTGGTCGATATGGGCATGGGTCAGGAACACGCGGTCGATCGATTGGGGTGGCACTGGAAACGACTCCCAGTTTTTCATCCGGAATTCCTTCGGTCCCTGAAACATCCCGCAATCGATCAACAGCCGGGTGTCGTCGATATCCAGCAAATGCCGCGACCCCGTCACCGTCCCGGCCGCTCCCAAAAAAGTCAACTGTGCCATATCCGCCTTTCGTTCGTGGTTTTCCTGAAACATAATACGCCATCGTCGCCGCTATGGCAATTGTCTTCTGAGTCCGATTGGCTTTTCCGCCACTAATCGCTTGAAACTCCAGTCCGTTTCGATTATTATCTTCCGATGATTCTGTCGCATGCCGCGTATTGTCATCAATAGTCTTGGCCGCGATGATCGGAAACCCTCAAGGAGGATCGCATGAAAGACCCCCGCAACGATAAACTGGCTGATATCCTGGTTAACTATTCCTGCCGTGTCAAGAAAGGCGACATGGTCTATATCGCCATCAAAGGCGTCGACGCCCTCGAACTCGGCAAAGCCGTCATCCAAACCGTGGCCGAGGCCGGCGGCGTCCCCTTCTGGTACTACAACGACGAATCGCTGGCCCGCCAGTTCCTGATGCGCTTCCAGACCGATCAGCTCAAGAAATTCGCCGCCTTCCAGATGGGTATGGTCAAAAAGACCGACTGCTATATCAGTATCGCCGGTTCCGAAAACGCCTTCGACCTGGCCGACGTCCCACCCGAAAAAATGAAAACTTTCCGGGAGATATATTGGAAGCCTGTCATTGCCGATCACATCATCAAACACGCCCGCTGGGTCGCCCTGCGCTTCCCCAACAGCGCCATGGCCCAGTTGGCCCAGAAGCCGCAAGAGGTATTCGAGGATTTCTTCTACGACGTCTGCTGCATAGATTATAAGAAAATGTCGAAGGCGATGGACCCGCTGGTGAAATTGATCAACAAAACGGATAAGGTGCACATCAAAGGCAAGGGCACCGACCTGACCTTTTCCATCAAGGGCATCAACGTCGTCAAATGCGACGGGGGCCGCAATATCCCCGACGGCGAAGTTTACACCGCGCCGGTGAAAAATTCGGTCAATGGCGTAATTTCATACAATACCCCGTCGCTCTATGAGGGGACGGTCTTCGAAAATATCCGCTTCGAATTCAAGAACGGCAAGATCGTCAGGGCGACCTGTTCGGCCAACGAGGACAAGCTGAATAAAATTCTCGACACCGATCCCGGCGCGCGTTATGTCGGTGAATTTTCGCTCGGCGTCAACCCGATGATCAAAGAGCCGATGAAGGACACCCTGTTCGACGAAAAGATCGACGGATCGTTTCATTTCACGCCCGGGCGCAGCTATGACGAAGCTCCCAACGGCAACAACTCCGCCATCCATTGGGATCTGGTATGCATTCAGCGGCCCGATTACGGCGGCGGCGAAATTTGGTTTGACGGCAAGCTGATCCGCAAGAATGGTAAATTCGTCGTGCCCTCACTCAAGGGCAAATTCACCCGGAAAAACCTTGGCGGGTGAGCCGTGCGATCATAGATAACACCGCACACATCGCTACTATCAATAAATTGCAGGTCGGGAGCCTTGTGCTCCCGACTTTTTTTGTGAGTGCCGGATGGCTCGTCGGGCGAATTTCTTTTATATTCTCCGATCAATAGCGTCACGTATTATATTATTGCCGAACATCATTACACCGGCCGAAGATGCAGGGCGCCGATAATTATTGGCGATAACGGTCGGACGGATCATCACCGAGATGGGGGGTGATGCAATCTGAAACCACTTGTAAGCCTGTCGTTGGCGCTGATCGTGCTTGGGCTGTCTGGCTGCCCCGAACCGATACGGCTGTATGAGGGTGAAAAGCGCAAAACCGATGAGGTTGCCATGATCCGAAGCGGCCCGAAGGCGCTCATCGTCAGCGTTGATGATATACGTATCGGGGAGGCGTATGACGGTAAGACAGACCAGCGGAAAGCGACATCATCGCCGGGCCGCTGGATTGAACTCCTGCCGGGCGATCATAGTGTAGCCGTAGATTACGCCGGATTTTATCGGCATTATAATCCCTCATACGCCTATATTTTGATAACGGGAAAACCGATCATGCGCGGTTCGCGGGGTGAGCGAAAACAATCCGACGCCGCCATATCTCCGTACATAACTTCCGACGGTGAATCCTCGGAACTGATTCGCATGGCGTCGGATTCCTCGGAAACACTTGCGCTCAAGCTGGAAGCCGGGCACCGGTATGAAGTGCGGGTGGAATTGATGCATGATCCCCTGCGCGCCGATGCAAAACCGCATCTGCCTGAACTGATCGCGCCGGCTGATCGTCGCGTCATTATCGTCGAGGAGGCGGTTACGGAATTTGATGCGGTTTTCCAGACCATGGTCAAAGACTATTTTGTTCCGATTTATGGAATTCCCCGGGCCGATCAACTTGTCATTTCCGATTTTCCCTGGCGGGGCTACCTTGTCGATCTTGATCAACCGGCGGATACAGCGGAGAAATCCGTTCTGGCCCGTGCCGTGGAAACCGGCGATCCGGATTTCGTCGAACTGATTCTAGCGACCGAGGAAACCGACATCATCAACGCCGGTAATGCGTGGGGCATGACGGCTCTTCACGAAGCCGTACTGCAGGGGCAGGATGAAATAGTGACCATCCTTATCGGTCGCGGCGCAAAGGTCGATCAGGCGAACGACATGGGCGCCACACCGCTCTTTTATGCCGCCGGTGATGGTCACGCCGGCATCGTCCGGCAGTTATTGGCGGTCGGGGCTTCGGTGAAAACACAGCAAAAGAACAAGTGGACACCCCTTCATTACGCATCCCTGAGCGGGCATAATGAGGTCATCCGGATTCTGCTGGCGGCCGGCGCGAACATCGAGGCCCGGACCGACTTGGGCCTGACCCCGCTTTCCGTTGCCGTCAACGAGGGTTGGGAGAAGACCGTCAGGATGCTGCTGGCGCATGGTGCACGGGCGCAGGTTCAGGATAATGACGGCTGGACGCCCCTGCATTATTCGGCGCTGTGCGGCAACGCCGAAATAGCCCGGGTACTGCTGGACAGCGGAGCCTTTGTGAACAGCCGGTCGCGAACGGAGTGCACACCGCTTCATGTAGCGGCGATGGAAGGCAATGTCGCGCTTGGCCGGATCCTGCTCGACGGCGGCGCCGAAGTAAATTTGCCGCTGAACAACGGCTGGACTCCTCTGGACCTGGCCCTCGCAAAAAATAATCTTGCCTTTGCCGCGATGCTGATGGAACATCGTGGTGTACGGGGGAATACAGCGAGACTGAAGAAAGACACACTCTGACCGACTATCCCGGTGCCGGGCACCCCGGGTCTTTAGGGCCTGTTGAAAAAGCTGGTTGAGTTTCATTTTCTGGAGTGAGAAGGAGCACCTGTCATTCCCGCGCAGGCGGGAATGACATTGAGTTTGCTCTGTTGCTATAGATAAATTTTATCGGGGATTTTCAATGCTCCCTGAAGACGTAGTGTACCCGTTATTAGTAAATATGGAAAAAATCCCGCGATCAGTTGGGGGTGTAATCGTTGGAGATGGCGAAGGAGAGATATTCCAGCTCCATGGCCATGTTTTCGTTGCGCAGAAAGACGTCCTCGGGGACTTTCAGGTTGATCGGGGCGAAATTCAAAATCGCCTTGATGCCCGCCGCGACGACTTCGTCGACGATATACTGCGCCACGATGGCCGGGACGGCCAGGATGACCATCTCGATATTATGCTCGCGGAGCAGCCGAGGCATGTCGTTGATATCGGACACGATCAGCCCCTTGTGATTGGAGCCGATTTTTCGTTGATCGTTATCGAACACCAGCTTGATGGTGAACCCCTGCTTTTGGAATTCCTTGTAGGATACCAACGCCGATCCGATATTGCCGACGCCGATCATGGCCACGTTCCAGTTGCGGTGGATGCCCAGGATTTTGGCGATCCGCTGCTTGAGTTCGGAAACGGGATAGCCCAGCCCCCGGGTGCCGAACGATCCAAAAAAAGACAGGTCCTTGCGCACCTGCGCCGGCGTCAACTTCTCGCGTTTGGCCAGTTCCTTGGAAGAGATGGTTTCGTAATTCTCCTTTTCCAGAAGCGACAGGGCCCGGTAATACAGCGACAGCCGCCGGATGGTCGATTCCGAAATCTTCTTTCTTTCGCTTTCCCGTTTTGGCATAGTCCTCATAATCTCACATTGCTATAATGCGCGTGCATGTGAATAGTTTCACAATAAGAAACCGAAATCGCACTCGTGCGTCAAGCTATTTTTTTCACCCCTGACGAAGTAATGTCCTTATCCCTTATATTATAACCACTTAGAAGTCGCGATAATGGGTCTATATATTCTTGTTTTCCTTGGCCAATTTGTGCTTTTTCTCACAATCTTATCCCGAAACAATCACACCACCGTTCGCGGCAAATTCGGCGACAGTCGCGATAGAATCTCATAATTAATCGTCTGGCACCACGAGGCATGCGTGTCGGCGCTGATCTGTTCGGCCCCGTCGCGACCTATGATAGTCGCGGCATCGTATAGTTTGACGCCGTGGATATCGGTCACGTCGATCATGATCAGGTTCATGCATACCCGGCCGCGAACCGGCGCCCGCCGTCCCTTGATCAGCACATACCCGAGGTTGGACAGCCGCCGGTCCACCCCGTCCGAATATCCCACCGGCAAAATGGCGATTCGGGACCTGGCGCTGGTGCGATAGGTGCATCCGTATCCGATGAAACTGTCCGCCGGCACCGTCTTGATTTGGGTGATGCGCGAATAGAACGACAGCGCCGGGCGCAGAATCGAGTTTTCGCCGCCGCTGAGACGGTACGACACATACGTCTCCTTCGACGGCCAATAGCCGTAAACGGATATCCCCGGCCGTACCATGTCGAAATAGGTATCGTCGAACAGCAACACCGCCGCCGAACAGGCGGTGTGCAAAACGCCGGGCTTGATTCCCTCGCGACGCAGCGCCGCCACCAGGCGTTTGAATTCCTTGAGCTGCCGCATGGCATAGCTATGGTCGGTGGTATCCTCGATATTGGCGAAATGCATCGACGCCCCCGCCACCGTCAGTTCCGCGTACTCTTTCAGCCGCTCCGCGACTTTGGGTATTTCGCTTTCCAGCAAACCCTGGCGGTGCGTGCCGGTTTCGAGTTTCAGGTGCACGCGAGCGGTGACGTCGGATCGCCGGCAGAATTTCCCCAGATCGTTGATAAACGAGGGATCGAATATGGTCGGTTCAATATCCAGGCGGAACACGGCGTCGATATCCTCGGGGGCGACAGCGCCCACGAGGAGGATCTTGCGGTCCCACCCCGCCGCCCGCGCCGCGTCGGCTTCGGCGGTGTTGTGAAGCGCCATATAGGCGACATCGGTGTCTTTGAGGATTGCCACCATCTGCGGCAGGCCGTGACCGTAGCCGTTGGCCTTGACCGCCGCCGCTACTTGTACCTTCGATCCGGCCAGCCGCGACAGGTTGGCGATATTGTTGATGATCGCGTTGCGATCGATCTCGATCCAGCTCAAGTGTCGTTTATTCATAAAAAGAGCGCGGGTTTATCTTCCCGCGCAATTTATTCACTTATTAAAACCGAGGGCAAGGGAAAAGAGGCGTCACAGCGAATCAATCAACTTCTGGATCAACCGCATATGGCCTTTCTCGAAATTCGCCAGATATTCGAATGTCTTCTTCTCTTCCGGATCGGTGGCCCGCCCGGCGGCCTCGGTATAGACTTCATAAGACTTCTTTTCCAATTCGTAGGCGATATCCAGAATTTCGCGCTCGTTTTGGGCGTTGCGCACCGAGTCGATCATTTCCTTGTGCTTGGCGGCCATCTCCTCGCTGATATCCGGAAGGCCCTCCTGTTTGAGGATATCGTTGTAGGAAACCCATTGCTCAGACTTGATGAGCGAATGATGCTGCCGTTCCAGCATCCAGTAATGGTTTTTTTCCTCGCCGGCCAGGCTCAGCAGGGTGTCCTTGAATTCGGCGCTTTTCACGACCTTGGCCGCTTCCTTGTAGAATACATACGCCTTGATTTCGGCGGAAATCCCCCACGACAGCGATTCCAGCACTTTGGGATTGACGGGTGTCATGCGAATAGTACCTCCACGTCTTAATCTATGGCTACATCTCGGTCAGATAGTTATCATCGAGTTCGGCCTGGAGTCGTTCTTTGTGCTTGATCTCCTCCTCCGCCAGCGATTCGAACATTTTGCGGGTGGCTTCGTTTTCGAAGAGTTTGGCATGCTTCATGTAAAAGTCATACGCCGCCTCTTCGCGTTTGATCGCCAGGCGTATGGCGTCCACCGGATTGTCTGCTTTATCGACCATCGTCGTATCTCCTTTTCACAGTATCGCTAATTATACGTGTGGACAGGGTAAAAAATCCGGCAGAAAAGTCAAGCGAATTATCCTCGGCACGATATCGGGCCGAGAGCGGAGACATAGGCCGTCCCCGGCTGAGCTTTGAACATTTTGCCGCCGATAATGTTATTAATACAAACACAAGGTTGTCGCTTTTGCCGTTGCGTTAAGATGCCGATTTGTTTAGAGTAGGGAGGCAGGCGGTGGGCAACCCGCGAAATTGAAAAAAGGAGTTCTTTTGGAAATAGCGATTAAAAAGGACCAGGCCGAATCGGTCGTCATACCCAAGGAAATGCCGATTCTGCCCGTCCGGGGAGTCGTCGTTTTTCCCTATCTGGTGATTCCGCTTATCATCACTGAAAAAAGCCACGCCCGGCTGGTGGACGAGGCGCTCACACAGGGGAAAACCGTCGGTATTTTCATTACCAAAAACCCCGATATCAAAGACCCCGGGTTCGACGACATCTACTGGAAAGGCACGGCGGGAAACATCCTCAAAATGCTTCGTTTCCCCGATGGTTCCGTGCGGTTTCTGATACAGGGCTTGTCGCGCATCAAAATCAAGCGCCCCCTGACGACCTCGCCATACATGATGGCCGAAATCACGCCCATCGATGAGAAATACACACCGTCGGTCAAGACCGAGGCACTGCATCGGAACCTCCTTGAACAGCTGAAAATCCTGGTCGAACTGGCGCCATATTTATCCGAGGAATTTTACGTCACGGCTATCAATCAGGATACGCCGGCGCAACTGACCGACCTGATAGCCTCCAACATGAATCTTTCCATCGAGGAAAAGCAGCAGTTGGTGGCCGAACCGGACGTGGAGCGACGGATGGAAATGCTGCTTTCGCATATCAATCGCGAGCGCGAAGTGCTCGAATTATCAAAGAAAATCCAGAGTGACGCCGCCCAGGAACTGGGAAAAATGCAGCGAGAATATATTCTGCGCGAGCAGATCAAGGCTATCCAGCGGGAACTGGGCGACGAGGCCGGACGGCCGGAAATCGCCGAATTGCAGAAACGTATCGAAGACGCACGGATGCCGGAACAGGCGCGCACCGCCGCCGACAAGGAATTGGAACGGCTGCGGGAAATGAACCCGGCCTCGGCCGAATACACCGTCAGCCGCACCTATCTCGATTGGCTGGTGTCGGTGCCGTGGAGCAAGGCGACCAAGGATATTCTCGATGTCAGGAAAGCCCGCAAAATACTCGACGAGGATCATTACGATCTCGACAAGGTCAAAGAGCGCATTATCGAATTTTTGGCCGTGCGGCGTCTGAAAAAGGACATCAAGGGCCCCATCCTCTGTTTCGTCGGCCCGCCCGGGGTCGGCAAAACGTCGCTGGGACGTTCCATCGCCCGCGCCATGGGCCGGGAATTCCACCGCTTGTCGTTGGGCGGCGTCCGCGACGAGGCCGAAATCCGCGGCCATCGCCGCACCTATATCGGCGCCATGCCGGGACGGGTTATTCAGGGTCTCAAACGGGTCGGCTCGAATAATCCGGTCTTTATGCTCGACGAAATCGACAAGCTCGGCACCGATTTTCGCGGCGATCCGTCGTCCGCCCTTTTGGAAGTGCTCGACCCCGAGCAGAATAATTCATTTTCGGATCATTACCTCGAGGTCGATTTCGATCTGTCGCATGTCATGTTCATCACCACGGCCAATATGCTCGATCCCATCCCGCCGGTGCTTCGCGACCGCATGGAGATCATCCGGATTCCGGGATATACCGACCTTGAGAAAACCGAAATCGCCCGGCGTCATTTGTTGCCGAAGCAGATGGAAAACCACGGACTGAAATCTGCCAATCTGGCCATCGGCAAGGATGCCATCATCAAAATCATCGAGGAGTACACCCGCGAATCCGGCCTGCGCAACCTGGAACGCGAATTGGCGACGATTTGCCGCAAGGTTGCGGCCAAGGTGGCCGGCGGTAACCGCCGCAAGGTTTCCATCGGCGTCACCAAAATCAGCCAGTACCTCGGCCCGGCGCGGTTCACCTCGGAAACTCGTTTCAGCAAGGACCGCATCGGCGAAGTCGCCGGTCTGGCGTGGACACCGTTCGGCGGCGAGGTGATCAAGGTCGAAGCCACGGTTATGCCCGGCAAAAAGAACCTGACGCTGACCGGTCATCTCGGCGACGTCATGAAGGAATCGATGCAGGCGGCGCTGTCGTACGTGCGGTCGCTGTCGGATGAATTGAAAATCGATCCGCAGTTTTTCGAGGATCACGAAATCCATATCCACGTTCCATCGGGCGCCACCCCCAAAGACGGGCCCTCGGCGGGCATCACCATGGCCGTCGCGCTGGCGTCGGTGGCGACCGGGCGGCCGGTCAAAGATAAAATCACCATGACCGGCGAAATAACCCTCCGCGGCCAGGTGCTGCAAATAGGCGGGCTCAAGGAAAAGCTTCTCGCCGCCTATCGATACGGCATGAAGACGGTTATTCTGCCCAAAGAAAATGAGAAAGACCTCATCGACGTTCCGCCGGAGATCAAGAAGGCGCTCAAATTCAAATTCGTCGAAGACGCCTACGACGTCATCAAGTTCGCGCTGGAGCCGAAACCCAAAAAGGGAAAATCGAAAAAGACATGAAGCTGGTCGATGCCGAACAGATGCGGGCTATCGATAGCCGCGCCATTGACGTCAAAAAAATCCCCTCGCTGGAATTGATGGAAAACGCCGGCCGGGGGATTTTTGAATATATCAAGGAAAACGTCCTGCCCCAGTTCGACCGGCCCAATATCGCCATTGTTTGCGGGCGCGGCAACAACGGCGGTGACGGCTTTGTCGTCGGGCGATATCTCATCGACGACGGCTGGGAGGTCGATTTTTATCTGACCGGAGACGACGAGAAATTATCGGACGACTGCCGCGTCAACTACAACCGCATCCGCGATGCCGGGCATGGCATCGCGCATATCATCGACGAACCCCATCTGCCTGATTTGTCCGAATTCAATATCATCATCGATGCCATTTTCGGCACCGGGTTTTCCGGAGCGCCGCGCGGCATCACCGAACCGATCATCGAACGCATCAATGATGCCGATCGTTTCGTGGTCGCCATCGATGCCTCATCCGGCCTCGACGTATCCACCGGGCGGGCCGAAGGCGCGGTGGTCATGGCCGATATTACGACCACACTCGCCCTTCCCAAGACAGGACAATTCGTTTCGCCGGGGCGCGAACTATGCGGCAGCGTCGTCGTTATCCCGATCGGCATCCCCGTCGAAGTCGTCGACTATTTCGATATCAACTGCAACCTGATCACCGCCGATCTCGTTTCATCCCTGCTGCCGACACCCAAACCGGACGGACATAAGGGCGATTTCGGTAAGGTTTTCGTCCTGGCCGGATCACCCGGTTTGACCGGCGCGGCTGCGATGTCAGGACTGGCCGCAGCGCGTTCGGGAGCGGGACTGGTTACGGTCGGTGTGCCGGCATCGCTCAATCATATCCTCGAGGCCAAACTGACCGAAGTCATGACCGTGCCTCTGCCGGAGGATCGCAAAAAATCGGTATTGGCCGTGCGCGGCATCGGAGAAATCCGCAAGCTTATCGCCGAACGCGACGCCGTCGCCATCGGCCCCGGCATCGGCCGCCATCATGAGACGATCGAATTGATCCAGAGATTAATTCCCAGCATAGACGTGCCAGCCGTTATCGACGCTGACGGTCTCTTTGCTTTGTCCAAGGATAATGCGCCGCTGCTGGCCCATCATGGGCCGCTGGTGCTGACGCCGCATCCGGGCGAATTCGCACGGTTGACCGGAGAAACCCCGGATGCCAATCAAATCAACAACTATGATCTCGCCGTCAAGTACGCCCGCGCCTTCAAAGCCGTGATCGTGCTCAAGGGATCGCCGACCATCGTCGCCTCGCCCGACGGCGATATTTTCCTCAATCCAACCGGCAACTGGGGAATGGCCACCGGGGGTTCCGGCGACGTCCTCACCGGTATCATCCTCGCCCTGCTGGGTCAGCGGCTCGATCCCATGGGAGCTGCGGTTTGCGCCGTGTATGTTCATGGGCTGGCGGGTGATCTTGCCACCGAGGAAATTCATCCGCGTTCAATGATTGCCGGCGATTTGATCGAGTACTTGTCAGATGCATTTGATTCAGTGGAATTCACGTCATAGACACATCACATCATTTGGACGGCCGCGACCTATCGTCGCGGCTTATACTATGATTTCCATCTTTCCCCTCTCCCCCTGGGAGAGAGGTAGGGGTGAGGGAATTTGTGCATGCCGGATATCCCCGTCTGCCATGAGATGTTGGCGCAGGAGGACGTACGCCGACCACGAGCCCTTGACATGAAAGACGATATCCGCGTGTCTTTTTCAAGGACGCAATCTGGCAAAATATCGGATCGCGAAAGGTGGGAATTTTTCGAAATTTTAAGTTGCATTGAGTATGCAAAATACTTCATATTTGGCCAAGATCAACCGATATAGAGATATATGCCGGAAGAGACCTACAAACATTTCAAGTACGAGATCGCATTGGGCGAGCCCTTTCCCATGCCCAAACCGCCGGTCAATTATTATCCGAACATGCAGTATTCCGTGCAGCAGTTTCTGCATACGCTCTGCAAAGAGCATGTAGGGTCACTCGGTAAACGCGGCGGCAAATGGGAATTCGGTGAGGATGCGCCGAAAGACGCCCGCCTCGGCAGCCGTCCCGATATTACCCAGATTTTCGATTACGCCGAAAAAATGGGCGTTATCATACCGGAATCCGGCGCCGATGCGGCTTCGTCCGACAGTTTCATCCCGTACAAGCTGTCGGATGCCTACCAGACCAAGTTCGACAAATTCGTCCTCTGATTATGCATTATTCGCTTCGATGAACAATCACATGGTGCCCAAAGCGTATTTTGCATAATGCAGACTAATTTTCCCCATGCGATGATTGTTCTAATGCGAATAGCGAACACATCGGCCTTCGATAATAACGAAAAAGCCCCGCTTCGGCGGGGCTTTTCATTTGGAGTTATCATGTGCAGGCAGGTTAAACACCGAGTTCAGACAGATCGATCTTCAGCGCCCGTTTGGCCTGAAGCGTCGAGACATATTCGAGAAACGCATCGAGGCCAATGCCGTACTTAACCGTGCCGTCCAGGATCCGCAGGGCGACCGTGCTATTGTCCTGCTCTTTCTGGCCGACCGTGATCATCAATGGGATATATTCCTTCTGGGCATCGCGCACCTTCCTGTTGATCGTATCCGACCGCAGATCGATTTTGGCCCGGATGCCGCGCTCGCGCAGTTTATCGTGCACCTGTCGGGCATAGTCGTCGATCTCGCTGGTGATCGTCATGACCACGGCCTGTTCCGGCGAGAGCCAGAACGGCAGTTTGCCGGCGTACTGTTCGAGCAAGAATGCGATCGTCCGCTCGTAACACCCGATCGACGAACGGTGAATGATAAACGGCCGCTGCATCTGGTTGTTCTCATCGACATAGGTCATGTCGAACCGTTCCGGCAGGGCGAAATCGAACTGGATGGTGATGATGGTGTCTTCCTTGCCGTACACGTTCCTGATCTGCATATCCAGTTTGGGGCCGTAAAAGGCGGCTTCGTCCATCGCCTCGACGTATTCCAGGCCGCTATTATCGAGGCAGCGCTTGAGAACAATCTGCGAATTTTCCCACGCCTCGGGATTGTCGATATATTTTCCCTTGTTGGCCGGATCCCATTTCGAAAAACGATACCATATACCCGTTAGCCCTATCGATTCGGTGATATAGACCAGCAAATCAAGCGTCTTCTGAAATTCGTCTTCGAGCTGATCCGGGCGGCAGATGATATGCCCGTCGGCGAGCGTGAACTGACGCACGCGAATCAATCCGTGCATTTCGCCCGACGCCTCGTTGCGGAACAGCGTGGAGGTCTCGGCGTACCGTATGGGAAGGTCGCGGTAGCTGTGCCGGGTGCTCTTGTAGATCATGAACTGATATGGGCAGGTCATCGGGCGCAGTCCCATTTCCTCGCCATACGCCTCCAGCGTGAACATATCGTCCCGGTAATGCTGCCAGTGACCCGAGATCATATAGAGATCGCTCTTGGCCAAAAGCGGCGTCATCGTGAATTGATAACCGCGCTTTTCCTCTTCGTCCTCGACGAACCGCTGGAGAATCATCTTCAATTTGGCGCCCTTGGGAGCCAGAAGCGGCAGGCCCTGCCCCACCTCGGGCACGGTGATAAAATACCCCAACTGACGGCCGAGACGGTTATGATCCCGCTGTTCGCGCTCCTCAAGCTGCTTGAGATACAGCTTCATGGCCTTCTGATCGAAAAAGGCCGTGCCGTAAATCCGTTGCATGGGGGGATTTTTGGCGTTGCCCCGCCAGTAGACGGCTCCGCTTTTCAGCAGCTTGAACGCCGGGATTTTGCCCGTGCTTGGGATATGCGGTCCCCGGCACATATCGTAGAATGTTCCCTGGCGGTAGAACGACACCGTTTCCTGCTTATTTTCCAGTTCGTCGAGAACCTCGATTTTGAACGGCTGGTTCTTGACCATCTCGTGGGCTTTTTCGTAGGATACCGCCTCACGCTTGACAGCCAGGTCCTCCTCGACGATTTCCTGCATGATTTTTTCGAGTTTATCGAGCATTTCCCGGTCGACCGGCGGAATTTCGAAATCATAATAGAAGCCGTCTTCGATGGATGTTCCCAAACCCAGATGCGCGCCCGGATAAACTCGCTGCACCGCCTGCGCCAGCAGGTGAGCCGTGGAATGCCGCAGGATATCGAGCGCTTGCACGTCGCGAGTCGTCAGAATCCTAACCTGCGAATCTGTTTCCAGCGCAGTGTTGAGGTCTCTAATCTGGCCGTCGACGTCAATGGCTATCGCGGTCTTGGCCGTTCTCGACGATATCGATTCGGCCACGGTGCGCCCGGTTACGGGGCTTTCGAATTCCTTCTTGTTGCCATCGGGCAAAGTCAGTGTAATCATTATCCCAATCCTACTTTACAAAAAGTTCAACCGGGATAGGCCCGGTTGTCGGCGAAGTAGAAATCTTATGAAATGACCTCCTACAAGTCAAGGTCAATTCCGATTTCACGAAGGTGATACGAGTTTCGGCGCCAAAAACGACGCCGGAAATCGAGCCGGCCGATATCGTTATCGCTCACGCTCGTTTCGGCGTTTCGCCTGTCGCCATATTTCAGCGTATCGGCACTATCAACCCCGGTATTACCGGCGATGTTCCTGCGGGAAGGGAACATGCCGAGACTACGGGCCGCGTATATCGCAAAATCCGGTTGAACCGGACCGGCGAATGTTGTATACTGGGCAATTATATGACCGACAACCATTATCCCAGACGATTCATGCCGGTCGAATTCAAACACGGAGGAGGCATCGCCATGATGCGGTCGAAAAGATTTGCCAGCGCCCTTATCCCCCTGCTGGCGCTCGTTATCGCCGGCCTGCTGCCGGTTTCCTGCTCAAAAACGCCGCCCCAGCCCCCGATGGCCAAAACCATCGCCCACACCGACACCGTCCTCGGCAACGTCCGGGTCGACCAATATTATTGGCTGCGGGAGCGCGGCGATACGGCCGTCACCAATTACCTGGAAGCGGAAAACAAATACACCGACGAGGTCATGAAACATACCGAGAAATTCCAGGATAAGCTGTATCAGGAAATGCTCGGCCGCATCAAGGAAACCGACCTGTCGGTTCCGGTCAGGGAAGACTCGTTCTATTATTATTCGCGTTCCGAAGAAGGCAAGCAATACCCGATCATGTGCCGCAAGCTGAAAAGCCTGGAAGCGCCCGAGGAAGTGCTGCTCGACGTCAACGTCCTTGCCGAGGGGCACGACTTTTTCGATCTGGGCGCGTTCCACGTCAGTCCTGATCATACCATGCTCGCCTATTCAGTTGACACCGCCGGCAATGAAAACTACACGCTCGTCATCAAAAACCTCGTCACCGGCCAGATGTATCCCGACAGCATCGACAATACTTCCGCGCCGATCGAATGGACTTCGGACAACAGCGCCTTTATCTATCCCGTTCTGGACGACATCCATCGGCCGTATGAGTTGTATCTGCATAAACTGGGTACGCCGCCCGACAAGGATACCCTGATCTATGAAGAAAAAGACAAGGCATACTCGGTTGACATCTCCAAGAGCAAAGACAAGAAATTTTTGTACATCGCCTTGTCCAGCAACAATGCCACCGAGTATTACTTTGCCGACGCCGACAAGCCTCTCGGAAAATTCACCCTGATCCAGGCCCGCAAGCCGCAGGTTCAGTACTACGTGTATCATCAGGGAAATGATTTCTACATCCACACTAACGAAGACGCGCCGAATTTCCGCCTTCTCAAAACACCCGACACCAAACCGGGCAAGAAAAACTGGAAAGAGGTCATACCGGGCCGCGATTCGGTCTATGTCGAGGGAATCGATGTCTTCAAGGATTTCCTGACCGTCTTTGAGCGGGAAAACGGCCTGCGCCAGATTCACGTCATCAACCTCGGCGACAATTCATCATACTTCGTCGATTTTCCCGAGCCGATCTACATCTTCTGGCCGTCCGGTAATATCGATTACAATACCGACTCGCTGCGTTTCGCATACATGTCGCTGGTAACGCCCCAGACGGTGTACGATTACAATATGCGCACAAAAGAACGGACGATGCTGAAGCAGTACGAGGTTCTCGGCGGCTATAATCCAGATGAATATCTTTCGGAGCGCATTTTCGCGACTGCCGACGACGGGACGAAAGTCCCGATATCGCTCGTATACAAAAAATCATTGTTCAAGAAGGACGGCTCCAATCCCTGTTATTTGCGGGGATACGGTTCTTACGGCAGCAGCATGGAACCGACGTTTTATTCCAACCGGCTCAGCCTGCTGGATCGCGGCTTTATCGTCGCCATCGCGCACGTCCGCGGCGGAAGCGAAATGGGACGCTGGTGGTATGAACAGGGACGGCTGTTGAACAAGCGCAATACATTCACCGACTTTATCGCCTGCGCGCAGTATCTGGTCGATCAGGGTTATACGTCGCCGAGTGGAATTGTCGCCAACGGCGGCAGCGCCGGCGGCCTGCTCATGGGAGCGATCGCCAACATGCGGCCGGATTTGTTCCGCATCATCGTCGCCGATGTGCCCTTCGTCGACGTCGTCAACACCATGCTCGATCCCAGCATTCCTTTGACCGTCGAGGAATATACCGAATGGGGCAATCCCCACGAAGAGGACTTCTATAACTACATGATGACCTATTCGCCGTACGACAACGTCAAACCCCAGGCCTACCCCAACATGCTGATCACGGCCGGCCTCAACGATCCCCGCGTGCAGTACTGGGAACCCGCCAAATGGACAGCCAAACTGCGGGCGAACAACACCGACAACAATATCATCATTCTGAAGACGAATATGGGCGCCGGGCATATGGGCGCCTCGGGTCGCTACGACTATCTCAAGGAAGTCGCGTTCGAATACGCCTTCATTTTCGATATCCTGGGGATTAAGAAGTAACGACGGTTTTGGCCAAATACCTGATCGAACGCCGTCTCCTCCGGGACGGCGTTTCGTTATAGGATAATCGGATCGTTGCGTAAGGATGCCATCGATGACCGCCATTGAAATTGTCTATTATGCCGTTGGACTTGCCGTGGCGGTTTTCTTTGTAATTCTCGCGCTGACATCCATCCGAGAACGCCGATACCGCGCCGCGTTGATCGGCACGTTCATCATGGTTTTGGTAACCGCCATCTGGCTTGCGTGGCATGTCTTATTCCCCTCCGACGCGTGGCTATTGATTATTCCGGCGGCCGTGGCCATCTTATTGGTTCTCGCAATATTTCTGCCTTTCGGCAAAGCGTCACTAATCGAAATCGGCGAGACCACCGAACGGGTCGATGAACGCGACACGATGTTCGCGCGCGAGGAATATCAGCCGGGATCAGATAAATATCGAAGTTATTATGCCCGCAGGCCCGAATTGAAAGATGTCGACGATAAAATCCGTAAACTTCCCGAATTGCTTGCTCCCGGCGGGAAGTATTACGATCCCGTCCGCTCACCGTATACGGATTCGATTTTCAAGATGATCGAGGGGTTGACGACCAAGGTGGACGGCGACGTCGTTTCCACCGTGCAGCCGGTCGATCCCGGTGCGATCACGCCGCTCGTGAAGGAACTAACGCTCCATCTGGGCGCAGATGAAGTCGGCATTGCCCGCCTTAATTCGGCCTATGTCTATTCCCATGTCGGGCGGGGCCCCGAACCGTGGGGGCAACCGATAAACAACGCGCATCGATATGCGATAGCGTTTACGGTGGAAATGGCATACGACAATGTCGAAGCCGCACCTCGACTGTCAATCACCGAAGAGACGGCGCGAGCCTACCTGGAGGCGGCCGTAATTTCGATAACGCTGGCGCAGTTCATCCGCGATCTTGGTTATCCCGCCCGGGCGCATATTTCCGGGAGCAACTATCAGATTATGCTTCCCCCGGTAGCTCATGACGCCGGACTGGGCGAATTGGGGCGGCACGGATATTTGATTTCGCGGAAGTTCGGCTCCCGGATCCGACTCGGCGCGGTTACGACGGATCTGCCGCTGACTCCCGACCGACCGATCGCCTTCGGCGTTCAGGATTTCTGCGATATCTGCCGTCGTTGCGCCGTCAATTGCCCGTCCGGCTCGATCCCGGCCGGAGAGAGAACCGACGTCCGGGGCGTTCGCAAATGGCCATTGCGCATCGAAAGCTGTTTTCATTACTGGCGAGCAATCGGCACCGACTGCGGATTATGCATGAAGGTCTGCCCGTTCAGCCATCCCCCGACGGTGGTGCACAATATGATTCGTCGGGCAATTAGGAAAAATCCAATGGCACGTCGTGTCGCGGTTTACGGTGAGGATCTTTTCTATGGTCGAAAGGCCGCATATCCGAAAGCGCCGACGAATCACGCCACCGTCAATGAGGATACGCACCAATGAAACTGGCTTTCACATCGGATATTCACGTCGACTCTTCGCCCCGGAACGCCGAGCTCGTCCCGATTCTGGCCGAGCGCGTAACCGAAATCGCGCCGGACGTATTCGTGCTTGCTGGAGATATAGCCTCCGAGCGAGAACAATTCGGAAAGGCGCTGGCCGCCTTTGCCGATCTGACCTGTCCCAAGTTGGTCGTCCCGGGCAATCACGATATCTGGATTGAATCGAATCGGCAACTCCAGAAGGGCATCGACAGTACCCGCAAATATCTTGAGCTTCTTCCGGCCATTTGCCATGAGCACGATTTCTTCCCCCTATGGATGACGCCGTTTCGACTCGGCGACGTTGGCTTTATCGGCAGTCTCGGCTGGTATGATTATTCATTCCGCAATCCGAAGTTCGACGATGAAATCACGGCGCAAATATACGCCGGAGGGCAGTACGGCAGATCGATGTGGATCGATATGCGGCGCGCATGGTGGCTGCGGCACCCCATCGACAAAACACGGAAACTGATTCGTGAACGGCTGTGCAGATCCGACGGGGACGTCTGCTCCGAAATGATCGAATCGTTGACGGAACAGGCCGACCGATTGTCCGCCGACGGTGTCAATCGCATAATCGCCGTCATCCATCATCTGCCATTTTCGCAAATGGTCAATTATATCGACGACCTGAGCTGGGATTTTTTCGCAACCTTCATGGGCAGCAAACGGATGGGCGAGGCGCTTCTTCGAAACGCACGCATTTCCCACGCCCTGTGCGGTCATACTCACCACAAAGTCGATTTGACCGTTGATCATATCCGAGCCTTGGCCAGCCCGATCGGCTATATCGACGAATGGGGAACTGCCGGCATTCGTGACCGCGTGGCCGACCGATTGCAGGTTCTCGAAATTGATTGAGTTTGCCTGCGACCGGCTGCCGCGCGCCGTAATTTACTGAAAGATAATGGTTAAGCTCGCCGCCACTCGCTTTTATCTTTGTAGCGGCATTTTCCTATTGACAAATCGGCCGTTTTGTTCGACTAATACGGCTCATTAAACCGCGGGCATATACGGCACGCTCGTTACGAAGGAAACCGCGCATGATTTATAAAATCACCGTACGAAAAAAAATCCCCGAATTCGATGTGATCGGCCGAAACGTCCGGACCCAGATCGAGGAGTTGGGTATTAAGGGCGTCGAACGGGTGCGATTCGCCAGCGCGTACTATCTCAAATCGGAATCGATGACCCCGGAAAATATCGATATGCTGGCCGGACAACTCCTGTCCGACAACGTCACCGAGTCGTACACGACCGAGACGTATGACGTCGCGCATGAAGTTGGCCGCAACGGAGATGATCATATTATCGAGGTTTCACTCAATCACGGCGTCACGGACGCCACCGCGGCGCAGGTGATGAAGGCCATCGCCCAATTGGGCATGGACTGCCAGGCGGCCAAACTGGTTCGCATATATACGATCACAGGAAATGCGACCGACGATGAGATCGCTCAGATCGGGCGGCGGATTCTTTATAATCCCGTCGTCGAGCACACCGTCCAGCCCGGCGACAAGCCGTTCGTGGATATCCGCGAATCCGAGCCGGATATGGAGATTCTTCCGCTGGCCAATATGACCGACGACGAATTGATGGCGCTCAGCCGCAACCGCCTCTGGCTAAACCTGCTGGAAATGCAGACGATCAGGGAATATTACCGGCACAGCGACCGCCCGGCCACCGACGTCGAAATCGAAACGCTGGCGCAGACCTGGTCGGAGCATTGCAGCCACAAAGTCTTTCGCGCCAACGTATACGTCGACGGTGAATTGCAGGTGCCGTTCATCAAACGCCTCAAAGGTGTCACCGAGGATTTGAATCGCGATTGGTGCTGGTCGGTCTTCATCGACGATTCCGGTGTCATCGAATTCGATGACGACTGGGGCGTTTGTTTCAAGGTGGAAACGCATAACAAACCATCCGGAATCGAGCCGTTCGGCGGCGCTCATACGGGCATCGGCGGCGTCATCCGCGATATCATGGCCACCGGCCTCGGCGGCAAACCGATTGCAAATACCAACGTCCTCTGCTTCGCGCCGCCGGAAACGCCATGGGATAAAATTCCGACGGGGTTATTGCATCCCAAACGAGTCATGCGTCAGGTCGTGGCGGGCATCATGGACTACGGCAACAAAATGGGTATCCCGACCGTGAACGGCAGTATCTGCTTTTCCGATAGATTCCTCGGCCTGCCACTGGTGTATGCCGGATGTCTCGGCATGATTGAGCGCGAAATCGTCGCCAAGGGCCGCCCCGAACCGGGCGATCGTGTAATTTTGATGGGCGGGCTGACCGGCCGGGACGGCATCCACGGCGCGACCTTTTCCTCGGGCGAGTTGACCAAGGAATCGGAGCACGTTTCCGCCCAATCGGTGCAGATCGGCCATCCGCTGGTGGAAAAGAAAGTCCTCGACGCGCTGAACGACATCAAAAATGAACGATTGCTGCGCGCCATTTCGGATTGCGGCGGCGGCGGATTATCGTCGGCGATCGGTGAAATGGCTAATCCCGATGGAGTCGAGGTCGATCTGGCAAAGATTCCTCTGAAATATCCTCTCCCCTACATCAGCGATTACTGGATTTCCGAATCACAGGAACGGATGTTGATCGCCGCGCCGCCGGAGAATTTCGAACGCATCAAAGCCATCTGCCATCGACACGACGTCGACGTCGCCGACATCGGCCGGTTCACGGATAATCGCCGCCTGGTACTGCGATTCAAAAACAAAACCGTGGCGGATCTGGAAATGGAATTCCTCCACAATGGCTGTCCCCGGCGGGAATTCCATCTTGCCTCTCCGGAACCGCCGCCGCCGGAGGAAAAATTCGTCCCGGAGCCGTCCGGCGAGCAATTGGCCGAATATATTCTGCAGACGCTCGAACATCTCGATGTCTGCAGCAAGGAAAACGTCGCTCGCATCTATGATCACGAAGTCCAGGCGAAAACGGTTATCAAACCGTTCATGGGCCAACTGCAGCGCAGCCCGTCCGACGGGGCCGTCCTGAAACCGCTCTACAACAACGAACGCGGTGTCGTTATCGCCAACGGTATCAACGTCCGCTACGGTCTTATCGATCCGCGCCGCATGGGCCGTTCGGTGGTCGATGAAGCCGTCCGGCAGATCGTGGCGATAGGCGGCAATCCCGACCGGATCGCCATACTCGATAATTTCTCCATGCCCAGCCCGGAGTTGGACAAAACCATAATGGACCTGCACCTCACCGTGACCGGCCTTTGCGAAGCCGCCCGGCACTACGGCACGCCGTTTATCTCCGGCAAGGACAGCTTTTACAACCAGTATCAGGCCGAAGACGGCACGCTGATATGCGTCCCGCCGACCCTGCTGGTATCGTCCATCTGTGTTATCGACGATATCCGCAACGCGATCCCGAGTTTCCTGCACAAAGCCGGCAACCGATTGTATCTGCTGGGAATGACCAAAGACGAACTCATGATGAGCTGTTACTTCCGGCAGACCGGCCAGAGCGGTACTGATATCCCCGATGTCGATCTGGAAACAAACTCCGAGATGTATCGACGATATTATTCTGCCGCGAGAGAAAATCTTATCCGAGCCGCGCATGACTGCTCCGACGGCGGCCTGGCCGTCACGGCTGCCGAGATGGTTATCGGCGGATCGTTCGGGATCGAAATCGATCTGCAGGGGGTGCAATACGAAGGCCGGCGGCGTGATGATTTCATGCTCTTCTCCGAATCCAACGGCCGCCTGCTGGTCGAAGTCGACGAAGCCAACGCCGCCCGGTTCGAGGAGATTTTCGACGGCATGCCGATGGCCCATATCGGACGCGTGACTGACATCGGGCGATTGGTGATCACAAAAGGTGGCCGGACATTGGTCGATCTTTCCGGCGAAACCCTCTACAAGCGATGGGCTGCGCCCGTCGCCGCCGTCATCTGATTGGAGGATACGCAATCATGGCGAAACCGAAAGTGATGGTCCTGTTTGCACCGGGAACCAACTGCGACGAGGAAACCATCCATTGTTTCAAAAAATCCGGCGCCGACGTCGACCGGGTGCTGGTGCAGGATTTGTTCGATGGTTCCGTCGCGTATAATGACTATCAGATCCTGGCGCTTCCCGGCGGGTTCTCCTACGGTGACTGCATCGCCGCCGGACGCATCCTCGCCAATCACCTCGGCACGCGATTGAAAGACGTGATTCATGAATTCACACAGAAGGACAAACTCGTCATCGGTATCTGCAATGGCTTCCAGGTACTCGCCCGGTTGGGGCTGTTCGATGAACCCGACGGTCAGGTGACATTGGAACAGAACGAATCGACCAAATTCGAATGCCGCTGGGTGCGCCTGGTGGCGGATAATCATGCAGCAAATCCGTTTCTCAAAGATATCGGCGAACTCTGGCTGCCGGTGGCCCATGCCGAGGGACGACTGATGGCATCGGAGGCGACATTGAAAGCTCTCATCGCCGACGGTCGGGTGGCCTTCCGTTATGCATCATATAACGGCGGGTTAAAAGTCGTTTATCCCGAGAATCCCAACGGTTCGATGGATAATATCGCCGGCCTGACTGATAAATCCCGACACATTTTCGGGCTGATGCCTCATCCCGAACGCTACATGTCAGCCGATCTGTTGTTTGATCATCCGGTGTCATACAAGAAAGGCGGCGAGACGTCCGTGACCGGTCTGCGCATTTTCCAGAACGCCGTGGACTACTTTGCCTAGACCGTTTCGCAGAAAGCTGTTTCTCACCGTTCTCATCGGCATTCCGATTCTTTACGCAATACTGCTTATCCCTTCTCAATCGTCCCCGCCTCCGCTGGCGGACAATGCCGGATCATTCGTTTGGAATCAGGATGAGTACTGGTCGCACCTGGAATCAAATTTTATTTATGCTCGCGGCATGGATGCCAAGGCGCGGAACCGGGTTATCGACTCCAATTTGGCGGAAATCGCCGCCATCCTCGATTCATGCGAGAATCGCGGCGCCGGCCCGGCCTCTCCCCTTCTCGACAATTTGGAAACATCCGTATTCGAATCGGCGCCGATTGTGGCGGCGCAGCCCGATCGCCTGTCCGATTTCGTCCGGATGCAAAGCCGCCTGCGGTCGGTCATCAAGCGGCAGTCGCAAAATTGGGATGTCAATGACGCCGAAACCCGCGATCGCCTGTATCGGCTTCTCTATGGGTCGCGCATCGCCGTCGAAGAAATCATCCTTCAGGCGGGCGACGATTCCGTCCCAGCGATGATACTCGCCGATGACGAGCCGTCGGCGACTCCCTCGGCCGTGATCCTGGGCGTCACCATCCACAGCGGAGATATCCTGGTATCCCGGGGCGGCGCGCCGACCTCGGCACTGATCGCGCGCGGGAACGACTATCCGGGTAATTTCTCTCATGCCGCATTGGTGTATGTAGATGAGCAGACCGGCGAGGTTTCAATCATCGAATCGCATATCGAATGTGGCGTGGCGGTAGCTTCGATAGACAAATATCTGAATGATACCAAGCTGAGAATCCTCGTCCTGCGATTGCGTCATGATCTGCCGGCGCTCTTGGCCGATCCCATGCTGCCCCATAAGGCCGCCGTCTCGGCGCTGCAGCGCGCTCGCAATGAGCATATCCCCTACGATTTCCAAATGGACTATCATGACAACGGAAAGCTGTTTTGCTCCGAAGTCGTCTCCAGTGCCTATGCGCCCATGGGTATCGACCTGTGGATGGGGGTATCGACTATATCGACGCCGGGCATCCGGTCGTGGCTGGCCGCCTTTGGCGTGGTTCATTTTCAGACGCAGGAACCGTCCGATCTCGAATACGATCCGCAATTGACCGTGGTCGCCGAATGGCGTGATCCGGCCACATTGTATAAGGATCACGTCGATAATGCCGTGATAGACGCCATGCTGGAGGAAGCCGAAGCCGGCCGGCGATTGGGTTATGCCTTCTACATGCTGCCTTTCGCACGGGTGATGAAAGGGTATTCGGCGATACTGAACCTGTTTGGAAAAGTCGGTCCGATTCCGGAGGGAATGAACGCCACTGCGGCGCTCAAGAATGATCGCTTTTCGAAACGACACGCGGCCGCCAAAGAGCACTTGCTCCGGCTGGCCGAGGGCTTTGAATCGACCCACGGATACCGCCCGCCATACTGGGAATTGGTCAAACTGGCCCGCATCGCCACCAGTCAGAATCCTTAGACACGTGTCATCCGATATATCCGCGCTGCCGAAGCGATCCATAGAGTCTTCGGCGGGGAACAACGCGTATTGTCAGGAATCGCCGTCAGGGATGCCGCGTGGCGGGTACAGCCGGTTCCGGGCTAGACTGCTCCGGCGCTGCCCTGGATAGTTGCGCGGGGGACACAGCGTCCTTTTACCGATTAATCGATATACCAGTTTCGACCCGGCTTATAAACTCTGCCCATAATAGAACCTCCATAAATTGGCACATATTTGACACCTATTTGGCACACGTATGATTCATCTTCAAAGTGGGTGGCTATAAGCGATTGTCAATAATAAACTTATGGTAGGCACTATTTTTATGGCGGAGGAGGTAGGATTCGAACCCACGGTACCTTGCGGTACAACGGTTTTCAAGACCGCCGCTTTCGACCACTCAGCCACTCCTCCGCGATCAATCCCAAGATCAGCACTCGCAGCCCCGATGTCAAGATTATTGTGACCGATGACCCGGGACAACGGTTTCGCGACATCGGCCCCATCAGGAATTATCGGCAGGTCATATAGGGGAATACAGAAGAAAGCATCGGAAGAGATATCTTCGACAGGTTCTGCAAGCGCGTCTTTGGATTTCCCGGCAGATGAGGACATCTACCGGGCACAGAACGGCCCTCGGACAATATGCACATCGGCCGGGCGCAGAATAACAGCCGGCTCTTCCGTTATCTAATCTCACTCTCATACAGGCTACTAAACGATCCGTATATCGCCGCCACCCATCGAGGTACCCGGCAACAACATTGATTTCATAGATTGTATTTTTCGTCGGCAGGGCGTCCGCTCCTATATCGCTGTACCAAGCAGCCGCCGGATCGTGCGAAGCATCGGCTATGGTAATGAAGCGGCTCGGAGGGCCGCTATTTGCCGTAGGTTTTCAGAAGGACTTTCAGAAACTCCTTTACTCCCTCTTTATTGGCGGAATTCGCGACGACAATATACCCCCGGTCGATTTCGCTGATAATGTACGCCCAGCAATAAAACGTGTCGGCACTGCCGTCGTGAGCGGATACGCGATGCCCTTTGTCGTTAACTCCCCAGGTCCACCCGATGGCATAATGATCAGGTACTCCGAAATGCAGGAATTCGAATTCCTCGCGGTTGAGCAGCTGACTTTTTCCCTGTAGGCCCTGAAGATTGATTTGGAGAAATTTCGCATAGTCAGGGAGATTCATATTGATGTCGCCGGCCGGTTCCACCCATTTGAGTCTATACGGGTCGGACGGCGGGAGCGGCACAAGGTCACCATCCTTTACATCGTGCCCCCAAGGTTGGTTGGAATCGGCGATATTGGGCCACGAAAAGCCGAAATCGACACCAAGTTCTCGTCCCAGATCCCGAATCAATTCCTTCCAGGTTTTCCCCGATACTTTTTCCAGCATGATCGCGGCGGCGGCATAGCCGGCGTTCGAGTATGAATACGGTTCGTCGGATTCGACCGGCTCTTTGCGGAGAACCCATGCCACGAACTGATATCTTTGTGAACCGCTGCCCGTAAAACCGTCGCGCGGAGGGTATTCTTCCTCTTCGGTCAATGGTTGGATCCGTGCTCGATGCGACAGCAGTTCCACCAACGTCATGTTATAATAAGCCGAATCGCTTCCCTGTTTCAATTCGGGATACAGATCGAAGAATTTCGTGTCCCATTGTATCCGGCCCCGCTTGACCATCAGACCCGCCACCATGCCGGTAATGGCTTTGGTGCAGGAACCCAGGTGGAAGCGGTCGTTCGGCTGGGCCGCAATATCGGAATGTGCTCGTTTGAACCCGAGGGTTGCGATTTCCATAACGCTGTCCGCGGACATGACCGCATAACCAAGCTCGGGGATGCCGTATTCCTGACGAATGCTGTCAGCGATACTTTTCAAATTTGCACTTTGCGCCGGTACAACAGCAGCAAGGAGCAAGGCCAAAAACGTCAATATCCGGATGATCCTTATCCTGTTCCATTGTTCCATCATTTTTCCCCTTCAGCGAAATGAAATATCTGACCGGCGGCCCATCTGATGATTCCGCGCCGAAATGAATACGACCGAAGGTGAGTTTCCGCCCTGACCCGGCCTCCTTATATCCGATTTTCCCGGCATCAATTCCAGCCTAATCAGGCGACAGCGGCTCATCATAAAACCCCGCCGTGCGGAGAGGCCGGATTCGTCGGAGGGCTATTGCCGGAGATATTGAGGAGACTGTTTATGGCGGACGAAGGAAACTCGCGGACCAACTCTTCTTTCTTGTCGTGACGCCACTTCTTGATTTCGACCTCTCGACGGCGGGCTGCGCTTTCATCTGAATGTTTTTCAACATAGACAATAATGCATGGGCGTTTCATTCGTGTATATTTCGCCCCCTTGCCGGCCTTATGCTTCTCCAGCCGAATCTTCACATCCCTGGTGACACCGGTGCAATACGAGCCATCACGACATTTCAGGATATAAAGCAACCACATGAAGATTCCCCCTCGATGATCTTTCGCTTCTCTCAGGGTTTCGCAATGTTGATGCCTCCTGCCCCTTCGCTTCGCCCAGGGTCTAAGAATCACTAATTCGCTTCGCGCATAAGTGATTCTAAGACGGACGAGGTAGGATTCGAACCCATGGTACCTTGCGGTACAATGGTTTTCAAGACCGCCGCTTTCGACCACTCAGCCACTCCTCCGCGATCAATCCGAAAATTAACGCTTTCAATTTACAAGTCAAGATTATTATGACACGCGCGGCGGGTCCGAAGGATCTATTTCTGCAATTTCAGAGGATGAGGCTCCGCCCGAAATTCGGGCGAAGCCTTACCATTTCAGTTAGATCGTCGCAATCAACGCGAACTTATCTATTGCTGCCACTGCAGGACTCCTTGAGCTCCCAACGGTGTTTCGAATTCTCCACGACGTAATAGGTACTGTCATTGGCAAATGATTGCTGCAGATACCAATTGTCGGTATTCGTGAAGGTCGTGTCGCCGCTGCAAGTAAGCGTCAATGCTGCGTTATGCGTGATGTTACCGGATTCGGGGCAACCATCAAGCTCGAATACCGTAATCAGATTCATCTGGATATTGTTAATCTGATAGTTGTCATTGAGTTCGTAGCCGCAAAAGAGTTCCAAGGCGTCTTTGGTGAGCACGGGATGTATATAAATATTCCCGGAGCCGGTTATCGCGACGTCTCCATATGCTGCAATGCTTCCGGGCGCGCCCGATATGCTGCCCCGGGATGTGTATTTGAAAACAGTATCACCCGCAATGGCTTTGTTCACAACGCCATATGTGACCACGGCAAACATGCCGCCGTTGATGCGGGTCAATAGAGCCGTATCAGGCCATTGCACGGCCGTGTTGCCGTGCATGAATTGCAGCGAATCGATTTGATAACGGTAGAACAAGTCGGACGTCTCTTCTACCGCGTACCAGTAGTTGTTGTCGTTATTAAACCAGACCGTATCAGGTTGGAGGATACTCATCGGTTTTGCTGACGGAAGAGCCGCCATACTATCCAGCACACCCCATAGCCCGTTTATCATTGCCTCCAAATCCAGGGGGATACTATCCATAGCATCACTCAACGCCTGTCTGGCACCGACAAAGACCGGATCAAGCGTGTCCCCCATCGGCTTGGTGATACTGCTGGTGCTGGTCTTATTGTCATCGGAACACCCGGCAATGTAGACAAGCCCGGTCATGGCCGCAAGGACCACAATTGTCAATAAAATGCGTTTCATGAAACCTCCTCGGTTGATAGATTTTGTTCACTAATCGCTTTATTTCATCTCATGCATATCATTATAGGTCGACTGATGTTCCGCCGTAGATGCCCAGATCCGACGGCGAACCGTCGTGGTTGGTGATTTCCTTGTAGCCGGCGCCGATGGCCGGAGAGCCGGGCCGGAAATGATAATCGCTGTCCCCGACGAACATCGGGTCGGCCGAAATATTGCCATCCTTGCCGATGATATCCGGCATGTCCTTGAAATTCCCGGCTTCGTTGTTCCAGATGAGATTATTGAAAAATCGCCAGCGCTTCAGATCGCCGTAATTCCATACTCCGACGCAGGGGCAGACCCATTCTTTGCGCCAGCCGTTGTTGACGATGATGTTGTTGACAAAGCGCCCCGAACATTCCTGCGACCACGGCGCCACACCGCAGTTGCCGTTGTGATCGACGACATTGTTGGTGGCGTCCATATACGATTCTCCGGTGGCAATGATCCCCCAGCCGAGGTTGTCGTGGACAAGATTGTTGTGGGCGATGACGGTCGAGGTGCCAAAGGAACCGATTCCTTTCCAATATTCCGATATGTCGTTGCGCAGGGCCATGCAATCGGCGTCCCAGGTGACGCCGATTCCGGCTCCTCTTCCCTGTTTGATGACACAATCGGTGATGACGGCCGTGGCGCCGCGATACAACGCCATGCCGTCCCATCCGTTGTTGATGATATCACAGTTGGAGATAAGAAGCTCGGCTCCCTCGCGCCCGAATACGCCGCCGATGCCAACGACAACCGAGTCGCGACGGTGAGTATTGCCAGCCAGGGCGCAGTCATTGATATACACCCAGCTGGTTCGCACGACGACGGCGGCATCGGTGGCGTTGCCGTCGAGATCGCGCACGCCCCCGGTGATCATGAGGCGCATCAGGTGTGACCGACGGGAATTTTCGAAATAAACGCCGTAACCCGCACCGGTGACCAGGATCGTCGAATCCTTCCCGGCGCCGATAATGACGACTGACTTGTTCCTGATATCGAATCCGGTCGACGCCCTCACTTCGGTCTTCTGGTCGAGGCAATTGCCGCAAAGGGAATCGATATATTCCTCCGGTGGAGCCTGGTATATGCCTGCCTGCAGAATCAGCGTATCGCCGTCGTCGCACAAATCGATAGCATCCTGGAGGGTCGAGCGCATACCCGCCACGGTATCGATAACATAGGCGGTCGTATCCGGCGTCCACGCCCGGTCGGGATCGATAATCCGGGAGTGCTTATCTCCCGGCAGGCCGCTGCACGACACTATGTACAGGACCACTGCCGTCACGGTGAGACTCAAAACCATTATGGCGCGCATGACATTTCCCTTCATATAGGAATTACTTGCCTCAATCACACGAATTCAACTATAAAATCCTGCGGATTCCGAGAGTTCAGGAGAGATTTACGCCGTCGTGCGGAGTCTTCTGATCAGCATTATCGCCGACGCGACTCCCGATACGAGGACCAATGCTCCCAATATCAACAGAGCCGCTGGAAAATCATGTCGATCGGCTATCCAGCCGATAATCGGCGCGACGACAATATAGACGAGCGACATGCCGAAACCGGACATGGATAGCAGGGTGGCGCGGGCCGACGTCTCCGCCTCGTGGTTGATAATCTGGTACATCTGTGGCCGCAACGATCCCCAGACGAACTGGTAGAGAACCGCCAAGGCAACACCGAGCACATTTTGCATCAGGCCAAGATAAATGATGACGCCGCCGGTGATGAGCGGAAGCAGCATGAAATAAGCGCGCAGGCCAATTGCATTGCCGATGCGATCCGAATAATTCGAGGATACTGCGGCGCACATGAGCCAGATGAAATAAATGACGCCGAAATATTCGAGACCGATTCCGGTCCGTTCCAAATAGGGCTGTGAAAATTTATGCATGACCAGCAGCAGCCCGAATATCAGCGATGAATAGATGATGATCGACCGGATCATGCCGTTTTGCCTCACGGCGCGAAGCGCGTCTTTCAGCAGACTCAGCGGCATCCCATCGTATGCTTCCCGCCGAGGAGGCTCAACGCATATGGCCATGACGAAAAAGGCCAATACTGAAGCCAGCCCCGAGAGAATATAGGGTAGTGCCAGGCTCTTCGCGGCCAGGAGCCCGCCCAGCAGACCACCCGCGCCCCATCCGATGAGGTTGAACATATACGCCCGGCCTTCGATGCGGCGGAATTCCTTTTCGCGTCCGGCGGCCACGAGTGAATCATAGAGAAAGGCGGCATCCGAGCCGGATAGAAAAGCCAGGGCCGTGCCATGCAGCGCCATGGCGACAATATACCAGGCGATGCCGCCGCCGAAAGCGATCAGGAGAAACCCGGCTGCCTGCATCAACGCCCCCAAAAGCAGGACCGGCTTGCGTCCCCAGCGGTCGGCCAGGATACCGGACGGAATTTCGATCACCGTCTGGAGCAAATTGTCGACCGCGTACAAAAGCAGGAGAGTGCTGTAGGATAATCCCTGATGAAGAAAGAAGATGGCGTAGATTGGCAGCCAGAAGGCGACATTGACGAACAGGTGAAAGGCGTAATAACCGTTGATATTGTGGCCGGCCAGAAAAATGTCCGACGCCTTCGCCTCGCCGTTCACCGGTCGTCGTCCGGCTTGAGGCGTTTTTTGATGACCAATTTGAACCGGGGGTCGAATTTGCCCTTGGAGCAGCGCCCGCACGAGGCCATGCGCAGCCGCTTCTGGCGCGGATATTCGGTGAAGCAATTCGGGCAGATATAGATATATCGCGGCGGTTTACGCAGAGCGGGATGTTCGTTGGCGCGGAGAGAGGCGCCAATGCGGCGCGCCATTTTCTTGAAGGCGGCGTCGTGCCGGAAATGGAGGACATGGATCATTTCGTGCTTGAGGGTATCATAGACTTCGTCCGGAAAATACATATGATATTTTACCGAAATGCGGATTTCCTTGCGGTCGGGGAAATACCCACCGGCGATCAGCATGCGTTTCGAATACCGTATCCTTATATGGGGGAGTTCGCCGTCGAAATATTCACGGTTGTATATATCGAACATCCGCCGCAGTTCCTCGACGTTGGGCAGATCGCCCCTCGTCGCAAACTCCTTCGAGTCTTCGAACAGGTCATAATTCTGGGTGGCGATCGCGGCCTTATGTGTCGATTTCTTTTTCATTATATCCGGCAGTACAAACACGCGATGCTCTTCTGCGGTATCAAAATATCGGCGGCAATATTCCGACGCGCCGGGCACGCGTCAACGCCCCTGTTCGCTGAGGATGGCGGTGACCGTTTCTTTTGCCCGAGGGTATTCCACAATCACTGAAAACGCGCCCCGGCTGTCCCCAACGTTGTATCCCACGGCGCGGTCATGGGGATAATTTTCGGCCAGCGCTTTCTTGAGCGGTGCGGAGAATTTCTTCGGGTCGCCGTGGCACGTCATACAAAGCTGCCCAACCTTGATTTCCTTCATATAGCGAAGTATCCTGACGCCGCCGCTGTCGAAAACGACTTTGGAGTAGGATTCCGGCTCGGGCGAATTATCGAGGTGAAACCGCTCCAGCGCCTCGACTTCGAAACTATCCGGGGCGTATTGGGGATTACGCTGCCGGAGCGAGACGCGCCGTATGTCGATACCTGGAAGACTCGAAAAACTGTCGGCGATCACCGGCGCTTCCACATCGCAGACGGAGATCGCCTTGGCCGGGCCGCCCTCAGCCAACGCGGCCGTCAATTCCTGTTTCAATGTCGCTTGAAAATCGTTGATGATTTGATCGCACGCGGCCAGTATTTCGGTTTTGTCGAACCCGTCGGCCGGTTCCGCTTTCCTTTCGACGCATCCGCAGACCAGAACCGCTGTCATGAATATTATTACGAACCGCTTCATCTCCGTCCTCCGTTCGCTCGTAGGGTATTCCCATAGACGGCAAAAAGCAAGTGTTAAGTTGCATATGTGAAGCGGGCAATTACGTTGACACTGTCAGCCGATTGGAATATATTGACTTTTCGAAAATCGAACCGGCTGTCTTGGCAACGTTTGAACTTATTGTAAAACAATGCCTTCCGCCACGTGGCCGGAGGTCGGGACGGCGGCCGGCGGCGAGACAAATTATAATGGCAGTATACTTCATATCGGATGCTCATCTCGGGTCGGATGACCGGGCGATCGAGGACGTCAAGCTCGGCAGACTCTTCCGTTTCCTTGATATGGTAAGATCGGACGGGGATAAGCTATACATCCTCGGCGATTTGTTCGATTTCTGGTTCGAGTATAAGCACGCCATCCCCAAACAGCATCTTCAGGTTGTATTTAAATTGGCCGGCCTTATAGAACAGGGCATCTCGATTCATTATATCACCGGAAATCATGACTTTTGGCTCGGAGATTTTCTGTCCCGGGAACTGGGAATCTCCGTCCACCGCGACAGCCTGGCGGTCACCGAGGACGGCCTGCGAATATTTCTGATACACGGCGACGGCCTATCCCCCGGCGATTGGAAATACCGCGCCTTTGTCCGCTTCCCGCTGCGAAACAAACTGGCGATTTTTCTCTATCGCCTCCTCCCCGTCGATTGGGGAATTCCGCTCGCCAAGGCGGTGTCGTCGCGATCCCGCAGCCATACATCCGGGCGGGAGACGGAATTTTTGCAGGATTATGAGGATTACGCCCGAGAGAAGCTGGACGAGGGATATGACGCGGTCATGATCGGCCATACCCACGAACCGGTTTTCCGCGAATTCGACAACGGAATTTATATCAACACGGGCGATTTCATCGATCATTTCAGCTATGGTAGGCTGTCGGAGGGCCGGCTGAGCCTTGAGTTTCTGAAAGCGGACTAAGCTTACCGGCCGGCTATTTGTGTTGACGCACAAATCCAAAATCCTATATTGATATCGGTACGATAATGAATCGGTGACGCCGATTTTCGGACGACTGGACAACAACTCATTTCAAGACGCTAACAACTTCGGGATTGGCGCCGCAATCATGCCGGGGAGATTCGGAAAATGAATATTCCCAGAATTGGAATCGTTTTATGGGTGGTGGCGGCATTGCTCGGTCTATCAGTGGCTGCTCTCGCCGCGCCCGGTGATTTGGAGTTTACCAAATCACCCGCTGTCGACGCTGAACTCAGTTTCGCCGGGGGCTGCTTCTGGAGCGGGACGCGAGATGTGGCGGTAAAAGGCGATTATGCCTATGTCGTTATGCATCACGGGCTGGCCACGTTCGACATTTCGAATCCCGCCCAGCCCGTCCGGGTCCATTTCACATATATCGAGTTCAACTGGTCATGGAATATCGATATCGCCGGGAATTTTGCCTATGTCGTCGACTACAATAATATGTATGTCATCAGCCTTTCATCGCCGGCGTCGCCGTATCTCTCAGATAAGCTGGACATTCCGGGAAGCGCCCGGGATATTGCCGTCAGCGGATCGTACGCGTACGTGACCCAGATGCAGGACGGGCTGCAGATCATTGATATTTCCAATCCGCACTCCCTGTCGCTGGCGGGCACCTACGACACTCCGGGGAACGCGAGGGGTGTCGTTGTCCTCGATACGCTCGTCTATATCGCCGATGGTAGCGGGGGGCTGCGCATAATCGATGCAGCCGATCCGTTCGCGCCTGCTCCTTTGGGATTTGTCGATACTATCGGCCGGCCGTACGACCTTGTCGTTCTCGATGGTCACGCCTACATGGCATCCGACACCGGGGGCGTAAAAGTCATCGACGTATCCGATCCGGCCGCGCCGTCACTGGTGACGACCTATAAGGGCACGGTCGAGGCGGAGAACATCGTCGGCAGGGATTCGCTGATTTATGTCTCGGATTTTTCCCACGGTATCGATATCGTCAATATCGCCGAACCGGCGAATCCTCAATCGGTCGGCAGCCTGGGCGTGCTCGGCAGGGTCTGCGATGTGTCGGGATATCTGTCTCTGATCGATTACGACAGCAGCTTCATACTGGTCGACGTTTCCGATCCGCAAAACCCGTCTCTGGCCGGAGAATCGATAACACCGACGTTCGGAAACGAAATAGTCATCGACGGCGATTATGCCTACGGTATTTCAACCAGTTTGAACGTTATCGATATATCCATTTACTATACACCGGTAGAAGTAGCAAGACTGGAAAATGTTCGAGGCAGCGCGCTGGCGAAGTTTGATACGCTGATTTATACGGTCGGCACCGATTCGACGTTCAATGTTATCAATGTGGCCGACCCGACCGATCCGCAGTTGGTGCAGACTCTTGCGCCGATCGGATATGCCTACGATATCGCCACTGACGGCCACTATGCCCATATCCCCACCTGGCAGGACGGTTTGGTCGTGGTGGACGTTTCCGATCCGTTGAATCCGGAGATTGTGGCGAACCATTTTGGACTCGGTTATACCAATCATGTATTTCTTCAGGGTGACTATCTCTATATGGGCGGTCTGACCGTCGTTAACGTCGCCGATCCCTTCAATCCCTTTGTGGAAGGCTCGTACTGGGGCGGCGGCACGGCACCGGCGGATATTGCGGTGGTCGATACACTGGCGTACATCGCCGGCGGCGACAGTGAATTGATGATCGGCTTGCTGGAAATCGGGAGCGTTGCGGACCCGGCAAATCCGTATCATATCGGCGCAAACAGCATCTCCAATGAAGCTCTCGACGTGGCCGTAGCCGGCAGGAACGCCTTCGTGACGGATTATGCGTCCCTCCTGGCCTTCGATGTCTCCGATCCCGCTGCACCGCTTTATCTGGCCGGTCGTCCCGGGCCAGGATTCCTTGATGTGGCCGCGGACGGAAATCATGTTTATGTCGGTGGAAGATACGGCTTCCTCGTCTACACGCTGCGCAATTTCTGCGGCGATGCCAATAACGATGCGCAATATAATATCGGCGACGCCGTCTATCTCATCGGATATATCTTCAAGGGCGGCCCGGCCCCTGTGCCGGCCGAATGCGACGGAGACGCCAACGCCGACGGGCATGTCAACATCGGTGACGCCGTACACACAATCAATTACGTCTTTAGAGGTGGACCACCTCCGCCCTTTACCTGCTGCGAATAGCCGGCGCCGGGCATCCGCATAAAATAATCCCGCCGGGGTGGGGGGAAACCACTCCGGCGGACCCTGTAAAAAGAATTAGAGGTTGATGTGAGACACCCTGCATCGAGGGTGCATCTATGTCGGGTGCAAAGCAGCCGCCTTCGCGACTGCTTCACGGTTGTTGTGCGCAGTTAGAATGAAAACCGCCGATGAGGCGGGATTTCGTCCTTTTTCTCATCGAACTCCTCTTCCAGCTCCTGCATCTGCTTGCGGATATACGTCGGCACTTCCAGTCGCCGTTCATCGGTATGCATCAGATCAGGTTCTGACGCGCCGGCATGGACCAGCTCGCGTTTCCGGCCGCCATTGCCGTTGTTGCCCGGCGCCTTCTTGACGACCAGCGCGGGACGGACCTCGTTGCCGAATAAATCCGTTGTCGTCTCGCGGCGTTTCGGTTCCTCGACAACTCGTTCCTGCGACGTCCCGCTCCCGAAGCCGGTGGCGATAACCGTAACGCGGATGGTATCCTTGAGCTTTTCGTCGATGACGGCGCCGACGATGATATTGGCGTCGGCCCCGGAGGCGTCATAAATTTTTCCGGTGGCGTCATTGACGTCGAAGAGCGTCATGTCCGGCCCGCCGGTGACATTGATCAACACACCCTTGGCGCCGGCGATGGAAACATTTTCGAGCAAGGGAGACGATATCGCGGCATGGGCCGCGGCCGCGGCTTTGTCCTCACCGGTGGCTTCGCCGGTTCCCATCAAGGCATCGCCCATTTCGAGCATGACCGTGCGGACGTCGGCGAAGTCGCAGTTAATCAGCCCGGCCACCGTGATGAGATCGGATATACCCTTGGTCGCCTGATAAAGCACATCGTCGGCAATCCGGAAGGCATCCGTCAGGAGCGTCCCCTTGTCGGCAATCGCCAGCAACCGTTGATTGGGGATGGTGATCTGGGTGTCGACATGTTTGCGTAATTCATCGAGGCCCTCGTTGGCCCGCGACATACGCTTCTTGCCTTCGAAGTCGAACGGCTTGGTGACAATGGCGACGGTCAGCGCGCCTTGTGATTTCGCCAGCTTGGCTACGGTCGGGGCCGCGCCGGTGCCGGTTCCGCCACCCATTCCCGCCGTCACGAAAACCATATCGGCCCCGCTCAAACTCGCGGCTACCTCATCGGCATCCTCTTCAATGGCCTTTTTGCCGGCTTCGGGATTGGCGCCGGCGCCGAGCCCTTTGGTAATCCGTTTGCCGATCTGGATTTTTAACGCCGCTTTGTTGCGCTCAAGGACCTGGCAGTCGGTATTGAGCGCGATAAATTCCACGCCGGACAACCCGGCGTCGATCATACGATTGACCGCATTGCCTCCGGCGCCGCCGACACCGACGACTTTTAGCTTGGCCGGGTTCGACTGTTCGTCATCAAATTCAAACGGCATGGCATCCTCCTTAAGCGTCCTTATCTAAAAATGTTCGTTGAACCATTTTTCTATCCGTTTCAGAAATCCACGGGTCTTGCTCTTGCGGGCAACCTCGTCGCCGTGGCGGATTCCATAGTGAATCAGCCCCACCCCGGTGGCGTGGATAGGCGTCCCGATCGATTCCGAGAGACCGTCATAACCACGGGGAACGCCGACTTTGACCGGCATATCGAAGATCTGCTCGGCCAGTTCGACCGTGCCGGGCAAAAGCGATCCGCCGCCGGTGATGACCACACCGGCCGCCAGCGTTTCGGGATAATTGGCCTTCTTGATCTCGCGATGGGTCAGGGAAAGAATCTCCTCCATCCGGGGACCGATAATCGAGGCCAGCACACTGCGAGAAATTTCGCGAGTGGAGCGGCCACCCACACCGGGGACCGAGATCATGTCGTCGGCGTCGACCATGGCAGGGATGGCCGCGCCGTAAGCTATTTTTATCTCCTCGGCCTGGTCGATCGGCGTCCGCAATCCGATGGCGATATCGTTGGTCACGCTCTTGCCGCCCAGTGGCACGGTCGACGTATGGCGGATGGAATTATCGGCGTACACAGCGACGTTCGATGTCCCGCCGCCGATATCGATCACGGCCACTCCGAGTTCCTGTTCTTCCTCGGTGAGCACCGAATAGCTCGACGCCAGCGATTCCAGGACGAGCGCCTCCACTTCGAGTTCGCACCGATTTATCGCCCGGTAGATATTGCGAACGGCGGTGGCGGCGGCGGTCACGATATGCACTTCGGCCTCCAGCCGCACGCCGGTCATCCCCACCGGGACTTTGATCCCCGTTTGTTCGTCGATGGTGTATTCCTGCGGCAGGATATGGATTATTTCGCGGTCGGCCGGGATGGCCACCGCTCGCGCCGCATCGATCACGCGCTCGACGTCGCCTTCGGTGATTTCATTGTCGTTTCGCGAGACGGCGATGACACCGTGGGAATTGATCGAGCGGATATGATCGCCCGCAATCCCGGCGATTACATGCTCCACGTTTTCGCCGGCCATCAATTCGGCGTCCGAGATCGCTTTGGAAATAGATCGCACCGTCTTTTCGAGATCGACCACCACGCCGCGACGGAGCCCCTCGGAGGGCACCACGCCGAGGCCGATGATCTGGGGCATGGCGTTGTCGTCTTCCACTTCGGCCACGATGGCCGCGATCTTGGTGGTGCCGATATCAAGGGCGGTGACGATCCGTGTCTGCGACATCATTTTTCCCTTATGACCACGTTATCATAGGTCAGGTTGTAACATCCACCATCCGACCGGGTCCCGGAGTTCACAACTGCGTCGAGTTTGGCCAATTGGGTAGCAAAATCACGGCTGTGGGCCAAGAAACGTTCGGACCCGGTCGTCAGATGGATGATGACATACACACGATCAGAAAAATCTATTTCGGCGATCTGGCGGTGCAGATTCGGCGAATTTTCTTTAATCTCCATAAGTCCGGCGATAATCCCGGCCACACGGAAATCATTCGGCGCCGCAAACACGCGGTCGAATTTCAAGCCGGTCAACACCGGAAGGTCAATTGATTCCCAGGTTGAATCAACGGGTATCACACGACAGAAGCGGTCGAGTCCGTAGAGACTTCCCGACAGGAGCAATGCCACCGGCTGAAACTCATTGACGGTGGCGCTGATGGTATGCGGCAGATCCAGGGATACGGTGACATTTTCCACCCGATTGGAAGTCAGCAGTTGTTTTGCCAACTGGTCCCGGTCGAAACGGAATACCGAGCCTGCGGACGAATCGGCAGCATGCGTGGCGGCCGAGATACGATTCGCCAGGGGACCCGTCGTCTGGATTCGGCGCACGGCAAACAGCGGCGAGAAATTCACGAACACGAGCAACCCCGCGATAGACGCCGTCGCCGCCAGAAACAGCCAGTATTTCTTCCGAATCCCGAGAAACATCATTTCCCCAGTCTTTCCATCAGCTTCTTGTTGATGCGGAATACGTCGCCCGCGCCCATCGTTATAATCATGTCGCCCGGCGAAGCGATCCGGGCCACTTCATCGATGGCATTTTCTTTCAGACCGATGTAACGGATGTTTTTGTAGCCGATCGACTCCGCATATTCGGCGATCATCGCTGCCGTTATCCCCGGCATGGGCTGCTCGCGAGCGGGGTAAATATCGACCACGAGGGCTTCGTCGGCGTGATGCAGCGCCTCGGCAAACTGGCGATAGAAATCGCGCGTACGTGAAAACAGGTGCGGCTGAAATATGGCGATGATCTTCCCACCGACCTCTTTCCGAGCTTCTTTGATGCCCGCCAGCGTCGCGGACACCTCGCTGGGATGATGCGCGTAGTCATCGACGACGGTAACACCGGCGACTTCACCAATTACTTCAAAGCGCCGTCCGACGCCCCGAAAGGCCCGCAGTCCCTTCTCGATGTTTTCGAGGGGCACCTCGATTTCGAGCGCCGCCGAAATCGCCGCCAGGGCATTGGCGATATTGAACCGCCCCGGCACACAGAGAGTAATTGTCCCTTTGGGATCATTTCGTACTATCAGCGTAAAGCGGGAGCCGTGTTCGCTCAATTCGATATCTTCGGCCCGGATATCGGCATGAGGATCGAATCCGAACGTCACGATCGGCCGCTTTATTTCATCGCGGATGCGCGCCACGTTCTTGTCTGACTCGGGAATGACTACCGAACCGTAGAAGGGCACGCGGTTTATGTATTCGGCAAAGGAATGGAGCAGATCGTCGAGGTCCTCGTATATGTCGAGATGATCTTCTTCGATGTTGGTCACGACGGCAATAGTCGGAAACATTTTTAAGAACGACCGGTCGAATTCGTCGGCCTCGGCCACCATAATATCGCCCGTCCCCAACTGCCCGCCGGAATCGGATTCCACGGCGCGCCCGCCGATAAGCACGGTGGGATCGAGTTGCGCCGTCATCAGGATACGGCCCAGCATGGCTGTGGTCGTCGTTTTCCCGTGCGATCCGGCGATGCCGATGGAAAATTTCAAGCGCATCAATTCGCCCAGCATCTCGGCCCGCTTGATGACGGGGATGCCGCGATTGACGGCCTCAACGACTTCCGGGTTGGATTCATTGACCGCCGACGATATCACCACCAAATCGGCCCCGGCCACCTGCTGGGCGCTGTGCCCGGTGTAGATTTTGATGCCGATCGATTCGAGATGATCGGTCACCTCGGTCGGGGTATTGTCGGAGCCGGACACATGATAGCCGAGATTGTGCAGAATCTTGGCCATGCCTGACATGCCGGCGCCGCCGATGCCGACGAAATGCAGATTTTTGTACTTTGAAAAAATCATACGCAACCTTCTAAAGGGCTTAATCGGTACGGCTTTGGTGACCTGTGCCACTGGTCTCTCCTTTGGTATGCGCCAGTTGTATAATTTCGCGTGCGATATCGGCCGCTGCTTGCGGTCGTCCCAGTCTGCGGGCGGCTTCCCGCATCGACGGCAATCGTCCCGATCGTATTATCTGAACCGCCCGATCCAGCAGGCGGATATTGTCCAGTTCCGCATCCGGTATGATCTCGGCCGCGCCCGCGGCCACGACTTCGGAAGCGTTGTGCGTCTGGTGGTCGGCGGTGGCATGCGGATAGGGAACGAGGACTGCCGGGATACCGCAGGCCGTCAGTTCGGCGATCGTCAGCGCCCCCGCTCGCGCCACGGCCACGTCGGCGGCGGCATAAACCAGGTCCATTTCATCAGAAAACGGGAAAAGGGACACGACAAAGTCCTTTTTGTCAGCCCGAGCGGCTACCTCCGTGTAGTCCCTTTTCCCGCATTGCCAAAGTAACTGCATGGTGTCATCGAGACTATCCAAACTTGCCAGAACAGCCTCGTTTATCCTCCGCGCGCCCTGGGAACCACCCAGGACGAGTATTGTCGTTCGATCTTTTTTCAATCCAAATTTTTCCAGCGCCGCCTCGCGATTGCCGTATGTGAGCGAACGCCTGATGGGATTGCCCAGGCGGCGGTGCGTGATATTCGCCGGAAGGTATTCCTCGGCCTTCCGATAGGCAGTGAAAACGACGTTCGTTTTGGACGCCAGTTTGCGCGTTACCAAACCGGGGTAGCTGTTTTGTTCCTGCAGCGCCCGGGGAATTTTTTTCAATGCCGCCGCAATTATCACCGGCCCCGCCACATATCCGCCGGTGCCGACAACGACGTCCGGTTTGAACCGGCTGCATATGCGCACCGATTGTATAACCGCGACGAGCAGTCGAATGGGGAACATTACCAGCGACAGCGATATCGTTCGCGCCAGGCCGCGCATGGCGATCAATGTCAACGGATATCCCAATTTGTTTCGCATTCGATATTCGATTCCATAACGGGTGCCGACGAATTCGATTCGGCTTTCTTTTTCGAGAGCCATGATCTCCTCGGCGATTGCCAATGCCGGAAACAAGTGCCCGCCGGTGCCTCCGCCCGCGAATAGTACTCTCATGCCGCCACCCTCATCTTTCCGCGGGACAGGTTCAGCAGCACGCCGACGGCGGCCGAGGACATCACCAGCGACGATCCGCCGTAGCTCAGGAACGGGAGGGTCAGTCCGGTGGTCGGAATCAGGCCGAGCACGACGGCGATATTGATGATGATATTGATCGCCAGGCAGATCGTCAGTCCCGCCGCCAGCAGAAAGCGGAATCGATCTTCCTGCGCCCCGGCGATGCGAATTCCCCGCCATATCAACCCGGCCAGCAGTCCCAGCACGACCGTCAATCCCACCAGGCCGAGTTCCTCGCCCATGGAGGCAAAAATGAAATCGGTATGCGGCTCAGGCAGGAAAAATTGCTTGAAAACACCGTCGCCCAATCCGACACCGAAAACTCCGCCGCAGGCCAGCGACAAAATCGACTGCTTGACCTGATGCGGCGCCAGCATGGGATTGCCGAGCGAGGCGATGAAACTGTCGACCCGGCTGCGTTTGTATCCGACGACAAAGACCAGCAGGTAGACCGAGGACAGCGAACCGGCCAGAGCAAAAACCAAATGTGTCAGCCGGGCGCCGGCGAGGAACAGAATCAGCACGACCGTGGCGCCCAGCACCAGGACCGATCCGAGATCCGGTTCGAGCACGATAAGAATGACGCCGACGCCGACCAGCGGCCCATACGGCCAGCGATACAGACGGAAATCATCAAGAGTACGGCCTTTTTGCGACAGGGAATGCGCCAGGTAAAAGACGAGCACGTATTTGAACAGCTCCGACGGCTGGAGCGTGATGAATCCGAGCGACAGCCAGCGGTGCGTATCGCGAATCGCCGGGGTCAGGAAGACAACCACAAGCAACAGCAAGCCGAACAGTAGCGACGGGACGATCCATTGACGCAGCCACGTCAGATCCACTCGCGCTGCGGCATACATGGCCGCAAACGCCAGCACCAGCCAGATCAATTGCCGTTTGAGGAAAAAGGCATGGCTGGAAAATCTCTCACTGGCGTCGGCGATGGCGCTCGACGACGAGTACACCATGACTGTCCCGATCAGGATCAAGGCCGAGACGATCAGGAAGAGCATGAAATCGATGCTTTGCTCTTTAGACTTCAACGGTCGATCCGCTCCCTTTGCCGTTTTTGAGTTTGCCGACGATTTCCTTGAAATCGCGACCCCGCTCTTCGTAATTGCGATACATATCGAAACTGGCGCATCCCGGTGACAGCAGCACCGTCTCTCCCGGATGCGACAGGTCAAAAGCTTTCTGCACAGCATCCGCCATCGAGTCGGCCATGACGACCGGAATATGCCGTCCTAACTGCTCGAAAATCTTCTCCCTGGCTTCGCCGATTAAGATCAAATTGCGTACCTTGCCCGACGCCGCCGGCAGCAGCCGGGTGAAATCCCCGGCCTTGTCGCGCCCTCCGGCGATCAAATTTATCTTGCCCGGCATCGACTTGATGGCGACGATGACGGCATCGACATTGGTGCCCTTGGAATCGTTGACGAACCTGACGCCTCCGATTGTCGCCACCTCCTCCAGCCGGTGTTCGACGCCGGCGAATCGTTCAAGGACAGCCGCGATGGTATCGGGTGCGATGCCGCACACCAGCGCCGCGGCGGCGGCCGCCGCGGCATTGGAGCGATTGTGCGGCCCGGGGATGCGGATGCGCGCAATATCAATGATGTCGATATCTTTCCCGCCCAGCCGACCGAAAAGTCTCTCTCCCCTCTGGAAGACACCCTCCGGCGGTTCCCCGGTGAATTGCTTGTCATCGATTGAAAATAGAAGACGTTGCGACCGAAACGGATATTCCCACCCCATGACGACCGGATCATCGGCGTTGAGTACGGCATAATGTTCGGCCGTCTGGTTTTCGAACAGCCTGAATTTGGCGGCAGCGTAGCTGTCGAATGAATCATAGCGATCAAGATGATCGGGCGTGATATTCAGCAATACGCCAACGTACGGCGCGAACTGCTCGATCCGTTCGAGCTGGAACGACGATACTTCGATGACCGCCAGACCGTCCTCGGGAAGACGCCGGGCGACTTTGGCAAACGGCGTTCCGATATTGCCGCCGACGACGGTCGGTATGCCGGACGCCTTACATATTTCACCCAGCAGGGTGGTGGTCGTCGTTTTGCCGTTCGAACCGGTCACGGCCAGCACCCGTCCCCGGCAGACCCAGTAGGCCAATTCGATTTCGGAAAAGACGGGAATGCCGATCTCAGCAACCTTCTGAAGTATGTCCACGGTCGACGGCACGCCCGGCGACAATATCAAATAGTCGCATTCGAGCAGTCTGTCGCTGTGGCCGCCGCATTCGAATTCAATATGTTTTTCTTCGAGGCGCGAAACCGCCTCTTCCAGTTTCTCGCAGGGCATGATGTCGGAGACGAAGGGAATACCTTCCAGCTCCCGCACCAGCAGAGCCGACGCCAATCCCGAGCGGGCCATACCGACGATCCCGACTTTTCGTCCCTTTATGCGATCAATGCGATTCATCGTATCTTCAACGTGGTTAGGGTTATCAAGGCAAAGATTGCGCCGATGATCCAGAACCGGACCACCACCTGGGATTCCTTCCATCCCATTAATTCGAAATGATGATGCAAGGGCGCCATTTTGAAAATCCGTTTGGAACGCAGACGGTACGACGTCACCTGGAGGATGACCGACAACGCTTCGGCCACGAACACACCGCCGACGATAACCAGCAGAAGTTCCTTCTTGATCAGAATGGCAATGGCTCCCAGAGCGCCACCCAGCGCCAGGGCGCCGGTATCGCCCATGAACACCTGTGCCGGCGGCGCATTGAACCAGAGAAACCCCAGTGAAGCGCCGATGACGGCGGCACAATAAACGGCCAACTCGCCCGAACCGGGTAGGTACTCGATGGCGAGATAGGACGAGAAGTCGGCGCGGCCGGAAATATAGGTCAGTCCGGCGAAGGCGATAAAGCAGAACGCCGAAAGTCCGATGGCCAGTCCGTCGAGACCGTCCGTCAGGTTCACGGCATTCGAGGTCCCCGTGATCACGACAATGATAAACGGGATATACAGGATACCGAGCTTGAGAATATAGTTCTTGAAAAACGGGATGCTGGTATCGCTTGAAAAAACACCGCCCGGCGGGAAATAATACAACAACAGGCCGAACAGCAGCCCGCATAACACCTGGCCGATGAATTTTTTCCGCCCCACCAGACCCCGATGCTGATGTTTTTTGGCCTTGAGGAAGTCGTCCATGAAACCGATGGCGCCCATCCAGACCGTCACGAGCAGGATCAGGAGCACATACCGGTTGGCAAGGTCAGCCCAGAGTATGGTCGGCAGAAGCACGGCGAAGAGGATCATGATGCCGCCCATCGTCGGCGTGCCCTCTTTGGCCTTGTGCGTCTCCGGACCCTCGGCGCGAATCTTTTCCTTAACCTGGAAGCGATGCAGCAAACGCAGGAACAACGGCCCGAAAATCAGCGATATGACCAGCGCCGTCACCGCCGCCGCCGCCGCCCGCGACGTGATGTATCGGAACAGGTTCAGTCCCGATACATACTTGGTCAAATATTGAAAAAGATAATATAGCATTTCAGTTATTTGTGAAGGCGGCGCCTTTCAGGCCGATCATGATTTTTTCCATCTGCATCCCCCGCGACCCCTTGCAAAGTATGAGATCGCCGACACCAATCACTTCCAGCAGCTTGTTTAGCAAATCTTGATGTTTATCGAAATGAAACACGGCGGAACCGCTCATCCCGGCCGCAACCGCTCCCTCGGCGATGTGTTGCGACTCGGGTCCGAGACAGAACAGGTAATCGACTCCGATCCGTGCGGCCTCTTCGCCCACCGAGCGATGCAGATCGGCGGCGGCGGCGCCCAGTTCCAGCATATCGCCGAGCACGGCGATTTTCTTTCCTGAAACGCCGATTTCGTTCATCGAACGCAGACTGCTTATTACCGAGGCCGGATTGGCGTTGTAGCAGTCAATCACTAGCTGCAATCCCTGATATTCCTCGACCTCAAACCGCATGGATACCGGGCGGAAGGTTGCGAGGCCGCGCGACCAGTCCTCAGGCCTGCATCCCCATATCGACGAAGCCGCGATAGCAGCGAGGGCATTGTAGACATTGACCCGCCCGAACACGGGCATGGTGATCTTTTGATTCTCGACAGTGAAGACAATACCTGTCGCCGGAGACATCGAAATATCGCGAGCCATGAACTGACATTCGCTTTCGATTCCAAACCCGACGAATCTGAGAGTGCGGCGTTCGGCTTCGGCCATCAGATAGGGATCGTCGGCGTTGAGCACGACCGCCGCGCCGATCGGCAGGCGATCGATCAATTCGAATTTGGCTTTGACGACATTTTCGATCGTCTTGAGCGTTTCGAGATGTGTCGGGCCGATGTTGGTGATAAGGGCCAGATCCGGCTTGATGACCGACGCCAGCCGCGTCATTTCGCCCGGCACGGATATGCCCAGTTCGAACACGGCGTATTGCGCATCTTCGGGCATCAGCGCCAGCGAGAGCGGCAGACCGTACAGGTTATTCAGATTGCCCGGCGAACGATACGCGGCGTACCGCCCGCTGATGATGGCATAAAACATTTCTTTGGTAGTGGTCTTGCCGTTGGATCCGGTGACGGCGGCAAACCGGGCACGGAGGAAACGCCGGATATACGCCGCCAGATTCAGCAGCGCCTCATGCGTGTCATCGACGGCAAAAATCGGCCCCGTCGTCTCGCCGGAAAATTCGGATAACCGTGACCGGTTGATAACCACCGCCGCCGCGCCGCGGTTGAAGGCTTCGCGGACGTACGCATGCCCGTCGTTCTTGTCGCCGACGATGGCGAAGAATATCTCATCCCGTTTGATCGTCCGGGTATCGATTGACAGTCCGGCGAATGTCCGTTTTCGCCCCGGCCCGCCACTGATGATATCCGGACTCAAAGCCGTCTGTATCACATCTGAATTCAAATTGGTCACCTGACTTCGTATCCGTGTTTTTCGAGTTGTTTGGCCGCTTCCTCCCGGTCCGAATAGGGGTGACGGACTCCCTTGATCTCCTGATAATTTTCCGCGCCTTTGCCGGCCAGCAGGACAACGTCGCCGTCATGGGCCTTATCGAGGATGTGCGCGATGGCCTCTTTTCTGTCTTCGATGATTTTCACCTTGGCGCCGCCTTTTAATCCCGGACGAACGTCATCGACGATGCGTTTCAGGTCTTCCGAGCGGGGATTATCCGAGGTAAGCACGGCATAATCGGCCAGCGATGTTACGGCTTCGCCCATGAGCGGTCGTTTGCCGCGGTCGCGGTCGCCGCCGCAGCCGAACAGCACGAGTATTTTGCCCTGGCTGGTTTCGCGCAGGGTTTCAATCGTGCGGCGCAATGCATCCGGTGTATGCGCAAAATCTATGAAGACGGAGAACGGTGCGCTGCTGTCAACCCTTTCCAGCCGGCCCGGCACAACCTCGGCGTTCGCCAGACCTGCCGCCACGGCATCGAGCCCCAGTCCCCCGGCCAGCGCCGCTGTGGATGCCGCCAGGGCGTTATACAGATTATACCGCCCGGTCAATTTGCATTCGATTTCGCGCATGCCGTCCGGGGCATGCAATTCGAAATGCGAGCCGGTCGGCCTGAGATTAACCTGCGCCATATGCACATCCGCGGATTCATTATCCATCGAATACGACATCTTCCGGCATTGTCCGCGACTGAAGAACGGTTTGAATTCGTCGCAGTCGTAATTGATCGCGGCCCATTTTTCGGGATCATCCACCATATCCAGCAGGCGGGCCTTGGCGCTGAGGTATTCGTCCATACTGGTGTGGAAGTCGAAATGATCGCGGGTGATATTGGTGAATACGGCCACTTTGACTTTCAGATTTTTCACCCGATGCAAAACAAGCGCATGCGACGATATTTCGACCACGGCATGGGTGCATTGGTTTTTCGTCATCATATGCAGGAGACGATACATATCGAGCGATTCCGGTGTGGTGCGTCCGGCGGGAATCTGATCCTTGCCGGTATCGTAGACAAGGGAACTGATCAACCCGGCCCGTTTTCCGGCGGCCTCGATCATCTTCTTTATCAAAAAGCATGTCGTTGTCTTGCCATTGGTCCCGGTGACACCGTAGATATCCAGCAGGCTTTCCGGATGACCGTACATCATCGCCGCCAGATCGGCCATGGCGGCCCGGGCGTCGGGGACAATGATTTGCGGGATGGAACGGGGGGCGCGCTTTTCGGTCAATACGGCAACGGCGCCGCGGTCGAACGCCTCGTCGATCCAGTCGTTGCCGTCATGCAAAAAACCTTTGACGGCGACAAACAGCGAATCGGGAGTGACCAGCCGAGAATGGTATTCCATGCTGGTGATTTCTACGTCATCATCGCCGACGATGACTGCTCCCGGTATCGCCGCCGCTGCTCGTTTCAGTGAGATGGTCACGCTCCCGTTTGTCTTTCACATTCGATTTTTATTTTTCCACCAGCCGGCACCGTTTCGCCGGGGCCGGGGTTTTGCTCCGTCACCCGTCCCACGCCCGACAAATCATAGGACAGGCCATAACGATTCAGAATCGATACCGCCTCCCGGATCGTCAGTCCGGTCAGATCCGGAACAGCCACGTCGGGCTGTTCATCCCGGTGCACGTAGCAGTAGACTCGGCTGCCGGGCTCCACCCAGGTAAAGGCCGCCGGGCGGGTCCCGATAATCGTCCCGCCAGGCCCGGAAAATTCCGCTTCCAATCCGCGCTTGTGCAGTTGATGGCGGGCCTTATCCCGGGATATCCCGGTCAGGTCGGGGAGGCGCACCATCGGCGGCGCCGCCTCGGGCACGGGGATATCGGCCGTGTCCGAATCGGATGCTATCGTCATCACCGGCAAATCATATTTGTCGATGGCGGCAAATTTTATGGCAATGTCTCGGAAGGTCGGGCCGGCCGTGTATCCACCGTAGTGGATCGGCTCCGGCTCATCAAGGACGACGATTCCCGCCACGAGCGGGGAATCGGCGGGGAAATACCCGGCGAACGACGCCATGAAGCGATGCTTGAAATATCCGCCGGATTCCAGGTTCGGCTTTTCGGCCGTCCCGGTTTTGGCGGCGATAGCGAACGGCGCGCCCTTGATCGGCTTCCCGGTTCCGCGCTCAACCACACCGCGCATGAACGAGTCGAGCGTATCGACGACATCGTCGTCGAGAACCCGGATCGGCCGGGCAACGTGCCGGTTGACTATCTCTCCGTCATCGTTTATACACCCGGCGACGATATACGGCTGACACAAAAATCCGCCCGACGCGACGACGGCGAACGCCTGCGCCATCTGAAGCGGCGTCACCGAGACCCCATGACCGATGGCGAACGTGGCCGTCACGAACTTCGACCATCGGTGCGGCGCCTCCAGGATGCCGCCGCTCTCTCCGTTGAGACCGCATCGTGTTTTACGCCCGAATCCAAGCTTATGCGCCATGGCGAAAACCTTTTCGGCGCCGATTTCATTGGCGATTTTGCCCATGACGATATTGGAGGAATATTCGAATCCCTCGCGGAAGGTCAGGCTGTCGTACTTGTGATCGTCCCGAAGACGGTTGCGCCCCAGCAACCAGAGCCCGTCTTCGGCGTCGAATTTATCAATCGGCCGTATGCGTCGATCTTCCAAAGCCGCCGCCGCCGTGACCAACTTGAATACCGATCCCGGTTCGAAGGTACAACTCACGGCATCCAGTTTGACCGGCTTGTCGAACTGCTGCTTTTTGTCGTCACATCCGGCGGCGGCGAGAATGGCGCCGGTTCGCGGATCGAGAAAAATCGCCATTCCGCCTTTGGCGTGATATTCGGCGAGGGCCTTGGTCAATTCCTCCTCGACAATCTGCTGTTTATCCCAGTCCACCGTCAACACGACCGAATTGCCGGGCACCGGCTCCTTTAGCGGCATCTCCTTGATCAGATATTTTTCGCCGATGCCGTTTTTCTGGATGAGCGACCGCCCCGGCGAGCCGGTGAGATAATCATCCATTACCATTTCGACGCCGGATTGCCCGTGATTATCGAGATCGACAAATCCGAGTATGGCCCGCCCGATATTGCCGTAAGGATACTGCCGGGTCGGCTCCTCGCGGAGAAATAAACCGCAAGCGTTATCATTGGCTTGGAAGCGGGCCAGCTCGCCGGCCGACAATCCGCGCTTGATCCACCGAAACCGTTTCGGCGTCAGCCGGTACTTGCGCTTCAGTACGGCGCGACTTTCACCGAAAATGTGCCCGAGCAGGCGATACGATTCGTCGACGTCCTTGCCGTTCAGCGGATAGGCGAACAGGGATTTGAAATTCCCGTTGACGGCGATTTTGTTGCCTTTAATATCGAATATTTCACCGCGGGCGGCGGGCAATTCGATCGACTGCAGGTATTGCCGCTCGGCCCGTTCCCGCAGCCGGTCGCCCTGGATCACCTGGACAAACACCAGGCGGGCAAAAAAGATCACGAATGACATGGCGAACAGAATCGCAATAACACCGATGCGGACTTTCGAATAGTGTGCCTTCATTGCTCCTCAAACAACTCTTTGGCTTCGGCTTCATTGGTTTTTATCAGCGGCACATGCGTGGCGATTTTTTCCAGGGCCCGCCACAGGCCGACGTACCGTCCTTGATGCCATTCCTGCGGCGGACGCAGGGCCATGATTTGGGACGGCTTGGTCGGTTCCAAGGCCAGCTTGCGTTCGGCGACGGCGGTTTCGATGCTGGCGATCGAAGACACCGATACCCATTCGCTCTTCAAGAGTCCCTTCTGCAGACGGGCGTCCTCGTTGCGCTGCTGCATCGCCTCGATCTCGGCGATCATGTTGCGCACCCACACGCGCTGATAGATATAAAACGAGGCCGCGGCGACAATGACCACGATTACGGCCACGATGATTACATAGCGATTCTCCCAGAAACGCCGTGCCCGGGCCGACCTCGACCGTCTGTATTTCCGGCGCCCGAGTTTCATACTCTCTCCGCCGCCCGCAACTTGGCTGAACGGGCGCGAGGATTCATTCGGATCTCCTCCTCGGAAGCCGTGACCGGCTTTTTGGTCAGCGGTCGCAGACCATGAGCCGCCTCATTCACGGTGCGCAATTTTTTGTCGCGAATAAAATTCTTGACGATACGATCCTCGAGCGAATGGTAACTGATCACAACCAGCCGGCCCAAGGCATCCAGCAGGTCATAGGCGGCGTCGAGACCGCCTTGGAGCTGGTTCAATTCGTCGTTGACGACCAGCCGGATGGCCTGGTAGGTGCGCGAAAGCGTCTTATTGAGGTATCGGGGGTTGGTGACCGATGCGATCACCGTGGCTAGTTCATCAGTCGTCGTCAGCGGCGAGCGGCGGCGGGCCTCGACGATGGCGCGGGCGATTTTGCGCGCGTTCTTTTCCTCGCCGTACTCAAAAAACATCCGCGCCAGTTCATCGGCGGAGGATTCATTGATCACGTTGGCTGCTGTTTTCCCCGCGCGCCGATCCATCCGAAAATCGAGCGGCCCGGCGCTCCGATAAGAAAATCCCCGGTCGGGCCGGTCGAGATGATGACCCGACACGCCCAAATCAAATAAGACTCCATTCACGCGCGTTATCCCTGCGTCAAAAGCCAGTTCCTTTAGTGAGGCGAATTCGCCCCGTACAAGCGCCACCTGCGAAGCGAATCGCGCCACCCGGTGACTGACGGCTTCGATCGCTTCATCATCCCTGTCTATCGCTAAGACCCGTCCTGAAGGTCGCAGTTGAGAAAGAATCGCCAGGGTATGGGAACCACCGCCGGCGGTAGCGTCGACGTAGACGCCGTCACGCCGGGTCACAAGAAATCCGATGGCTTCGTCGACCAGCACCGGCCGATGATAGCTATCGGTCGTCGCCATCCTCCTGCAGCTCCTCGGCCACTTCTTCGGCTACCTCTTCGTAGGTCTTTCCGTACTCGTTCAGGTACTTCTCATAGTGGTCGGGATTCCAAATTTCTATGGTTTGGTCCACCCCGATGACAAGAACTTCCTTGCCTAAAGCCGCCAATTGTCGCAACTTGTCGGGGATGGTAATCCGGCCCGACCGGTCAATGCGGACAAGGGAGGTAAATTGGTATAGGCGACGATTGAAATAGCGGATGTTGCGCTTGATCGATGCTTTGCGACTGATCAGCCGCTTATAGGTATTCCATCCCTCTTCGGTGTACAGCATCAGGCAACCATCCAGGCCTTCGGTCAGGACCATTTGTTCGCCGGCGGGAATCCCCTTTTTTTTCGAGGTTTCCTCGTCGCCGGGCCGAATCCTGGCAGGGATTGATAAGCGACCTTTGTCGTCGATGGTACAGGTGAATGATCCGCAGAAACCGATCAATTCGCGCCTACTTTCCCATTACTTCCCATATTGTCCCATTGTTTCCCCCAAATTGGGGTTTGAGGTATAAAATGTCAAGCAAAAAAAGGAAAAAATTGTTGGCGTAATCTATTCATCCGCAACAAATAACAGATGGAATTTTTTAATATACTTCTACCCCGCTGAATAGCAAGTTCTCCACGGTTTCTGTCTCTTTCCCACCGAAGGCGCCGGCGAAATAGCGAAAGCTTCCGACACGTATTGGGTCTTTCCCATAATTCCACATCAATAATTTCCGACCTGACCACATCATTTAATCGACAGAAATAATCGATTGCCTCACAATGACTTGCGACATCTATTTCATGAGACTTTCTTCGTCGGGAGGCATCGCTCTTGCACAGAAAAACCCCGTTGCGAAGCTAAACAACGGGAGACGATATGCGCGCGTTTTCGTCGATTCTCATGATTGTGCTTTTCGGCATGGCGACCGCCTCGGCGGCGACCGTCGATACCGTCCGGTTCGATCCCGACCGGTTGCATATCGACGCCGGCGCCCGCCGCATAATTTACGATAATATTACTAATATTAACGATCCCGGCCGCCCGGCGGTTCCGGCGCTGACGCGAATCTATCACGCCGATAACTCCGGGCTGCTCGCCAAATTGTCCGTGCGCGTCCTCCGCGCCGATACGCTGCCCCTCGAATTCGATCCGGCGATCAATGCCCCGGATCAGATGACGTCGATCGACGGAACGGTTTTTTCCAACCGGCCTTCCCTGCTGCCGTCGGATACATATTTCCCGGCGGGGGCCGGTCAAACCTCGGCCGCGATAGCCGGCGACCAGGCCCTCTGGACAGTGACGCTTTTCCCGGTTCAATATCTCGGCGACAGCACGATAATTTTCAATCGCCTGATCGAGATCGCCATTGATGACCCTTGCGCCCGTACCGGTGATTGGGATTCGCCGTCCCAAACCTCTTTCCGTACGTCGGTGTTTGCAGCCGACGAATGCGATTCTTCGGGCTGTCCGGTAGGTCATGATTACGTCATCGTCACCTCGCCCGATCTCGCCGACGCGTTCGGCTCCCTGCTGAACCTCAAGCGGCAGACCGGTTATGATGCCGTCATCGCCCTCACCGATTCTATATTCGCCCACTACAACGGCGTCGATAACGCCGATGCCCTGCGCCGGTACCTGTCCGACTGCTACCAAACCGGGACGCGGTATGTGCTTCTTGGCGGCGATGAGGACCGGGTTCCGGTTCGCTATGTCTACTACTACGAAACCGATACGATCCCCTCCCTGCCGAACCTGATAATCAGCGATACATATTTCGCCGACTATGACGGCGATTGGGACGCCGATGGCGACGGCGTTTACGGCGAACCGATCAGCGACAATCCCGATATCGGGCCGGAGGTGGCTATCGGGCGCCTGCCGTTTTCGGAGCCTTCTCAGGTAATCGCGTATACCGCTATCCTCGAAGCATACCTGTTCGATCCGGGCAATGGCGACCGATCATATCTGAATCGTTCGCTCTTCTTCTGTTCCGATCAAATGCGCGATTATTTCGATGGAGGCCAGCAGTATGTGGTCGCGGAGGCTTTTCCAGCGTCGATTACCGCCGAATGCGAACTTCTGGCCGAGACGCCCAACGGCGAGGCCGTATCTCCTATCGGGCCGACGAATGATGCCGTAATAGCGGGCATGGCCGACGGCTACGGCATGATAAATATCCTCGCGCATGGGCGGGCTGACGGATTTACAACCAAATCCTCGCTGTATAATGAATTTCCACGGTCGATGATCCTCACGCCGGATGATGTGGGAAGCAATCTATCGTTGGGCGCGGTGGCATCCAATCACAAACCGGCGCTGTATTACAGCATAGCGTGCTCGCAAGCCGCCTTTGATCTCGAAGCGGCATATTCAATGCCAGGACTCTCGGTGGTTGAACGATTGCTGTCGCTCGACGGCTCCGGCGCCGTCGGCTTGGTTGCGTTTACTCGTTGGGGTTGGGTTGGTTCCAGCTATAAGCTCATGCAATCCTTTTATCAGCATCTTTTCTCGGACGCCGACGGCCGGCCGGTCGAGGCGTTGAATCGGTCGCATCTCGAATACCCTTACTACACCGATCAAATCTACGGCCAGAATTTCTTCGGCGATCCGTCGCTTTGCGTTTACTTTGCATCGCCGTCCCGAGTTCGACTGGATGCTCCGGAAAATTATTCTCCCGGCGGCTCAATTATCTGCCATATCACACTCGACGGTCAGCCGCTGGCGGATTATCCTGTTACCGTTGCGTGGGGAGAGTCGCGATATGAAACGATCGTCTCCGACGGTGATGGTGCGGTTCCGATCACATTCGCTGCCAATGATACAAGTACCGTCATAATGACCGCCGTCGCGGACGGCGCCGTCGCCGGACGAGCCGTTATGCAGCCCTCCATCACCGCCGACGCCGACGACAACGACCTGACGCCGCATCAGTTCGCGCTCCGGCAGAATTATCCGAACCCCTTCAATCCCTCTACGACCATATCATTCACCCTGACCCGCCGCCAGCAGGTCACTCTGGAAATCTACGATATCCTCGGCCGGGTCGTCACCCGTCTTATCGACGGCGTTCAGGAAAGCGGCGAGCATCAAATCGAATGGAACGGGACCGACCGGGACGGCAATAACATCGCCAGCGGCATTTACCTGTATCGCATAATCAGTAAAGAGGGGACATCGTGCCGGAAAATGACGATGGTCAAATGATTTTTCTCAGAAGATGATAAGCGGAGCGGGGGACGGCCGCCAGCATCAACAGCAGACCCGCCGCATACGGAAGCGGCCGCCGAACAAATTTCGCGATCGCCGATCCGTCGCGCATTCGTTCCTGCTTCAGGAAATACCGGAACATGCCGTAGTGCGATATCCAGATCATTTTCGGTTTTCGTTTCGATACCGATCCGCCGACGTGATGCTCGATCACACCTTCCGCACAATAATAATTGACAAACCCGCCGTCGTGGAGACGGCGGCAGAAATCCACGTCGTTGAAGAATATGCCGAATGATTCATCCAGCATACCGACGTCGTCGATCGAAAACCGGGAAATGAGCATGGCCGCACCCATCGGCTGTTCGACCGGACAGGATTCGGCATGATCGAACTCTCCCATTTTCCAGCCGTTGAATAACTTGGATCGGGGAAACAGGTGCGCCAAGCCGCTCAGCTCGAATAATAGATGAAGATACCGGGGAAATCGGCGACAATTCCTCTGCAGGATGCCGTCAAAACCTACCATCCGGGGTCCGACCACACCGGGTCGGTCGAGTCTATCATAACAGCGAAGCAGCGCCGCCAGACATCCCGGCCTGATGCGGATATCCTGGTTGAGAAGCCAGAGTAATTCATGTTGGGCCGCCGCGATTCCCTGATTGATGGCACGAGCAAACCCCAAATTTCGCGGATTCTTTATAATATGCACGTCCGGATGATGCTGTTCGATGAATTCGACCGTGCCGTCGGTGGAATGGTTGTCGACGACGATGATATCATGGATATGATCGGTCAGGTCCGCCTCAAGGCTGTCGAGGCAGTCGCGGATGAAATCGATGCCGTGGAAGGTGATGACGACGGCCGATATATTATGTCGTTCATCCATGAATCACCCGATCGAATACGGCGGCAAATTGGCGGGCTGTCTCCAGCCGCGTTAACCGCGATATATCTTCTTTCTGCCACGATGCACCCTGCTGAAAATCCCGGAACAGCGTTAGGATATTTTCCGCCAGAGTTTGCACGTCGCCGGGTTGGGAAGACAGCCCGCCATGATGATCATGTATCAACTTCTCGGCCTCGCCTCCGGAGGGAACGGCGGCCAGGATCGGCGCCGGAAGCGCCAGGTAGTCGAACATCTTACCCGGAGAAAAATCCCTGTATCGCGGCGGCACAGAGAGAAGATATGCCGAAGCCGTTGCTGCCTGCCGCAACGCCTCGCGGTGCGGAAGATATCCATGCAATTGAATCTGCTTTTGCCATCCATGCGTTTTCGCCTCAGCCATCATCCGGGAGGGGTCGGCGGAGCCGATAAACGAAAAATGAATTTTCTCCGATAATCGTGGTTCGGTATCGGCGGCTATACGTGCCGCCCGAAAAAACTGTTCCGATTCTATCAAATGCCCCACGGTTCCCATGTGGCAGAGGATAAACCGTGACCGATCCGGCTGCATGTTGAGCGAGGCGAAATCATCGGGATCAAAGCCGCTCGTGATGGTATTGGCGCGGGCAAATATATCGACGCCGATGGTATCGTTGACGCGGGTCACGGCGTCGGCGCGTTCGACGATCTGCCGCAGGAGATCATAGGCGCGCGCCGTTTGCCGATCATCCTTATAGAGCTCCTCCGGCGGACGCGATTCCCAGATATCCCGAAAATCGGCCACCCACGGCAGTGAGAATTCCCTGGCAATTTCCATCGCAACAAGATGCGCCGTGACCGGCGGCGAGGACGAAAGGACGACGTCTATTTTGCGTTCTCGGATTATTTTTCGCGCCGTCCGCAGGGCCGCGCGTTTCCATCCGATTTTCGAATCGGGCCAGAATCGTTTGAGGGCATCGCGCGTCGTCACTGGAATTCTGGATTCGACGCGGGCCGGCAGAGGCAGAAACCGGCCGATCCGGGCCGGGTCGCTCGAACCGGACCGATACACGACAACTTCGGCGGGAAGCTCCTCAAGCAAACTGGTGTCGTATGCGCCGTATCGGATCGGTCTTACCGTCAACACCGCGACGTCGTAGCCGCATTGCGGCAAATATTTGGCGAGCTTGGCCATGCGTTGCACGCCGCCCATGCCCAACGGCGGAAAATAATAGGCAACTATCAACGCCGTCTTATTCATTTGCCGGCCAATTCCATAAATAACCCTTTGGCGCGTTCCATATTATCTTCCCATATCGCCCGCGACTCGATAATCCGGCGGTTTTCCTGTGCGGCAGCGGCAAAACGTTTCCGCATGCCGGCGGCCTGAATGATGGCGTCCGCCAGCGACGACGCCGATTTTGGCTCAAAAAGCAATCCGTTTCGGCCATGTGTAATCCACTCGCGATTGCCCTCGATATTCGTCACGATCGGGAACACGCCCACCGACATCGCCTGCAACAGCGCTACCGATGTCGAATCCGACAGCGATGCCGATAGATATATATCGTACTCACGAAGAGCGTCCTGAAAATCGATGTGATTTGGAATGAACGGGTGCACACTGATAATATCTGGAAGTGACCGTTTCTGAATTTCCCGTGTGAATTCAATACCACGATCCTTTTCCCCCAGCAGATCAATGTGTATGTCGATCCGGCCGCGCACGAGCGCGGCTCCGGCAATGATCGTGTCCGGGCTGTATACCGGCTGAAATCCTCTCGGGGCCACTATCCGGAGTGGCCCGTCGGTCGGGAAAGATGATTTGACGATTCCGGTGAACGCCTTCCGGTCAATCCCGAACAGCACGCGAACAACTCTGCCGGGATCGATATATTTCGCGGCGACATGCTTGAGGTTATCATTGTCCACGGTGCAATACGAGGCATGCGCCAGCGTCCGGGACATATGTCGACGATGCACGAACGACCGGTCGGCCGCCCGCAGAAGGTCGCTTCCCCAGGCCGTCACCACCACCGGACAGGCCGTGCAAAATGACGCCAGCCAGCCGTATGATATGACATAATGCGCGCTGACGACATCGGGATGAAAATCCGCAACGGCGGCATACATATCCCCCCGGGCGAGCCGATAATCGATCATCCCGATCCCGGTCGGCCGCCGCCCCTGGTATACTCGATACGACGCCCCCTCCGTTGGCTCCAATGAAAACAGGGCCACATCGAATCCCTCATCGGCGAAATACCGGCACCAGCGGTCGGTATGCACCGAACGCCCATCAGCCATTACCAGAAGCCTGATCATCCTATCGTCCCATCCATCGCCGCATCCGCGAACGGTGCGAGTAGATATCGAATTCCACCTTGGCGCCGCCCCATCGTTCCTTGTAGGCGATCAATTCTCCGGCATCCGGCGGCGAGGCGCCGAGATTAATCTTCGTGACGCCTTTCGCGGCGGCCTTTTCGACGGCGTCGTACAGCAAAACTTGATTGGGCTTGTATCGGCGCCATTCATAGTCGGATACGACGCGCCAGTTGATCAGCGTATCACCATAGACGAAGTTGACCTGCGACGCGACCAGCCGCCCCTCGATCATCAAACCCGGCCAGTACACGAGATCCGAATCAGCCATGACATCGGCCAGGGCATGGAAAAATCCGCGCCGGTACAGCGGCCGCCGCCGCCCGTGCCGGCGTTCCGTCAGGCAATACAACCGATAAAAATCATCGATATCGGTCCGGCTGTGTATCCGGACTATCTTTGTATCTGCTTTGGCCCCGGTGCGCAAATCCCGCTTGATCCGCCGATGCGGCTCGAAATCATCGATCGAATCGATCCCGATTATATGCGTGAAACTGCGGTCGCACTGCAGCTTCATCCGCTCCCCATGGTTCAATTGCCCGTCGAAATCGGTAATCGTGATCCGCGAATAACTTCGCGCATTCAGATACAAGGCGACATGATCGACAAAACGAGCCTTCGATTCCTCCTGCACGTTCTCATGGAATATAGCGCTCCCGTAGGTGTGATTGGGCATGGAATCGAATGACGACACCCCGAATCTTCTCGTGATTATCGCCGGGAGCCCGGCGATGATGCGTCCGTTATCGTATCCGCAAAAGAAAACCGCCTCGGCGCTGACGCCGACGCGGCCGGCGGACAGACCTTGAACGCACACATCGGCCCACGTCACCGTCTGGAAGAACGACCCCTTCCGGCAGAGTCGATTCCATTCCGTCACGTCGAGTGACTGACGATCGATGACACGAAGATCCATCTATTCTCTTATCAGGAGAATTTTCCCGCGGCCGGTTTCGCCGTCCGGCGTCGTCAGCGTGAAAATATAGACGCCGGAAGCCACCGGTTTCCCGGCGGCATTGCGACCGTCCCATACGCCGTTGACGGGGATTTCGTGCACCAGTTCTCCGGCCAGCGTGAATATGCGCACTTCGGCCAGCCCGGCGTAATCGAAACGAACCGTTTCGTCGCCATAACGGATAACGAACGGATTGGGGTAGGCGCGGATATTTTTCAGATCTTCCGTCGCCAACCGGTACGGCATGCTCAGGCGTGAGATGCCGCCGGCCGTCGATATCCAGACCGCCTGTTCGTCGCTCTGATAATAAATGTCCAGAATATCGTCGTCGGTAAGCCCCGAATTCTTGCTGTTGAGGTAATCGAACGTCCCGGTCGCGATATCGCGGATCGCCAATCCGCTTGGCGATCCGGCATAGAGTGATCCTTGGCCGTCGAACGCCAACGCCGTCACCTCGGGGCCAAAACCGCTCGGCACGTCGATATTCGTGAAGTAGATTTCTCCTACCGATTGATATGAAAGCCCGTACGACGTGCCGACCCATAAAGTGTCGTAGCCGTCGATTTCCAGTGACCGGATAAAATTCGACCCGATGCCGGAGTTATCGGTCGTGAAATGCCGTCGGGCGTCATCATCGGGAGAGAATGGGGTCCCCCGATCGTCAATCTGGTAGATACCATTCTCCTCGGAAGCGACATACACCAGATCCTGCGATGATGTCACCGCAATTACCGGTTCGGCGCTCTCCCCGCCCGCTAAAACATACCCCTGCCATTGGGCCGTATTATAGGGATTGACCGCCGCCAGTTCGCCGTCGGCGCCGTAAGAATTGGCAAACCACACGGCGTCCTCGGTACTGTGGATATCGCTAACGACCACGAACGACGGTGCATTCCACGGCCCCCGCAAAGGCGAATTATCGGCGTTGAAATGAGCGATGCTGTCGCCCAATATGCGGTATACGCCGTTCCCGTACGTTCCCACCCATAGTTCGCCGAGAGGACCGATTTCCAGCGATGTCAACCGCCCGATAATACCCGTCATCGGCACCCACGTGTCGCCGTCCAGGTAGGCCAGGACTTCACCGGCAAATGCGCCCCAGATTCTTCCCTGCGATTCGGCGATGGCCACGCATTCGTTGTTCGGCGTACCGCCCGCATCATAACGCACCATCGTATCGCCGTTACGCTTGTAGATTCCATCAATGAGGTTACCATCCCAATATCCGCCAATGCCGTCGGTAGCGCCGGCGGTCGTGTTGGGTATCGACATGCCGGCGGTCGGTTGATGGAAAAAAGCTCCGTTATAGTAAAAGGCGCTTCCCCGGAGGGAATTGGTCAATATGGAATCCCCGACCAGAGACATATTATACATGTACGGATCGCCGTACAAACCCATATTCGTCAAGACCGGCACGGTTTCGCGATCGAGTCGATAGAATCCCGCCGTGGTGCCGAGGTACACGGAATCATGTCGGACGACCAGTCCCCGAATCGAATCGTTCGGCAGCGATGAAATTTGTGCGGGGAAATAGCTTACCCATCCGGTGGGAGCCTTCAGTTGACGAATGTCGAATCGGGAACCCGCCGCCACGCCGCCGTCGGTGCCGACCCAGATGCTGTCGGATGATAGCGCGACTCGGTGGGCCGGAGTGTCCCGCACGATGTCCCCAAAGCGGCTATAGGTATCGAGAATCAGTCCCCGTCCGGGCTCGTCCGAGGCGAGAAAGATCGTCAACCCGAGGCGGTCGGCCAGCCACAGCGAATCCCCGTCAGGGGAACAATCAATATCATAGATTTCCACCAAACCGCCGTCCCGATCGGTGAACAGATAGCCGTCGGGCTCGTCGGGATCGGTAAAGTTCACGAGATGGCCTCGGCCCCCGACCCAGAGGCGTCCCCGGCTATCGACGCACAGGCTGTACAGGGTATTCGTTCCCAATCCATCGACATTCGTGAAGGTCTTATGATTCATCGTCGCCGGATCGATCTGCACCAAACCGCCGGTAGTGGCCACCCAAATAAAACCGTCGTACAAGACCATGTCGGTGACGTGATTAAATGAGGTATAGCTTCGCCATGATAGAATTTCGGCCGACGACAGTGACACCGCGCCGACTACGGCCGCCAGAACAGTAAGAACGGCGATCAGCCGGAGAGTTTGCTTCTTACCCATACGATAACCAATATACACGATACGAGGCCGATTAACAACAACCCGGCCCGTCCCAAAATCGGCCCGGTGCGATTGAAGACAGTCCGTCCTTCGATTTTCTCGATTTTGCCCCGGACAATCGTCCGTTCGAACAGACGGCTTTCATGGTATATACGGCCATACTTGTCGACGAAATAGCTGAAGCCGCTGTTGGCCGCGCGGGCGATCCAGATGCGATTTTCGATCGATCGGAAAATAGCCATTCTGGCGTGCTGATACGGCCCCGATGACCGCCCGTACCAAGTATCGTTGGTGATATTCACCAGAAAATCGGCGCCGTCGCGCACATATCGGTTGACCATTTCGGGGAAAATCACTTCGTAGCAAATGAGGGTGCCGTAATTACCGAAATCGTTCTTGTAGACCTGCAAATGCTTTCCGTGCACGAAATCCGACCATCCCAGAGACAAATTGGCCAGAAACGGGATGTATCGCCCGTACGGCACCGTTTCCGCAAAGGGAACCAGTTTGTTTTTATGATATGGCGTCCGGAATCGGCCAGCGGGATCGAACTGGATGGCGGCATTGAAAGTCTCGACGGCGGTGTCGCCGAGACGCCGGTAGTCGAGCGTTCCGACCAGGATCGGACACCCCGCCTCCATCGCCGTCTGCGCCACGACCCGGGTAAGGCGGTAATCGGACAGTAAATAGGTCGGGACGGCTGTCTCCGGCCAGACGAGCAAGTCGGCGGGTAATCCGGCCAACGACAGGGAATCATAGACTTCGACATTGTAATCGAGTTTATCCGGGTTCCATTTGGTTTTCAGCGGGATGCTTCCCTGAAGGAGTGATATTCGGATCGTTCCGGTATCGACCGGTTCAGCGTGAGACAGCACGATAGCGCCATATATTGTGGGAATGATAATCAGAAGCCCGGCGATACCGACCAGCAGGGCCTTGCGTCGCACTTGGCTATTTTTCCACGCCCGCCATAGCAGCACGTTGACGATAACCACGATAAGCGATATGCCCAGATCGCCGGTGAATTCGCATATTTGGATAAAAGGCGTATAACTGCCCTGGGTATACGACAAATTCGACCACGGGAAGGCGATTTCGAACAGCGACCGGAAATACTCCATGCCGATCCATAGAAACGGAAACAGCACGATGGCGATAACACGCTTACGGTGGTACACGGCGGCATAGAGCGCAAACACATAGGATGAATATAGGGATATGATCGCGGCGATGGCCACCGTGCCGGGGACATGTACCCATCCGATCCAATACAGGGAGCAGAGGAAATATACAAATGAGAAGAAATAGCCCTTTTTGAAGGCTCCCCCGAAGGATCGACCAGAGATTATGTCGAGCGGAAAAATCAGCACGATAAAAGCCAGAAACCCCAGCGGGAGAGGCGGCCAGGCGGCGGCCAGCGCCACGGCTCCGACGGTGAGAAGAAATCGTTCGTGCCGGACAGCCGGGTTATCGGGCCAGAACGCCCTGCCGATATATTGCAGAATTTTCAGCACTCGTCAAAATAACAGCGAATCCGACCCGGATTCAACAGGTTTTTCGCCCCTGATGGAAATAGATGAGGGAAAGTCGTGGTCACGCTCCAGTCAGCGGCAGCCGGTTCATCAGGTTCATCACCTGTGGCATGACGTCTTTCCCCTCGATTATTCCCAGATTACCCGTTCGGCACGCCCGCTCACCGAATTGGATGACGTCATCGACCCGCACGCCATCGCCACGGAACATGATCGGCACCGAATCGCCCGAATGGCTTTTCTGCACACAGGGGGTCGAATGATCGGCCGTGAATATCAGCAATGTAGTCGGAGGGATATCCACAATCGCCTGCACCGCCCGGTCGATTTTGGCGATAAAATCCCGCTTACCGGCAAAATTGCCGTCCTCACCCAGCGAATCGGCCGCCTTGATGTGTACGAAGACGAAATCGTGGCTTTTAAGATTCTCCTGCGCCAGGCGGAATTTGGCATCGATGTCGGTATCGGGCAGCGCCGTCGCGCCGGGTACATCGAGCACATCCATTCCTAAATATGCACCGACGCCCTTGTATAGGCCGCCCCCGGCGATACAGCACGCCGACAAACCATACCGTTCCTTATAACCGGGCACGGTGCTGTACTGGCCCGCGCCGCGCACCAGAAGATAATTCGCGGGCGGCTCACCGGCCTCGATTCGCTTCTGATTTTCCGGATCATCCTTGAGCGTTTGGTACGCCCGCTCGATAAATTTGTTGAGTACGTCGGCTGTCCGGGCCGCTTCGTTCGTTTTCGCCGTCGGGGTTACTTTCCTTACGGGCAGATCGGGCTTGTGCGGGTCGGCGTCGGTGATCGCATCGGACAAACCTTCGCCCCGCAATATCACCCCGGCCCGGTGCGCCGTCCCCGGTTTTACGATAAACCTTACGCCGTCGATCTCCATCCCGTCCAGCAGACGTGTGAAAGGCGATACATCGCGAATTCGGCCCGCCCGGCGGTCGACTATTTTCATGGTATCGTCCACCGTGCCCAGGTTTCCCCGCAGCGCCACATCGCCATGCTGCAATTTCAGCCCCAGCCCGGCGACCTCGATCGGGCCGCGGCCGAAATAATATTTCTCGCGCTCATATCCCATTATCGCCAGATGCGCCGTATCGCTTCCCGGCACGTATCCCCGCCCCAGCGTGTACATCAGGCCGCATTCCGACTCCCCGGCCAGCCGATCGAGGTTGGGCGTTTCGGCCGCTTCGAGAGGGGTTTTGCCGCCGAGTTCTTTAATGGGACGGTCGCCGAGACCGTCGCAGATAACCATCAGGATTTTTTGTATCATTACTCTAGTTCTCTCCCTGCATGATTGCGAGTAGCTGAGCCCATCTATTCAGGAACTCGTTTCAATTTGGCAGGATATACGTATTGCACCGAAAATCCGCTGAATCAAAAAGTTTCTATGAGATCGTGACGGCTCGTTTTCCCTTCTCGATCCGCCCGATGCGAAACGACGGCTGACCGTTTTCGGACAATATAGATTCCGCTTTGGCAACCGACTTTTCTCCCACGACCAGGATATAGCCGATGCCCATATTGAAGGCGTCGAACATGTCCTTGTCGGCCACGCCTCCGGCCTTTTGAAGAAAATCGAATATGGGCAATCCGGGCCAGCTATCTCGATCAATAGCCGCTTTCAGACCGTCGGGGACGATGCGGATGAGATTTCCGGCGATGCCGCCGCCCGTTATATGAGCCATGCCGTGTGGCTGTATTCTGGACAAAAGCGCCGCCACCGGCTTGTAGTAGCTGCGATGGATTTGCATCAACTCGGGGCCGATCGGATTATCCAATCCTGCCACCGATCCGTCGAATTTCAGTCCTTCCATCTCAAAACATATCTTGCGCGCCAGAGAATAACCATTAGTGTGTAAACCGACCGACGGCAGGCCCAGCACGACGTCGCCCGCGACGATCTTTGCGCCGGATACGATCTTTTTCTTTTCCACGATGCCGACGATCGTCCCGACCAAGTCGTACTCACCCGGTTGATAAAATCCGGGTAATTCCGCTGTCTCGCCGCCCAGAAGCGGCATGTCGTTTTCACGGCAGGCTTTGGCCAAGCCGAAAACGATGTCGGCAATAACTACCGGATCGAGCCGGGCAACAGCGATATAATCCATGAAAAACAGCGGCTTGGCACCCTGCACCAGAATATCGTTGACGCAATGATTGACGATATCCTGACCTACCGTGGTATGGACGCCGGACATAAACGCCAGCTTCAGTTTGGTGCCGACGCTATCGGTCGACGAAACCAGCACGGGGTCTTTGTATCCTGCCGGAATGAGGAACATACCGCCGAACGAACCGATATCTGACAGGACATTCCTATTAAACGTCGTTTTGGCGAGCTTCTTGATTCTTTTCACCGCCTCATCACCCGCATCGAGGCTGACCCCCGCCGAGGCGTAATCGACTTTCTTTTTGTCCGTCATAGTACCCGGCAAATTACCGGTGCCGATGGGCGCTGTCAAGAATAATGGGCGAATTCGCCAAAGCGCCCAGATCCCCATAATAAACATTTTTCGCTTTTTCTCGTCCAAAGATGTATTATTTTGGTGTGCGAATCACATATCTGTCAGATTTGATCGGATTTCGGGCGCGGCGTGTGATCGGCATATTACAGAACGCGCGTAAACAGCGCCGGAATAATTCATTCGCGCCGAAGGAGGCAATGGTGAAACACGTGACTGCACTGATTTTCCTCGGTCTGCTGGTACTGGTTCAAACCGTGGCGGCCGCCGAGGATATCAACATCGATGTCAAAGAAAAGGTCCTGTCAAACGGCATGCATATCATGGTTGTGGAAAATCACATTGCGCCGGTTTTTTCGGCTATCGTCCGCTTCAAAGTCGGCGCGGTCGATGAACATACCCGAATCACCGGCATATCTCACAACCTGGAACATATGATGTTCAAGGGCACCAAGATTTTCGGGACTACCGATTACGAGGCCGAAGTGCCGCTGATGGGGAAAATGGACTCATTATCGGACCTGATGGAAACCGAGAAGGGCAAACTGCGCAATCCGTTGGCTGGCGGGTCGGAGGAGCGCGTTGAGGAACTTCGGCAACAAATCGCCGACCTGCAGGCTCAGGAGGCAAAATATATCGTCAAAGACGAACTGTGGGAGACGTACCTCAAGAACGGCGGTTCCCATCTAAATGCCTCCACCGGTTCGGACGGTACCCAGTATTATGTTTCGCTTCCGGCTAACCGGTTTCAACTCTGGGCCTTCATGGAATCGGATCGGATGGCCAACCTGCAATTGCGTGAATTCTACTCGGAACGCGACGTCGTACGCGAGGAGCGTAGGCAGACGACCGAAACCACGCCGCGCGGCCTGATGTATGAAGCACTCAGCGCCACCGCCCATTGGGTATCCCCGTACCGATGGGATGCCATCGGTTGGGGTTCCGATATCGAAAATTTCCGCCGTCAGGACATGAAAAATTATTTTCATACCTATTATAACCCGTCCAACGCCGTGGCAGTCGTTGTCGGCGACGTTAACCCCGATGAAATATTCGCCACCTGCGAGAAATATTTCGGCGCCATCCCCGCCGCTCCGCCGCCGCCGCCGGTATTCACCGATGACCGGCCGCAGATGGGCGAGCGGACGGCCGAGGTCGAATTCGACGCCAGCCCGATGGCGATGGTCGGTTGGCATATGCCCGAGGCCGGTGATCCCGACGTGGCCGCGCTGGATGTCCTTTCCGATATCCTCAGCCGGGGTCGCACCAGCCGCTTTTATAAAAATATCACCGAAAAGCGGCTCGGCCGCATCCGCGCCGGGTCCGCTTTCACCCGCTATCCCGACCTGTTTACGATGAGTATCACGCCGTTGGGCGATCATACGGTTCAGGAAGTGCTTGATGCGGCCTTCGCCGAAATAGATCGCCTCAAAACCGAACCGGTGGCGCAATGGGAGCTGGACAAAGTCCGCAACCAGGCCGACGCCGATTTCATCCGGTCGCTCAATTCCAATATGGGACTGGCTTTCCGACTGGCCAACATGCAGGCAATCGTCGGCAACTGGCATTATCTTATCGACTACCGCACCGAAATCAAAAACGTCACGCCCGAGGATATCATGCGGGTGGCCAATAAATATCTCACCAAACGCAACCGCACCGTCGTGACTCTGGTGAAACCGGAATCCGAAACGGCCGACGCCAGCCTGTAAGGGAGGACCGAAAAATGAAACGCTACCTGACCTATATTTTTTCGCTGCCCCTGCTGGCTGCCGCCGTTCAGGTTTCGGCCCAGCAATCGGAAGGGGCGAAAATTATCGCCCAATTCAAGTATCCCGACCTCAAGTGGTCCGTGCCGGAAGTGGGCAAGGACGTCCAGCGGACGGTTCTGGACAACGGCATGATCGTCTATCTGATGGAGGATCATCGCCTGCCGCTTCTCAACGTCACCGTGCTGGTCCGGTGCGGCGAGGCCTACGTTCCCGACAAGGACATGGCCATCCCGGAAATCACCGGCGACGTCATGCGCACCGGCGGGACAACGCATATCGCGCCCGACTCCCTCAACGAATTGCTGGAATCGATCGGCGGTTCGCTCGAATCATCGATTGGGTACGACAATGGGCGGGCCACACTCAGCGTGATGTCCAAGGATACCGATCTCGGCATGCAGCTTCTGGCCGATTTGCTGCGAAATCCCGCTTTTCCAGAGGATAAAATCGACCTCAAAAAAGATCAGATGAAAACCGACCTCAAGCGCCGCAACGACGACCCCAGGGGCATTCTCCGGCGCGAATTTTCACATCTCGTCTACGGCGATCATCCCGAGGGCCGCATCCTGGAATGGGCCGAGGTCAAGCCGGTCACCCGCCAGGATTTGATCGCTTATCACGATACATATTTCGTCCCCAACAACATCATGATCGGCATCACCGGCGACTTCAATTCCGATCAAATATTGTCATTGGTCAAGAAGTATTTCGGCGATTGGAAAAAGCAGGAAGTCAGCCTACCGCCGATTCCGTCCGTGGATGCCACTCCCAAACCGGGCGTGTTTCTTGTCCGCAAGGATATCAATCAGGCCAACATCCGTTTCGGCCATCTCGGTATCGACCGCGACAACCCCGATCGCTATGCCGTGTCGGTCATGAATTATATCCTCGGCGGCGGGTCGTTCACGTCGCGTATGACGAGCAAGGTGCGTTCCGATGAGGGGCTGGCGTATTCCGTCGGAAGTCGTTACGACATCAACCAGCCCGACGAGGGTACGTTTTATGCCTACTGCTACACCAAATCCCGGACGGCCCACAAGGCGATGCGGCTGATGCTGGACGAGGTCGAGCGGATTCGGCAGGGCGAAGTCAGTGACGAGGAATTGGCTTCGGCCAAAGACAGTTACATCAACAGTTTCGTGTTTGATTTCACCTCCCCGCAGCAGATCGTCAGTCGCCTGATGTCGCTGGAATTCGACAATCGTCCCCCGGATCTTCTCAAAAACTACATCGACAACATCCGCAAAGTGACCCGCGAGGACGTCCTGCGTGTGGCGCAGAAATATCTTCGCCCGAAGGACATCACCTTTGTCGTTGTCGGCAACCCGGACAACTTCGAGAAACCACTGGACGATTTCGGGCCGATTACGACTATTGAATTGACTGCACCCGATCTCAATTGATAGTCCCGTTTGCGGACCGCTTCGAAAAACTACGCCTGCCGTAATTACGGCAGGCGTTTTTTGTGGATAAGCCCTTTACCGCAACACATTGGCAGCGTATACTTGGATGATACCCGTTCTCGGAAGGATAAACATGGAAAAACCGATCAAGCTAATCCGGGCAGACGAGGTGCGGCGGACCTATTCCCTACCGGAAATATACGACATCGCCTTCGACTTTCGCGATGTGCCGCAACAAGTCAATTTTCTTCTCGATATCGCCGAAACATATCTGGGCCGGAAAATCACATCGGCGCTGGAAATGGCCTGCGGCCCCGGTTATCATACCCGGGAAATGGCCCGCCGCGGCCTCATTGCCGACGGGCTTGACCTCGAACCGAACATGGTCGCCTACACCCAGAAGCTGGCCGACGAAGAGGGCTTGAATTGTACCATCCATCTCGGCGACATGCGCAGTTTCACGACCGAAAAGAAATACGATCTTGTATACTGCCTGATGGCGTCGTTTGCGCAGCTCGAAACCAACGATGACATCTTGAGCAATTTCGCATGCGCCGCCGATCTCCTGGCCGATGGCGGCGTCTATATTATTTCCACCGCCCATCCACGCGATTTCTACGGCGACGACCAGGCGTCGGCGAAAATCAACTGGACGATGGCCCGGGGATACACGAAAGTCGAGGCCTGCTGGGGCGGCGACGATCAGCAGTTCGATCCCATGACCGAGATCGATGACATTGTCGTTTCATTCACCGTAACGACGCCGCTGGGGACAACGCGCTACGAATTTCCCGATCGCTATCGCCGCTGTTCCATCATGACCTTCGATGCCCTGATAAAATTATCAGGCCGATTCGAAATCGTAGACCTATACGGGGATTTCGACAAGAATCTGAAATTGACCAATGATTCGGTATGCTGGCGGTTTATCCCGATTTTAAAAAAGAAATGACGCTCACGTCTTCGCCCGAAGATTAGCGATGAGATTGCGCATATCTTCCGGCAAATCGCTCGTAACCGATATCTCTTCCCCCGTAGCAGGATGCATGAAGATCAGCGACCGCGCATGCAACGCCTGACGATCAATCAACGCCAGAATTCCGGTTGCCAATTTGCGATCCTGAGGCATAATCCCGCTCAACCATCGCTGACGGCCGCCGTAATCGGGATCGCCCAGTACCGGCCGGTTCATGTGCGCCATATGCACCCGGATTTGATGCGTCCGGCCGGTTTCGAGGCGCACCTCCAATAACTCATTCAGCCGGAATTTCTCAATCACCCGATAATGCGTGATCGCTTCCCGCGAACGGACATTCGTGACGACCATTTTCTTACGGTCTCGGATCGACCTCCCGATGGGAAAATCAATCGTCCCGGATGTCTCCGGCATATGACCGCAAACAACCGCCGTGTACAATTTGGTGATTTCTCGGTCGGCCAGCTGCTGCCGCACCTTGCGAGCAACTTTGTCGTCCTTCGCCACGATGAGAAGCCCCGACGTGTTCTTGTCGAGACGATGAATGATTCCCGGCCGCACGCCCTCGGCGCTGTCATCCGGCGCCAGCTCATGGAAACGAAAAAGCAGGGCGTTTACCAGCGTATGATCGAGATTGCCAGGAGCGGGATGCACTACCAGACCGGCCGGTTTGTTGACGACGGCCAGGTATTCGTCTTCGTAAACGATGTCAAGGGGGATATTTTCAGGTGAAAGGTCCGGCAGTTCCGGCGGCGGAATATGCAAGACGATCTGCTCTCCCCCCTTGAGTTTGTGATTTTTCGTCACCACCCTGCCGTCGACCGTCACGATCTCGTTGGAGATCATCTGCTGTATGAATGCGCGCGACAAATCAAGCTCGTCGCACGAAGCCAGGAATTTATCGAGCCGGATCGGATCGATTCCCGTCGGGACTGATACCGTCCGTGTCTGTACTTGCTTAATCATCGATCATTACGGGCCGGGCTGGAGAGCTTCGCGGCGGACGATATCGAGCATATCCCGCACCGCCCGATCCATCCCCGACACCACCGCCCGCGCCACGACCGCAAATCCGACGACAAATTCATCTATTATGCCCATCTTGACCACCGGCGGAAGATTCTGATAGTCGAGCCCGCATGCGGCCAGCACCAGAAGATTGCCTTTGCCGGCGGCGCGCGCCGCTTTTTCCAGACGCGCCAGTTCGGTCAGCCCCTCCTGTTCGGTGCGGGCATTGGCATACATCCCCGTATGCAGCCGGACGGCATCGACGCCCATCCGCGACGCCTGCTTGACCAGATCGGTGTCCGGTTCGATATGCACAGCTACTTTCACCCCGACCGTCTGCAATCGGCGAGTCATATCGGCTATCTCATCATAATCGTCGGTCAGCGTCAAACCGGCCTGGGTCGTGATTTCCCGGTCGGTTTCCGGAACGAACGTTACCATGTAGGGCTTGACTTCGAGCATATGGGCGACGTTTTCCTCGTTCGGTTCTATTTCCACCGTCAGCCGGGAGCTGACGACTTCCTTCAGCAGGACGACGTCGCGTTGGCGGATATGCCGCCGGTCGCGCCGCAGGTGGATGGCGATTCCGTCGACGCCGGCATGTTCGGCCATCACCACCGCATGCGACGGGTCGGGGAATTTTCCCTTGCGAGCCTCCCGCAGGGTGGCGACATGATCGAGTTTCACGGATAAATAAGCCATAGATTCTCCTTCGCATCCATACTATTGACTCAGCCATATAAAAGCAAGATGATTCGGGCGGGCCGATGGTTTACGTGCGTGATAATATATTCTTGGCCAAGGCGATAAACGTATCCAATTCCAGCTGCTCGGCGCGGATTTGGGGCGAACCGCATATGTCGATGATGATTTCTTCTATCTCCCCGCGCGGGATCGGATAAGCCGCGTTCAGATTGTTCAGCAGATTTTTACGCTTGTTCTTGAAACAATTCCGTACGAATTTCTCGAACCGGGCCGGATTATCTATTGGATATGTTCGATCATGGCGGACAAACCGCACCACCGCCGAGTCGACCTTCGGCACGGGACGAAACGCGGTCGGCGGCACATCGCAGACTTTTTCGCTGTCATAGTATAACTCGGTCAAGACCGAGATGGTGGAACGCGCCCGGCGGCCCGGCGGCGATGATACCCGTTCGCCGACTTCCTTCTGCATCATCAGCACCGCCCGGTCGATCCGGTCATGATATTTCAGCAGCCAGTCCATCACCGGCGTGGTGATGTTGTAAGGAAGATTGCCGATGGCCGCGAAATCCGTCAGCCCGATCACCGACGGGTCGAGCGACAGGATATCGGCTTCCAACACCCGGATATTTTCCCGCCCGGCGAATGCCTTTGCCAGTTCCGGCGCCAGGCGGCGGTCCAGTTCGACCGCGACGACTTCCGCCCCCGAATTGACCAGCGGCAGAGTCAACACGCCCTCACCGGGGCCGATTTCCAGTACGGTCTCACCCGGCTGCGGATTCAATGCCTCAACTATTTCCAAGACAACTACGGGATCGACGAGGAAATGCTGGCCCAATGATTTCTTGGCCTGTGCCATCAGCCGAATGTCTCCACAAGCCCAAACAGCTTTTCGGCGTTGCGCATCGTGATTTTGTCGACCTCGGCCATATCCATCCCGCGCACTTCGGCTAATTTGGCGCACACGATTTTGACGTACGCCGGGATATTCCGCTTGCCCCGATGCGGCACAGGCGTCAGAAACGGGCAATCGGTTTCGAGCAGAATTCGCTCCAGTTCCACTTCCGCGGCGACACGCGCCATTCTCGCGTTTTTGTACGTCATTACGCCGTTAACCGATATATGAAATCCCAGGTCGATCACCTGTCGAGCCTGCTCGGGCGTCCCTGGGAAGCAATGAAATACGCCGCGCACCCGTCCTGAGTACTTCTTAACAATGGCGATGGCGTCATGCATTGCCTCGCGGACATGAATGACCACCGGAAGATTCAGGTTGATCGCCAATTCGAGCTGAGAAATAAACGCCTCTTTCTGGATAGGCCGGGGCGAAAGATCGCGATAATAATCGAGGCCGATTTCGCCGATGCCGACGACTTTCCGATTTTCGGCCATCGTCGCCATCTCATCCAGAAATTCACGTGTTAGGGTCCTGCTGTCATGGGGATGCACGCCGACGGTGCAGAAAATATTCTCATAGGAATTGGCGAACGAAAACGAGAAACGCGACGTCTTGGCATCGGTGCCGATATTGATCAGGCGATCGACGCCGTGTTCAGCTGCCTGAACGATGACTTCCTCCCGGTCGCGATTGAATTCGGGAAAATCGAGATGACAATGCGTGTCGATCATGGCGATGCATGCCCGGCGATCAACTCACCGATGCCCCGGCGGGAATATCCTTATCGACCGTCACCAGCGTCAGTTGCCCGTCTTTCTGGGCCGCCAGAAGCATCCCGCGCGATTCGATTCCCCGGATTGTGGCCGGTTCCAGATTGGCCACGACGACGATCTTTTTCCCGACAATAATCTCGGGTGCGTAATGCTGCGCGATGCCGGCGACGATCTGCCGTTTCTCCGAACCCAGATCGATTTGCAGTCGCAGCAATTTGTCGGCGCCTTTGACCTTCTCCGCCGATATCACTTCCGCCACGCGGAGTCGCATCTTCGCAAAATGATCGTATGTCACAAGTCCAATCTCGTCGACGGTCTCCGTCTCCGGTTCACGCGGCGGCGCCACCAATGACGGCACCTTATCGGCATCCAGGCGCGGAAATACCGACGTCTTAAACGTCACCATGTTGCCGTGCGGAAGGTCGAACCAGGTGCGGGCGGAATCGAGCGTCAGTGTGGAATCATCGAGCCCGAAAATCTTTCGCACTTCGCGCATTTTCTCCGGCATAATCGGATAGAGGAGAATCGTGACGACGCGGACGAGTTCGGCCGCCGTATACAGCACGCCGCCGACCGCCTCCATGTCTCCTTCTTTGGCCAGTTTCCAGGGCGCGGCGTTTTCCAGAAACCGATTGGTGGCCCGAATCATGTTCCACGTGCTGCTGATGGCGTCGGTGATGCGGAAATTCCGCACATGATCGAACACTTCGTCGGGCAGGTCTTCGGCCATGCTCATCATTTCCTTCTGGCCGACAACATTCGCCCGCGGTTCGGGGATCCGGCCGTGGCAATATTGGTTGATCATTTTTGCTACGCGCGATACAAGATTCCCGAGATCGTTGGCCAGATCGGAATTGTACCGGGCGACGAACTCCGTCTCCTTGATGTCGCCGTCGGCGCCGAAGGGATATTGATTCAGCAGCAGGTACCGCGTGGCATCTACGCCGTAGATTTCGGTCATCCGGTGGGGATCGATCTGATTCCCGGCCGACTTGCCCATCTTCTCGCCGTTGACGGTGGCATAACCATGAATAAAAATCTTGTCGGGGCATTTGAGGCCCGCCGCCATCAGCATCGCCGGCCAGTAAAGACAATGAAATTTGAGGATATCCTTGGCCATCAGATGCACGACTTCGGCGTTGGCCCACCACTTTTCGAACATTTCCGGATCGTCGCCGTACCCGATGGCCGAGATATAATTCGGCAGGGCATCCACCCACACATAGGCCACCTGCGAGGGATCGAAGGGCAGCTTGATGCCCCAGGTGACCGATTCGCGGGAAATCGAAAAATCGGGAAGACCCATGCGCAGAAGGCCCAGCACCTCGCGGCGGCGCTCATCCGGCAGAATCACCAATTCGTTGTTTTCGACTTTCTCCTTGATAATCGGCAGATATGGTTCCAGGCGGAAGAAGTAGTTGCGTTCGGTCAGATGCTGCGCGGGCGTTTTGTGAATGGAGCAGTTGCCGTCGACGATTTCACCCTCGGTGAGAAATTTCTCGCACCCGGTGCAATATAATCCCTCGTAGACGCCCGGATAAATGGCGTCGCGGCCGTCCGGGGTTTTGGCTTCGTTGAGCACGGTCAGCAGTTTCTGTATGGCCTTTTCGTGGCGTGCATCGGTGGTGCGGACGAAATAATTGTAGTCCACCCCCAGCGATTTCCAAGCTTCGACAAAATGCGTCACGACGCCGTCGCAAAATGTCCGGGGATCCATCCCCTTGGCCTCGGCGGCGTTGGCTACTTTCGTGCCGTGTTCATCGGTGCCGGTCAGGAAAAACGCTTCGCGCCCGGCCAGCCGGTTGAAGCGGGCGAAAAAGTCGGCCGCAATCGACGTATAGCCGTGCCCAATATGCGGCTTATCGTTGACATAGTATATGGGTGTGGAAACATAGAAATTTTTCAGCACGGGTGTCCCTCGGTGTTTATCGTTTGATACGCCAGTTCTTGAAAAACGATTTCTTCTGGCGGTCCCTGATCTTTATATCGGTTAGCGTGACCTTTTCCAAATCCCCGTCGGCGTGCTGCAGCACCATATAATGTTTGAAAATATTGATTTCCTCAATTACTCCGTCGCCTTTCTCGGTGGTATAGGATTCCCCCTGCCGGGGATAATCGCTGAGCGCCTCTATATAGGCGTCCTTCTCGTAGGCCAGACAACAAAGCAATCGTCCGCAGTTGCCGGAGATTTTGGTCGGATTTAGCGACAGATTCTGCTCGCGGGCGTATTGGGTCGAAATCGGTTCGAAACTCCACAGGAACCCGCAGCAACATTGTCTCAAACCGCACACGCCGTACCCGCCGAGACGGCGGGCCGCGTCTCGGACGCCGATCTGCCGCAATTCGATACGGGTTTTATAGATCGCCGCCAGGTCGCGCACCAGCGCCCGGAAATCCACACGATGGTCGGCGGTAAAATAGAAAGTCAGTTTATTACGGTCGTGCTGATACTCACTCTCGATCAATTTCATCGGCAGGCCGTGCTTTTCCACCAATTCGGCGCACTTGACAATCGCCGTTTGTTCGTCCTTCTCGTTCTCTTCCAGCTGGCTCAAATCCTCGGCGGTGGCCGGCCGCAGTACCGACGGCGGCCGTTCGTCCAGTTCAATATGGCAATGTTCCGGCACCTGCTTGGAGACCGTCCCCAAATCCTCTCCCCGTTCGGCCTCGACGATAACTTTGTTGCCGGGTTCGAGGGCATGGTAATAGGTATTGTAATAGAACCCCCGCCGATGCCCTTTGAACTCTACTATATATAACTCAGCCATTTCAACTCCTTAATCAGATATAATCATAGAATTCTCCAATAAAGTCAACAGCTAATCCCCCGGAGAAATACGCCAGAAACGGGCGGTAATCGTGAGCGAATCTCCCGCCATCAAAATTCGCCGGGCGTTGCCGATACATGAAGAGAATAGGTGCATTTTCACCGGTCGGAGAGCTATGCCCGGAATTCGCGAACAGAAGGGGTACACCCTGGTCGAAATGCTGCTGGTGGTTATCATCATCGGCATCCTGGCGGCGGTGGCGTTCAGGTCTCTCGGGACGACGCTGGACGTTTCCCGCACCGAGGAAACCAAGGCCGAAATGGAACACCTCGCGTACGCCATCGCCGGGAATCCAGAGCTCGTTTCCGGCGGCGTCCGCGCCGATTTCGGCTACATCGGTGATGTCGGCGCTCTTCCGCCCGATTGGGACGCCCTGGTAACCAATCCCGGTTTCGCCACCTGGAACGGGCCCTATGTGGAAGACGATTTTTCCTCCGGCGGCGGAGATTATGCCTTCAAGCTCGACGCCTGGGGGCGGGAATACAGCCCGCCGACCGGCAGCGTTTTTTCCTCAACCGGCGGGCCGCAGACGATCACCCGCGAAATCGCGCCGTCGGCCGCCGCGCTGCTCCATAACAGCGTCGTTCTTACGGTTGAGGATATCGACCAATCGCCGCCGGGATCGGGGCACTGCGATTCGGTCCGGTTGACAATCGTCTATCCGAATGGAGCCGGCGGCCTGACCACCAAGACAGTCATTCCCAACGCGAACGGTCTCGCGCGGCTGGACTCGATTCCGATCGGCCTGCATGATCTTCGGATGATCTACCTGCCGTCCAATGACACTCTCGGACGAAAGGTCGCTGTCAATCCGGGTCAAACCGCCTATATCGATATGCAATATTTCGGTGATGTATGGTGATGATGATACGGGTAGTGAAAGTGAAACAGAGTCGGGGCTTCAGCCTGATCGAATTGATCGTTATCATTGTCGTCCTGGGTATACTGGCCTCGGTCGCCATGCAGTCTATGACCGCTTCCGTTGAGGACATCCACCGCGTGGAAACCGAACGCGAAATGGATATGCTGGCTGAGGCCATCGTCGGAAACGCTTCATTATATAGCGGCGGATCCCGCAGCGATTTCGGATATGTCGGTGATATCGGAGCATTCCCGCCTGATCTCCAGGCAATATCTCAAAATCCCGGCGGCTACGGCACTTGGAACGGCCCTTATCTTCCTGCCGGATTCCTGGAAGATACCGTAGGCTACCGGCTGGACGCCTGGGGAGAACCTTATCAATATACAGGGAGCATCGTTATCGTGTCGAATGGTGGCGGTAGCCCGATTACTAAAAAAATTGCCAACGGTATCACCGATTATTTATCCAATACGCTGAACGGCATCGTCACCGACGCCAACGATTCCGTGCCCGGACTCATTTATAGGGATTCCATGGATATCGCCATGTCGATTCCCGACGGTCTCGGCGGAACCACGGTGCGAGCAGTCACCCCCGATTCGGCCGGAAATTTCACGTTGACTGCTCTCCCGGTGGGAACGCATCCGGTGTCGGCGATTTATCGCCCGGCCGCCGATACTCTATTGAGATATGTCACGATTCTGCCCCGTCACCGGAGCAATCCGCCACTTCGGTTCCGATTTGCCGGCGCGTATTTTTCGTCGGCCTCTCCGTGCGCGTCGCCTGAGACCCTCCGCCCCACGAACTCCGGTTCGCTGACCGAATTGGTCACCGATGGCTGTGCCGCCAATTGGCAGTGCGTCGCCGATGTGGTTCCGGACGAGAATTCCTCCTACGTCGAATCATCGGCCTTGACCTACGCCACCGATTTGTACCAACTCGCCGAGCCGATCGATACCACCTGCGCCATCGTCGCCGTGACGGTGTATATCAGAGCCAGAGAATTCGTCAAGACCGCCTACGCCAAAGCCGTGATTATGACTCATGGCAACGTCTATGAAGGGCCGGTGGAAACACTGGATGTTGATTTCGTCGATTACAACATGCGCTGGACGAACAACCCTGCTACCGGGCTGCCCTGGACCTGGGCTGAAATCACCGACATGGAAATCGGAGTCAGCCTTGAAGCCACAAAATCGACCCACCCGCCGCGTTGCACGCAAGTGTATTTGGTTATAGAACGGATGCCATAGAGACGAAGCATGAATACTGTCCGCTCGACATATTCGCAGCGATCCGGTTTTACCCTGATCGAATTGATCGCGGTGATCCTCATCGTGGCCGTCCTGGGCACTATAGCCGTGCAGAAGCTGGCACCGCTGGGTCGCTCGGTCAAAATCGAGGAAACAAAGCGGGAAATGGTGCACTTGGTCGACGCCATCGTCGGAAATCCCGAATTGCATAACCTCGGGGTGCGAAGCGATTTTGGCTATGTTGGGGACGTCGGCGCTTTGCCGCCTAATCTGGACGCTCTCAGCACCAATCCCGGGTACTCCACATGGCACGGTCCTTATATCGAAAACGCTTTCGCGCAAACGCCGGATGATTTCAAGAAGGACTCGTGGCAGGTCGATTATGTCTACTCCGGCATCACCATTTCATCAATCGGCTCGGGCGAAACGATCGAAGCCAAACTCGCCGGGTCGGCCGATCAGCTTGTCCGCAATCAAGTGTCGGGCAATCTGTATGACCTCGATGGAACGCCGCCGGGAACCGAATACCATGATTCCGTCGCGGTCCGCATAACCCTTCCCGACGGCGCTGGCGGCATATTCACCAAAACCGGGGCTGTCGACGCCGGCGGATTTTTCTCGTTCGATTCCATCCCCATCGGAAATCATCAATTGGAAATAGTCTATCTGCCGGGAAGCGACTCCCTGCGGCGATTTGTCAGCGTACCGCCCGGTTCGCATTTGTACGGCGAGTATTATTTCCCCCGGGACATCTGGCAGGGGGGCGGCACCGGCGGCGGCACGGGCAGCATCGAATTCGTCACTGATTCTGATACCCTCTCCACGGCCAACTGCTTCAAGCTGTCGTTCTGGATTACCAACAGCGGCAGCAGCACCATAACGGTTTCATCGATGACTCTGACGTGGTCAACTCCGGTCGGATATTACAAGACCGTTGCCTGGAATGGCGCGGGTGTCCGCAGCGGCAATCCCGCCCTTGGTTCCGGCGACGCGGCGGCTTTCACGAGCACGCAGATCATCAATCCCGGCGAATCGGTAAAGATTGATGTCGAAGCCTTCCATGCCAATTCCAACGGCGGCGGTTCCCCGGTGGATATGACCGGCGCCGTCATCACCGTCGAATTCTCCGATGGGTCAACTATCAACTTTACGGCGGATTTATGCATAGGATGATTTACCCACTCAATCAACGCGGCTTCACCCTGATCGAACTCATCCTGGTAATAATCATCATCGGCATCCTGGCCGGGATCGCCACCATGAAGATGACGTCGACCATCGACACGGCCAAATACGAAGCCACCATGGCCGAAATGGACGGATTGGCGCGGGCGATTGTCGGTAACCCCGATACTTACACCGAAGGCGCTCAAGGCGATTTCGGCTATATCGGCGATATTGGCGCTCTGCCTCCGGATTTGGATGCCCTTGTTTTCAATCCCGGTTACGCCACCTGGAAAGGACCGTACCTGTCAGGCAATTTTGATAACACCGACTTCAGGAAAGACGCCTGGGACATGGATTTCATCTACGGCGGCACCTACATCCGCTCGGTCGGATCGGGGTCGAATATCGACAAAATCATTGCCTCGGTGACCGGCGAACTTTTGGCGAATACCATCCACGGCTTTCTGCTCGACGGCAACAATACGCCGCCGGGAGACGCTTATGTCGACTCGGTCGTCATCGACATAATTTTCCCGGACGGCGCCGGTGGTGTCGCCCATTCCTCCGCCGCACCGGGCGCGGACGGAAGCTTTGATTTTTCGGGCATACCCATCGGCAACCATACCTTGCGCGTGATTTATCTTCCAGCGAACGACACCGTCGATTACGACCTGAGCATCATCCCGGGTAATGACGCCTATGTCACGCTCAATTTCCCCGCCGATCTTTGGTAGAGAGACCCCATTCGGATTTTGCGTTGCGGGGATCGCCTTATTCGCTATATTGGCTCAGATATTCATCGACACACTAATGATTGCGAGGGGATCCATGCCGGGATTAAGCGATCACGAGGATGCACAAGGACACGCCATCTGGGATTTCTACAGAAACGGCTCCGGATACGAGATTTTTGAAACGGATAACGGATTTATTATGGCTGGAGGTGGCCCCAGTGAATACTTCGCGGATTATGACAGCTGGCCGGTATACGAAAAGCGGGCCATTCGCTACTCACGCGGCCGTATCCTCGACATCGGATGCGGACCGGGGCGGTGCCTGCTCTATCTTAAGAACAAAGGTCATGACGTCACAGGGATTGACAATTCGCCATTGATCGTCAAGGTCTGCCAAAAACGCGGTCTGAAAAAAGTCTACGTACGTCCGATAACCCGGATCAATCGAGACCTCGGAATATTCGACACTGCTATCATGTTCGGAAACAACTTCGGCCTATTTGGATCCTTCAAACGCGCCCGCTGGCTGTTGCGCAAAATGTATCAAATGACGTCGGAAAAGGCCCGCCTGATTGTCGAATCGAGAGATCCCTACAATACGGATATCCCGGAACACTTTGAATATCATAAGTATAATCGGAAACGCGGCCGTATGGGCGGACAGTTGCGGCTCCGTGTCCGCTACAAGACGTTTATATCTCCGTGGTTCGATTATCTCCTCGTATCACCTGACGAAATGCGACAGATACTTGACGGCACCGGCTGGGCCATTAAACATCTCTACCCGTCGCCCAGATCGATATATACGGCCGTAATTGAAAAAGAATAAGGACGCCATGACAGACACCATAATCTTCAAGCCGATCGGAATTATCCACACGCCCTTCACCGAACGGAAGGGCACACCGATTCAGCCGCATCGGGGCCAGGGCGTAAAGGGCACCATCGAGATTTTCCCCCAATATGCCGAAGGGCTGGCCGATCTCGACGGTTTCTCACATATATATCTGATCTTCTATCTCCATCGTTCCGAAGGATTCAAGCTCCGCGTCATCCCCTACCTGGACGACATAGAGCGAGGCGTCTTCGCCACCCGCGCGCCTCGACGCCCCAATGCTATCGGCCTGTCTATAGTCCGGCTGGAAAAAATAGAGGGTTCCACATTATACATCGAAGACGTCGATATGCTCGACGGTACGCCATTGCTTGATATCAAACCGTTCGTGCGTCGGTTCGACGAACCGGACGATATCCGCATCGGTTGGCTGGAGGGTAAGGCCGACCATGTCGACAGCATGAAGGATGACGGCCGTTTCGAATAATCGAGGGACGGCGGGGGATAGGCGCGTTATATGCAGCCGTAATTACCTATTCTAATTTCAACGCCGATCAAAAAAATGCAAATCGCTTGACAAACCCGGCCCGAGGGGTTTTATTGAGTAACGGACCCTCACAGGCCGGATAAGGCGTGGGCGTCCGGCTTTGTTTGTTAATTTTTTCACAATCTTTTTGTGAGAAAATGTGTAAAGTCGAATAGAGACATATGGTTAAGTAGTCACCCGAGGAGAAATATATGGCAAATATTGAACCTGTCCAAGATCAAATCTCGGCCGATATACTTGTTGTCGGCGGGGGGCCGGCAGGTATGACCAGCGCCATCGAGGCCGCCGAGGCCGGTAAAAAGGTCATATTACTCGAAAAACTCCCGTCTCTCGGGGGACGGGTCGTCGCTGCATATCAATATTTTCCCAAACTCTGCCCGCCGACCTGCGGCGTGGAAATCAATCTGCGGCGTATCAGAAGTAATCCCAATATCCGCGTCCTGACGCTGGCCCAGGTGGAATCCATCTCCGGCAATCCGGGAAATATGGAAGTGACCGTTAAGCTCAATCCTCGTTATGTTAACGAGCGCTGCACTTGCTGTGGCGATTGTGAAAAAGCCTGCGACGTCGAACGCGAAAACACTTACAACTATGGTCTGGACAAGACCAAGGCGATATATCTGCCGCATATGATAGCCTATCCGCCCCGCTATGTCGTCGATCCTGAATTCGCTCACGACGAACGGATGAAGAAGGTCGTCGAGGCCTGCCTGTACGACGCCATCGATCTCAATATGGAGCCGAAAACAGTCACCGCCAAGGTTACCGGCATCGTCTGGGCCACGGGGTGGAAGCCGTACGATGCGACCAAGATCGAAAATCTCGGTTTCGGACGGATAAAAAATGTCGTCACCAATGTCATCATGGAACGCCTGGCGGCCGAGGACGGCCCGACCCAAGGCAAAATACAGCGCCCGGCGGACGACAAGGAGATCACCTCAGTGGGGTTCGTGCAATGCGCCGGCTCCCGCGATGAAAATCACCTCCCCTACTGCTCGGCGGTGTGCTGTTTGGCGTCGATGAAGGAGGCGACGTATATCCGCACCCAGTATCCCGACGCCGAAATCCACATGTTTTACATCGACGTGCGTTCGCCGGGACGGCTTGAGGATTTCTATGTCGCGCGTCAGGCAGATGAAAAATTCCATTTCCATCGCGGTAAGGTCGCCAAAATAACCGAAAATCCCGACAACGGTAACGTTATCCTGCACGCCGAAAACACGCTGACCGGCGAAATGACCAGGATTGAGGTCGACATGGCGGTGCTGGCCACCGGCATGGTGCCTAATACGGTCGATGAACCGCCGCCGATGGAAACACCCTTGGATGATTTCGGCTTCATTGCACCCGACACCCGCAATGGCATTATCGGCGCCGGCGTGGCGGTGCGTCCTTTCGACGTCTCCGCCACCATACAGGATGCGACGGGAGCGGCCCTGAAGGCTCTAACCTGCGGATCGAGGAGGTAACGGCATGGATACGAAGATTGGAGTCTACGTTTGCAAGGGCTGCGACATCGGCAAATCGCTCGACGTCGATAAATTGCTGGAAGCGGCCAAGGAAAAGGAAGCCGCTGTCTGTAAAGCCCACGATGCTCTGTGCGCACCCGAAGGGGTGCAGATGATCCGGGACGACGTCGAAAAAGAAGGCCTCAATCGGGTTTCGGTTGCGGCTTGTTCGCAACGCGTTTTCCCGGAGCTGTTCGAATTCGGCAAGGACGTTCTCACTGATCGGGCCAACCTGCGCGAGCACGTCGCCTGGTGCCATACACCCAACGACGAGGACACGCAAATGCTCGGCGACGATTATATCCGCATGAGCGTCGCCCGTCTGAAAGTGGCCGCCCCGCCGGAACCATTCATCGAAGAGACCAGCAAGGACATCATGGTCATCGGCGGCGGCGTAACCGGCATGACCGCCGCAGCCGCGGCCTCGGGTGCCGGATACAAAGTCACGCTGGTGGAAAACCAGCCGCATCTGGGCGGCTGGGCCGCCCGGTTCCGCAAAGTGTTCCCCAAGCACCCGCCGTACCGCGACCTGGAAGATTCCCAATGCAACGAACTGATCGAACGGATCAAACAGGATGACAATATCACGGTCCATCTTTCGACAACCGTGGCAAAAACGGACGGTCAACCGGGTAAATTCAACGTTACCCTGAAGAGCGCCAACGGTTCCAGCGAACTCACGGTGGGATCCATAATCCAGGCCACCGGCTGGAAGCCATATGATGCCAACAAATTGACCCATCTCGGATACGGCTCTTCGCCCGATATCATCACCAACATCCAGATGGAAGACATGGCACGCGAAGGAAAGATAATCCGGCCTTCGGATAGCAGACCGATCGACAGTATCGCCTTTATCCAATGCGCCGGGTCGCGCGACCAGGATCACCTGCCGTACTGCTCGGCTGTCTGCTGCCGGACGTCGCTAAAACAGGCGATGTATGTCCGCGCGCAGTATCCGGACGCGAAAATCTACATTATCTACAAGGATATCCGCACCCCGGCGCAGTTCGAGATGTTCTATGCGAATGTCCAGAACGACGATGCCGTTTTCCTGACCAAAGGCGAAATCGCCAAGGTCGCGGCGGACAACGGCAAGATCGTCGTGGACGTCGAGGAAACCCTGTTGGGCGAGGATATCCAGGTGGAAGCCGATATGGTCGTTCTGGCCACCGGCATGGTGCCGACGACGAAAGTCGAAACGATCGAACCGGCTGTGACCGCCGACAACCCCGGCACGGAAACGGCCGAAGAAACTGCCGAAGGGACCATGGCCGATGGCAAAAAAGCCGCCGCCGGTGCTGAAAAAGGTGCTCATATTATCAATCTGTCGTACCGGCAGGGTACTGACCTGCCGACCCTGAAATACGGCTTCCCCGACTCGCACTTTATCTGCTTCCCGTACGAAACGCGGCGTACGGCCATCTATGCCGCCGGAGCCGTCAGGGCTCCGATGGATCTGGCCTCGTCCGCCGATGATGCCTACGGAGCCGCCCTCAAGGCAATCCAGGCGGTCAACGCCGTCGCCGAGGGCAGGGCGGTGCATCCGCGAGCCGGGGATCAGACCTATCCGGAATTCATGATGCAGAAATGCACCCAGTGCAAACGCTGCACCGAGGAATGCCCCTTCGGCGCCCTGGATGAGGATGACAAGGGCACGCCTTTGCCGAATCCCTTCCGCTGCCGCCGCTGCGGGGTCTGCCTCGGCGCCTGTCCGGAACGAATCATATCCTTCAAGAACTACAGCATCCACATGATCTCGCAAATGATCAAGGCGGTCGAGGTTCCCGACGAGTTCGAGGAAAAACCGCGCCTGCTGGCTTTTGTCTGCGAAAACGACGCCATGCCGTCGGTGGATATGGCCGGACTGAAACGCCTCCAGTACAACTCCATGGTCCGGATTATCCCCCTCCGATGCCTTGGCTCGATGAACGCCATCTGGGTCAGCGACGCCCTGTCGCGCGGTTTCGACGGCGTTTTGCTGATCGGGTGCAAGAAGGGCGACGATTATCAATGCCACTTCATCAAGGGCAGCGAGCTGGCGCATATCCGGATGGAAAACGTCCGCGAAAAGCTCCAGCAGTTGGTTTTGGAGGAAGAGCGGGTCGAAATCCACGAACTGGCGATAAGCGATTACCATAAATTGCCCAAGATATTCGATGATTTCCTCGAGACCATCAATTCGGTCGGGATGAATCCGTACAAGGGCATGTAATTGCGAGCAGCTGACGGCTTTATATTCAAACACGAAAGGCCCCGGCCGAATGCCGGGGCCTTCTGCTTGTGCGCTCGCCGGCCAGCCAGCCTATTGTGACTTAATTCACATTTTAATAGTGATTATTTGAAAATCCCCTAACGGGCCGGCTGTGATAAAAAGACCGATCGGAACCGCCATGCATCATGTAAAATATTGCACGACATATGGTTAAATAGTCAACTATTTTGCTTACGACCGTTGGGCTCAGCGCAGGCGAAAATCCAAGTTAATGAAATTTTTCACAAAATTTCTTGACACTTGCCCACAATATATGTAAAATATTAGACGGATATGAGGGAAGAAGCTTCAGTTTCGTATCGATAGCCCCGTGGCCGTCGACTGTCTTCTCCCAGAGTGGTGAATCGTGAGACAAAGCGGAAGTTTATAACGATGTAATAAATTCTATTTCACCCGTAGAGAAGGAGTTACAATGGCGGATCTTCCAAAGACCCCAAAACTGGACGAGCTGGAGAAGGGCGGGTGGCCAAGTTTTGTAAAAGAAATAAAAATGGCCGCCAAGAAAAGCCCCATGGCAGCTGACCTTCTCGGCCAGCTGGAGCAGTCCTACGACGAGAAAATCGGCCACTGGAAACACGGTGGCATCGTCGGCGTTATGGGATACGGCGGAGGGGTCATCGGCCGGTATTCCGACCTGCCCGACAAATGGCCCAACGTCTCCCACTTCCATACAATGCGAATCAATCAGCCGGCGGGATGGTTTTACACCACCGACGCCCTCCGCAAAATCTGTGATATCTGGGAAAAGCGCGGGTCCAGTCTAACCAATATGCATGGCTCGACCGGCGACATCATCCTCCTGGGCACCAAGACTGACCAGTTGGAACCGGTTTTCGATGATTTGCAGAAGATCGATTTCGATATCGGCGGCTCCGGATCCGATTTGAGAACGCCCTCCTGCTGCTGCGGCAAGGCGCGATGCGAGTGGGCCTGCTACGACACCATGGCGCTGACCTACGACATCACTATGCATTTCCAGGACGAGCTGCACCGGCCGGCGTTTCCCTACAAGTTCAAGTTCAAAATGTCCGGCTGTCCCAACGATTGTGTTGCCTCGATCGCCCGCTCCGACATGTCCATCATCGGTACATGGCGTGACGACATTCGAATCGATCAGGACGCCGTTGGGGAGTATGCCGCAAAGGGCCTGGATATCAATCGTGACGTCATCGCCAACTGCCCCGGCAAATGCATGGAATGGGACGGCAAGAAACTGACCATCGAGAACAGCTTCTGTCGCCACTGCATGCATTGCATAAACGTCATGCCCAAGGCTCTGCGTCCCGGCAAAGACCAAGGCGCCACGCTCCTGATCGGCGCCAAGGCTCCGATCATCGAGGGCGCCCTGCTATCGTCAGTACTCGTGCCTTTCATAAAGCTGGAACCGCCGTACCAGGAACTCTACGACTTGGTCGACAAGATCTGGGATTTGTGGGCCGAAGAAGGCAAAAACCGGGAACGCGTCGGCGAGTTCATCCAGCGCATCGGTATGAGCACCTTCCTCGACTTAATCGAAGTCGATCCGATTCCGCAAATGGTGAAACATCCCCGTGAAAACCCCTACGTCTTTTACGAGGAATATGAGGAAGACGGCGACGACGACGAGGAAGAAGATAAATAGTCCATCGTCAATTGTGAAAAACAAAACATTACACATAGAGGTAAGACATGGCTGAAGCAAAACAGGAAAGACGGACAGACTATGGCCCGCCTCATTATGAGAAGTTCTTGCCGCCGGTCGTCAAGGAAAACTACGGCAAGTGGAAATACCATGAAATCCTCAAACCGGGTGTCATGGTCCACGTATCCGAAACCGGCGACAAGCTGTATACCGTGCGGGCCGCCTCCGGCCGGTTGATCAGCGTCGATAAAATCCGCATGTTCTGTGACCTGGCCGACAAATACTGCGACGGTTATCTCAGGTTTACCAGCCGTCACAATGTGGAATTCCTTTTTACCAAAGACGCCAATATCGAACCGCTTATCAAAGATCTTAAGGCGATGGGACATCCGATCGGTGGTATCGGTAACTCCATCACCGCCATCGTCCACACGCAAGGGTGGGTTCACTGCCATTCGGCCGCGACCGACGCCTCGGGCGTGGTCAAGGTTGTCATGGACGAGCTCATAGAGTATTTCGAAAACATGAAGCTCCCCGGCAAGCTCCGTATCGCACTGGCGTGCTGTCTGAATATGTGCGGCGCCGTTCACTGTTCGGACATCGCCATTCTCGGAGTCCATCGCAAACCGCCGCGGATCGACCACAACAGCCTCAACAAGATGTGCGAAATCCCGAATGTCAGCGCCTCCTGCCCGACGGCCGCCATCCGGCCGGCCACGGTCGACGGCCACCCGTCGGTCGAAGTGCTCGAGGATCGCTGCATGTTCTGCGCCAACTGTTACACGGTGTGCCCAGCCATGCCGCTCAACGACCCGGTCAACGACGGTGTTTCCATCTGGGTCGGTGGCAAGGTCTCTAACGCCCGGCACGAACCGATGTTCTCGAAACTGTTCATCCCCTATATCCCGAATAATCCGCCCCGCTGGCCCGAAGTGACCACGGCGATCCGCAATATCGTCGAGATCTGGGCCAAGAACGCCAAGAAGTACGAACGGATGGGTGAGTTCATCGAGCGTATCGGTTGGCCGAAATTCTTTGAGATGGCCGGCGTCGATTTCCAGAGCGAGCATATCGATGACTTCAAGCATGCCGGCCTGACCTTTAAAACCTCAACCCACTTAACTTTCTAAGGGGTGATATCGTGGCCAAAACCGTAGATGAAATCGCTGACGCCATGTTCAAATTGGTCTCTGAGGCCCAGGGCATCAAGAAGCTCAAACCCATGGATCTGATCAAGGCCATGAGGCAGATGTATGGCGATGAAGCTGATAAACAACTCTGCAAGAAGGCCATCAAGCAGCTGATCGACTCCGGACGGTGCGTCTACACCTATTTCGGAGGCAGCTTTATTGAATTGCCGCATAAGGAAGGCGCTGCCAACTAACCATCGTCAACCGGGATGTGGGTAACATGAATGCGAAGACACCGCGCCTGATCATCGCCGGCCTTTCCGGAGATTCCGGCAAGACCATCGTCAGTCTCGGCCTGGTCGCCGCTCTGCGGCGGCAGGGACTGACCGTGGCGCCGTTCAAGAAAGGCCCGGACTATATCGATCCCGCCTGGCTGGGATTCCTGGCCGGCACGCCGTGCCGGAACCTAGATACCTACCTGGTGGCTTCTGATGATGTCCTGGGCTCGTTCGTATCTCATGCCGCCCACGCCGATATTGCGATTATCGAAGGCAATCGCGGCCTTTTCGACGGCAAAGACCTGTCAGGATCGCACAGCACGGCGGGGCTCGCAAAACTCCTGCGGGCCCCCCTGGTGCTGGTGCTGGACGCCACCAAAGCGACCCGGACCCTAGCCGCTTTGGTCATGGGTTGTCAGGTTTTCGACCCCGATCTTCATCTGGCCGGCGTGATCCTGAATAGAGTCGCCGGACCCCGGCACGAAAAAATCGTCAGCGAATCGATCTCCCGCTTTTGTCGAGTGCCGGTATTGGGATCGATCCCCAAACTGGGCGCTGATGCCGAATTATTGCCGGGACGTCATTTGGGACTTATCCCCCCGGCCGAATTCTCCGGGCGCGAGCAGGTACTCGACAAACTGCATGACCTCGCCACGCGCTATCTCGATCTGGAACGCATCATGGAACTGGCCTCATCTGCGCCGTCTCTTGGGAACGCGGCGATCCAGCCGATTGAGCCGACCCAAGAGCGGGTCACCATCGGGTATTTTGCCGATTCCGTGTTTACGTTCTACTACCCGGAAAATCTGGAGGCCCTGCAGCGCTTTGGGGCCAAACTTGTCCCGGTTTCATCACTGGCCGATTCCGCCCTTCCGGAAATCTACGCCCTCTATATCGGCGGCGGTTTCCCGGAAACACACGCTCAGCGTCTGGCGGACAATCGGTCGCTGATGGCATCGGTCAAGGACGCCTCGGAACGCGGCCTGCCGATTTATGCTGAATGCGGCGGACTGATCTACCTGAGCCGCTCGCTGGCATGGAAAGACTCGACTTATCCCATGGCCGGCGTCTTTCCCGTCGATCTGTCCATGCATACCAAACCGGTCGGACACGGGTATACGTTGGCCGAGATCGACACGGACAATCCTTATTTCTCCGTGGGAACGGTGATCAAGGGGCACGAATTTCATTACTCCGGTGTCACCGCCGCCCCCGGCGAATCATCCGGGTGCATGAAACTGCTGACTGGCGTCGGCCTTCACGATAAGCGCGACGGCCTGGTGAGCAAGGCGACTATGGCCTGCTACACGCACATCCATGCCGATGGCGTCAAGGAATGGGCTCCGGCCATGATCGCCAACGCGGAACGATTTGCGACGCGGCAGGGAAAGTCACCACGGCAACGAAGATACGGAGGCTGACGGACGACACGAGTGTATGATAGAAAATCGTCGATGACCCGACGACAGCGCGGCGGCCCCGCACTGCCGGTACGAAAGGTTGTCATGTAATTTTCAACGAAAGAGTTGCATCATGGCAAAGAAGAAGAAAAAAATACGATCAATACGATCTTTCTCATCGGGCGGATCGGGCGTCGAAACGTCCCCATTGCGACCGAAATTTGTGCCCAAAATGCCACCCTGCGGAGATCGGTGCCCCAACCATAATCAGATCCGCAAAGCGCTGATGACGGTTTCGAAGGCCGAGGAATACGGCAAGACGCCCGAACAGGCGTTCGAGGAAGCCGCCTATATCTTTCTCGAAACCACCCCCTTCCCGGCCGTCTGCGGACGCGTCTGCCCCCATCCGTGCGAAACCGAATGCAACCGGAAACAACTCGAGGGTGGTGTCGGAATCAATTCCTTTGAACGATTCCTCGGCGATTATGCACTCGAGAAGAACCTGAAGCCAAAAAAACTTACCGAAGAATCGCGGTCGGATAAGATCGCCATCGTCGGCTCCGGCCCGGCCGGCATGTCGTGCGCCTATCATCTGGCCCGGCGGGGTTACCCGGTGACAGTGTTCGAGGCCTTCCCCAAGGCGGGCGGCATGCTCCGCTACGGCATTCCCGATTACCGTTTGCCGCAGAATGTCCTCGACGCCGAAATCCAGCGTATTCTCGACATGGGCGTGGAGTTGAAAGTCAATACCATGGTCGGCAAGGACGTTCCGCTCGACGATATCCGTCGTGATTACAAAGCCGTCTTCGTCGGCCTGGGTGCGCATAAGGGTCTTAATCTGCGGGTCGAAGGCGAGGACGCCGATAACGTCATCACCGGTGTCGATTTTCTCCACCGGGTTAATGTCGGCGAGAAAGTCGAAATCGGCAACAGCGTCGTGGTTATCGGCGGCGGCGACACCGCCATCGATGCCGCCCGCGTCTCGCGGCGGCTCGGCGCCAATGTCACAATCCTCTATCGCCGCACAAAGGCTGAAATGCCCGCCTACGAGGATGAAATCGAGGGCGCCATCGAGGAAGGAATCAACATCGAATTCCTGGCCGCCCCGATTCAGATTTTCCGCGACAACGGCAAAGCGTCCGGTATGAAATGTCAGCGGATGGAATTGGGCGAACCCGACGCGTCCGGGCGACGGCGCCCGGTACCGATCGACGGCGACACGTTTGACCTGGAATTCTCGACCCTGATCCCGGCCATCAGCCAGGAACCGGACTTCACCGGATTCGATGAATTGATCGACGGTCGCGATTGGATCAAGATCGATGAATCGCGCAAGACTAAGCTCGACAATGTCTATTCGGGCGGCGACAACGTAAATCTCGACATCGCGATCACCGCCGTCGCGCACGGCAAGGAAGCGGCCGAGGCCATCCACGCCATGATCACCGGTGAAACGCCGGTCAAGGCAACCAAGCCGGTCATCAATTATGAAAAGATGATGCTGGCCTATTACGAGCAGAAAGACCGGCAGCCGATAACCGTCGTTCCCGTGGCCGAACGTCTGGCCGCGATGGATACGGAAGTTGTCACCACCTGGTCGCTCGCCGAAGCCGTGGCCGAGGCCAAACGATGCATGAGTTGCGGCGAATGCTTCGATTGCGGTAACTGCTGGAGCTATTGCCAAGACAACGCCGTCATCAAACCCTTGACCAAGGGCGAGCCGTACAAGTTCAAATTGGAATTCTGCAACGGCTGCAAGAAATGCGCCGAAAATTGCCCGTGCGGTTACATAGAGATGTCTTAGGAAAGTTCGAATAGAGAAAAACGTGAACAATCATAACTTCTGGCACTACGGAGGTATTTATCATGCCGATGTTTGAGTGGAAAGACGTCAAGGTCGAAGTCGATGAAGACGGATTCATGCAGGAACCAGATCAGTGGAACGAAAGCGTCGCGCTCGCGCTGGCGAGCACCGAAGGCGTTGACGACCTGACCGAGGAACACTGGAAAGTCGTCCATTATCTTCGGGATTACTATGCCAAATATGGCATCGCTCCCATGATTCGGAAGCTCTGCAAAGAGACCGGCTTCCCATTGAAGAAGATCTACGAGCTGTTCCCGTCGGGACCGGCCAAAGGCGCCTGCAAGGTCGCCGGCTTGGCCAAACCGACCGGTTGCGTATAATCGGATTTGCCGAATTCGGGGGACGTCCGAGTCAGCATCGGTCGGTCCCCCGATTTTTATCCGGCAGATTCACCGCCTGTAAATCGCAGGACTGTTAGCATGAGCCTGACAACGTTATTAGCACATAAGCGCAAGGAAATTCTCGACGCTTGGCTATCGCTGATTCTGGAAACCTATCCGGCCGATAGCGCCTCCTTCATGAAGCGTCAACCCAACCGTTTCGCCAATCCCGTGGGGCATACGTTCGCCCACGAAACCGGCGTCATCTTCGATCATCTGCTCGGAGACGCCGACGTCGCGGCCGCGACATCGGCCCTGGAACGAATCGACAAAATCCGGGCGGTCCAGGATTTCTCCGCATCCGAGGCGGTGGCCTTTGTGTTCTTCCTCAAATCCGCCGTGAGAAAAGTCCTGACGCGCGAACTGGCCGATGGTCAGATGACGGCGGAGCTGTTTGCGCTGGAGTCGAAGATCGACGATATGGCCCTGCTGGCCTTCGACGGTTACATGCAATGCCGGGAAAAGCTTTTTCAAATCCGCTGCGACAGCATCAGGCGGCAAAACATGATGCACCGACGAGTCGAATAAGGTCGCATACGATAGACTTTGAGAAGAAGGGAATCAACATGGTGGCACCATCATCTGGCAATGACCGGAAAGGAGGGCCCGGCTGATGAAAGTCATGTCCGCTCTTCTAGCCGTCATTATCCTGCTTCTGATTGTAATCATCGGGGTCGGCGCCGGTAAGCTCCACTATTTGTTCGGGGTCATCATCCCCTATTTCGCCATCGCCGTTTTCTTGATCGGTATGATCCTCCGGGTTCTGCGATGGGCCGGCGCGCCCGTGCCGTTCCGCATCCCGACCACTTGCGGACAGCAGAAATCCCTGCCGTGGATCAGACCGGCCAAAGCTGACAACCCGAGCAATCTCGTGGGCGTCGTGGGGCGCATGGCGGCGGAAGTGTTCTTCTTCCGATCATTGTTTCGCAATACTAAAATGGAACTCAAGGGTGGCCCCAAGATCGTCTACGGCGCCAACAAATGGCTCTGGGCGGGGGCGCTGGTGTTCCATTATTCCTTCATGGTCATCTTCATCCGGCATTTCAAATTCTTCGCCGAACCGGTCCCGTATTTCGTCACCGTCACGCAGAATTTCGACAGCTTCTTCCAGGTCGGCCTGCCGATGCTATATCTCACCGATATCGCCATCGTCCTGGCTCTCGGCTACCTGTTCTTCCGCCGATTGGTTGTCCCCCAGATGCGGTATTTGTCGATGCCCGGCGATTATTTCCCGTTGCTGCTCATCGGGACGATCGCGACAACCGGCATACTCATGCGCTATTTCGATAAAGTCAATATCTTCGCCGTCAAGGAACTCGGCATAGGACTTCTCAGTTTCCATCCGGTTGCTCCGACTGGGATCGGATTATTGTTCTATATCCACCTCTTTTTCGTCAGCACCCTGATCGCGTACTTCCCCTTCAGTAAACTGGTGCACCTGGCCGGCGTCTTTATGAGCCCGACCCGCAACCTGGCCAACAACAACCGCATGAAACGCCACATCAATCCCTGGAACCCCAAGGTGAAAGTGCATACCTACGAGGAATGGGAGGATGAATTCCGCCACGTCATGAAAGACGCCGGAATGCCGCTGGAGAAGGAACCGGTCGAGGAGGTGAAAGAATAGCCATGGCTGAAAAAATGAAAAAACCGGACGAAATGTCCCGAATCGAGTACACTCCGGCCAAAGAGGATTGGTTCGACCCCCAGGTCAAAATCCGACGGGGCGTCTATAATTATCCGGCCAATCCGAAAAGCTCCGCATACCTGGACCTTCCGAATGTCCACAAATGGTCGCCGCTCGATGATGACTGGCACTTGCCGGACAACTGGAAAGAGATCATCACCGAGGGTTTTCGCGACCGGCTCAAACGATTCCGCTCCCTCAAAATATTCATGGACATCTGCGTTCGCTGCGGCGCCTGCGCCGACAAATGCCATTTCTATATCGGATCGGGCGATCCCAAAAATATGCCGGTGGTGCGGGCCGAACTGATGCGGTCGATCTATCGCAACGACTTCACCACCATGGGGAAAATCCTCGGGCGCATCGCCGGGGGCCGCAAGCTCACCAAGGATGTCATCAAGGAATGGTTCCTGTACTTCTACCAGTGCACGGAATGCCGTCGCTGTTCGGTCTTCTGCCCCTACGGCATCGACACCGCCGAAATCACCATGATGGGCCGCGAACTACTCAACCTCCTGGGACTGGACATCGACTGGATCACTACTCCGGCCGCTAACTGTTTCCGCACCGGCAACCATCTGGGCATCCAGCCGCACGGCTTTCAGGACAGCGTCGATTTCGCCGTCGATGACCTCGCCGACAACACCGGCGTACGAGTGGAGGCCCCGGTCAATAAAAAAGGCGCCGAAATCCTTTTCGTTGTCCCGTCGGCCGACTATTTCGGCGATCCGCATTATTTCGGATTCATGGGCTATCTGGCCCTGTTTCACGAAATCGGCCTCGATTATACTTTCAGCGCCTATGCCTCGGAAGGCGGCAATTTTGGCCTGTTCCATTCCAATGAAATGATGAAACGCCTTAACGCCAAGATCTACGCCGAAGCCAAGCGCCTCGGCGTCAAATGGATTCTCGGCGGCGAATGCGGCCACATGTGGCGGGTGCTGAATCAGTATATGGACACCATGAACGGGCCGGCCGATTTCCTCGAAGAACCAGTTTCCCCCATCACCGGAACCAAATTCGAAAACGCCAAATCGACCAAGATGGTGCATATCTGCGAATTCACCGCCGACCTGATCAAGCATGGCAAAATCAAGCTCGATCCCAGCCGCAACGATCACTGGCGGGTGACATTCCACGATTCCTGCAACCCGGCCCGGGGTATGGGGCTTTTCGAGGAACCGCGCTATGTCCTCCACAATGTCTGCAATTATTACCATGAAATGCCGGAAAACACGATTCGCGAGCAGACCTTCTGCTGCGGCAGCGGCTCCGGCATCGGCACCGACGAAAATCTGGAAATGCGCCTTCGCGGCGGTTTCCCACGGGCCAACGCGGTGCAATATGTCAAGGACAAGTACGACGTGAATTTGCTGACGTGTATCTGCGCCATCGATAAGGCCACGTTGCCGCCGCTTCTCGAATATTGGGTTCCCGGCGTCGAGGTCGCCGGTATTCATGAACTGGTCGGCAACGCCTTGATCATGACCGGAGAAAAGGATCGCACGACCGATCTGCGGAACACCCCCCTGGCAGGAAAGGAGGCCGTCGAACATGTATGATGCCGGAAAAGTCATCATCGGGCTGATTGTCTTCCTCGTCCTGATCACCTTTCCCACCTGGTACAACGTGGCCACCGGCAAGGCGACCTACGTGCCCGAATTGGAGAAGGCGGTCAAAGGCGATCATTGTGTGGCCGACACGACCTACATGAAAGCCAAGCATATGGACCTGCTTAACCAGTGGCGCGACATGGTCGTCCGGCAGGATAAACGCATTTATGTCGCCGCCGATGGAACAAAATACAATATGAGCCTGTCCGGAACCTGCCTCGACTGCCACGCCGACAAAACGAAATTCTGCGATCGGTGCCATGCATATATGGACGTCAATCCCTATTGTTGGGAATGCCATATTGATCCAAAGGAGTACAAGTGATGTGTGTCGATAGAAGAAAATTCCTTCAATTGGCCGGTCTGACCGCGCTCGGCGTCGCCGCCCAGCCGATTCGGCTCTTGGGTCAGGAGGACAGCCTTCCGGCGGATACATCTCTGATCGGTCGCGAAGAGCATCCCCTGACGGCCAAACGCTGGGCCATGGCGATCGATTTGCGAAAATGCCTCAAGGACGAAGGCTGCAACGACTGCGTCGTGGCCTGCAACAAGACGCACAACATCCCGCAATTCGGCAACAGGAAGGACGAAGTCAAATGGATATGGAAGGAGCATTTCGAGTCCGCTTTCGTCGATCAGGAAAACGATTTCGTCGAGGAAACGGTCAAACACAGCAATCTTCCCCTCTTCTGCAACCATTGTGACAATCCGCCGTGCGTCCGGGTATGCCCGACCCAGGCAACCTGGAAACGAGAGGAAGACGGAATCGTCATGATGGATTGGCACCGGTGTATCGGATGCCGCTATTGTATGGCCGCGTGCCCTTATGGGTCGCGAAGTTTCAACTGGCGCAATCCACGGCCGTTCATCGAAAAAATCAATCCGGATTTCCCGACTCGCATGCGGGGCGTCGTCGAAAAATGCACTTTCTGTCAAAAACGGCTATCTGAGGGGCTTTTGCCGGCCTGCGTCGTCGCCTGCAAAGAAAAAGCGATGATTTTCGGCGATCTCGAAGATCCCGAATCGGACGTCCGCAAATTATTGCAGGAACGTTTTTCGATCCGGAGAAAACCGGTCCTGGGCACCCAACCGGAAATCTATTATCTGGTGTGAGGGAATCATGATAGAAAAAGCGCTTCATGGAGATAAACGATATTGGACATGGGTGACCTTTCTCATCCTCGTCATGGGCGTCGGCGTCCTCGCCTACCTGAAACAGTTCAATGAAGGCTTGGGGGTCACCGGTATGAGCCGCGACGTCACGTGGGGCCTCTATATCGCCCAGTTCACGTTCATGGTCGGCGTCGCCGCTTCCGCCGTGATGGTAGTTCTGCCGTATTACCTGCACAACTTTAAGGAGTTCGGCCGCATCACCATCCTCGGCGAATTTTTGGCCATCGCCTCGGTCATCATGTGCATGACCTTCATTTTTGTGGATATGGGCCAACCGTTCCGGATCGTCAATGTCTTTATTTACGCCACGCCCCATTCCATGATGTTCTGGGACACCATCGCGTTGGGCGGCTACCT
>CAZJWR010000005.1:0-100764 GCA_964549765.1 uncultured Ignavibacteriales bacterium
AACCCCCGACAGGCTGATTACAAATCAGCTACTCTACCAACTGAGTTACGCCGGCTCGTCAAAAACAGGGCTATAAAATAGTCATTTCGCCCCGACTGTCAAGTCCTTTTCTGTATCGGTAATACGTGACCAGGCTTCAGTCGGATACGGATTATATCTATGTCAAAATCCCTACAACTTCCGTTTCCATTTGGTGCCGCCGGGGGTGTCTTCGAGGATTATGCCCGCCGCCAAAAGCTCGTCGCGGATGCGGTCGGCTTCGGCCCATTGGCGGTTCTTCCGAGCGTCCTCGCGAGCCCTGATTTTGGCCTCGATTTCCGCGTCCAACGATTCCTCTTCCTTCTTCCGGAACCCTAGCACCGAATCGAAACCTTCGATCGTCTCCAAAGCTCGCTCCGCTTCTGCTTTCGATAGCTTGCCCTCGGCTTTCAGACGGTTGATATCACGGATAAAATCGAATACGACACCCAGCGCCTGCGACATATTGAGGTCATCGTCCAGAGCCGTTTCGAAGCCGTCCCTAGCTTGCTTGATAAACGTATCCGCCTCTCCCCCATCGGCCTCGCCGGTCACATCGGCGAGGTTGGCGATAAAATCGAGATACCGTTCCAGCCCGTTGCGGGCCGCATCGAGGCCGTCGAAAGTGAAATTCAACTGCTGGCGGTAATGGGTCGAGATCAGCAGATAACGTATCGCCAGCGGCGCATATCCCTTATCGAGCAGATCGCGCAGCGTGAAGTAGTTCCCGAACGATTTGGCCATCTTGCGGCCCTCGACAATCAGATGCAATGCATGCAGCCAGTAATTGACAAAAGGCTGGCCCGTCGCCGCCTCCGATTGCGCGATCTCGTTTTCATGATGCGGGAAAATATTGTCGACGGCGCCGGTATGGATGTCGAAATGATCGCCGAGATATTTCATCGACATCGCCGAGCATTCGATATGCCACCCCGGACGGCCTTTGCCCAAATCGGTTTCCCAATAGACGTCGCCGTCGGCCTCGTCCCAGCCTTTCCACAGCGCGAAATCCGACACCTGTTCTTTCTCGTACTCATCGCTGGCCACCCGCGCGCCCGCCTTCAGACCCTCCAGCTTCATATGCGATAACTTGCCGTATTCGGGGAATGCAGATATTTTGTAATAGTAGTCACCGCCGCTTTCGTACGCGATTCCCTTCTCGATCAGTTTGCTTACAAGCGCCACCATTTCGGGGATATGTTCGGTCGCCGCCGGGTAATACTCGGCTCGTTCGACGTTGAGCGTATCGATATCGTCGAAGAATGCCTTTTTGTACATATCCGTATACTCTGAAATCGGCATTTTCTTTTCCTGCGATCCCCGGATCGTCTTATCATCAACATCGGTCAGGTTCATCACATGGGTGACCTTGTAACCCTTGTATTTCAAGTAACGCCGCAGTACGTCCTCGAACAGAAATGTCCGCAGGTTTCCGATATGGACATAGTTGTAGACGGTCGGCCCGCAGGTGTACATGCGGACGTGACTATCCTCGATCGGTTTGAATTCCTCTTTTCGCCGACTCATCGTGTTGTAAAACTGCAAAGCCATGATTACCTCATCGTGAATGACGCCACCGTTTTCTTGTCCAGCCGCTTGATCACCTCGACCAGCAGCTTCAAGGTGGAGTCATAGTCCTTGCGATACAACAGCGAATTATGGCTATGGATATAGCGCACCGGCGGCCCGATATAGATCGACGGCACCCCCGCCCGCGTGATATGAATCCGCGCGCCGTCCCCGGAACCCCGTTCGAAATAGCTCAACTGGAACGGAATTTTTTTCCTCTCGGCGGTATCCATGATCAGTTCCCGCAGGCGTGTATTAGGAATCAGACCGCTATCGTAAACCAATATCGTTGGGCCGCCGCCGAATTTCTCCGAGCGATCCTTAAATCCCGGAATATCTGCGGCGATGCCGACGTCGAGGCAGATGGCTACGTCGGGATCGGTTACATGCGCCACCGTCGCCGCCCCGCGCAACCCGACCTCCTCTTGCACCGATCCGGCGCCGATAACGGTATTGGGGTGTTTCATCTTTTGTAATTTCCGCAGGGCATCTACCACCAGCGCGCAGGCGACGCGGTTATCGAACGCCTTGGCCAGATAGACCTGGTTGTTGTTCATGACCGTGAATTCGGAATCAGGCACGATCGGATCGCCGATGCGAATCCCCAGCTTTTTCTTGACATCGAATTTTTCCATGCCGCCGACGTCGATGAACATATCGGTGATGTCCATCACCTTTTTGCGTTCCTCTTCCTTCAGTACGTGCGGCGGTTTGGAGCCGACGATGCCGAGTACCGGGCCATTCTTGGTGATGACCCGCATCCGCTGGCCCAGCGCCACGTGGCCCCACCAGCCGCCCAGCGGCAGAAATTTGATAAAGCCGTCGTCGGTAATCTCCCGGACCATGAAACCGATTTCATCCAGGTGCGAATCGATCAACACCCGCGGCGAATCGCTGGTTCCCCTTTTGATACCGATCAACGATCCCAGCTTGTCATATTGCAGCTCGGCCAAATCCTTCATATACGACGCCATCACCTCGGTCGCGGCGTCTTCATGACCCGATGTCCCGTTGGCGTTGGTCAAATCCCGAAGTAACTCTGCTGAAAAATCCACAACTCCTCACTTTCTCTATCTGTCAATCCATTATATCCAAAAGCTCGGTCAATGAACTGATGACCGGGAACCCGTCCGGCATGGGATCGGGATATTTTCTTCCCTCGCGATATTTCAGAACCGCCGACATACCGTGCTTATGCGGCCCCTCGACGTCTTCGACATATCGGTCACCGACAAACATCGTCGCCGATCCGGGCAGCCCGATTCGGCGCAGCCCCTCTTCGTAGATCGTGGAATGCGGCTTGCGGTAACCGAATTCGGACGAATAGATGCGAAAATCCAGATACTGCTGCAACCCGAAATGCTCCAGATCGACCTCGTGGCTGTGTTCGGGGAATATCGTATTCGATATCAACCCCGTCCGATATCCCCGGCTCTTCAATTCCCGAAGGACTTCGTTGGCTCCGTCGCACAGCACGAACCCCTCGCGCACCAGCTCATAGAAAATATCTATGCTGCGTATGCTCTGCTCGCGGACATTCTCAAGACCATATTCAGTATACAGCCGCTCGAAAGCGTCAATCGACCGCCATTCCTGCAATGTTTCCAAGGCTGTTGCACGATATTCGTTCTTTATTTCCTCAAGACGCGCGTTGAACGTTTCGAAATCCGGGAGATGATGATCGCTGCTGATCAGATGATCATACGCCCGTCGCTGCCCGTCGAGCGTGATTTCCTCCCATGGGCGCGATTCGAACTCCAGAAGGGTCGAACCCAGGTCGAAAATTATGCCTTTTATCTGCGACAACGATATTACCTGCCTTCCAGAGCCAGATCGCACAGCCGGTCCAGCAGCTCGCCGAATTCGATCCCGGCGGCGCGCGCCGCCATCGGAAACAATGACAATTCGGTCATGCCCGGAAGCGTATTCAATTCCAGGCAGATATATTTGTTCAGTGACGCCACGACAAAGTCGATCCGCGCATATCCCCGGCATCCGACTGTCCGATAAAATCGTACGGCGTCATCGGACAACTTCTTTGTGATAGCGTCGTCGATTTCCGCCGGGCAAATATACTGCGACTTTCCCTTGGTGTACTTGCAGGCGTAATCGTAGAGCTTGTGCGACGGTTTGATTTCCACCGGCGGCAACGCTTTCCCGTCCAAAACCGATATCGTAATTTCCCGTCCCGCCAGATAATCCTCGGCCATGATCGAATCGGACACCTGGAAGGCGGCGCGAACCGCTTCGTCGATAACCTCGTCCGTCTCGACCAGAGACAAACCTACCGTCGATCCCCCGTCGGTCGGTTTGACAATAAACGGCAGTCGAATTTCACTCCGTCTGATATCGGCCACAACATCGTCAAACGACCGCCCGGCAGCGATGTCATAGCGTTTCCATCGAGCCGTCGGGATGCCCAGCGACAGCATCACTCGCTTGGCGATATCCTTATTCATGGCCATCGCCGAAGCCGCCATCGGCGAGCCCGTGTAGGGAATACCGATGATATCCAGCAGGGCCTGAATGCCGCCGTTTTCACCGGCGCCGCCGTGCAGGGCGATAAACACGACGTCGACGCCGTTCTGCCTGACTCTGACCAGTTCGCGGGTCGAAGAAAGACTCATCCGCTGCGGAATCTTGTCGACCGCCGTTGACGTTCCGGCCGCAGTCGACTCGGCGGGGAGGAACTTCCCCGATTCATCCGTTAGATAGTCGCCGTTCAGCGTATCGATCACCCGCACGTGATGGCCGGACTTCAAAAATGCGTTGGTGACGGCCCGAGCCGAATTGAGCGACACCTCACGCTCGGTCGATTCTCCCCCGGCCAGCACGAGAATGTTAAGCGTTTTTCCTGTCATGACGAACCCGATATATCCAGAGTGCAAACCATAGTATAATCAGAATGCTCACGATCACCAAGATGATTTTGCCGTAGATATTGAACCCTTTGACCAAATCCTGTATGTAGGCATGCATCAAAAAGGCCAGACCGATCAACGTCCCGTGAAACAGAATCGCCGATACCAGAGAAAACAGCGTCATCCGCCCGGCCGGATAATCACCCATGCCCGCCGCCGCCGCGATGGCCACCCGTCCCCCGACGACGAATCGGCTGAATACCAGGGTCCACGCCCCGAACCGGGCAAACCATCTTTGGACACGGGCGATATCGTCAAAATTGAAAATTTTGTACTCCCGCCGGGTAAAAAACGCCCGGCCGTGATGAAGACTAATGTAATAGATCAGCATGACCGAGAACAGCGTTCCGACACATACCGCGCCCAAGGTCAAAAAAGCATTCAATTTGCCCAGCGCCGCCAGGTAGCCGCCGATGATAGTAAAAGTATCCCCCGGGAACGGCGGAAAGATATTTTCGATAAATGCCACAGCGAACAGAATCAGATATATATATCCCGTGGGAGTATTGCTCACGAAGAGCAGCAGTTCGTCGAATCCGGCCGTGATAAGGTCCCACATAAGGCTATTTGCACACCGTCGCCACAGCCACCGCGACGATCCCCTCCTCACGACCCGTGAAACCCAGCTTTTCGGTCGTAGTCGCCTTGACGCTCACCCGGGTTATCTCCACACCAAGAGTTTCGGCGATCCGTTTTCGCATGGCGGCGGTATGTTCGACCAGACGAGGCCGCTGAGCGACAATCGTGGCGTCGACGTTCGACACCGACCACCGGTCGGCGGCGAGCATATTGCGCGTCTCCCCCAATAGCACCAGAGAACTGATGTCCTTATATTTGGCGTCGCTGTCCGGGAAATGCCGGCCGATATCGCCCATGGCCACCGCGCCTAATAAAGCGTCGACGATGGCATGAATAAGCACGTCGGCGTCGGAATGTCCAGCCAGCCCCTGAGGTGACGCAATCTCCACGCCGCCTAACACCAGCCGCCGGTCTTCGGCGAAGGCGTGAGCGTCGATTCCGATGCCGCATCGGAAATCATTCATGACTTTCCCTTTCCAGCATCATTTTTATAAAGTCCGCGTCCGTGCTTGTCGTCAATTTCGGATTGGGACCAGTCGAGGAAACCAGCCGCACCATGAATCCGAACGCCTCTACCAGCGCCGCATCGTCGGTCGCTTTCGTCCCTGATGCCGCGCCTTTCCGATGCGCCTCCGATATCAGATCATATTGAAAGGCCTGCGGCGTTTCCGCGATAAACAAATTTGTCCGGTCCACCGTCGCCAGAATCATGCCCTCGCGCGCCCGTTTGACCGTTTCCGCCACCGGCCTTCCCAAAATCGCCGCCCGATGCTGCTGGGCCTCGCGAACGACGGCGTCGATGTCCGCCGGCTTGACCAGCGGCCTGACGGCGTCATGAATCGCCACGTACGACGTCGCCTGAGGCAGCGCCGCCAGCCCTTTGGCGACAGATTCGGTCCGCGACGCGCCGCCGGGAACGATCTTGACCACTTTCAGAAAATCGTAAGGATCGACGACGGTGTTGTTGACATGCAGAAGATAGTCTTCCCCAACCACCAATACGATCTGGTCGATGGTTTCGGCCGCCTCGAATCGTCCGATCGTCCAGGACATCACCGGCCGCCCGGCCAGAAGTTGATATTGTTTGGGAACATCCCCCCCGAACCGTTCGCCGCTGCCCCCGGCGACTATGAGTGCGATTGTCGTCATGGCCCGAAAATAATATACCCAACGGCGTGAGCAAAGAAGAAAAGCGAGGTCACAGAATCAGCATACAATCCCCGTAACTGTAAAACCGGTACTTTTTCTCGACGGCGTGATAATAGGCCTCGAACAGCGAATCCCGCCCGCAGAACGCCGCTACCAGCATTAACAAAGACGTCCGGGGAAGATGAAAATTCGTCAACATGGCGTCCACGGCCTTGTACTGATACGGCGGATATATAAACAGATCGACCAGCCCCGAATAGGGCGACACCAGCCCGGCGTCATCGGCAACATATTCGGTCGTTCGCACCGACGTCGTTCCCACGGCCAGCAGTTTTTGCCCCTTCTGCTTGCGCCGATTGATCGCCCGCGCCGTGCGGGCGTTGACACAGGCGAACTCGGGATCGACCACATGCCGTTCGATCCGCTCCGTCATCACCGGTTTGAACGTCCCCGGCCCGACGTGCAACGTGATTTTTTCATAGCCGATGTGCTGCGTATTTAGCCGCTTGAGCGTCTGCCGGTCAAAATGCAGCCCCGCCGTAGGCGCCGCCACCGATCCGGTTTGCTCGGCGTAGACGGTCTGGTACCGGTCGATATCCCGTTTGTCGGGATCGCGCTTTATATAGGGCGGCAACGGGATTCTCCCGTACTGGTTGATAATAAACCGCTCTTCGGTTTTGGTCCCGAATTCGATTTCCCGTTCGATTCCGCCCGGCTTGTCGATGACCGTGATATAATGCTTGTTGTCGAAAAATATTTGTTCGCCGGCTTTGATCCGTCCCGACGGTCGCAGCAGGGCTACCCACCGTCCCGGCCCGGTCTGCCTCACCAGGAACACTTCCACCCGGCCGCCCGACCGGCGCTTGGCGAACAACCGCGCCTTGAGCACCTTGCTGTCGTTGAGAACGAGAAAATACGACCGATTGAGAAAATCGGGCAGGTAGAAAAACCGGCTGTCGGTGATCGATCCGTCCGCCCGGTTCAGCACCAGCATGCGGGAATGAGCGCGCTTCTGCGCCGGGTACTGCGCGACCAGTTCACCCGGCAGATCATAGTCGAAATCGGATAATTTCATTTACGAAAAATCAGGTTGAGGATTATGGTCAGGATAACCGACACGATGATCGACGTCAGCAAGGGAAAATGAAACGACCAGTTTTTCCCGCGGATGTTGATATCGCCGGGCAATTTTCCCAAAAACGGGATTTTCCCCGCCAGAAGGATAATCACCCCGATGACGATGACCACGCCGCCGATAACTATCAGCGCCCGCCCGAGCGTATGCATCGGAAATTGATCCATGAGTGTACAGTATCCTGCCTGCCGATGGAGCTGCCGTCCGTCTCCGTTCTGTTATCAATGATACTACGACTATACTCCCTTCGAGTTCCGTTCGTAAATTACAACCTAGTTGCGAACGAGCCGAACCCGTATAGTTACTCGTTTCAGAATGAGTTCAAAACAGCGACTGTTGGGAGTCGCTGCGACCGCCCTTTTTTATTCCCAGATGCTCGTATGCCAGGTCGGTCGCGACCCGCCCCTGTCGCGTTCGCTGGACAAGACCGATTTTTAGCAGATACGGCTCGACCATATCCACCAGCGTATCGCTTTCCTCGTTGAGCGTGGTGGCGATCGTTTCCAGACCGACCGGCCCGCCCTGGTAGTAATCTATGATGACTTTCAGATAACTGCGGTCGAGTTTATCCAGGCCAATGGTGTCGATTTCTTCCATCGCCAGCGCCTTTTCGGCGACCTGACCGTTGATCGTTCCGTCGCCCTTGATCTGGCAATAATCGCGCACGCGTCGCAGCAAACGGTTGGCGATACGCGGCGTGCCCCGGCTTCGGCGGCCGATCACCAGCGCTCCGGCGTCGTCAATTTCGATCTCCATCAGATGCGCGGACCGTCTGACGATTTGCTGCAGATCATCGACGTCATAAAAATCAATATGGTGATATATCCCGAACCGATCCCGCAACGGCGCCGAAAGAAGTCCCACCCGCGTGGTCGCGCCGACGAGCGTAAACTGCTTCAGGGGCATATTGATCACCCGTGAAAACGCCCCCTTGTCGATCATAAACTCCACCCGGAAATCCTCGAGGGCGGGATAAATAAACTCCTCGACTACGGGATTCAGCCGGTGGATTTCATCGATGAAGAGTACGTCGCCCCGCTTGAGATTGGTCAGGACGCCCATCAAATCGCCCGCACGAGTCAAAGTCGGCCCCGAGGTGGCGATGATGTTCGCTTCCATTTCTTTGGCCAGGACATGCGCCAACGTCGTCTTGCCCAGACCGGGTGGTCCGTAAAACAGGATATGCTCGTGCGGCTCGTTTCGCTGGCGGGCGGCCGCAATCGACAGCCGCATCTTCCCTACAAGGTTTTTCTGGCCGATATAATCGTCGAGCACCGTCGGGCGCAGCGAAAGAAACGTCTGTTCTTCTTCATGGTCGACCGCTTCGGGCGATATGATCCGCTCGCGCTTCATTCGGCAACCGCCTCACGCTGCGTGGCAAAAATAACCTCGATCATCTCCTCAACCGACTTGATGTCCGGACGCGTCTGCAATGCTCGTTTTATCATACCGTCGATTTCCGCCGGCTTGTATTGCAACTGGCCCAGGACCTCGTAGATTTCCTCTTCGAAATCGATTTTTTTCTTCTCCGGTATCGACAACGGCCGGTCACTCCGCGATAGTGCAAACCGCGTGACTTTTCCGGACAATTCGGCGATTATCTTCTCCGCCATCCGTGGGCCGATTCCCGGAAGCTGCTTGAGCACTGCCGTATCCTTCGTCTCGATCGCGCCCGCGATATCGCGCACCGGCATCGTCAGGCATCGCAGGGCCTTGCGAACGCCGATTCCCGACACCGTCGTGAAGACGCGGAAAAACTCCCGATCCGACGGGACGGTAAAACCGACCAACCGGGGATACATATTGGAGGCGTTGCCGGACGACTCAATGTAGTAATAGGTGTAAAGCGTCACCGGGTGGTCTTCCCGGGCAAGATTACGCAACGGTTCAGCCAATCCCGACGGGATCAGCACCTCGTAGTAGATTCCGCCAAGCTCCAGCGTCACGGCATCTTCGGTCACGCCGTCGATTTTCCCGCATATTTTCTGTATCACGATACCGCCGCTTTCAGACTATGATTGATATGACAGAGCGCTACCGCCAAGGCGTCGTAGGTATCCAGAGGTTCGGGGGGACCATGCAGACCCAATGTCCGAAGAATCATCTGTCGCACCTGTTCCTTTTTGGCCCGGCCGTTGCCGGTCAAAGCCATCTTGATCATCGTGACCGCATAATGTTTGACCGGGATATTTTGTTCACACGCCGCCACCAACACCGCCCCCCGGGCATGGCCCATGATAATCGCCGTCTTGGGATGTTTGTAATGTGAGTACAACTCCTCCATCGCCAGCACGTCCGGATGAAACTCTCTCAATAAATCCCGCATCCCGGCATGGATATCGCCGACCCGGGTGGCCAGAGGATCTTTCTCCTGCGACCGAATGACGCCGCCTTCGATGACACGGGTGCCGCCTGATCCGTACGAAATCAGACCATAGCCGGTTGCCGCCAGACCGGGATCGACGCCCAGTATCAGCATATCAGGCGGAGAGTTCTTCCATGAGTTTGTCATCGATATCGAAATTGGCCGAGACCTGCTGGACGTCGTCGTGCTCTTCGAGCGCCTCCATCAGCTTCATCATCGACTCGGCTTCCTTGCGCCCGAGTTTGACCGTATTCTGCGGAATCCGCTGGACCTCGGCCTCGACGACGTTCATATTCGCCTGCGCCAGCGCCTCCCGCACTTGGTCCATATCGCCCGGCTCGGTCGTAATCTCAAATACATCTTCCTGATTCTGGATGTCGGTTGCGCCCGCTTCCAAGGCGACCTCCATCAGCGTATCCTCGCTGACCCCGTCGGCGCTCACCGTGATCATGCCCTTCTTGTCGAACATCCACGCCACACAGCCGTTTTCGCCCAAATTCCCGTTGTACTTGGTAAATATATGCCGGATATCGGCCACGGTGCGATTACGGTTGTCGGTGAGCACGTCGACAAAAATCGCCACGCCGGCAGGTCCGTACCCCTCAAACGTGGTTTCCTCGTAGGTCGTCCCCGGCAATTCGCCCGTCCCCTTTTGAATCGCCTTCTTGATGTTGTCGGCCGGCATATTGGCGCCTTTGGCCGCCGCTACCGCCGTCCGCAGTCGCGCATTGGAATCGGGATCGCTGCCGCCGCTGCGGGCCGCCACCGTTATTTCTTTGATCAGCTTGGTGAACATGCGGCCACGGGCGGCGTCTGTCTTGCTCTTTTTGCGCTTGATCGTCGCCCATTTTGAATGACCGGACATACATCCTCCGATGTGAAAAATCAGACTTCTTCTTTAATTACATTATTCTACCCAATCGACTCCTGATTGGCAATACCAATATGCGAATCTTTACCATTTTTTGCAAGCAGCACCCCCCCGATATAGCGCGACAAACGGGCGAACCGTCTTGGGAATTCGGACGGTCCGGAGTCAACAGGATGGCAAGAACGCCGTATATTTAACCGGAGGAGAGGCTTTCGAAACAAGGCATCGGGAGTGTTCTATTTATGGCGTGTGAATTTTGCGAAATTGTCGCCCACCGGCGCCCGGCCGATATCGTCTTCGAAAACGACCGCGTGGTCGTTTTCAAGGATATTCACCCCCAGGCCCGAATTCACCTGCTCGTCTGCCCCAAAAAGCACCATCCGACGTTCATGGACACACCCAACGACGAAATCGCCTATCTTTTCAAGGTTTGTCGCACTTTGGCCGAAACATTGGGAGTGGAAAACGGGTTCAGGATGTCGATACACAACGGCCCGCAGGGAGGTCAGATCATTTTTCACCTCCACGTGCATTTCATGTCGGGGTTGACATCCCTGCCGACCGAAAAAGTGGAAATGACCGTAAATTGAGGAAATTTACTATTGACTATCCCTCCTTTTGCTATATCTTGATATTGCAATGGAATATAGTCGTTTTTGAACTCGAGAGCACGCTGAAGGGAGTGATTCTTTAATATATGACCGGCGTTAAGGTACGCGACGACGAATCTTTCGAAAAAGCGTTGCGCCGCTTCAACAAATTCTGCGAGAAAATGGGTATTCTCTCCGATATCAAGAAGCACCAGCATTTCGAAAAACCGTCGGAACGCAAGAAACGCAAAATGAACGCCGCAAAGCGTAAAATGCGTAAAATTCAGAAGGAGAACCAGGACTAGATGTCCCTCCTCAAACAGATTGATCAGGATCTGGTTAAGGCCCTTAAGAGCGGCGACCGTTTGGCAGCTGACACTCTTAGGGGCCTTAAATCTGATATCAAGTATTTCCAACTCGATAAACGGCTGGACGAGGTTTCCGACGACGATATCGTCGGCGTCATAAGCTCCTCGGCCAAACGGCGGCGCGATTCGATCGAGCAGTTCGCCGCCGGCGGGCGCCAAGACCTCGTGGACAAAGAAACCCGCGAGTTGGAAATCGTCCAGGAATATCTTCCCCAGCAGCTTTCGGAGGACGACGTCGAAAAGATCGTCAAAGAGGCCGTCGAGGAAACCGGGGCGCAATCCCTCGCCGACATGGGCAAAATCATGAAAATCGTCATGCCCAAAGTCAAGGGCCGCGCCGACGGCAAACTCGTCCAAAAAATCGTCACCCGCACCCTTTCTTAACTTCCATCCAGTCTTAGACCCTTCCCGACATCAATCCCACCGGCGTACACGCATACAGCTTCGTGGCTCTTTTATGGCGTAGGCCCGCCTCAGCAAACTAGGACACCCGACTAAAACCGGAGGCCGATCATGAAGGAAAGATTCGTATTCTTGACCGACGGGTCGCCTTCGAGATAATACCAATCGTCCGGCTCCGCGTCTGTTAACCTATTTACCTTGGCTGCATCGATCGTGTTGACCAGCCCCAAAGCATATCTGAGATCGAAGACGAAGTGCTTATAGTCGATCCCGCCGCCGAAAACGAGACTGAAATCCACAGTTTTCATTCCGTCAGAGACATCGTACGAGTAGTTAAGGACCCCTATTTTCGAACTCAACAAGATATCAAGCGCCGGTCCGGCAAATAGGTTGGGATGCACCGACCCCTCGGGCATAAGGTCGAATTTCAGCAATACCGGGATTTCCAGGTAGTCAATGTCCCAATAGGCCGTGAACAAAAACACACCCTTTTCAGCTCCTTTATTGACATAGAGAATTTCCGGCTGCACAGCGAATTGACGGTTTAGGCTGTAGGTCAGGAAACCGCCGCCGATGAATCCGGTCCGACTGTCAAGAAAATCGTCCAGCTCCTGGTATGCGGTGTTGATTTTGGCGACATCGAAACCAAGCTTGACTCCTATACCTTTCACACCGGCAGCCGGTTGCTGCGCGCTCGCCACGGCGCAAAGCAACAGAATCATTCCCAGAAGCAGAAACATGTTTTTCATATGACCTCCTTGCATACCCTCTGATGGTCGATCCGTTTATCGATGATTTTAACGTAAGTAAAGAATGCCTATCAATCAATAAAAAAGAATCTGGACGAATATTGAACACAAAACGGGCATAAAAGCCCGCGCCATACCCTGACCGAATTTTAAGAACGGTCACTCATGGCGGATTCTGCAGGCCTCATGACATGCGATATATTTTGGCATCTTCGCAAACCGTCATCGGTATAAGGAGAAACAACATGAACGTTTTTGACCCGCATTTTTTGGTTGCCATCGATTTGTGACAAACATAGCTTGCGGTATTGAATTCACCTTTAACCGGGTGGTGAGGGATGAACTTTATCGACTATATTTTGCTGGCCCTGCTGGTGGCGATGATCATCGTCGGCTCCAAGAAGGGCCTGATTCGTGAACTGTCTGCGCTGATCACACTGGTATTGGCCGTCATCGTTTCGATCAACTTCATGGATTCGTTTTCGGTCTGGGTCTACGAGAAAGTGGGCGGCTCGCCGATGGTGGTCACCTTCGTCAGTTTCATCGTCCTGATCGGTTTAATGTACGCCGCTTTCAAACTGCTGGGCATGGGGATCGCCCGCATCATCCACCTGCAGAAAAAAGGCCGCAAAGACCAGATGGGCGGCGCCTTTATCGGTTTCATGCGCGGCTGGCTGGTGATATCGTTTATCTTTTTCCTGCTGTTTTTGCTTCCCATGCCGGCCAGCTTCTATGTCTCGGTCGAGAATTCTTTCTTCGGCCCGACCATCCTCAAGACCATCCCGATCATGTTTGAATCGTCCAGCGCCCTGCATGCCCACAGCCCGTCGTTTTACGGCAAGGTTCAATCAGCGCTGGAACTCAAAAAAGCCCCCGGAGACATCGATCCCAAAACCAAAGCCGAGGTCGATGCCGTCTTGTTCCAGATCAATCGCTTCTTCAACAGCGGCGTCAACTGATCGAATTCGGTTGAAATCCGATAAATTTGTTGTATGTTACCGGCGGCCGACAATACGGCCGCCGGTTCTGTTATATGCGAGAGATAGACGCACATTCGATTACGATACTTGAGTTTCCCAAGGTCCGCGACATCGTCGCCGGACTGACCCTCTCCCCGTACGGGAAGTCGCGGGTGGAACAGTTGCGCCCGATGTTCGACCGTCCGGCCATAGAACTGGCCCTGCGGCAATCGGCCCAAATGCGGGACATCATCCGCTTCGAAGAAGCCATGCCGCTGTCGCGGGTCGAGGATATCTCCGAATTAATCGGCAAATCGCGTCTGGACGGGTTTCATCTGGAGCCCAAGGAGCTCTTGAAGGCCAAGCTCTTCCTCGATGTCGTCATCGATCTGTATTCGTACGGCAAGGACGACGAACGCCGCGAGAAATTCCCCGATATTGTAGATATCCTCTCGCGATTCCATGCCAAGCGCGACATTTCCAAGGCCATCGGCAAGGCGATCGATTCCAGCGGCGACATCCTCAGTTCCGCATCCAGTACCCTGGCCCGAATCCGGCGCGAACTGGGCGACGTGAAAGCCCGGTTGAAACAGCATCTGGAAAAAATTCTGTCCGCCCGCCGCAAACACGCCGGATGGCAGGACGATGTTATCACCGTTCGCGATGGACGCTATGTCATACCGGTGCTATCGGGCGAATTTCGTCCCGATTCGGGTATCGTTCACGACAAATCGCAGAGCGGCGCAACGCTGTATGTCGAACCGAGTTCGGCCATCCCGATCAACAACAAGCTACGGCAACTGCAGCAGGATGAGCGGCTGGAAATCGACCGCATCCTTCGCGAACTGACGGCTATGCTCGGCGACGCCGCCGATGATATCGAGGCCGACTGCGATACGCTTGGTGTGCTTGACAGCGTCCACGCCAAAGCGAGTTTCGCGATCAAAATCGAGGCGTCCAGTCCAGCCATCAATGACGACTGCGTGCTGGAGCTAATCGATGCTCGTCATCCGCTTCTGATATACGCGGCAAAATCCGCCGACAAAGTAGTGCCTCTGACCGTTTCCCTGGATCACAACAACCAGGGAATATTGATAACCGGCCCCAACACCGGCGGCAAAACCGTCGCCGTCAAAACGATCGGTTTGCTGGTTCTGATGGCGATGTCGGGCATGGAGATACCCGCCGATCATAAAAGCAGAATCGGGATTTATCGCAAGATTTACGCCGACATCGGCGATGAACAATCGCTCGAATTATCGCTATCGACGTTCTCGTCGCATATCAGGAATATCATCGCGGCCATCGATGACGCCGACGACGATACGCTGGCGCTGTTCGATGAAATCGGCGCCGGCACCGACCCCAAGGAAGGTGCGGCACTGGCCGAAGTCATCATCCTGACGCTGCTGGAGCGGGGCTGCAATATCATCGCCACCACGCATTATTCCCAATTAAAGACGCTGCCGCTGGAACATCCCGAACTTATTAACGCTTCGCTGGAATTCGACCGGGTCAACCTGGAACCGACTTTCCGGCTCAAGATTGGACACCCCGGTTCGAGTTATGCCATCGAGATCGCCCGCCGGCTCGGCCTGCCTCGGGATATGGCCGAACAGGCGGCGACGATTCTCGGCACCGGTGAACGGTCATTGGATCAGTTAATCGAAAAGCTCGACCGCGACCTCGATTCGGTGCAACAGCGAAAACGAGATCTTGACGATCGCTTGTCGAAAGCGCATGAGCTCGAAAATCGTTTTCTGTCGAAACAGACGGAACTGGAAAAACGCGAGCAGGAGTTGTCCCGCGAGTATATCGAAAAGCTCGAAAAGCAGCTTCGCGAGGGCAAGCAGGAAATTAATCGGCTCGTCAAGGAGCTCCGAGAATCGCGGGCATCGAAAGATTCGGTTAAGGAATCGCACCGAGCGCTGGAATCTCAGGCGGAGCATGTCCAGCAGCTCCGCCGTAAGACCGCTGCGAAAAGTGTCTCCGATGGGCGTGTTCTACAAAAGGGTGATATCGTATGGATCGAAAAATTCGGCGCCGAGGGTGAAGTCGTCGAGATGATCGGCAAGAAAAGGGCCAAGGTCGCCGTCGGATCGGCCTTCATGACCGTGGACACGATCGATCTGGTTCGGAAACGAGCCGCATCCGATCCCACGCCGCCGCATCGGCGAGGTGTATCCGGTGTTCACGCGGCGGCCGCACGGGGTGAATTCCGGCCGGAGATGAGTCTTCGCGGCATGACCGTCGATGAAGCGCTGGAGGCGCTGGAGAAATTCCTTGACGACGCCGTGCTGGCCGGCGTTGGCCAGGTTTATGTCATACACGGCAAGGGGACGGGGACGTTGCGCAAGAATCTTTCGAAATACTTGAAGTCGCATCCGGCTGTCGAATCAATCCGTATCGGTGACTGGAATGAGGGAGGACACGGGGTCACCATCGCCCGTTTGAAAACATAAATGCCGGGCCGTATTCCAGACAGCAAGATCGACGAAGTCCGCCTGACCGCGGATATCGTCGATGTCATCGGCGGGTACGTTTCGCTCAAGCGCCGGGGCCGAAACTACATGGCCCTGTGCCCGTTCCACAACGAAAAAACACCGTCGTTTTCGGTCTCCCCCGACAGGCAGATATTCCATTGTTTCGGGTGCGGCAAGGGCGGCAATGTCTTCACCTTCCTGATGGAGCATGAGAAGGTTTCGTTCGTCGAAGCGGTGCGGCTTTTGGCCGACCGTTACGGCATCGCCCTCCCCCGCTATGAGCCGACCCGCGACGCCCGGACGGAACGGATGCTGTACGCCAATGAAGTCGCTGCGCAGTATTTTCAGGATTCGCTGAAAAGCGAGGCGTATCGCGCAAAAATCGAACCCTACCTTTATGAAAAGCGCGGATTGTCTCCGGGTATGGTCGAGAAGTTTCGTATCGGCCTCGCCCCGGATGATTGGAAAGGATTTCTGACGTTCGCGCAGAAGAAAGATTTGAAGCCGGAGGAATTGCTCGAAGCCGGGCTGGCGGTCAGGTCGGAAAAAACCGGCGAATATTATGACCGTTTTCGCACCCGTCTGATGTTTCCCATTTTCAATTTGGGCGGCAAAGTGGTCGGGTTCGGCGGCCGGACGGTGAAAAAAGGCGAAACCATCAAATACATGAATTCGCCCGAAACGGCCATTTACAATAAATCCTATATCCTGTACGGGATGAACTTCGCCAAAATCGGCATTCGTGAGACTGAAACGGCGATACTGGTCGAGGGGTACTTCGATCTCATCTCGCTGTTTCAGGCTGGGATAGAAAATGTCGTCGCGGTATCCGGGACGGCTTTTACCGATCAGCAGGCGCGGCTGCTGGGGAGATTCGCCCAGAAGACGTATCTGTTTTTCGACGCCGATTCAGCGGGACGGAACGCAGCGCTGCGATCGGTGGAGTATTTTTTCAATGCCGGGATCGAGCCGATTATCGTCACGCCACCGCCGGGTCACGATCCCGACAGCTATGTGCGGGAATACGGGCAGCAGGGGGTGTATCGTTTGCTCGAAGAAGGCGTCGATTATCTGACATTCCGATTCGAGAAGATCGACATCGGGGCCCTTGGCATGCGGGAAAAAGAGCAGGTCGCCCGCGATATCCGGCACCTGGGAGCGAAAATCGACGACGATCTGCGCCGGGATATTTTCTTTTCTGCCGCCGCCGACAGGCTCAACCTGCCGGTTTCCGCATTCGAAGACAAAACCGCGCATGGACGCGATGATAAAATCATGATCGAACGGTCGCGAAACATCCAAGTCATAGAGTCCGAATTTCTTTCGACCTTTTTGATCCGGCCGATACTGATCGAGAGTATATGGAAAGACATCTCCCCCGACGATTTCACCGGGCCGGGGCACGCAGCGATCTATTCGTTAATGCTCGATGCCTATCGCGACACCGGCGAAATCAAGCCGGATGAATTGATCGAGAAACTCGGCACGGAAGCCGAAAAATCGGCTTTGGCGCTGATTGCGACCCTCGAATGGGGCGATCTTGATCTGGGAACGGTCGTAAAAGATTATAAGCGGGTGATTCTGGATATCAAGCGCAAGCGTCAGATCGCGTCGCTCCAGAAAGAACTGGCCGAGGCGGAAGCGGCCCATAACCGGGAGCTGGCGCAAAAACTTACCCGGGAGATAAAATATCTGCTTGATAAACGGCGGTGAATCGTATTTATTTACAGCCATATTGCACGGTAATCGCAACTCCAACCAATTAGAGGTTTTGCATGCTGCTATTTCCAAAAGAGGAACACGAACAAATCAGAAACGGAGAATTGACCGTCACCTTTCGCGACTGGGACCGCATTCGCGTCGAGGCGGGCAAAGAATATAAATCGTTCAACCTGGGATTTGTCCGGGTCGATGAGGTCGGGTACATCGATTTCAAGAAAATCACCGACGAGGATTTGAAGGACGCCGGATTTTCCGGCCCCGAGGAATTCAAGACCGTTTTTCGCAAACGCAATCCTGGCTTCAATTTCGGATCGGGCCGGCTGATCCGCATCAAGTACACCTACCTCGGCGCCGAAAACCGCACCGCCGCCGGCATCAAACCGAACGAGCGCGAATTGATCCGTATCATGGAACGCCTGGTGGAAATCGACGTCATGTCCGAGTTGGGCGTACGATGCGACGATTTTCTGGAATTTCTCGATCCCGAAGCGTCCAAGAATACACTCGCCATCGCCAAACATTTTGACCTGCCTCGCGAGGAGGTCAAGAAGCGGATGACGCAATTGAAGGACGAAGGCCTGGTGCAATCGCGCCGCGACGGCTACACCGTCACTATTCGCGGAAAGGCGTATCTCGATAGTAAGATTTAGTCTTGCTGAAAAAACTGCACATCGAAAACTACGCCCTGATCGAGAAAGCCGAAATCGAATTCGGGCCGGGGCTGACCGTTCTCACCGGTGAAACGGGGGCCGGCAAATCGGTTATAATCGGCGGACTGCTTCTGGTGCTGGGGGAACGCGCCGACAAGGATTTGATCCGCCACGGTTCCGATAAATCGAGTATCGCCGCCGAATTCGATCTCAAGACCTCTTTCCTGCCCATTGGAAAAATCCGTAATGAACTCGACGTCCCGATTGACTCATCGCTCATGCTCAGGCGTGAAGTCAGCCGCAGCGGCTCATCACGCGCCTATGCCGGCGATAGCGTCGTGAGCATTGCCAAAGTCAAAAATGTCGCCCCGCTTCTGGCCGATTTTCATCCCCAGCAGGGTCAGCGTTCGCTCCTCGATATCGACCGCCATATCGATTTCCTCGACAGCTTCACCGGATTGACCAAAACGGTCGAAGAGCTTGCCGGGCGCTACCAGACGTTCGTCAGCCTTGACAAACAGCTCGCCTTGGCACAGAGCAATGCCGCCGCCATGCGCGACCGATTCGATCTGATCAATTTCCAAATCGACGAGTTGACCAAAGCCGGGATTCGCGTCGGCGAGGAGGATGAACTCGACGCCGAACGCCGGCGGCTGGATTCGATTCAGACCCTGATGGAGACAGGCCAGAATATTATCACCGCCGTCAGCGAAGATGAAAACGCCGTTGTCTCCATCCTATCGCAATTGGACAGGCAATTGCAGGAGGCCGCCGAAATCGACCGAAACCTAGCCGAGGACGCCAGACTGCTCGGGGAAAGCATCGTCAATCTCAACGAATTGACGCGCAATCTGCAGGCGTATCTCTCCCGTCTCGAAGACGATCCGCAGCGGTTGGAGGAAATTAATGAGCGGCTGGCCGAACTGTTTCGGCTCAAGAAAAAATACCGCACCGACGAGGCCGGATTGTTGACAAAACTGGACGAGCTAACAAAGGAATCGGGTGGCATCTCTGATTACGATGCGCTGATCCGGGAGCTTAAGAATAAACTCGGCGCGGCGCGCAAGGCATATGTCGATCTCGCCGTCGAGGTTTCGGAAAAACGGCATAAGGAAGCCCCGCGATTGGAGAAGGCGGTACTCAAGCAGTTGAATGATCTGGCCATAACCAAGGCCAAATTCAAAATCGACTTTCAGCGCGATTACGATGAAAATGGCGTGGAGATCGGCGGCGAAAAAGTAGCGGCTATGCCGCACGGTCTGGAAAATATCGAATTTTTGATTTCCACCAACCCCAACGAACCGCTCAAGCCATTGGTCAAAATCGCATCGGGCGGCGAATTGTCGCGCGTTATGCTGGCGCTGTTGTCGATTATCGCCGGAAAGTACAAACTGCCGACGATTATTTTCGATGAGATCGATACAGGTATTGGCGGCGTGACGGCCAGGAAGCTGGCGGTAAAACTCAGGGAGTTATCGGCTAAGCATCAGGTGATCGTCATCAGCCACTTGCCAGTCATCGCCGAACAGGCCGATCATAATCTGGCCGTCAGCAAGACGCTGAAGAACGGCCGCAATGTGATCACCGTAAGGGAAGTCACCGGCGCGGAATTGGAAGAGGAACTCGCCCGGCTGTTGGGTCACACGTCAGAGAAATAGACGGTCAGTTTTTCCCCTGCAAATACTCCATGAGCGCGACGGCGTTGTTGCGCTCTTCATTCTTGGCGGCATAGAGTAGCGTTATCGGTTTCTTTCCGGCCTTGTCAAATAATTCGTTTATTTGATCCTCTTTGCTCTTCAATTCCCGGAAGTAGGCCTTCTTGAATTCCGGTCATTTCTCGTCGTCGTGGTGATACCGTTTGCGCAATTCGGAACTTGGCGCGATCTCTTTGAACCACAGGTCGATCTGCGCTTTTTCCTTCGAAATGCCCCGGGGCCACAGCCGGTCGATCAGTACTCGGAAGCCGTCGTCTTTCTTCGGCTCCTCGTAAATCCGCTTGATCCGAATCGTATTGGTCGCTGTCGCCATAAACAACCTCCTCGTAGTCATGCCGCTATCGCTACCCATGCTACGGCGTATAACTGCCTCGGGATTGACGTTTGTGATGGAGAACGAATGAAGGCAATACTACAGGATTCCCGGCTTTTCGTCTCCGGGGCTGGGCATCACCGATTTATTGTCAGCTTCATTCTCGATTTCATCTTCGATGAATAGATCGGGGTCCTGCGTCGGTCGCGGCTTGAGATGGACCTTCTGCCCGTCCTTGCGAACAATGACGCCGGGCGTGCCGACGACAGTCGATTCGTCGGGGATATCGACCATATACAGAAACGTATTGGCGCCGATCCGGACATTGTTGCCGACCTTCATGGGGCCGAGCAGGATCGCGCCGGTGCCGATGACGACGTTGTTGCCGAGAGTGGGGTGGCGTTTTCCCTGATGTTTGCCGGTGCCGCCCAGGGTGACATTGTGGAATAAAACGCAATTGTCGCCGATTTCGGCGGTTTCGCCGACCACCACGCCCATGCCGTGGTCAATGAAAAAGCCCTTGCCGATGGTTGCGCCGGGATGGATTTCCACTCCGGTGAAGAAACGGTTGATTTCCGAAAAGAACCGAGGCAAAAACGGGATGCCCAGATTATAGAGAGCATGAATGAATCTATGCCAGAAAATGGCATGGAAACCGGGATAGAGCAAGAACTCGATATTCCGCGCCGCAGGGTCGTTGCGATTGATCGCCCGGACGTCCTCAATGATGCTTCGAAAAATCATATCAGTAATACGTTGGTTCGGAAAATTAACGTAAATGTTAAGGGGCGTTACGGTTTCTTGAAGAGGTTATTGATCAGGTTCTTGGCCTTGTCCTTGACCTTCTCTTCCACGTTTTCCTTCACAGCGCCCTTGTTCACCGAAATATTTGACAACACCGGCTGAGCGAAATTTCCGCCGACTTTGAATCCCACCTGAATCCTTCCCTTGTCGTCCAAAAGCATATTTCCCAGTTGGCTGTATTGCTGGACGGCTTTGCTCGCATAATCCTTCGATAAGTATACATCGACGTTCAGATTGAGTTTCTTTTCCAGAAACGCCACCGCTCCGCCGATTTTCCAATCTCCAATCTGCGATTCGACCTTGCCGTCGTCGACGACCAGGCTGCCGCGATCGATTTTCACCTTCCCGGCCAAACTGCGAAGATTTTGCTCTTCAAACGTTTTGAACCCGAACTGCGAAGCCATTTCCTCGATCAGTTTAAAATTGACCAGGCGACCCTGCGACATATCGACCGTGCCGCTGGCAACCATGCTCTTTATGAAATCGGGAAGTTCCGATCCGGTGCCGGTGAGCTTTCCTTTCATGTCGACTTTGCCGTACATATGCCCGCCGAGATTTGCGAATCGCGCCAGAAAGTCATTGGCCTCGATTTTGTTCGCGGTAAAATCGCACGTCACCACCGGATTATAGAAGTCATTTATGTCAACCGTTCCGTCAGCAGCAACGGTGCCGGTATACAGCCGTCCCGTGGTGTTCTTGAAACCGATGACGCCGTCTTTATAGGTCACATCGCCTTTGACATCGGTGAAGTCAACCTTGCTGTAAACGAGCGTATCGATCACGGCCGTGCCGCCGGCGTCGATATCAGGCAGAAAGATGGGAGCCGCCATCTCGCCGGAGCCGACCGTCCCCCCCGCTTCGGCCGGGCCGCCGGCGCCTTCGCCTGAACCGCTGGTTGCGACAGGTTTCGCCGGCGTTTCTTCTGCGGGCACGAGAACGTCATAGTTGACGTATGGGGCATGCATGCGGAAATCGAGATAGGGCTTTTTATATCCGGCGCGCGGTTTGATCAGGTACGCGAAACCGTTGCTCAGAGTGCCGGTTATGGCAACGCGGATACCGGGATATTCGGCATACAGGGTATCGACTTTCACTCCCTGTCCGGTGAATGTCATCCGGGTATCGAGCCGCTCCAGTGGCGAAGTCAGGCTGTCGTTGGTGTAGTAGACGTCGGCCAGGGACGCCGCGCCGGTGAATTCGGTTTCCGGCCATGTCGATTTCTGTCCGATGGCATGCAGATCGAATCGTAACGTGCCCGATAGCTTGTGATTGTAGGCCGGGTCCAGGAAGGGCAGCAACGCCGAGAGTTGAATCGTGCCTCTCGTTTTGACGTTGTAGGCCAGATTATCCCAGCTTCCGACCGTCCCCGCCAGATAGAAATCGTTATCCGACAGCGTGCCGCCGTTCGATTCGAACGAAACCGAATCCGAAGTAAAACCGATTCGGAATTCATTGAAATGCAAGCGGGTCGCTATCGTCTGATACCCCGCCGTCAGATCATGCATGACGAACGATCCGCCGAGATACGGTCCACGGCCGGGCTCAAACTCGATACGGACTTCAACGTTGCCGTCCAGGGTGCCCTGGAGCCGAATGTTTTTCGTATCGAACGATTCGGCAGTCGGCAGATATTGCAGCAACGGCGCCATATCCACGCCGTCGGCTTTGACCGAGGCGTAAACCGAAATCGGATCGAGGATATTGCGAACAGTGGCGTCGATATCGAAGACAATACCGTTCACCTCCAGCGAGCTTTTCTTGAACACGAGGTCGGCATTCTGGAAATCGATATCGGCGTTATAGGTCATATTCACCACGAGCGGCACGCCCTCGGGAAGATATGTCGAAGTCACCGACGGAATCCGAATCGTTCCCGTCGATTGCCCGGTCTTGCCGTCTTTATCGATGGTCAAGCGGCTTTCCAAGGTCAGGTTATTGAGAACGACGCGGCTCTTGGCTGAATCATCGATATAGATGACATCGGCATTGCGGATTTCGGCCCAGTCGAAAGCGAATACGGTGAGCGCGGCCTCTTTCGAGCTGACTGTCTTCCCGGTCTCCTGCTGAGCGTCGAGGGGAGTTTCAACCGGTCTTTCTCCGGTTTTGACTTCGAATGAGTAATTCGTCCGTCCGTCGGCGGCCTTGCGCAGGTTCAGAACCGGCCGGTCGGCGTTTATCTCGGTAAAGATAAACTGGCCTTTCAGCAACGGCATGATTTTGACGGCCAAACTCAGGTCTTCCAGCGAAAGCAGTTCACCGCCGGGGAAATCCTCGGGGTTGAAAACGCGCAATCCTTTTAGCTGTAGACTGGGACGCGGCAGGACGGAAAACGAGACGGCATCGAGTTCAACCGGCCGTCCCAGCATTTCGGAAGCTCGTTTGACAATCTCCGCCCGTACCTTTTCGGCCGGGAAAAACAACTTCGCGGCCAAGACGGCGACCACAATGATAACAAAGACGAATATTATCAGCCTGCCCAGGCACCCCAGGCCTTTCCTTTTGGTTTTTGCCTCCGCCATCGCAGTTTATATCTCGATCGACTGGTTCGGTTTCAGAATTTCCACCCGGACGCCCGAAGCTTCGACTTTATTCTTGAATTCGAGCGGTTCGGCGTGGATGATATCCCAGGTATCGTAATGCATCGGGACGGCGATTTTGGGCTTGACGAATTCCACGGCTTTGACGGCATCGTCCACACCCATGGTGAAATTATCCCCGATGGGCAGGAACATCAGGTCGATCTTGTTCATTTCGCCGATCAGCTTCATATCGTAAAACAGCCCGGTGTCACCGGTATGATATATCGTTTTGCCACCCATCGTGAGCAGAAAACCGCAGGGGTTGCCGGTGTATTCCAATCCCGATTCGCCGGCAGATGATCCGTGATGAGCGATGGTCAGCTTGACCCGGCCGAATTCAAAATTGTACGCTCCGCCGATGTGCATGTTATGCGCCAGCGCGCCCTTGGTGGTAACCCAGACAGCCAGTTCGTTGGGTGCGATGATCGTCGCGCCGGTGCGCTTGGATATGTCTACGGCGTCGCCCAGATGGTCGCCGTGGCCGTGCGTGGCCAGTATATAATCGACGTCGATATCTTCGGCCTTGACCGGAGCCTGGGGATTACCGGTGAGAAACGGATCGATGATGATTTTGTATTGTCCGTCGGTGATAAAAACGCAGGAATGTCCGTAAAAAGTGGCTTTCAGCATGACGCCCTCCATTCTTTCTATGCAATACAAACATATTAGGCCGAGCGTGGCGTGAAATCAACAACAAACGAACAGTCGGCGTGGGATTTTCATTCGATTATACCACCGGCCAAAACCGTTTCGCCGTTATACACCACCGCCGATTGCCCCGGCGTGATGGCCCATTGAGGAGATGCGAACGTCACGTGCAGACGATCCGTTCCCCGAGGCGCCACGCGCGCCGGGCTGGCGGTATGCTGATAACGAATTTGCACGGTCGCATCGAACGGATGCGCGGGCGGCCCGATCGAAACCCAGTTGACCCGCGCGATATCCATCTCGCGCGTGGATAGTTCGTCCTTTTCGCCGACCACAATCCGGCAATTTTCGGCGTCGATCCGCTTGACGTAAAGCGGCGTCGGGTGGGCTATCCTCAGACCGCGACGCTGGCCGATGGTGTAGAACGGAACGCCTTTGTGCGCGCCGATGACTTTTCCGGATTCATCGACGATGTCACCGGAGGCAATCGTCTCCGCCGACCATTCTCGGATAAAGCGTTTGTAATCGTCGTCGGCCACGAAGCAGATTTCCCGGCTCTCGGCGACGCGGGCGGTTTTCATTCCGGCTTCGGCGGCAATGCGCCGGGTTTCGTCCTTGGTCATATCCCCTAGCGGAAAAAACGTGCGCCGCAGGGCGTCTTGTGACAATCCCCACAGAACGTAAGATTGATCTCGCGTAGAGTCGATGCCTCGTTTCAAATAGAATCTATCCTCGGCGTTGTCATGGCCGGTACGGGCATAGTGTCCGGTGGCGATGGCATCATGGCCGAGCGACATGGCGCGTGAAAGGAACATATCCCACTTGATCAGGCTGTTGCAGAGAACGCAGGGATTGGGGGTGCGGCCATCAAGATACTCATCGACGAAGTTTCCGATGATCGTCTCCCGAAACCGGCCCGTGAAATCGAAAACATAATGGGGCACGTTCAAGGCATCGCACACCGCCCGGGCGTCGTTGATGGCATTCAGATCGCAGCATCCCTGGTGGGCGGTGTTGCCGCCGACGTCTTCGTAGTCCCACAGCTTCATGGTCGCGCCGGAAACATGATATCCCTGTTCCTTCAGGCGCAGCAGAGCAACCGAGCTATCGACGCCGCCGGACATCGCCACCATCACCGCCATGTCTTTGTTGGAATTGCCGCTCATAGGTCAGTGTATTTACGCGATTACCGCTCGTATCATCCTGTTTTCTGATAAGCCGCCGACATGGCGCGGAGACGATTGATAATCTCAGGGAGAATTGAAATGGTGTAATCGATGTCCTCGCGCGTGGTCAGTCGTCCCATCGAGAACCGGATCGATCCCTGGGCCAGAACCGGATCGACGCCCATCGCCTTGAGCACATGCGACGATTCCAGCGCCCCCGAGGAACAGGCCGAGCCGGACGAAGCGGCTACGCCCTTGAGGTCAAGCGACAGCAATATAGCCTCGCCTTCGACGCCCTTGAACGACAAATTGACCGTCGACGGGATGCGATTGTCGCGGGATCCGTTGATAGAAACATCGTCGATGCGGGCGATGATTTTGTCTATGAAATATGCGCCGAGTTCGGACAAACGCCGATGCTCATCATCCATTCCATCATGGGCAAGTTCCAGCGCCATGGCCATTCCAACGACGGCTGGGAGATTTTCCGTGCCGGCTCGCTTGCGCTTTTCATGAGCGCCGCCGTGGATGAGCGGCGTCATCATCGTGCCGCGCCGGACATACAGCGCGCCGATGCCTTTGGGGCCATAGAATTTGTGCGCCGACAACGAGAGCAGGTCGACGCCGAAGTCTTCGACATTAACGGGAATTTTCCCCACCGCCTGCACCGCGTCGGTATGAAAAATCATGCCCGCCTCGCGACAAACGGCGGCCAGTTGCCGGACCGGCTGCAGTTGGCCGGTTTCGTTATTGGCCGTCATGATCGATACGATCGTTGTGTCGGGCCGCAATGCCGCGCGGAGCGCATCGACAGACACGACACCGTTTCGGTCACAGCCGAGATAAGTAACGGCAAAACCTTGTTGTTCGAGATATTGCGTTGTATTGAGCACCGCGTAATGTTCGACTGCCGAGGTGATTAAATGCCGGCCCTTGTGCCGCCGCGCATAGGCCGCGCCCTTGACGGCCAGATTATCGGATTCGGTGCCGCCGGAGGTGAAATATATTTCCGCCGGCTGCGCTCCGATCAGAGCCGCGATCCGTTCGCGGGCCTCCTCCAGCGCGACTTTGGCTTTCTGGCCGACGCGATGCACCGACGATGGGTTGCCGTAGTTTTCGGCCATAACCCGGTTCATGACCTCGATCACGGCCGGATCGATCGGCGTGGTGCTGTTATAATCGAGATAGACCAATTTCACGTTCTCTTCCTCGTCTGTCAAGATAAACCTCAAGCTCTCACATATCGCATATGATACGGCGGTTCGTGCATAATGTCAATCCATTATATTCATATTGTCGTCAGAAGGCGTAGAGGATGGTGAAATGCCACCGGTCGTCTTCTTTGTATGGACCGTTTTCGAGGTGGTGGGCGTAGTCCAGCCGAATCGGCCCGGCCGGCGAAATAAACTGCAGCCCGGCCCCGTACGCGAACAGGATGCTTCCAAAGTCAATGTCCGAAAATGAACCCCAGCCGTTTCCCATATCCGTGAACACCGTTCCCCAGAATTTCCAGAAAAGGGGCGTGCGTATTTCCTGATTGAAAATCCCGTAGACGTTGGCACCGACGTTGACGCCGGATTTCGATCGCGGCCCGATGGAATTTTCCTTGAATCCGCGTATGGAATTGGCGCCCCCGAGGTAGAAGCGGTCGGTCGAGGGAACTTCGTGCGATTTGCCGAATTCCTTGGCCCATCCGGCCTTCAGACGAGTCGCATAAATCGCCTGCCCGACCATATGTTGATATCGCGCCCAAGAAAATTCGAATTTGTAGAAGCTGTCGTCACCGCCCAGGATGCCGCCAACATACTGCGCGAAATAAGTCGTGAAGGAACCGGACCGGGGTACGAATTTGTCGCGGCGCGTATCATGGACGAGGGTAACATCCAGTTTTCGCCTGACGCTGATCCCTTCCTCGAATCGGAACTCTGGCTGATTCTGCGGCTTTATGCCGTAGATATTGACGTTTTCGTACCGTCCGCTGATGATCGCATATAATTTCTCCGACCATTCTTTGCGGGTGGACAGCGCAATCGACCAGGTCTGAATGCGGTACGGCTGAACGATGGAGCGGACACCCGGCTCGAACCGTCCGGTCAATGTCAGCGGCATGCGGAGATCGAGAAACCACGGTTCGGTATACTGGACTTGATATCGGTGATAGAGCAACCGCCATTGGGTGAAAACGATAAACCGATATTGCAGGGAAAATTCGATCTTGCGGGACACGAAAATATTGCGTTTGCCCCATGCCGCGGCAAAATCCCACGTCAGGTCCTGCAATGAATCCTGGCTGGCGCCGGTGTTGACCGATACGAAATGCGGGCTTCGTTCAATGGCGCCGAAAACGAAATCCGGCATGGTATCCGCCCGCCAGGGGCCCTGAATCTCGTTGGAGTCGGACGATGCTATTTCAAGGCTGATCGAGTTAAACAGGCCGGTGGCGTACAGTCGTCGCTGCGATTCGATGATCTTCTCGCGGCTATAAAGATTCCCTTTGCGGAAAGACATCTCCCGCCGGGCCAGATACGGCGAATAATATTTAAGGTCTCCGATGACGACGTCGCCGAAATATACCGGCGGTCCGGCCGTCGTCTGCAGATCGACCACGGTGTTCGACGACCCGGCGGAACTATCGATGGCATCGATCACCGACGCGTAGGGATAGCCATTGTTGGCGTAAATCGTCTTCAGGTCGAAAACCGCTGCCTTGACCGCAAAAGGATCGATCGGTTCGCCGGGTTTCAACTGCACGGACACTTTGACCAGATCGGAATAAAACGGCATCGTATCGGGTGCATGAAGCTGCACGGAGGCGATGCGGAATTGCTCTCCCTCGTCGACGGTTACGGTGATGACAGCGCTCGAATCTTTTTCCGCGATATCGACGGTTTCGCCGATTTTGACATCGAGAAAACCGGACCGCACATATAGATATTTGACCTCAAGGGTGTCCCGGTAGACGGTGTAACGAAGCATCCGGTCGCGCGAGCCGCTTTTCAGAAACTGCCAAAAAGAACGTTCCCGGGAAAACAGGTGTACCTTGATCTGTGAATCAGAGAAGTACTTATTCCCCTCGACATTGATCTTGGAGATGGATGGCCGCTTAGCCAGCCACGACTGATATTTCTTGGCCTCCGGAGAATACGCCTGGGCGACGACGATTGACGACAGCAGGCTGGCGCCAATCAATGCCATCACGATCAAGACTATCGGGTGCCTGCGACGTTTCATCAGTACTCCCAGTTCAACCGGAAATTGAAATGATACAGATTCGCCTCGTCGCGGCGGCCCTCAAAAAAATAATGACGCCCGAGGCGATATTCGACGCCGACCTCCTGCCCCTTCTCAATATCGAAATAGCTGCTGCCGAAAACGTACAGGTTCGGCAGGGTGTAGGCACCGATGGTCAACCGGGTGCTGAGCGGATCGAATCCCTTGGTTCCGGTCGGGTAAATCTCAAACGTCTCCACGCCCAAGGTTCGCGTCCCCAGCCGGGAGAACTGCGTCGCCAGCAACCCCACGCCGCCGACGGTGATGCGGTCGGAGAGTACCGGATTGCCGCCCAGCGAGTCGAGGTCCGGCCGGTAATCGGCCAGCAGCGCCGGCAGAATATTCTCGCTGGAAATCGGCGTATCTCCGGCCCCGGTGATAATCGGATTGGTCAGCGTCCCGGTGACAGCGAGAACCAGATCGTAGCTGTAGCTGATTTCGCTCTCGAAATCGGAAAACCGATTGGGGGTTCGAATACGGGTAGAGATGGTTAAATTGAGTTTGGGATCGGGCTCCTCGATATTGTCGTAGATGATCTCACCGCCCGGCTCGATGCGGAAATTTTTATCAAAAAAGAAATAATTTCCCCGAATGACTTCCAGCGTCCCGAGGAAATTATAGACGCCGCTCTTACGAAGGATATTGATGCTGCCGCCGAATTCGGCGTCGATATCGGCGTTCTGCACCCAGAAATTGGAGGGGAATTCGACCATCAGGTCCAGGTCCCAGGTCTTGTCGGCTTCAAGGGCGGTGAGCATACTGAATCCGGTCGTTTCGAAGCTCTCCCGGTAGTACATCGCTTTGGCCTTGATGGTGCCGGTGACAACCGGCGGCGTTTCACCGTTGACCCACACCTGCGCGTCGGCCGTTCCGGTGACGTCGCCCAGTTCGTAATTGACCGGCAGATCAGTGCACTGGAGATTTATGGCATAACGGAACCGGTCGAGGCCATAGATAAGAATAGTGCCCTTCCCCCACACATGCCCATCCTGCCCGCCTTTTTCCCTCGGGACGACCGCATCCGCCTTGTATATGGTTATCAGACGATCCGACATTTCCACGTCAACATCGGCATTCACCAGCGGATCGCGAAGGTCGAAAAGCTTGATCGTGCCGTTTTTGAGATTGGCCACACCGTTCAGATGGGGTTCCTTGGTCGTCCCGGTCAGTTCAATCTCGGCCGAAAAATCGCCAGTGATATATTCGACAGATTCCAGCAGAAACGAAGCCAGATCGAGACGTTTGTCGGCGGCGGTGATGGTTATATCCTGCTGGCGATCATCGAACAGCACATGACCCGAATCCATCGACAGATTGATCGGGAACTCACCATAGGCAGTGTACAATCCTTCCGGCGATACCAATCTCATGGAATCGATCAGTAGCAGGCTGTCGGCGTAGTTTGCGAATCCCGTCAGGTCGCCGAGAAGCAGCGAACGATATTTCAGCGAATCGACGTTGGCCGCCACCGTGAACACGGGATATTCCATCGTGCCCGTGATTCGCCCCGTCGAGGATAATCGACCGGTGATGGCCAGGCTATCGGCGAGCAATTGTACCCAGGGGGAAATCGATATGCTGTTGATATTCCAGCCGACGTCCAGTGTCTCGTCGTAGTCAATGCGCCCATTGAAAGCCAGATCGCCGCCGCTGGTCAGAATGTCGACGCGGTCGAAGCGATAGCCGAGGGAATCGATGAAGATGTCCTGGACGCCATCGGAGGTGAATCGCTGCCCCTGAAGATCGAAAAACACCGTGTCCAGAGACAACTCCTGAGGGTAGGCGGCAAAATCCAAAACACCGGTCAGATTGCCCCGGGAAAAATCGTTACTGACCTGGGCGGTATCGATAAACAGCAGGATGCTGTCGAGCTGAAACTCGGCGTACAGGCTGTCCACCGGAAATCCCCAGGCATCGGCGGTCCGGGAACGAATCATGATGGGACCACGCATGGAGGTCATGAAATTGTTGATGAAAAAGCTGGTTTCAAAATCGGTGGAATAGAATTTATACAACCAAAGGGAATCGGAACTGAGATGAGCCCGTATGTTCGGATCGGCGACCGGGCCGGTTATGGCGAACTCGCCCTCGGCGCGCCCGGCAGGGAGGTCGATGAAGGTCTGGTGGGCGAAACGGCTCAGATCGTTCAATTCTGCGCGTCCCCCTACGGTTATATTGCCGTCGTACTGGATTCCGCCGTCGACCAGAAATCGATTGTCATAGTAGGTGACTTGGAAACCGGGAAAGGCGTAGAGACCATCGTGGCCGATGGTCATCTGGCCCACGGCGGTGTGAAAATGATAAATGTCGAAATGCGATTCTCTGAGGTCGACATTCATATCGATCGCCAATTTTTCGGAATTGAATCCGCGGCCGTCGAGGACCAGGCGACCGTTGAGATCGGAGTCGAAGGAATTGAAGACAAGGTGGTTGAGGTTGAAGGAATCGATCTCGGCCGCAAGATGGTAGCTTTCGGGATCGGATGCAAAATTCAGGCGACCGTAGGCGTTGATGCGACAGCCCTCAAAAACGCGCCCATACAACGAATCGAGATACAATATCCCCTGGTCGTAATGAAAGGCCGTCTGCACGGAATCGAATGACCGGCCCTCGAGATTCCCTTTCAGCAAGACGTTGCCGCCGATGCGGTCATCCCGGCTATAGATCGTACCGGTCATGTCGGCCTCGCCGGTCAGACCGGAACCGATGAGAGAGAAAAAGTCCGTGAAACGAATATGGGCGGTGTCGATCTGCGCCCGCAAATTGGGATCGGCGGCGGCGTCATAAGCGGCCGAAAAGTCCGCCTGAGTCGAATCGAAAGCCACGTGCACGTCCTGGAGGGCCAGCTTCCCTTCGAAGTAAGTCCCCCTCCCCGATAGATCTTCGATCTGCAACCTGCGGTCCTCGTTGTCGGCCCGGAGCGAATCGAGCTTGAACGTATAAGTGCCGGCGTCAGACTTGGCCGACCCCCGCAGCCCGATATCAAACCAACTCCACACCGAATCGCGGACATTCACGTTGAGCGCCGCGTTGGTGAAAACGATTTCCCGGACGTCCCATGAAGGGAGTTCCGATTTGGCGATGGCCTTTCCCGGAAGTTTCGGCAATATCCACGATCCCGTCGTATCTTGTTTCAGGTATACCTGCGCCCCGGTCACTTTCAGGCTGTCCAGCACCCAGCGGCGATGATACAGGTCGGATAAGCTGTAGTCGATATCTATCCTCGGGATATAGGCCAGGGTGACGGTATCCGCGCCGGGGTACAGCTTGACCAGCACATCGCGGAGCACAAAACCGTCGATAAAGGAACCTTCGATTTCACCAATGGTCACGTCCAAGCTGTACTTGGCGGCAACCTTCTCGGCCAGATAGCGATTGACCCAGTTTTCGAGTATATGCGATTCGTACAGAAGAAACAGCCCGACGAGGATCAGCATAACGATGGCAACGACGCCGATAAGGGGAATTTTGAAACGCCAGCGCATCTACGTCGTCACCGCCTTGTCAAGAATATGAACCGCTGTGCGGATGTTATCACCGGTGCAGAAAAATCGGCAGTTGCGCATCGTCTTTCGAATCAAGGCGGATTTGACGCCGACGTTGAGCGTCCCCCGGATATGCGCCCCCAGTTGGTTTTCATAGGAGGTTACGGTCAGCGTCGCTATAACTGACAGCTCTCGCAACGGAAACGCCGCGCCGGGCCGGGACAGCACTTGCCCGTAGCCGTCGTTGATCATCCATGTCAGGATTTGGGGGGAAAAGGAATTGATATATCCAACTAGGCGATCGAAGGCGGGGCCGTAGATATGTTTGATTTTGGCTGTTCCCTGCCGGTTCCAGTCCCGGCAGTCTTTTCCCGAATAGGCCCCGGGCAGACCGTCGGCTTTCCCGCCATCGCCGGTTACTTCGGCGAAAATTCGAGCCGCTTCGATCATCGCCGGAAATCCCAAAAAGAGATGCGACTGCAGGATTATCTCCTCAATCGAACGAGGGGACACATCGTCATCCAACGCCATAGTCATGATGAGTCTCGCCGCCGCATCATCGCGTCCGGCGATGGCGGCGGAAAGAAACGGCCCATAGAAATACTCGATGCCCCGTTCTTTATCGAGGCTCTGCGATAATCGTCGCACCGTTCGTCTCTCAAGCAGGCGTGTCATTGAAACATAAGCTATATGCGGAGAATTGTGAAGGCAAGTCAAACTTTATCGCGTCGACCCGCTTTGACCCAGCAAACGATTCAGTTCGCGTTGCAGCCGTTCCATCTCCACTTTCATATCGTCAATCCGGCGCTGGAGATCGGCGATCAGGCGGGTGTTGATTTCGTTCTGGGTCGGCGTATAGGCGACCGTCCGATTCACCTGAGAACGCGGCTGTAACGGGATGCTCAGAGTAAAACTCCGGCCGCCCCGCATGACATCGATGACAACCGTGCTGTCGGAACCGGCGCTGCTGACCAGCCTTTGTAGTTGCCGATCACTGGTTATTTCGCGGTACGATACCCGGGTGATGATATCCCCCGGCTTAAGGCCGGCCAGAGCCGCCGGCGAATTCGGCTCCACATCGGAGATGACGACGGCTTCCCCCAGCACCTTCTTCTCACCCGACACCAGTTCGATGGCGGTGGTTGTAACGCCCAAATATCCCGCCTCGCGGTCGCCGCAGCAGATGATCCGGTCGGCCACGCTGAGCGCCGTGGTTACCGGAATCATAAATATCCCATCGCGATACCCGCCTCCACCGCCAACGGTCTGGATATTTCCGGCGATAATAATCCCGGCGAGGCGTCCGGCCAGATCAAACACGCCACCGCCCATGACGCCGGGAACGGCCGACCCGGATACGAGGTAACTGCCGTCGCTTTGACGGCCGGCGATGATTCCCAGCGAGGGATAACCGGTGCCGCCCGACGCTCTGCCGAATGACAGCACCAATCGTCCCGAGAAAGGCGGAAACGCGGACGGTTCAAGGTGGGCCGCGACCGGCTCGTCTATCTTCAGCACCGCCAGGTGGAATCCCCGGTCGACGCCGACCAGGCGCGCCGGAATATTCTGGCTATCGTATTGAATGCGAAAGTCGTCATACCCGTCGACAAGGCTCAACACCGTGAGGATATGGCCGACGGAATCGATCACCAATCCACTTCCAACCACGGCGCTGACCGGTTCTGCCAATTTTTGGGCGGTTCCGGGATAGAGCGGCGCCCGGCTAGCCTGAAGGCGCGACTCGACCGTCACGACCGAACCGGATATCCGTTCGACTATACGGGGAATGTCATGATCGAGAAATTCCAGATTCTGGCCCAAAACCGGCATGGCCGGGATAATGACGATGGAAAAAAAAACCGCCAGCGAAGCGGCGGTTTTTCGTGCATTATCGTTTTTCTTTCGATACACCCTCATAGCTTCTTCTGTAGTTATTCCGGAATGATCAGATAATCTTTGACAACCGGGCGAACCGTGATACGTGAATTCATTCCGCCGATCACCTGTGACGACGCAAAGGCGACGTCTTGGGCGTCAAGCATCTGACCGACACCGGCATTATCCCGTAACTGCTGGGAAAACTCCCGCCACCGGCTGTACTGGGCGACCATTTTGGAAACACTTTTGTGTTCATTGAGGAATGGGTTGTCCTCGGGCTCCGCCGTCAAATATCTATCATCGGATGTGTTGGCCATCCGGGTGGTCGTCGAGTTAGTCACCTGCCCGCCATTCGGAGCAAGAATAGCATCACCCAGATGCAAACCAATACCCATCGCCAAAACTATGACCGCAACCGAAGCGGCGGCCGCCAGCCGCGCCATCCCGAATCGAGGAATCCGTTTGGGCAAATAGGCCTTGGTTCTTTTCTCGGCAAACCCCTCCTGTCCGATCTTTTCGAACAATCGGGCCGTGAAATCATCGGCTACGGCCTTACGGGGTATCCCGCCGACAAGCCGATTCATGGATTTGTACGCTGCCTCTTCTCGCCGGCAGGAGCTGCATCCGCTGAGGTGCTCCTTGATTTTTGCCGACAGGTCGGGGCTGGTCTCTTCCCTACAGTATACTGACAGGAAGGAGCGCACCTTTCGACAACGCATTTCGTTCCTCCATTCTCGGTTTGAGCTTTTCTCTCAATATCGACCGTGCCCGGTTGACCCGTGACTTGACGGTTCCAAGGGGAACCGACAGAATCCGCGCCACCTCCTCATAGGGCATCTCCTCGATATCGCGCAAGAGAAAGGCCGTCTTATATTTTTCCGGCAACGACTCGATAGCCGCCTCCAGTACCGGACCCAAATTCGATGGAATTTTGGCATCGACAGCCGTTTCCACTTCCTTGTTTTGCATGTCGAATATATCGACGAATTTATATTTCTTTTTCTTCCGCAATTCGTTACGAGCAAGATTTAAAGCGATAGTATAAAGCCAGGTCGAAAAGCAATGTTTGAAATCGAATGAATCGCGGTGCTGATACACGCGCAGAAACGCCTCCTGGACGATATCTTCCGCTTCTTCCTTACTTGTCAACATCCGGCCGATGACATTCATCAAACGGTCGCGATAACGGTCTACTAACTTACTGAAGGCAACCATGTTGCCCTTTTGTACCTGCCGCAGCAGATCATGATCTATTTGCTTGGCTGTCTCTTTTTCCATGACCTCTCCTGCATCTGTATTTGGTACATCCACAGGTCCTCAAAGTTCCAAAATTTGTTTTTGGCTGATTATTTTTAACTTCATAGAATATAACGCAATCCGCGAGAATTAGGTGCCCTATTTTTGGACAATTTCGTCCTCAAGACGAGGAGGGCGGCATCGTTTAGGATACCGCCCTTAAGTTTAGAACCCCTTGAACGTATCGAATCAGGACGTAACAGGAACCCGTTTTTTCCTGAGAAACAGCCATATACCTACGGCCAGCAGGAGAGCAACAAGAGCCGCGGCTCCCCAAACCGTCAGCGACGGAACTTTTTGTCCCGGAAGAGCCGGCTTCCAGACGTTAGGATGACTTTTATTCCAATCGACCACGATCACGGGATAATGAGACGGGCCATAAGTCGCGTTAATGGGCGGACAATCCGCGTCCCAGGATAAGGTGATATCCTGATCCTGGGTCGGCGCCGATGGCAGTGATAATTGCAACGTGACCAGCGTCTTGCCATCGGGGTAAGACTCGGTAGTATACGGCCCCGTGGGCACATAGGCGGTGTCCGCGAACGAAAGAAGCACCTCTCCGTCCCCGAAGCTGTTACATCCCGGGCCGATGTCGGACCAGGCCGTCAAATCAGGATCGGTAGTGCAGGTTATTACCTGAGGCAATTCATTCCCGACATGAATGAGAAGCGGCAGCTCTGTGTAGATAAATGAAGTCGCCGTGTTTATCATTATTTGGATATTCTGCGACGCATTTCCGGCCGGCCAGGTTGTGTTATTAAGACTCACCGAATAACCCGAATTAGTGGGTCCGGAGAATTTCTTTTCTCCCGGAGGGCAAACTGCTGTTCGATGCGTCATCATGACGATCATATCATTGACGGTAAGAACGCGGTATCCGTCCGCGTCGGCGTATGTGTAAGATGGGGGTTCGGGCTCTCCCTTAAATAGATAGTTGCTAAGAAAGACGGCGTCGCCGATATTATAACCCTCGTCGCCATTCGCATCGCCGCAGATCTGCGCTTCGGCCTGGGACCAGACGAGCGCCAAAAGAACGACGGCCAATACGGATAAAACAGTCTTCATACATCCTCCCATGTGTCTTTTTGCTATTAACCTGATTCCTGCAGTGCGGCCACCGGTATGACGGATGGCATCGTCAATGTCGATCCCTCAACCGGTAAACGAAGATCTGAGATGGGGGTTATCTCATTTGCCTCTATATATAATATATTCCTGATAGTATTTTATGTCAACCACTATTTCGAATCACGGTCGGAATGATTGCGTCAAGGGTTTTGTGTAAATTCTGGTAGGGGTGCATTCACGGGCATATCTTGATATTGGTTTAGGACATAGGCAATCAGGCCATAGACAATCCTCTCCGCACTCTTGAGATTGTTGAACGACCGCATGGGATTCGTCCGGCGGCGGACTTCCTCGATGTAGCGCTCGATCGGATTGGTCGTCTTCAGTCTCGTGCAGAGGGGATCGGGATAATTCAGGTACACCAGGCAGGCGTCGATATCCTTCCGGAACAGACGCATCGCCTTCGGTTCCGTCTCCGACCACCTTGCGGTCAACTGCCGCAGCCGACTCCGCACCTCGCTCTCCGTGTCGGCTTCGAAAATATGCAAAGCGTCGGTAACGAGGCGCTGACCGCGCCCCGTGTCGACCACATGGCCAGCCAGGTCCGAGCACTTATGAAAAGTGCAGCGCTGATGAGCGGCTCGGGGATAAAGGCCACGCACGGCCTGTATCAATCCCGGTGCGCCATCGGTGATAACCACCTCCAGATGAGCCCCGCTCAGTCCCCGGCTCTTGAGGTCGCTCACAAATCCCCACCACCACGACGCCGACTCCGACGACGCCACCAACACCACCTTCTTCATCTTCACCGGCGTCCGCAGCGTGATCCAAAACCCATCCAAATATAAAAACCGATACCGATCATGTAGCCGACGACCGTGAAACCGCTTCACCTCGTCGTCCAGCTCATGAACGATGTTTGATACCGCCTGGGCGCTGATCGCCGCCCCGAACAACCGCCGGAACCACCGCCGTACCTTCCGCGTCGCGTGACCCAATAAAAACGCCTCCAACACCACCTGGTCAATCACCCGGCACCGACGACGATACTTCGCAAACACCGACGACTCAAAACCACCCTCGCGTACCCGCGGAACCAGCAAATTCTCGATCCACCCATAGGTCGTCAACAACCATCGCGCGTACCTCCCGTTCCGGTGACCGGTCGGCCTCCCCACCCGCTCGTACCGACCACGGCACAGATACCGCGTCACCTCCTCACCCATCGCCCGCTCCACATACCGCTTCACCTTCCGGATCACTTCCCCCTGCAATTGAGTCCAAAAAGTGTTGACACCGCACAATCGACTGAATAGATTCTTCTCTGTGAAATCCATTTCACGCATGGGCATATCCTCCTCTTAAAATCTCTCAATTGGATATGCCCGTTTTAGTTACACCCGGCCACTCCTAAATTTACACAAAAGAATTTACGCTACCGTCGGAATTTCGATTTTTGGGCGGGCTATTATGCGGAAATGATGTGCCAGGGGTATCCCAGCAGATAGAGGGCGATGCCTACCACAGCCAGGACCGCCAGAGGGATAACGAATGTCCGGTAGACGCGGCCCAGGTCCGCTTTGAAGTATTCGGCCGTGAGCAGCAGGCAAAAATGCGTCGGCGACAGTATCATGCCCAGATATCCGCTGAGATAGGCCAGAAAGATATGGCTGAGTTGTATCTGGGGATGATAAAGAAAGCCAGCAAGGATAGGGAAGCTGAGCCCGACGAAGGCCGCGACCATGCCCGATAGCAAACCCGTGAGAAACGCCACCGCAAAAATCACCACACCCGGGGGTATGCCCAGCCGCGCGACGTCATCGGGAATATTACTCACGGCGCCGGATAGCTGAAGGAGATCCTTGAAGACGAGAATGCCGAACACCATGAAGAACAGCCGGAGGGTCACGGAACTTTTTATAACGGGCCAGATCAGCGGCCAACTCGATTTATTTATGATTACGGTGACGGCGATGGCAATGAGAAGCGACAGAACGATATCGAGAGCAATCACCAGCGCCAGAAAAACCGCAAGGAATAATGGCCAGAGCGCCAGCGCGATGCGGCCGATGGCCCGAAGCGAATGGGCCTGCCGGGAATGGTTGGTGATTTTTCTCAGAAAGAATATGGAGCCGATGGTTACCATAGATGCCGACATCACAATACCCATCAGCGAAAACCGCTGCACCGGCAGGCCGGTCAGGCCGGCGGCGAGGATTATTCCGGGATAGAGCGGCCAGAAGAATTCCATGACGTGACGAAACCAGTAATTAACGGCGGACATGAAATGCGGGCTTTTCTGATCGCTCTTGAGAACTTCGTCGACCAGGGGCGCCGACAGCAGCGCCCCGCCCGGCATCGGCATCAGTCCCACCGCCGCCGGAAGGACGGCCACGGCGGTTCGTTTGCCGCCGGCCAGATCCTGCGCTGCCGCCGTAAGACGGTCAAGCGAACCCATCTGTTTGAGCAATTGCCCCAAAACCGTCACAATGACAATAGCCGCAAACAGCCGCCAGAAATCCATGGACTTCAGCGTCCCCCAGACTCCCCCGGCAACATCGATGATATTATAGCCGAACAAAAGCGGGGTGACGACGCCGGCGCCAAGTAGAAGGTAGCCGACAAATAGCTTTCGCTTGATCCCGAAAATTATCAGGGCCAGAACCAGCAGCAGTTTCAGGACAGACATGGATGCAAGATATGGGCGGAAATGAGAGCTGTCAATTTACATTGAGCCGCGCAAAGGACGGTCTATCACCTTTTATGACGGGTCAAACGCCGGGATAAGTTCAGCACATTGTACCGGGCGCAGACCTCGATCGTATCTGAAATATTCAACGCCGGGATAACCCGGCCGTTCTTCCCGAACATGGTCGTCGCCATGAATAGCGAATTGTATACCGCCTCCTCGGTGGCTTCGATAATCGCCTGAAAAAACGGTGTCGTGGCAGCACTGACCATTGTCGCCGGAACCGCCACGGGATTTTTGCTGAATTTACGAGGGATTCGATAAGCCGTGGAAAAGGCGATGGCGTAATCGCCGGAGCCATGGGTCATGAACGAACCGGTTCGCGCCAGACCATGAAATGAACGGCGGGCCAGCCGTTTGAGGTCCATTGCCGATAACGGCGCATCGGTCGCGATGACGATGATGCACGACCCGGCTTCTTTCTTATCGTCACGGGGAAGGTCGGGCTGGCCGAGCTCCCGGCCGATCGGTGCGCCGTTGATGTCCAGTAGCCCGGCGTAATTGGGAAGCGCCAGCACGCCCAGCATATACGTTCGCCGCCGGCCGAGTTTGACGATACGCGACGAGGTGCCGATACCGCTCTTATATCGGAAGGCCGATGCGCCCGTCCCGGCGCCCACGCACCCCTCCTTCACTTTCCCCGGCTTCGCCGAGGCGATGGCTGTCAGCACATCCTTTTCTTTAATGTGCAAACCGCGAATATCGTTGAGGTATCCGTCGTTGATTTCGCCGACGACCGCATTAATGCTGACGGCGTCTTCGTTGCCGGGCTGCGCCATCGTATATCTGACCGCAGCCGTCATGGCTGTGCCAACGTTCAGCGTATTGGTGAGGAGAATCGGCGTCTCGATCGTTCCGACTTCGTCGACTTGAGTATATCCGGCGAATTTGCCGAAACCATTGGCGATAGAAATCGCCGCGGGGACTTTTTGCTGAAAGAGGTTTCCATCATGCGGCAGAATCGCCGTGACGCCCGTGCGGATGTTGTCTTTCCTGAAGAATGTCGTATGGCCGACCTTCACACCGGCGACATCGGTAATGGCATTAAGCAGCCCGGTGGGAAGAACGCCGACGTCTATGCCCAATTCGCGGGCCCTTTTTCGATTCTCCATTTTGTCTTTACCCCATGCCTGATATGAGGGGTCTCTAATGCTAACGGTACATGAAAGATACCGTATCAGACATACGAAGTCAACGCGGCGCGGATCGATTTACCTTGACAACAATTGTCGCCCCGCGTATGCTTGGTGCGCATTATAGCTGACGGCGAAAGGATGTATGTCGCAAACCATCGTTTTCATAAACGACCGCGAAGTGGACTACCGGAGCGCTACCGTTTCGGTTTTCGACTATACGCTCCACTGCGGGATAGGGCTGTTCGAATCCATTCTTGGTGTGGATCGGCGGTTGATCTTTCCTGATGAGCACCTCGACCGCATGGAACAGAGCATCAAACGGCTGCACCTCCGGAAATTGAATTATAACCGCGAACGGATTGCGCGCATTCTGTATCGGGCAGTCAGCAGACATCCGGCCAAAATCAAGAAAATGAAACTTCTTTTGACTCAGGGATACTCGCCGCTCTGGCCGGGAACCAGGCCGGGACCGAAAGCTATCATCATCGTCGTCGATTATCAGCTGCAATATGTCAATCAGAGTCTATTGATCTCCCCCATGACCGTCCATACCGATGATCCGATGCGCGGCAACAAGACGCTCAATTTCATGACCGAATGGCTCAGCCAGGACGCCGCCATGGCCGAAGGATACGATCAGGGCATGATTATCAATCAGCAGGGGCATATCGCCGAGACCGGATCGGCCAATCTCTTTACGGTCAAAAGCGGCGAGTTATACACGCCGTCGTTGGACAGCGGCGGGCTTCCGGGGATCATCCGCCGGGAAATCATCCGCTTGGCCAATACCAATCGCATCCCGGTTCATGAAATTCATATGCGGCCCGAGGATTTGACTTCGGCCGATGAGGTTTTCACGACCAGCTCTTTCAAGCTGGTCTGGCCGGTGGTGCGGATTAAGCTTGACCGGATATACAAGTATCATCCGGGGCCGCTTTCGAAGGCGTTATTTGAGCGGTTGCGATCCAATCTCATGACCGGCAAATACGAAGACCGTCTCAATTACTCCGGAAACTGAATTCGTCCGAACTCCTGCCGCTCCGCCGAATGACCAATTATTGTGCGCCGTTTGACCGGGTAGTCCAAAGAAAGTGCATTTCGGCCCTGAACAAGGTTCGCTCGATTTTTGCAAGTTTATAAATAGCAATAAATTATGGAACCGGGAATGGTATTTGCAGTACAATAGTGCAAGCGGTTTTTTAATTGATTTGAAACAGACAGGCTTCTATCATGAAGTGAGGCCAACGGTATAATCAGGGAGGATATGTGTTGTACAAGTTGTTTGTTTCAATCGTCTTAGTAACCGCGATTGCTCTTTGTCAACCGAATGTGACGCACGCCCAGCAGGAAGTCGACCGGCTGCCGGCCATCAAATACCCCGGATGGACGCCTATCATGCTGATCGACTGTCCCACGGCGGGAACGCTCAGGCGGGGCCAATTCGATGTCGTCATGAGATCATATCCCAACGGCGGGATTCTGGCCGGGACCAATATCGGGCTTTCGAACCGATTTGCAGTCGGCGTCAATTATGGCGCCGAGGGTATTATCGCCGAGCATTCCCCGAATTGGAACCCGCGGATCGAGTTTCGCGTCAAATTGAATCTCGTGGACGAAGGATTGGTGTTTCCGGCATTGACCATCGGGTTTTCCAGCCAGGGTTATGGTGCCTATGTCGACAGTCTGGACCGGTACGCTTTCAAATCCAAGGGCTTCTATGCCGTTGGCAGCAAGAGCTACCCGTTTTATGAATGGCAGGTCGGTGTACACGGCGGAGTGAACTATTCGCTCGAACAGGACGACAAGGATAAGAATCTCGATTTCTTTGTCGGTATGGACACCCGCTTCAACAACGACGTCGGCCTGGTGATGGAGTACGATTTCGCCACCAACGACGATCACAAGGGCACCAGCATCGGCAAAGGCCGCGGATATCTGAACGCGGCGGTGCAGTGGATATACACCGATAATCTGGTGATGGAATTCCTGCTGAAGAACCTGAACAACAACCGCAAGGGCGTCGTCGATATATGGCGCGGTTTTCGCGTGACCTATTACGAGAATTTCTGATTCTGTCTGTCTGGAGGACAGTATGCGTTCAATACTACGCCTTCTGATACCCTTGGCTCTTGTCCTGGCCATAGTTGTGCCGGGATGCTATACCGTGGTGATGCACCCCTCCGACGAGGGAGGCTATCGGGCCGATCAGACATCCGATTGTCTCCGATGCCACGATAGCTTTCATGATTATCCTTACGGGTACTATTATGACCCGTACCCGTCGTGGTGGTGGAATCATTCCAATTACAGTTCGTATTACGCCTATCCCTGGTGGTGGCGGTACTACGATTATCCGTACCTGGATGACGGCTACTCCTACGATGGCGGCAATGCCGATCATCGTGGGACCAAGTTCGACCGCCGCGAGACCCGTTCCGGCCCGGTTCCTCCGCCGCATTCGTGGAATACTTGGGAGGAAAATCAGCCGTTGCAACCGGGTATCATCGATCAAACCCAGGACGTCGTGACCGGAAGGCAGAACACCGGCACCCAGAGCCGTCCCGATGTCGGTTCCGACAATACCGGAGCGCGAGTCAAAGACGATGCGGCAAGCGCAACCGACAGCAAGGGTACGCGGCAGTCCACGATTCGCCAACCGGCCCCGCCGCCCCCGGATAATTTCGGGAATACGACCAAGCCGGCAGAGACGAAAGATACCAAGAAATCCCGGACGAAATCCCGTGACGGAGGCGGCGGACGATGAAGTCATTGAGCATTCTCCTGTGTGTTTTGATTGCATCCGTAACCGTTTCGGCGCAGGATCTGGGCGGTCTCGAAGAAGTTACGGCCGGTAATATCTTCGGTTTCGGCGCCCGCCAGATGTCGATGGGCGGTGCCGGCATCGCGTCGTCGCTGGATGGCGCGGCGTTGTACTACAATCCGGCGGCACTGGCGCGTATCCACAAAATCGAACTGCAATTCGGTTTGTCACATCAGAAATTCCATAACGAAACCACACAGCCGCCGAATCGCTATGAAAGTCTGGCGTCAATCCGCAATACGGCGCAGATCGATCAAACCAAGACTCGCTTCGGGACGCTCAACCTGACCATCCCGGTGCCGACCTACCGGGGATCGCTGTCGGTGGCGTTCGGCGTCAACCGGATCATGTCGTTCGATCGCGCGGCGCTGTATCATGTCATAGATGAGGACCCGAGTGAGGCCCGACTCGACGATTATGCCAAAGAGTTTGAAACCGGCGGCATCTACGTCTATTCGGGCGGAGCGGGGGTCGACATTTCACCTAATCTTTCGCTCGGACTGGGCCTGAATATTTATTCCGGCAAAGACGAATTCAATTACGACTATGCCTTCACGGATGACCTGACGCTGTACAGTGAATCCGGCAGACGCCGCATCACAGAGGATTATATCGGCATCAGCGCCAAAGGCGGGCTTCTGGCCCGGCCCAATGAGCATCTTTCGCTGGGCCTGACTATCGAATCACCGATGGATTTCCAGGTGGAGTATACCTATGAGGAAAACGGCCTCGTGCTGGATACGATCATTGAAGATTACTATAAGATTAATTATGACCTGACACGACCGTTTATTTTCGGCGGCGGCGTGGCGGTGCGATCCGGGGTATTTCTGGCTACGGCCGATGCTGAGTATATCGACTGGTCGCAATTATCCTACAACGACAATCCCGATGAAGCCTCTCTCAACGATTCGCTGGCTTTGCTCTATCGTGATGTGCTCAATCTAAGGGGCGGCATCGAGTTCCAGATGCCGAGCGCAGGGCTGGCATTGCGCGCCGGCGCATTCCTGAATCCGTTGCCTTATCGCAAAGAGGGCATGATTGACACGCGCACCGTGAAATTCATCGATAAAGACCGTAAGGGATTTTCCGCCGGATTCGGGTGGCTGATTGACGACGTGTTGATGTTGGAAGCGGCGTACGTTCGGGGAACGTACACCCGCATGTATTCTCCGGCCAACAGCGCCTACGTCAATCCAGCATCCAGCATGGCGACGGCCGAGGATACATTCAATCGGGTTTATGTGACGATGTCCTACCGCTATTAACCGGTGAGGCTATCGTTCGATCTGTTTCCAGCGGGCTATCGTGGATAGGATAAAATCGCCGACGGCATGGGCGACTTTGGGCAGGTAGTCGGCGGCCTGCTTTTCGTCGAAATTGGGATACCCCTCTCCCCCCTTGTATAGCAAAATCGAACCGGGGGCAGGATACGCATCGGCTCCGGGATTGACCAGATAGGCCATATCCTTGGAGTATTCTTGTTTATCCACAAGATCAGTATCAATCGCCTGCATGCAGGCGGTTTCATCGATCCCGCCATGACCGGCGGCCTGACCGAAATGTGTTTTGGTCAGTTCGCTGACCAAAAGCCACCAATGAATCACAGCTACGGCGATTTGACGATCGCGGTGAGCAGCGTAGGCGGCCTCCCGAAGGGCAGCGCTGTTGCCGCCGTGACCATTGAGGATGAACACGTGCGAAAACCCGGTATCGGCCAATGACGTCAATATATCGGCCACGAAGGGCGTGAAATGTTTTGGATCGACCCGGATCGATCCCGGATATTGATACAATGACGTGGTTATGCCGTAATTGAGCGTTGGCGCGATGAGAGCGTTAACCCGTTCGGCCTCCATGGCGGCGATGGTTTCGGGAATGATGTTATCGGTGCCGACGGCGGAAGCGCCATGCGCTTCCACGGTTCCGATCGGCAGCAGAACGGTTTGAATTTTATCGGGCACCAACTGCTTGATTCTCGTCCAGGTCAGACGCTGCAATTCACGTGTCATGGCTGTCCTCATAAAAAAAGGGCGGTCGTATCGACCGCCGAAAGATTCCCTGTGCCGCTATTGCAGGCGGCTCAGTATACGTTCCAGAACCTTCTCGGTCTCCCGCGCCGTTTCCTCATCACCGGTGAGTCGGAATTGATTGATATCACGGGCCAGGTATTCCATATCCTCGGGATGTTCGACCGCGTACCAGATTTCGGTCTCCTCCCACGATAGTCCTCGTTCATCGATGTGCACCACCACCTGCGAATATATGTTGGACGCCGTCCAATCGAAATCCTCGAGAGCGATATGATAGTCGCGGGCAAAGCCGATCATGTAATAGCGCCCCTCGACGGTCGGCCCGAAAACGACGTCCCTTTTGTTGAGAATCTTTATGGCGCTTTTGATCATTTCGGCGGTCAGGGTCGGCGTCCGGCTGCCGATGAAGATAACCTTGGAGTATCCCTGTTCGAAGCAGCGCCGAAACGACTCGTCCATTTTGACGCCCCAACGTCCCGGACCCAGTTCCGCCATCTCGAAACGGTCGCTTTCGAAGGCGGTGCGCTTTTTGCCTTTCAGGCGCCCCTGCAGATAGACGCGGATGGTTTCGACCGCCTTGATGGTGATGGGGAGCGGGGAATAGAACAGCTTGATATCCACCTTGGACAAATTAAGCGCGTTGGTGATGGTATCGGCGATGAAGGCCTGATGCAGATATAAGATATCCTCATCCGACAATTGATTGCCGAGATTCATTGATGATCCGTCTTCCCTGATCTCCTGAATACAGATGATAACCGCGGTATCTTTTCTCGTTTTCGCCACCATGCTCACTTTTCCGGTTGCCGGTTGCCGCCCAATATAGGGCGCATCCCCTGGGCTGTCAATACCACCCGCCCGATTAGACGATTTTTCAAACGGGATACTTCCCTGCCACTCTCCTGCAATAGAAGACTCCTGCGCGGCCGCTCTTGTGCCGATCAATGCCTCATCGCTCGGAGGAACTTACTTCAAGTTGACAAAGAAATTCAAGAAAGACCTGATAAGTATGCCTCAGTGCACTTCCTGCATGGCCGCCAGCATTTTATCGGGCCCGACGACGCCTTTCATGACGGTTTGCGTCGTACCCGATGAATCGAGAAGCAGCACAGTCGGCAGAGTGTAAACTTTCATGCCGAACCGTTCCATAAACTGCCTCGTTTCGGGCGAATCAACCTTTTCGAGCTGAACTCGTATGGGCACGAAATCCGTAGCGGCGGCAACGACTTCGGGGTTGCGGAAGGTTTTCTTTTCCAGCACCCGGCAATTGGCGCACCAGGTCGCCCAGGTATCGATCAAAACCGGCAGGTTTTCCGCCTGCGCGCGAGCCAGACCCGTTTCAAGATCGGTCTCCCAAGGAATCAGCTGGGTTTCTTCCGGCGCTTGCAGGCCGGATGATGCCGGAAGCCATTCTGATATCGGAGGGAGGAATATTCCCTGCAGTATGACCGTTCCCATAAGGAAATACACGCCGAACAGAAGCGCCAGGATGCCGATGAATTTTTTCAGCCGCAGGAAAAATGATGAATCGGGGGTCAGGCGATCCAGCCCGCCGCCGAAAATCCCGAGGGCCAAAAGCAGCAGGCCGGTCAGAACCGCCGTCACCGACGAGGGAATAATCGTCCGCAGAAAATACAGCGCCATCAGCAGGAGAACGAACCCGAAGAATTTCTTGACCGTCTCCATCCATTCCCCGGCGCGGGGCAGTCGATTGACGGCAGATGAAAACGTGCCGATGATGATATAGAACGTCCCCAACCCGAGTGCGAACACAAATAAGACGAAAAATCCGATAAGCGGCGATCCCGTGGTTGCGATATACAACAGGATGCCCGCGACGAATGGCCCGACGCACGGAGAAACCACTAATGCCGCCACGATACCGAGGATAATGACGCTCAGGACGCCGCCCCCGCCTTTTGCCGCACCCAGGCGTTGCCGGATCGATGACGGAACGTTTACTTCATACAGCCCGAACATCGACAGCGAGAAAATAAAGAAAATGACAGCTATAGCGATCACCACCGGCGGGCTGGCCAGCCAGGCGCCGAATACGCCCCCCACCAGCGACACGACTAATCCCATAAGGCCATACATGACGGCCATCGACCCGACATAGAACAAGGATAGGACGAATCCGCGCCCCACTCCCCGTTCCTGCCCGGCGAAAATACTGACGGTGATGGGGATCATTGGATATGTACAGGGTGAGAACGACAGCAGGACGCCGGTAATGAATGCCAGGCCGAGAGCGATGAAATAGCCCCAAAATCCATACTGATCGATCAACTGCTGCAACTCGGATCGCTCCTCCGGCGGCGGGGTCGGGAGCGGCTGTTCGGGATGGTGCAGATCAATACCGGTGAAGATTTCCGGTTGGGTCGGTTCCCCTTCCTCACCGATGGTTATGTGCAGGTCGGCGTTGATGGTCTGGGGCGGCCGGCATTCTTTATCATTGCAGGCCTGATACGTGAATTGCACCGGCAGGACGACCTCGCCCTCGGGCGCACTGTCACTGATCGTGACCTCGTAATACAGGATGACCCGTCCATTGTAAACCGACATCGTTTCGTCGAGCAGGAAAACCTCGTCACCCTTGGGATAGACGACTGCGTGCGGCGTGACCTCCATGATTGTATCGATGGTCAGTTCGGCGGGTATCAGCCACTCTTGATGGGGGTGCGCGGAATTGACATGCCAGTCAGGCGCGACCGATATCAGCGTCGCCGCCGGATAGGTATGACTGGGCTGCGCCGATGATATCGACAATATCGAAAAAGCGTCGACCAGACTGGAGGCGGGTTCCCCCGGGGGGGTTCCGGTATCGAACATATCCGTTTGAGCCGGCGCCGGCTGCGCCGCCGTGAGCAAAGCCATCACAAGCATGGCGAAACCAAAAACAATTCGTCCGTTCATCGAAGCTTTAACTATCATGCCTGTCGATTCCCATTTTTATCATTCCATGCGCCGACAGTATACGATCTTTTCTCGCGGATGTCCACAATCCTGTTAGGCAGAATAGGCGGCGTCGAATTGTGAACGCCCATCCTGCGAGCGCCGCGCCGGAGGCATTCGAACCATATGGTCTGTTATCGATTATTATACGCCGGTGGACACCGATTCGGTTAGCCGGCGCCGGGATTATGCCTGAGGAGTCGGTTTCTTCTCCTCCCGTCCCAGGCGGGCGTCGACGGCGGTCTTGATCAAATGATAAACGACATCGGGATCGATGCGTGCGATCAGCTGCCGGGCGACCTGTTTGGCCACGGCGTCGACGATTTCCCGGGACATCAGCTTTATTTGATCCTCAGGGACCTTCTCGAGCCGCTCTTCCCAGCTCAAATCGCCGGCGGGACCGGACCCGGCCGGTTCCGAATCGTCGGCGGCAATGGTGGCGACGGTGATCTGATCGGCAGCGTCGCCGGTGATTTTGTCGACTTCCTTCTTGAATTCAGATATGAATTTATCGATGGCTTCGCCGTGAGCCGACAGATCTTTCGGCTCCTCTTTTGGTTCAGGCTTTTTTGCGGCCGGCTTTTTCGGTTGAGGATCGGCCGCTGCTTTGGCGGCTTTATCGTCCAGAGAAAGCTGAGCTCCCATCGGCGTTTCAAGCTTCGGTTCCGTTTTTTTCTCGCCCGATGCCTCCCGCCGCAATTCACTCAGGAACCATTCATAATCATGAGCCTTGTCGTCATCTTCGGGCTGAATGAACTCAGACGGCTCGGGGATAGATGCGATGCCGTATTGGTCGGTTACGATTTCGATCTTGCTCGATTCCGACAATCCGGCATCCTGCGGCGATGTATCGGAATCCGCCTGCTCCTGCCCGAGAATATCCGCCGGTTCTTCCGTTTTTTGCGGTTCGTCTTCGCTTGACGGCGGCAAATCGGGGATATTTTCCGCTTCGGCCGGCACATTCACCGATTCGATCTTGCCGCGGACAGTTTTGGTGGTATCATCGGGATTGACTTTGATGTCGAATCCGATCAACGATTCGGTGACGCCCTTTTTGTTCTGCTTGCGATATATTCCGGTGTCATCTTCCATGACTTCCGTGTCGTCGACTTCTATTTTGTCCAGTCCCAGGGCGGAATCGATAAGCGCGTCTTCAAAATCCGCTCCGCTGAAGGGGGTTTGGTCGGAGGCGGACATGGTCTGTTCGGAACCGACAAAAGGCCCGATCGCCGAGAGGAAATCACGCGGCGTAAACGGCTTGGCGATGATCGATTCCGGCGGGTAGGCCGGGTCGGGACCGCTGTTCGGATCATGAAGAATCAGGATCGGAACGGCCGCCGTGGACTTATCCGCGGCGAAATGTTCGTACAGCGGCTGGCCCGATTCAACCGTTATCTCCGACGAAACCAGGATAAGATCGATTTTGCTGGCGCCGAGAATATCCATCGCGCCCGACGGGGAATCGGCCGAGACGACCTCGAAACCGTTCTGGCGCAATAAGGATTCGGCGACCCCGCGGACCGCGAGGGACTGTTCTATGACAAGGACTTTTTTCGCCATGGGAAATTATTCGTCCTTCTTTGAAAGGATTTCGCTGGCGCTTCCAAGAAATCGGCGCTCTTCCTCGCTGATATTTTCGATTCCGACATCGTTTATCTTGTCGAGAATCTCGTCCACTCTCTTCATTATTTCTTCGGTCTTTTGCCGGTTTTTCTCCAGTTTCCGGCTTTTTTGCCGGTACTTAATTCCGCCGAACCATCGCCTTGGAGAGAGAGCTCCGAAGATCCTTCTCCGCCGCCAGTCGAGTTTGAGATACAGGAATCCGACGACCGCCCCGCCGAGGTGCGCCCAATGGCCGATCCCGTCCGGACTTCCGCCCATCGAGGCGACAAATTCCAGGCCGACGAACAAAATAACGGCGTACTTGACCTTAATGGGGACAAGGAAATATAAATAAATCGTTCGGTTGGGAAACATCATGGCGTAGGCGACTAAAAGACCATAGATGGCCGCCGAGGCGCCGATTGTCGGTATGGGACTGTGGGGCTGGAACATGACGGTAAAAATGCCGCCGGAAATGCCGGTCAGGAAGTAGTACTTGAAAAACCGCTTGGTGCCCCACGCCAGTTCGATTTCCGGCCCAAACATCCAGAGCACAAACATATTGATTAGGATATGAAACAGGCCGCCGTGCAGGAACATGTACGTAACCAACTGATAGACGGAAAGATCCTGCAGAATTTTCACCGGCGTCGCGCCGAACACCAGAGTCATCTTGGGCCCGATAAGCAGCTGAAGCAGATAAACCAGGCCGTTGGCAATCAGGAGAATCTTGATTCCCCGGGGCAGGCGGGGGCGGCCCGCAACGCCCATGGTACTGTATTGTGAACTGTTCCAGTAACGGCTCATGGTATGTATACTTATCGGCTGAAATGACAGCCCTGTTTATGTGATCCCGCGAACGCTGCCCGTCCACGGCCGTCCCATCGCGCGCACCACCGTCAAGACGGCGATGGCGAATCTTCCTTCGGCTCCTCCGGAGCTTTCGACCCGGTGTCACAGGTCGGGGACATTCAGGTCGGCACGCCCAAGCGGGGAAAGATAAAACGCATCAGCGCCACCCAGACGGCGACGAAGACGACCACCGTTATGATGCTAGCGGCGTCCATATCAGGATTTCAACTTCTTATGTTCTTTAAACATGCATCTATCCGTCACGATCGGAATCCCGGCATTTTGGGCCAGATCGCACGACTCCTGCGATATAATTCCTTCCTGGAGCCAGATAGCCCCGGCGCCGACGGCAATGGCGGCCTCCACGATCGTCGGCGTGTCCTCGCTCTTTCGAAACACATCGACAATATCGATCTTTTTACCGATGGAGGCAAGATCGGGATACGATTTTTCTCCGAGAATTTCGGACTCGTGGGGGTTGACCGGGATGATTTCGTATCCCTTGGATTTGAGATATTTGGCGACGCGGTAGGATGCCTTGGCCGTATTGGCCGAAAGGCCGACGACGGCAACCGTCGCGGCCCTTTTAAGCAATCTCGCTATCTCTTCTGGTGATGGATTTTTCCAGGTATTCCTTCGGGAAGACGTATCGGCCATTACATCCTCCTATGCAAGGACCTTTTCTATTCTCGAAACGAGCTGCGCCTTCGGCACCGCACCCACGACCTGTTCTACGACCTGCCCGTCTTTGAAAAACAGAAGTGACGGAATCGACATAATCGAAAAGGACGTCGGAACCTTGGGGTTGGAATCCACGTCAAGTTTGGCGACCTTTAGTTTGCCGTCATATTCGTTGGCGATTTCTTCGAGGATGGGGGCGATCATGCGGCAGGGCCCGCACCAGGCGGCCCAGAAGTCCACCACGACGGGGATGTCGGATTTCTTCACCTCGGTGTCGAACGTATCGTCGGTCACATGCACAGGTTTGCTCATATGAAACCTCCCTTAATATTCCAAATGTTCCATCTCGCCATACATCATTGAATGTAACAGCTTTCTGCAGAAACTGTTCCCGATCCGAAAGCAGCCTCTAATTAATAAACATAACGTCCGTCACGTGAGATGTAAACAAAAAACTGAGATATGCCCCCGGCGCCCATTATACCGGTTGACAGAATCGCTGAATTCCCCTACCTTCCGCCCTGTTATGCGTATCGTGTTGCAGCGCGTGAAGCGGGCGTCGGTCACCGTTTATGATTCAGATGGTTCCAGACGGGTAACCGGCCGGATCGACCGGGGACTGGCGCTTTTGGTTGGGTTCCGCTCTGGCGACGGCGCGGAATCGGCCGCCAAGCTGGCGAAGAAAATTCTGGAATTGCGGATTTTTGAGGACGACGCTGGCAAGATGAACCGATCGATCGCCGATATCGGCGGCGGGCTTCTGGTCGTTTCGCAGTTTACCCTATACGGCGACACTCGCAAGGGTCGTCGTCCCAGCTTCACCGGGGCCATGCCGCCCGGAGAGGCGGAGGCGATGTATCGGCGATTCATCGACATGCTGGAGGGTTCGGGACTCACGGTGGCGACCGGCGTTTTCGGCGCTAAAATGGAAGTGGAAATTATCAATGACGGTCCGGTTACCTTCATTCTCGCAGATGAGCCTGCCCCATCTGCGGCGTCTGGCTGACGAGCCCGGTCTGGTTCTTGTCTCCGGTTCCCCCCGGCGAAAACAGATTCTTACGGAAGCGGGTCTTCGGTTCGAGATTATCGTGCCATCGGTAGACGAACATATCCGACCGGAGCTTCCACCGGAAATGCTGGCCATGGATCTGGCCGGCCAGAAGGTCAAATCGGTTGTACCCGATGGACATCGTGCCTATCTTGGAAGCGATACAATAGTGGTACTGAACGGCGAGATTTTGACCAAGCCGGTTGACGAGGACGACGCCTTCCGAATCTTGAGAAAGCTGTCGGGACAGTGTCATTCGGTATTCACCGGCCTGACGCTGCTCGATGCCCGACGCGATCGCTGGCATCAGATGTATGAAGAAAGCCGAGTGTGTTTCAATCGGCTCGACGACGAAGCCGTGCGCGCCTACATCGCCACCGGCGAACCGCTCGACAAGGCCGGGGCCTACGGGATACAGGGCATGGGGGGATTTTTAGTTGACAGTGTCGAGGGGAACGTTGATAATGTTGTCGGTCTACCGATGGCGGCTCTGGAAAAGTTGGCGGCTCTCGTATTGGAATAGATATGGCTGACAAATTCAAAGAAATAGGCGCGATTCTGGCGGCGGCGCGACGGGAAGAACACAAGTCGCTGAAAGAGGCCGAGGAAAGCACCAAGATCATGGCCCTTTACCTTGAGGCCATCGAGGCGGGTGAAGCCGAAAAACTTCCGACCCGCGAGTACTTCATGCTGTTCGCCCGGGGATATGCACAATACCTCGGGATCGATCCGTCGATACTCGAAGGAATCGAAGGCGCGCCGATTCCGGAAAAAGACCTTCCCGTGCCGCCCGGGAAGAAAGCGGTGGAGGAGCCGGAGCCTGAGGGCGAGGAGCCGGAAGCCCAAGCCAGAAAATTCGGAAAAACGCTTCTGTATTTAATCATCGGCATCGTCGTCGTGTTCGCCGCATTTTTCGTCTATATCCAGTGGTTCGCCGGGGTGGCGGAAAATTCCACCGAGCCCGGTCGTACCGAATCGGGCGGAACGAATACGGAATCGGGCCAAGGCCCGGCAGAAACGGCGCCGCTGATCACCATTCCCGACCAGCCCTATCAACCGCCGGGCAAACTGGATTTGCGAATGGTGGCCCGGCAGGACGTCTGGACAGTAGTGGTTCGCGACGGCGACACGGTTCTCAACCGCAGATTATTGGCCGGGCAGCAGCGCCAGTGGGACGCAGATTACCGGTTTCTCCTGACATTGGGCATCTCCAATGGAGTTGATCTGTATGTTAACGGTGATAAGCTGGCCCCGCTGACATTGCGACCGCGGACGATTTCCGGATTCGAAATCAACCAGGTTAATTACCGGCAATACTTCTACCCGCCGACTGATACATCGGCAACCGTCGTAACTCATCCGGCGCAAATCTCGCAACCCAATACTCAGACGACGCAAGACGATAGTTGGATCGAAAGGCGTCCGGCGGCGGATACCGCCGTGCAGACTCAGCCCGCCCGGCCGAATAGTCAGACGGAACCACCCCCTGCCGTCGACACCGGAGGCGCCGATGGGAATTAAGTCGGTTATGGCCAAGGCTGTCTTGGCCCGGACGGCATCGAAAACCAGATCGGCTCCCCTTTCCCTGCCGCTTGAGTTTTCGGGCAAATCGCTTCTGGTATTGCTTCCCGGAGAACAGCGGGAATTGACCGTGGTTAAGCAAATTCTGCCCGATATAACCTCCATCTTCGGCAATCAGGAGGTTTATCTGCTGTCGAGTCTTGGCGTGCAGATTGAATCGATCTTCCCGTCAAAGGGTTTCCGTTATATCTCCGCCGGGCGGTCGGCGGTCAAATGGAACGGTCTTCCCTCTCATTCGTTTTTGGAAAAATTAAGAAAGAACAAGTTCGATTATATATTCGACACGAATCTCAGTGAAAACGTTTTCGCCGCCCGTATTCTTCTCGAGTTTCCCCAAGCGGTCAGGTTCGGCAACAGCGGTTATCTCGGTCTCCCCTATCTCAACCTGGAGATCAAGACCAAGTTTTTGAGGGATCGACGGCAGATATACCGGTCGATCCTCGATGTTGTCGCCAAACTGGCCCATAAAACCGATCACCCCGATAACGACCCGGATAACGTGTCAAGGAGCAACGGTGTACCTGAAAAAACTTGAATTGGTCGGGTTCAAATCATTCAACGAAAAAACGGAATTCCTCTTCAACCCGGGAGTAACCTGCATCGTCGGTCCCAACGGCTGCGGCAAAAGCAATCTTCTTGATGCCCTTCGCTGGGTGCTTGGCGAGCAAAAGACATCGCTTCTGCGCGGCAGCAAAATGGAAGAAGTTATCTTCGCCGGCACGCGCGCACTGAAACCGCTGGGGATGGCCGAAGTTTCGCTTCATGTCGACAACGGCGACGGTCTGCTGCAATTGCCCTACCGCGAAATTTCGGTTACGCGCCGGTTGTTCCGATCCGGCGATTCCGAATATATCATGAACAAGCAGCCCTGCCGGCTCAAAGATATCACCGAGTTGTTTGCCGACACCGGAGTCGGAGCGCACGCCTATGCCATTATCCAGCAGGATATGATCGACGCTATTCTGTCTGACCGCACCGACGACCGCCGATTCCTATTCGAGGAAGCGGCCGGTATTACGAAATATAAGCAGCGCAAGAAGGCCGCCGAACGGAAACTCGACGCCACCGAGCAGGACCTGATGCGCCTGAAGGATATCCTCAGCGAAGTCACCACCCGGGTGCGTTCGCTGAAGCGCCAGGTCAGGAAGGCCGAACGATACAAAAAGATTTCCGATGAAATCAAGGGATGGGACCTGTATAACGCCCGCGAGCGGTACCGCGAACTGGTCGATCGGCGCAAGGAAATCGCCCTGGGCATCAAATCGGCCGATGATCGCATCGTCGGCGTCGATTCCCAACTCGACCTGCGATTCGCCGAGATGGAAACGGTGCGGACGTCGCTGGCCGAACTGGATAAACGCCTGTCCGACCTGTCCGGCAAGGTGTATGAGTTGTCCGAGCGCGCTCATCAATTGGAGACCGATATCTCGGTGAATCGCGAGAAACGGGAGAACTTGACCGTCACCGCCTCGCGAAATCGAGAAGAAATCGAGGCGCTGACGAAGCGGGCCGAGATGATCCGCGAGGAAAAGACCGGGACGGAAGAAAAGACCGGCGGCATTGATGGCGATATCTCGGCGGCATCGTCCGAATTGGAACAGGCGCTGGAACAACAGAAAGCGGCCGACGGCGAGTATATTCATTTCAAATCGATCGCCGACGAGGGAAACGCCAAGCTTGTCGAACTCGAAGGCAGACTATCCTCAGGACGGACCGATTCGGCCAACTTGGAAGAACAGATCACCGATTTCCAGAAGGAAATCGAGCATAACGACGAACGCAATTCGGCGCTGGTCGATGAGAAAGGCCGCCGCCGCGAAGAGATAAATTCACTTCAGGGGCAGATCGAAACATCGGCAACCGAGATCACCGAACGCGAGGCAACCATCGAGCGCCAGGAGAAGGAATTATCCGACGCCCTGGCTGAAGCCGACCGGCTCCGCGATCTGCTATCCGAGACAACGTCGACGTACGAGGCGACTCTGGCGCGCAAGAACCTGCTGACTGAGATGATTGAGCAGTATGAGGGATATGGCAGCGGCGTTGTCGCCGTGTTTGATGTCGCCGACCGCTGGGTCGACATCACCGGCACCGTCGCCGATTTTATACATCCCAAACCGGAATACAAAGCCGCCATCGAAGCGTCCCTCAGCGACAGCGCCCAATTTATCCTCAGCCGGACACAGCAATCGGCCCGCGAGGCGGTCGCATATCTGAGGGACAAAAAAGCCGGACGCGCAACGTTTCTGATTCTGGAAAGGCTGCCCGATAAGATCTCCCGCCCTAACCTACCCGGTGTTGCGGGAATTATCGGCTGGGCCGATTCGCTGGTCGAATGCGACGAGCGATACAGCCATGTCCCGATTTCCTTGCTGGGGCGTACCGTCGTCTGCGAAAACGATGAATCGGCGCAACAGGCGACCGCGGAGCTTCCCAGCGGCTATCGCGCGGTGACCACTGGCGGCGATATTTACACCAACGACGGCCTTGTCTCGGGCGGTGCGTCTGAAGAGATACCGCTGATCGGCCGGAAGGACGAGGTGACCGCCCTCGAAAACAGGCTGATCGAGATCAACGAACAAATTTCCCGCACGCGCAAAAAACACGGCGAGGCAACACTCCTGATCGGCGAGCTGCGGCAATCGCTCGCGCGCGGTCGCGAACAACTCGACGATACCCGGGACCACGTCGCGGAATTGACGACCCGCATCAAGGAAGAGCAGTTCAAAATAAACGCCGCCGATGAGGTCATCACCAGCATCGAACAGCAACTCGAAAACATCAATGCCAAGCTGGAAAAGCTCAAGCACCGCCAATACACGCTGTCGCTCGATTTCGATCATCTCGACCGCGAGAAGGCCACCGTCGCCGCCGACGCTCAGTCGAAAAAAGACCGGCTGCAGTCGTTGGAAGAGGCGGCGCATCGCGCCAGCGACGAGGTCAATCGCATCCAGATGCTCAAGATCGAATTGGAAAGCAAACGAGCGCAACTGATATCGCAGCGCGATTATTTCGACGAGATGCTTTCCGACATCGCCACGAATACCATTCAGAAGGAACAGCAGATCAGGGATGCTGAGACGACCGCCGCCGAATTGGCGGAGAAGCTGAATGCCGATGAATCGCGACTGAAAGAATTATTCGACGCCCGGCAGGCGGAAAGCACGGCGCAGCAGGGATTGCGCAACGAGCGCGATGAACTCGGTGGCCGTGTCAACGAACTGGACGAGCAGATCCGGCTCCTGCGGAAACAGAAGGAACAGATCAACAACGAGCGGCACCAGAGCGAAATCACTCTGACCGAGCTTTCGTCGAAGTTGGAACAGCTTGAAGAACGCATCCAGGGCGAATATCGGATCGATATTCGCGAGTTGCAGGTCGAATGTCCCAATCCCGATCTGGGGCCGGAGGAAGCCCGCGAACGTATCCAGGCGCTCAAGGACCACAGGGAGAAGTTGGGCATCGTCAACCTGCTGGCGCTGGAGGAATGCGACCAGCAGAAGGAACGGCAGGAGTTTCTTACCAGGCAATTGGATGATCTTATTTCGGCCAAGGCGACCTTGAAATCGACCATCCAAAAAATCAACCAGACAGCCAAAGCATTGTTTGTCGAGACAATGGAGAAAGCGCGCGATAACTTCAAGAACATGTATCAGCAGTTATTCACCGGCGGCGAGGCCGACGTGTATCTGGAGGATGAATCCGATCCGCTCGAATCGCGCATCGAAATCGTTTCGCGTCCTCGCGGCAAAAAGCCGCTGACCATCGCGCAGCTGTCCGGCGGCGAACGGGCGCTGACGGCCATTTCGCTGCTGTTCGCTTTGTATATGGTCAAGCCGTCGCCGTTCTGTTTCCTGGATGAAATCGACGCGCCGCTGGATGACGTCAACGTCGGGCGATTTTTGCGGATCGTGCAAACGTTCGCGCGGCAGACGCAATTTGTCATCATTACCCACAACAAAATCACCATGGAAGCCGCCCATACCCTGTACGGCGTTACCATGGAAGAACCCGGCGTCAGCAAGGTCGTGGCCGTTCGCTTCAAGAAAGAAGGCGAGCAGGACGACGACGCCGATCTTCTCGATATGCATTACGCCCGGGACGACGCCAAACAGGCAGGCTGACCGTGAAATTCTTCAAGAGCTTCAAAGAGGGTCTGTCCAAGACCAAGGATAATATTGTCACCAAGGTCCGCAAGGCGGTCGGCGCGGCGGCCAAAGTCGACGACGACCTGCTGGACAACATCGAGGAAATCCTGATCGAGGGCGACGTCGGTGTATCGGCGACGATGAAGATCATCGACAATCTCAAGGAACGGGTCGCCGACGAAAATATCAAAGATCCGGCCAAAATCCTCGATGTTTTGAAAGATGAAATCGCGGGGATTGTCAAATCGGATCGCGATCCGACGGTGCTCGATCCGATGCATCATCCGGAGGTATGGCTTATCATGGGCGTCAACGGCACCGGCAAAACGACTTCGGTGGGCAAACTGGCCAAGCTGTTCGCCGATCTGGGGAAAAAGACGATGATTGCCGCCTGCGATACTTTCCGCGCCGCCGCCGTCGATCAACTCGAAGTATGGGCGCGGCGATCCGGAGTCGAGATGGTCCGCGCCAAGGAGGGATCCGATCCGGCCGCGGTAGCCTTCGACGCCGCCAGCGCCGCCAAAGCACGCGGTATGGATGTGTTACTGGTGGATACGGCGGGGCGGCTGCATACCAAGGCGCATTTGATGGATGAGCTAAAGAAAATCAAGCGCGTGGTCGCCAAGGTTGTTCCTGAGGAATCGATCAAGGCCAAGCTGGTGCTGGACGGCACGACCGGACAGAATGCGTTGTCACAGGTCAAGATTTTCACCGATGCCGTCGGCGGTGTCGACGGTTTGGTCGTGACCAAGCTGGATGGAACGGCCAAGGGCGGCGTTGTTATCGCCATCGCCGAGGAGATGTCGGTGCCGATCGATTTTGTGGGCCTCGGCGAGCAGATCGATGATTTAAAACCCTTTGACCCCGAATCCTATGTGGAAGCGCTGTTCGAGTGAAGTCCTCCGAGTGAAGTCTAACCTATCAATATTCTTGTCACTCTCAGTATCCGCCGTTACATCGTATAATTATTGAATCATTGCCACACATAGAAATGACGCCACTTTGGCCTTGAATTATACCATTGTTCTCGATATCATCATCTGAAAGAATGCCCATGGCAGGAAAGAACCATATGAGCACCGATTTTAATGTCTCTACCAAGCAGCAGGCGCATTTTGTCGAAATCACATCGCAGGTGCAAAAGGCGGTCGACGAGGCCGGGATACAAGACGGCGCGGTGATTGTCTTCGTGCCGCATACAACGGCCGGGATCACTATCAACGAAAATGCCGACCCGTCCGTGCAGCGAGATATCCTGAATCATCTGGACAAAATGGTTCCCCAGTCGGGTGATTACCGCCACAGCGAGGGCAACTCGCCCGCGCATATCAAGGCGAGCCTGATGGGATCGTCGGTGACGGTGCTGGTATCCGACGGCAGGTTGGCGCTGGGAACGTGGCAGGGTATTTATTTCTGTGAATTCGACGGCCCGCGCAATCGCCAAGTGTGGGTCAAGACGGTCGGATCATAATGCTGAGCATCCATATCATCGCGGTCGGGGGCGACAAAGAACAATGGATCACCGACCAGATCGACCATTACCGCAAGCTCCTGCGCAGATATGCGAAGATCGAGTTAACAACCGTCGCCGAATCAAAATATACCAGATCCGCCAATATCGATCAGGCCCGCGCCGATGAAGCTGACGCGATTCGATCACGTCTGAAAAGCGGCTACGTGGTCGCGCTTGATGTCGGAGGCAGAATGTTCTCGACGGAGGAATTTGCGAATAAGCTCTCACGTTTGCAGGTGGACGGCCATTCGCTTATCGAATTCATCATCGGCGGCCCCTTCGGCTTGTATGAATCTTTCAAGAAGGCGACCGGCAAAGCCGGTCAGGGTTCATCGGCGGATTTGATTCTCAGCCTCTCCCCTCTCACGATGTCGCATCAGATCGTCCGGCTGGTGCTTCTGGAACAACTCTACCGGGCGCTGAACCTCAACGCCGGTGGCAGCTATCACAAATAATCCGCAAACGAATACCTTCATACAAAGAAAGCCCCGTAATGACGGGGCTTTCTTCTATCAGAGAGGTGGAGATGATATTTTTTACTTTATTAGCACCATCTTGCAGATGGCCTCTTGATTGGCGGCCCGGGCGCGATAGAAATAGATGCCCGTCGCCACCATGTTGCCTTGCTGGTCGCGGCCGTCCCACTCGAAGGTGATATACCCGGCGTCGGCGTGTCCCGCCCATTTGCGGATGACCTGGCCGGTGATGTTGTAGATCGTGACATTATAGTCGGAAGCTGCGGGCAGTGCCAGATCGAACGTCGTCGACGGGTTGAACGGGTTGGGCCGGTTCTGTGTCAGGTACAGCCGATCCGGCATGTTCGTGTTGGTCAGCGCCGTGGTCAACGTCCGTCCATAGTAATCGGCCATCTCAATATCGACCAGTTTCACTTCAACCCCCTCAGGTACCGACAGGGTGATCAGGTCGGCCGCGCCGGCCGGGATTTTCCCTCCCGGCTTCATGCTGAACAGCAGCACCCGGAGATTGCCGTCGAGCACACCGTATTTCATATCCATGTTCGCGGCATTGTCGGCCAGAACCGGCACGGCATTGATCACGCCGTCACCGCTGAAGGTCATCAGGACGCCGCCAATATCGCGGGCGGAGTTGACGGTCACGGTGGCCTCATTCTGGCGCTGGATGCAAGACGCCGAGACGACATCGCTTTCCGGTATCGGCTTGGGATAAGGCACCGCATCGCCGACGATAACGCGGACCAGATACACCAGGTCTGCGATGGACAGCGTGACACCGTCGGCGTTGACATCCGAAGCGGCAATCTGTCCCGGCACCGAAATCTGGAAGGCATCGAGCCCCCTGATGAAGTAATTGGTATACACGACGGCGTCGGCAATCTCATAGGTCACACCGTTCAGGTTCATATCGCCCCGGGCGTCGATAGAATCAGGATGCTGGATACAGACGTCGCCGTTGTGATAGCTGATGCACCGTATCGGCGTGTATTTGTCTCCGACCATACATTCATCGGGGGTACCGATATGCGGAGGCCGGGATGCTTCGGGGTAGGCGGCGTCGTCGAACTCGTTCCAGATAATATTTCCCTCGGGGCTGAATATCATATGATCCACGTAGAGATACTGGCCGGTCGGATCGGAGAAACCGTTGTCGGTGCAGTCCATCCAGAAGAATTTGACGGGAACCCGCTGACCGCCGAAATTCAAATCGGACGTCACCCGGAACGACAGGGTGGCGATGACGCCACTCGGATGCAGTTGTTCCGGCGGCGGGTGGTGCGCCCCGTTATTGATATCCGCGATCGCGACGAGCTTGATCAGACCGGACGGACACGGCGCCTCGCAGTTGCCCAAATCGCCGATACGATAGGTGAAATATTCCCACCCGTTGACGGCGTCGCCGACATCGGCCCGCAGGAAAGTGAGCGCCGACGCGTCATATCCGATCAGCAAGTCATACCCGGCGACATCATTGAATGATTCGGCGGTGATATTGACGATGGCCCGGCTCCCGGGATTTACACACGGCGGGCCCTCGATGGCGACGTCGACGCAGGTCGAACATACCGCCGACGGCAGAACATCGATGCAATAGAGGGAATACACGGTATCACAGTAATCGGTCGCCAGGAATTTGAAACAGTACTGGGCGCTATCGTTGGTCGGGGGCCGGAAGGTCAGGACTCCGCACTCGTACATTGAGTTATAAGCGAACTCGCCGAGGCCGGAATCCAGAACAAGCGTCATATCGTCGTAATCAGGATCGTGAATACAGATATCCTCGATGACAATGGCGCTGGTATCGGATTCGCATCTGACAACCGTTTCGATTTCCGGCAGATTTATACTGGGCGGTTGATTCGGCGTGGCGACAACCGGCAGTATCAGCGTATCGGCCAGATCGCAGGAATCGACCACCACCAACTGCAGGTGGCAATCGATGGCCGTCGTGGTTTCGATGCAGACCCGGCTGTTGGCGATATCAAGCACGGCCCCGGGACAATCTCCCGCGAGCGTCACCGATTTGATATTATTGTCGGGATCGCTGACGGTGTAATCGACGCAGATCGTCGCCGTGTGGCAGAATTTTGTTTCCGCCGGCGCCTCGCCGGAAATCACCGGCGGGCGATTGAGCAGCGTCGTCAACACGAACTGGCAGGAATCCTTCCCGCACTCGGTGGAATCGGTGATCGTTAGGGTATCCGTTCGGTTTTCTGTGGCGATGTAACAGATCGTGCCCGATGCCGGATTGATGACGTACATGGCGGGCTTGACCGTCAGATGGCTACCCGGCTGGATGGGACCGATGTCGATACAGACCTCTCCCGGCAGACAGGCGACGACGGTATCATTGGCGGGACAGGGCGGACTGGGATGCTGGCCCTCTTCGAGCGTGATTATGGCCGTCGCCGTATCCCTGCGGCCGCAGTCGTCTTCGACAATCACGATCAGGGTGCAGGAGCCGAATTCCGTCGGCGTCCAGCAGAGCGAATCCCGGGCTTCATTGATCGATGCACCGCCGCATGTCGTCGAGCCGACGACACTGACGATATTATCCTCGGCGTCACCGACAATTATCGGCACGCATAATGACTGCAATTCGCACAGCGATAGCGGACTTTCGTACGGTCCGAAGGAGACCGTCGGTGGCGTATTCGCCTCGACGTTAAACGTGACCTCGCAGGTATCGGCGTCGCAATCGCTCGTGGCGACAACCGTGAAGGTGTATGATCCGGTCGTATCGGCATAGAAGCACAGCTCGCCGTTGATATAGTGGCCGTCCGCTTCGAGAACCTCTATCTTGGCATCGACCGGATCGACGGGAATCGGGTAGCAGAGCGTATCCGGCTCACAGATGGTGAACCCAATGGGTCCCGGCGGACAATCGATAACGGCATGGGAACCAAATTCGATTGTCACGCACACGGTATCCTCTCCAACCACGCCGCATTCATCGGTGGCCCGGGCGATAATGCAGTACACCCCGTCGGAATCGGCCGTGAAGCAGTATTGGCCGTTATCGTAAGTTCCCGTTTCGGGCAAGACCTCTATTAAATCGATATTGTTATCGGCATCGGCAAAGGTGAAGCCGTCGAGGCAGACTTGCCCGGGATCGCACAAAATCATCATCGTATCCGCCGGAACGGTGACCTGCGGCGGATGATTCATCGTCGCGATAATCATCCCGGTTGTCGTGGTCGCAGCATCGCAGGTATCATAGGCGGTCACGGCAATTTCAAATGTCCCGGCGACCGAAACCGGGAAGCAGACGCGCTGATTCTCGGCATCGTAATAGGCGGGAGCGCCGGCGACGACGGAATCGACGGTTCCATCAGGATCGGAGAAGGTGACCGGGAGACAGACCTCCGAGGGTTCACACAGAAATACCGTGGTATCTCCGATGGTGATATTCGGCTTCTGGTTCATGGTGACCACAACCGTTGCAGTATCGGCGTCGCTGTTGCCGCAGGAATCGGTAACGGTGAGGATAATATCGTAGGTACCTTCTCCGGGAGGTGTGAAGCAAACGGAACCATCGGTCAGCGTGTACCGAATCGGTTCGACGGTGACATTGACAACGTTGTCGTCCGGATCGAAGTAGCTATAGGGGACACAGATTTCGCTCACATCGCACAGGTAGACCGAGGTATCGGCGATGGTCACTTGTGGCGGGGAATCGATCGTGATCGTGTAGCACACATGGCAGGTGTCGCTGCCGCAAGTATTTTCCGCGACTATGTTGAAGCAATATTCCCCGTCGCTGTCGGCATAGAAGGTCAGGTTGCCATTGGCGTAAGCCGCCGGCGGCGTGATAGTAACGTTTGCACTCGCCGGAGAAATCGCCACCGGTATCGAAATCGAATCCGGCCCGCAGAGATGCATCGACTGTGAAGATGGACAGGTTATCTGCGGCGCCTCGTCGGACGTCACGTCAAAGGTCACCTGGCAGGTATCCGCACCGCAATCGCCCGACGCGACGACGGTGAACGTATAGGTTCCGGCCGTCTCGGCGTAGAAGCAGATGCGGCCGTTATCATATATCGCACCCGGCTCCAAAATTTCTATCGTCGCCGTTGGCGGACTCACGCTGATATCGGCGCAAATCGTATCGGGAGCGCACAGGCTGGCTGTCTGAGGGCCGTCGGGACAGGTCAAAACGATATCCTCGCCGACCTCGACGGTGATGCAGACAGTATCCTCGGACTCCACTCCGCATTCGTCGGTGGCGATAACGCGAATGCAGTACGTTCCGGCCGTATCCGGCGTAAAGCAGAACCGGCCGTTGTCGTAAATACCGATATCGGGATCGAACACGATCGAGGTGATATTATTATCCGGATCGGAAATGGCGAAGCCATCGAGGCAAATTTCGCTCGTGGTGCACATGAAGACGGTCGTGTCATTCGGCGCCGAGACGACGGGCGGGCGGTTGAAAGTGACGGTAACATTGCCGGTATCGGATTGACCGATGCCACAATCGTCGTAGACCGTCACGACGATGTCATAACTGCCGGGATTTTCCACCGGCAGGCAAACCCGCTGATTGGCTGCGTCATAATAAGCCGGCGCATCGACGACAACCGAATCGATCTCACCGTCAGGGTCAAACATATCGACCGGAAGACATACCTCGGTCGGTTCGCAGGCAAACAGGGCCGTGTCGCCGACAGTGACCACGGGCGGCTGATTGAGCGAAACGGTGACTTTCATCGTATCTGACGCAGACAGGCCGCAGGAGTCGGTTACGGTTGCGATGATCGCGTAAAGTCCCCCGGCGTCCGGCGTGAAGCAAATCATATTATCAACGAGGCTGTACTCGGACGGAGATATATCGATCGAGGCAATGTTGCCGTCGATATCATTGTACGTTAGCGGGACGCAGATTTCCTGCGGCTCGCAGAGGAATACCGGACTATCGGCGGGGAGCGATACCGCCGGGGCGCTGTTGAGTGCGACCGTGACGGAACCGACGTCCGTGGCCGAAGCCCCGCAATCGTCGTAGACCGTGACGGTGATTTCATACGTTCCCGGATCGGATACCGAGAGGCAGACCATCTGCCGGTCGGCGTCATAATACGCCGGCGGCGAAACTACCACTGAATCGATTGCTCCGTCAGGATCGCTCACATCAACGGGTAGACAGACCTCGCCCGCTTCGCACAGGAAGAGCGACGTATCGCCCACGTTGACTGACGGTCCCTGATTCAGCGTCACCACGATCATGCCGGTGTCGGCTGCCATAAAGCCGCAGGAATCGGTCGCGGTGACGATCAGATGATATGTTCCCGCGCCGGGCGGAGTAAAGCAGATGTGACCGTCTGATAACGTCGCCCCTTCCGGGAGGACGGTTACATCCTGGATGTTGTTGTCCGGATCGAATATTTCGACCGGTATGCAAATCTCTGCTGGTTCGCACAGGTAAAGCGAGCTGTCGGTGATAGTCACCTGGGGCGGCGAGTCGAATGTCACCGTTATGCAGAAATCACAGGTATCGGCACCGCAGCTGTTTTCAGCGGTCGCCTGGAAACAGTAGTCGCCCGGCTCGGCCGCATAAAAAGTAAATTGGCCGTTCTCGTACGTGCCCGGCGGATATACCGCCAACTCAGCCGATTCCGGGCCGAAGGTCAACGGAACGGTGATTGAATCCGGCGCGCACAGATGAAGGGTGTCGGACGGCGGGCAGGTTATCTGCGGCCGCTCGTCGATAGTGACGTCGAACGCAACCTGACAGGTATCGGCTCCGCAATCCCCGGAAGCCACCAGCGTAAACGAATACTGCCCCGAGCTCGCGGCGTAGAAACACAGCCGGCCGTCCGAATAGATGGCGCCCGGTTCAAGAACCGTGATTACCGCATCAGTCGGGGTTACCGGGATGTCGACGCATATCGAATCCGGGCCACAGAGGGAACTTTGCTGGATGCCTTCAGGGCAGTCTATGGCGACATCGACCCCGTTATCGTATGTCACGCAGACGGTATCTTCATCCGTCATGCCACATTCATCCGTGGCGCGAATAACGATACAATACGTCCCGGCGGTGTCGGGCATAAAGCAATACCGGCCGTTGTTATATCCACCCGCATCCGGGAAAATTTCCACCGAGGCTATATTATCATCGAGATCGAAGACATTGAAGCCACTCAGGCAAATTTCCTGCTGATCACACTGCGTTATCACAGTATCGGCCGGAACCGATACCTCCGGCGGGTGATTGAACGTCGCGATAATCCTTCCGGTATCGACCGCAGTCGCACCGCAGTCATCGTGTACCGTGACGCCGATAGCGTATGTCCCCGCTCCCTCAATCGGCATGCATACGGCGTGATTTTCGGCGTCATAATAAGCCGGCGATTCGACGTCGACGGACTCGATGGTGCCATCGGGATCGAATGTCGTGACCGGCAGGCAGACTTCGGCGCTTTGGCACAGGAAGACGGCCGTATCCCCGACGACCACCGACGGGTTTTCGTTGAGGATGATCTCGACGGTGGCGGTGTCGACGGCGCTCAAGCCGCAGGCGTCCGTAACAGTCATCATGAGATCATACCTGCCCGCCGCCGGCGGCGTGAAGCACACTTTCCCGCCGACCATCTTGTATATGGCCTTGAGCGGCGTTATACGAACGCTGACGACGTTGTCGTCCGGATCCGAGTAATCATACGGGACGCAGACTTCCTGTATTTCACACAAGTGGAAGGTGGTGTCGGCAAACGTCACCTGGGGAGGAGAGTCGAACGTCACCATCATCGAGAAGGTGCACGTATCGGCGCCGCAATCGTTTTCGGCGACGACCGTATAGGAGTATTCTCCCGGCTCATCGGCGTAGAATGTCAGCACGCCGTCCTTGTAAGCAGCCGGCGGCGTGGCGATCACCAGAGCCGATGATGGTGTTATGGCCATCGGAACTGAAATCGAATCGGGACGGCACAGGTGGACCGGTTCCGGAGTCGGACAAGTGATTGACGGCGTCTCGTCCATTTTGATATCGAAAATGACCTTGCAGGTATCGGCGTTGCAGTCACCGCTCGCCACGACGGTGTAGATATACACGCCGGTGTTTTCGATATAGGTGCAGAGTCTGCCGTCGTGATAGACTGCGCCCGGTTCGAGCACCTCTATGTTTGCATCAGCCGGCGTGACCGGAAGATCGACGCAGATCGTATCGGGTCCATCGCAAAGGGTGGCGATAACCGGTCCCGGAGGACAATCGATGGAAACCCCGGCGCCGACATCATAGGTGACGCAAACGGTGTCTTCGTCGAACATGCCGCAGGAATCGACAGCGCGGACGGCGATGCAATATACCCCGATCGTGTCGGGCGTGAAGCAATACCGGCCGTTGTCATACGTCCCGATATCGGGAATGAATTCAATCGAGGCGAGGTTGCCATCGGGATCATCGGCGCCGATGCCGTCCAGACATATTTCGCGCGGTTCGCACAGGAATATCGAGGTATCGGGCGGCACGATGACATGCGGCGGCCGGTTGAAAGTGACTTCCACGCAGATGGTATCCTCGTCGACCGCTCCGCATTCGTCAATGGCGCGGCCGATGATGCAGTAAGTTCCGGCCGTATCGGGCGTAAAGCAGTAAGGCGGCGGTGTGCTTTTGCCTATCGGTGGGAAATATTCTATCGAGGCGATATTCTCGTCAACGTCGGAGAATTCGAATGGATCGATACAAATTTGTTCCGGCTCGCACAGGTGAAATGAGGTATCCGGCGGGGCCGTCACCACCGGCGCCGAATTGATCGTCACGACAGCCATGCCGGTATCGGTAACCGTGCCGCATACGTCGTACACCGTCACGATCAGCGGATATTCTCCCGATTCGGAAACATCGAGGCACACCGTACCGTCGTTCTCATTGTAGTAGGCGGGCTCCTGGGCAATGATCGAATCGATCTGCGTATCCTGGCCGGAAACAGTTACCGGCAGGCATATTTCCGCCGGTTCACAGAGAAAGAACGTACTATCACCCACGGTCACGGTCGGCGCCGCATCCATGGTGACACTAACGCTCGCCACATCCATCGCCATAGCGCCGCAGGAATCGACCGCCGTAACGGTTATCGTGTATGTCCCCGACGCCGGCGGCGTGAAACAAAGACTTCCACCGACGACCTCAATGATATCCCCTTGTTCGTCACTGGCGAAAATCCTCTCCAGATTATTGTCGGGATCGGATACATTGAGCGGAATGCAAATCTCCTGAGAACCGCACATAGATACCAGGGTATCTTTTATATCGACGGCCGGAGGTCCATTCATGTTGACCGTGATGGTAAAATTGCAAGTGTCGGCCTTACTGCATATGTCGGTCACGGCGACCGAAACCGCGAAGGTTCCCCCGGCATCGGCATACAGGCAGTATTGTCCGGTTGTCGGGTCGATTTTCCCCGGACCGGACAGGATTCTGAATTGCAGGTCGTCGCCGTCGGGGTCGGACGCGCCGATCTGGTAACAGAGCGAATCGGGTTCGCACAAATCCACAGACAGGTCGCCGAGGCATGAAATTTCGGGACCGCGATCGAGTTGAACCATGATGATGATCGAATCCTCGGGCGGGGCTGACGGCGCCGACCCATCGGCAATTGCTTGCCGCCAGCAGGGGTCTGTCACTGAGTACGGGAAAACATAGCGGCGGCTGGCCACGGTATCGGGAAGGAAACAATGGTGGCCGATGCCGTTACCGGTCTGCGTGAATATGCCGGAATCGCCCAGGAAGGTGATCTCCAGACTGTCGTAGGGGTCGAGATCGATCGCGCGGACATTGAAGCAGATGGTATCGATCTCACACAGGGTGATGATGGTATCGTAGGGAAGAACCTTCGGGCTGTTGTTCAGTTTCACAGTGATGGTGAAATCAACCGTATCCGCTCCGCAGATATCCGACACTTCCACGACAAACGGGAACTGGCCGGGGCCGCCGGGCGTAAAGCACAGTTCGCCGGTGGTTGGATCGATTTCTCCGGGTCCGGACAATAAGGCAAACGTCAGTGAATCGTTTTCAAAATCGCTGGCGTCTACGGCGTAACACACCCGATCGGCTTCCCAGCAGGCGAAAATAGTGGTATCGTTTGCCGTCGCGACGGGCGGTTCATTGAAGGTGACGGCGTATCGGACCGAATCGATCACGGACTCGCCGTGATTATCCGTCGCCTTGAACACGACTGCGAAAAAGCCCGCTTGGGTCGGCGTCCAGGTAAAATAGCCATAGACAGGAGACAGACCCGGCTCGGAGACAAAATCCCCGGGGCCGGAAATTTTGGTGATGGTTACGGTATCTCCGGCGTCGAAGTCATTTGCGATTATGGTATCGTAGATGGTCGCGCCGAGACAGATCGTCATCGGCTTCAGAAGACCGACCGGCGGATTGAACGTCGGAGGATTGTTTTCTCTGCAATCATCGACCGAGAATTGAATGCCGTTGCCTTCGTAGACACGGCTGCCGCTATAGATATCTCCGTAATCGGAACCGGGCGTGATCAGCCCGTCGGCGTTATACGCTGCACCCGGCATCATTACCGGCGTGAAAATGCTCAGGTTCGGTTCGAGGCAATTGAAATTCGAGCTGCTCTCCAATTTATTGGCGGGCGGATTACATCCGAAGGGATGCCCATAGGGATCTTCAATACCTTCGAATGTATCGGAAAAGTCGGCGACGGAAGAAAGACGTGTCTGCTGCCCGCCCACATAGATATCTCCGGCGCCGAAGGACCGATTATAACTCGATCCCCAAAGATTGAAATCGAAGGCGCATCCCTTGAATGAAATGCCGATGACACACGGAGGACATTTGTCCCAATCATTGGTATCGTCGTTGCAATGGCCAGGGCCAATTAGGCCATTATTATAGCGGTCTAATGTATCCATCCACGACGAGATCATTTCCCGCCGCGATCGGCGGAGATTGCCCCAGTCCCGGAAGTTGTTTCTCGCCAAAAACTCGTCCGCTTTGGCGATCACATCGGTTATGTCGTCACCCAACGCGCCGGCTGCAATATTCAGTTTGGCCGCGAGCAATTGGGCATACAGCTCGGTGATTCCGTTGCTGGCCCGACCGTAATCCTCCATCGAAAGAATTCTGGCGGCCATCCTGGCGTCGGTAACGTTGAGGCTTTTCCTGCCTCGGGGTTGACCGAGTCGGATCGGAAGAAGAGGCGTCAGTACATCTTCCTGGGGTCCCAACCCGGCATGAGTTTTCCAATAGCCGATTGTCTGCGTGCAAGCGGACACCACGCTGTGACATTCGGTGGTGATATCCCACCAGATTTCATACAGATTCGGGGCGATGGAATCCGGCCACTTTGTCCAACCCCATCGGTCGTTCCGGTGCAGGTCGTCCGAAAGCTCAAATCCCTCCGGCCAGATATTCACACCCGGCGCCGGTTCCTCATCGAGCTGCACCAGGATGGCACCATGAAACTGTTCATATGGATCCGTCCCGAACGGAATGACGCTTTTAATCGTCCAGAGGCTTTCGGCCTCGTCGAAGTAGACGAAATAATCACCCGCCATGTCGGGCGAAATATACCCCAAAGAGGGTACGCCATAAAACAATGTCGGATCTATCTGGTTGTAGTTCGGAGGCGGGCCGGGGGGTTGATTGCCCGGATCATAATAATACGCCGCCAGTGGCGCCGACCCTGCCAGGATGAATAATATCACCAGCAGAGATTTATAGCCAGACCTGAACATCTGTCCTCCAGGGAAATGCACTGCTTTTTACCATACCGGCCGATGTGGTCGGATTATCATTCATAGTTTTCGAGGCGTCGAAAGACGCCAATAGAATTTTGCCCATCATGACTACATGAAGCATACCGGATGCGTAACGCAGACCTTTTTGTAGCCCTATTACCGCGCCTCTAAAAAAGGTGGGGGAAAGCGCCGTTTTCTCACCCGAAATATAAGAGGTTGCCTCGGATTGTCAAGCGATTTGTCGCGACCGCCGATGATTATTATATTGCATTTCAAGGGATTACAACGATGCGCAAAACTTGAGCATCAAAACCGGTCGATAATGCCCGAACTTAAAGTATCACTTTAAATGAAACACGTCTCATGCCCGGCCCCGGTAATTCCAGTGTTCTTTCGCTTGCACATTTTCGGCAACGGCTCGACGGAAATGCATAGAGAATGTTTCTGGCCGGCGGGCATCGTCACAAGCCCGCTAGGGACAATAAAGAGTCCCCGCGGCGGATGCGTGACGCGGGGAATATATAACCATCCACGCAGAGCGGAGGGCTAATGAAAATCGAGCGAAAAACGCGACATGTCCGGCGATAGATTAATCTCTATTTTGGGCAACAGCGTGTCATACCCTTCCGTCATATAATATCCGTCGATTTCGACCATGCCGAGTCGTTCCAGAAGCCGCGCAGCGGTGTTTTCGGCGCCGGATACGCGTACGCCACTGCCTTCAGGCGCGGTGATACGGAAGTCGGCATTTTCCCCTTCCAAGCGGATCTTTACCGTTTTGGCCATATCGCCGAGGGAAACCCGGATGTTTCCGCGCCGGGAATCGACTATGAGATTTTCCAGAAGCAGGCCCCGGCAGTTCAGGGTCATGTCCGCCCGGTCGCCATAGCAGGTCAAATCTACCAGCGCCTTATCGGATAAGGCCACATCCCAACTACCTGCCCATCGCCGGCCGTCGATCCGAAACCAATTCAGACCGCCGATACGCGGTGAGACGTCCAGATCGGCCGTGTCGCCGTCGAGATCATACTCCACACGAGGAACCGCCCGCCAGCCGCTGGATCGTGAGCTAAACAATCTGCCGCCCGTATCTCTCAGGTCAATGTCGGTGTCGTCGAGATCAAACACGGCCTTGATGCGTTTAACGCCGGGATCGGAATCGATGGTATAGCGGTAAGTATCGCAGCGCCGGAGCAATCGAAAATCGCCTGTCGAAAAGCCGTCGAAAGCCACCCAGACGACAATAACCGCCAGCGCCACCGGTGCCAGGTAGGCGATGAATTCGACCTTGCTCCGGGTGAATATCTTTTCTACGCCAATGGCAATCAGGAGCAATGGCCACAGCGAAAGGATATCCGGCCAGGTCCACCAGGGCAGCACGCCGAGGTTATTCAGCAATAACAAACCGCCGATCAGAACAAACAGTATCCCCCATCTAAACCTGGCTGGACTCATTGACGTGATCCTCCTTCTTATGCCCCTGATTCATGCGAAAAATCAACAACAGCCCGACTCCGATCAGCAATAGCGGCCAGAATCGTTCGATATCCCACCACCAGTAATTCTGCTCCAGGATGAAGAACAGCCCGATGATGATCAGGATTACGCCGGGGATATATTTATTCCAGGGCGAATACGACCGCTTCTCCGGCGATTTTTCGTCGGACGATTGCACCGCTTCGCCGCTTTCGCCCACCGGCTCGCGCGGGATGATGATCCAGGCGATCAAATAGGCCAAAAAACCGACGCCCTTGGCGAAAACCAGCAGGACGGCGATGATCCGGATGAAGGTGGGATCGACGTTGAAATATTCGCCCAGACCACCGCAAACGCCGCCGAGGACTTTATCCGTTCGGGACCTGCACAAACGCTTATCCACAGTTCCTCCTTTGATGAACCAGTATCTTGATATTACTACGAAACGTAGGGAGAAAAGTTTTCGTGCGGACGAAGACAATTAATCACGACGCCGCAGCGGCACGAAGCGCACCGGATAGAGAGTTTTGAAATGCGCCTGCCCGTCCTCGTCCTTTATGACAAGCTTAAGATCTTGTATGCTGTCGCCGACCGGCAGGATCAGTCGACCACCCGGTTTAAGCCGATCTGGCAAAGATACCGGGAATCGGTCCGGTGCGGCCGTAACGATGATGGCGTCGAATTGTATCTCCGGTGAAGGAATCAGCAGACCGTCACCGATATGAAAGGTAATGTTGGTATAGCCCAGCCGTTTGAGCGTCGTCTGCGCTTCAGCGGACAATTCCGGGAAAAATTCGACGGTATCGACGTGCATGAAAAGCTCTGCCAAAACCGCTGTCTGATAGCCTGATCCGGTACCGATTTCAAGTACTTCTTTATCTTCGGCAGGTTCCAGATATTCCGTCATAGAGGCGACGATATACGGCTGGGATACGGTCTGGCCGCAGCCGATAGGCAACGGACCGTCGTCATAGGCTTCCCGATGCAAATCGGGAGATATGAATTCGTGCCGGGGCACTTTTCGCATTACCTCAAGGACGGCTTCGTTCTTAACGTCTCGTCCTTGTAGTTGATATTCCACCATCCGATCCCGGGCCCGGCGGTATTCATCGTCGGTGAACTCGTGTGATTTTGAAAAGAAGCCCATGTTCGATTCTGTCAGCCCTGAATTGTCGACAATTTTATTGCGAGCGCTTTATCCGCTCGATCCTGCTTCGATATGCTTCCAGCGTCTTCGGGTCATACCCCTGTCTTTCCAGACCGGATAGTTCCCTGTCGAAATCGGCCTCATAGCTTTCGAACTTGCTTTTGTCTTCAGCCTTCCCGGAGGTTCGGTACAGATCGAGCGCCGCGCGGAGTCTGAGATATGATACATCTATCCGCTCGGCAGGATTTTTGGTCTCGGCGACTCTGGCGTCGAGGCTGTCGACAATCTTCCGAAGCATGTCTATGGATTCTTGATTGGAGGCGCTTAATTTCTGGGACACCATCCCCTTTTTGCCCTCTTCCCGCATGCGGTCCCGATAGGCGTCCAGCAACGATGCGTATTGCACATCCAGGCTATCCGCATTGGGAAGCGCCGCTCTGGTCGCGATGTTTTCATCAGCCAGCGCTTTCGAAGCCGCCACCGCCCCTGCGGTCGTCTCCACTGTCTTTTTCTGCCCCGTATCCTTCTCCAGGAAATCGATGCTCTTGCGTGTGCCGCGAACCTCGGCAATAGTGCCGGATTCAAGGACTGACTGCTTCAGCGCCACCCTCAGGTCCTCGGTCTCCCCCGGATAGACCGGCACCTCGGTATAGACCATCGACTCATATCCCGGCGATGAATATATCAGATCATAGGTATCGGGTGGAACCGAAAGGATGGTGAAGTCACCGTCCAGATTTGATTTTGCGCCGATCGTCGTACCCTTAAGCTGAACGACCACTCCGTAAAGCGGCTCGCCGGTTTTGGCATCGACGATCCGCCCGGCGATCTTTCCCGGCGATTCCGATTTTTTGCCCGGCTCCGACGGTGATTTTTTCCGGGCTATTTCGGCCGCGGGCTGATGATCGATTTCGGCGGCCGGTTCTTCGGTCAGCAATGGACTCTCGATTGTCGCCGGCGCGGGCAGATCTACCGTTTCGGAAGCAGGAGCCTGTCTCTCGTTCGACTGTTCGACGCGCTTTTCCCTCGTCGCCGCAGCCGATTTTTCTTCGCCGGCCGGCTGCGTCATCCCCGATGAAGGACTCACCTGGGGCTTTGCCATTTCTTTCTGCTCGGCGGCGCCTTCCGATTCCTGATACGGCATCATGGTGTCTTCGGCGGCGGGCGTCATCATTTCGTAGCGGGCCGGCGGGCTTAGCAGCTTGCCGCCCGATTCCTTGAAAGCCATCCTACCGGCCAAAAAGACGATGACTATCGATGCCGCCACGGCGACATACCGATACCAGACCGGAATCACTCTCGGGCTCGGACGAGATTCTTCGGCCGCCGGTTTTGGCTTATCTATACCTGCCATGATTCGTCCGGCGAGGGTATCCATCAGATTATCGTCAAAATCGGGAACCGCCGTTTCGGCCATCTCGTCGACCCGCCGCATCTTCTCCAATAGCGCCGAGCAGTTTGGGCAGGTTTCGAGATGCGCCGCAACCTCGGCCATTTCATCCGGAGATAATTCGCCATCGAGGTAGGCCGACAACTTATCTTTTATTTTGTCACATTGGTCCTTCATGCTACTCCAGCAAATCCTTCAACTCTTCCATCAGGCGACGCCGGGCGCGGAACAGACGCGAATCCACCGTTCCCATCGATATCTTCAGCCGCGCCGCGATTTCGTCATAACTGAGTTGCTCGAACGTTCGCAGGACAAAGACCGTTCGGTATTCATCCGGAAGTTTCTGTACGGCATCCATAAAACGTCGCTGGTTTTCCTCCGTCTGCAGCTTTTCCAGCGGATCCGGCGCCGGATCGGCCTGCTCGCGATAGCTGTCGTCGAGGCTGATCTGCCGCTTGCTTTTCCTCAGATGGTTTAGCGTCAGGTTGGTGGCGATGGTCGATAACCAGGGATAAAAGGGCTGCCCTTCTTCGAATCGGTCGAGGGCGTGATAGGCTCGAATAAAACTCTCCTGGACAATATCCATCGCGACATCAATATCGCCGGTCATACCCACCACCATCCGCAAAACCCGTCGCTGATGCAGTTTTACCAGGCGGCCAAAGGCGGTCTTGTCGCCGCCTTTCGCCTGCGCCAACAACTGCGCTTCGTCCGGATCGGACTTCGCTTTTAGTACCTTTATATCTCTTTTTTCTTCCAAAATTTATCTGGAAATATCGCGAATCGTGTTTTCCAGGAGAATTTCATTGTCCACCGAAGAATGACGGATTTCCCGTTCCGTCTCGGCCACCCGGGATATGGCCGCCCCGACACGGGTATCATCGAATCTCCGGGCTTGTTTCCGCAACTTATCTACAAAAAACGGGTGGCCCGCAATCTTTTTTCCAGCATGGACTTTCGCCAAATTTATCAAGTGTCGCGATAACATGTGAAGAATGGGCACCGGCTTGTTTCCTCGTTGCATCAGGTCGTAGCAGACATACAGCGCCCGGTCGGCGTTTCCCTCCGCAATCAGGTCGATCAGTTCGAATATCGTAAACTCTTCATGAGAACTCACCAGCGCTTTTACCTCGGCCACGCCGATATGGCTATGCTCCTCCGACGAGAGTGCGAGCTTTTCGAGCTCTCCGGAAAGCCCGCCGAAATCGCCGCCGGTCAGTGATACCAGAAGGGTAACGGCTTCGGTATCGTAGGTGAATCCGGAGGACCGTAGCGACCGTTCGATGCGGGTTCGGGCGTCCGATGCTGTCAGACGGTCGAATTTAACGGCTTCGGCGACTTTGCTCACGTCGCGCAGGAAGGCCGATTTTTTGTCCGGGGTATGCGCCGCCGGGCTGGACAGAATCGCCAGCAAACCCGGGACAGCGGCTGCAAGCAGTGAAAACAGTCTTTTCTGCTGGGTCGGTTTCAGTCGTTGCACTTCATCGATCTGTATGCAGCGTCGTTCACCGAGCATCGGGATGGCTGCGATTTCATTGCACAGCGTCTCGAAATCGGCCTTATCGGCCGAAAGCTTGACGTGATTCAATAATCGCTGCTGCTGGGGGATGAAATTACTTACGATATACTTGGCCGCTTCTGTTTTTCGGTAGTCCTCTTCCCCGTAGAAATAGTACGCCGGTTTAAACCGGCCGGCGCCGATCTCTTTGAGCAGTTGAGTCGGAGTCATACGTTGAAGGTATGCCCCCCGGAGGCGAATTGTCAATCAATTTCGATGTCGTGGGCGGGGTTGTCATCTGGAGAAATCCAGTTGATCGAGAATTTGAGCCGCGCCCGGTATTCGAGCGTCTTGCGAAGATACGGCGCCAGGGCGGGCGTGTTGACCTGACGACGATTGACCTGATCGACCAACTCGGCGCTGGCCGAATATAATTCGAGGGATCGATTCAAGAACAGTCTGGGATTGATTTCGATGAATTCGAGGAGAGTCAGCAGCGAGGCGTATTCAAGAATCATATTTTCCGCTGCGTACGGCGCTTTGAATTTGACGCCAATATCGGGGATCGCAAACGTTACCAGCGGCCGGGGGGTGGCCGGTGAACCGGACGGCTGAAGTGAACCGAAATATAATTCCATAGCATTATCCTTCCGTGATACATTCGGCAACCCGCGTGCCGACAGGAAAGACGCCGCCGGGGATTCGATAATTCTTTACCGGAGAATGGGATGGATCAGCCGACGATCAACGATGTGAATTATCCGGGAGGAGATGGATGCAGCCCCCTGCATACTTTGGTCAATCGAGGAATCGCCTAAATCAATTTTTGGTATTCATGTTGAGCGAATCGGTCGGTCATGCCCGCGATATAATCCGCCGCCATTCGATAGGCCGGCTGATCCGGATACCGTCGACGGAAATCGTCTGGTATCGATTCCGGCCGTTCCTGATAGTGCTGGAATAGAGCCGTGATAATCTCCTGCGAATGCTTTTTCATTGTTTCCAGGCGAGGATGACAATACATATTTGCCAGCAGAAAATCTTTCAGGCTGCGGTTGAATTCGGCCTGCTGCTCGGAAAAGGAAACCAACGGATTCTTCGCCGCCCGGACGTCGCCGGTCGAGATGATACCGGCAGCGCTCAAACGCCGTCCGATCTCGGCGCCCAGATCGAGCACCATCCGGTTGACGAGATATCGGACCAGCGCATAGCGAACCATATCCGGCGTCTGTTCGACCAGACCGCGTTCTATTTCCTCCAGAATATACTCGAAAAATTCGCATGCCCTCAGTTGATTCAGCGTCAGCAGGCCCGATGACAATCCGTCGTCAATGTCATGCCCATTGTAGGCAATCTCATCGGCGAGATTAACAAGCTGTCCCTCCAACAGCGGTCTTTCGTCGGGATCGAATTCATCGGGGACAGCGAGGTCCTGGTGCGATTCGTGCTTGATAATCGCCTCGCGCAGTTCATAGGTCAGGTTCAGCCCGAACATCCCGGGATACCGTCTTTCCAGATAATCGACAACCCGCAGGGACTGCTCATTGTGATTGAACCCGCCATGATCAGCCATCAGGGAGTTGAGTATATCCTCGCCGGCGTGTCCGAAGGGCGTATGCCCGAGATCGTGAGCCAGTGCCACCGCTTCGGCCAAATCCTCGTTGAGGCCCAATACGCGGGCGAGGGTGCGGCTGATCTGGGCGACTTCGATGGTATGCGTCAGCCGCGTTCGGTAATGGTCTTTTTCCTCACCGAGATTGGCAAACACCTGCGTCTTGTCCTGAAGGCGGCGAAAGGCGGTGGTATGGATAATCCTATCCCGGTCGCGCTGGAATTCGGTCCGATACGGATTGCAGGGCAGGGGATATTTCCGCCCCCGGGTGTCCCGCGATAGCCCGGCGTACGGCGCCGGAAAACGTATATGTTCATACTCGTAGACGTCGAACATCGGCATAGGTGTTAGTATAGAAGAAATCGGCTGGTAGTCAATAGCCTGTCCAAACAACTTGGCGTGGATCTACCGCTTGAATACCGACAGCCCCACCGTATAGGTCAGCCCCAGCACCGGATGATGAGAAATCTTGTATTCAAATCCGAAGACCCCTTTGGTCAAATCGATGCCGGCGCCGAAACGGGCCGGGAGAAGCACCAGGGCCCAGTTGACGCTCGCGAAATCGGCCAGCCGGAACGATTGCGACACTTCCGCCGTCGGTTTCTGATATCTGACGAACAGGGTCTTGATCTGACTATCAAGGCCCTCTTTCGACTTGTACGACACGCCGAACTCCGCCTCCGGCAGGGCGGGTCGTCCGTTGTCGTCATAGCGCGGCTGGTTGATCGACCGCGTCAGAGCATACGTCAGGACCTTCTCATATCGATAGGATACGCCGATATTGAAAGTCGTCCTGCTTATGGCATCATACTTATAATTGAATCCTATTCGATCATAAATTATCGATGCGCCGACTCGCATCCGATCATATCCATAGGAAGCCGTGGCGGCAAGTCCGGTTTGATGGAAGTAATCCGATTCGCCGAACGATGCGATATCGGCGCCAAAAACGAATTGCCGCTTTTGTACGGCGACGCCCGCCCGGTTATCGGTGAGTTCCCTCATATTGTATAATGAGCGATATGACGTCTCAAACACCAGTTTCCGGCCGGAAACGGCGAACGGATATTCCGGTACAACCAGCGGTCCGGCCCGATAGAAATCAATATAGCCGTGGGAGAAAATCTGATTGTCGGCATAGGATAAACCGCTCGCTGTAAGGACATCTCCCATACATAAGACCAGCGTCAGGATCATCAGCACCCATCGTAACATTGCGACCTCCCCTCCTTCTTCCGTCCCTGGCAAAATCCATTCATTATCGAGCGATCACTACCGTTTTCTTGTTTTCCATGGTAACGCCGCCCTCCACGCGGGCAAAGACGATATAGGGGCCGACCGGCAGGGTCCGGCCGTCGTCGCCGGTTCCGTCCCAGACAATATGCGCCGGCACCGATATCTCCGACTCGAAAAAAGTCTTCACCCGGCGGCCGGAAATGTCATAGACGACAAGCTCCAATTCTTCGGCGTCGGGCGGATTGATGCTTATGGTAGTGACATCTTCAAAGCCATCCCCGTCGGGTGAGAACGGGTCTGGAGATATGGTCACCTCTATCGACGAGGTCCGGGGAAAGAAATAGGTGTTGCGCATCCCCGGGGTCGAGCCGGTCGGCGAAAACGACCCGCCCCAGTATGTTTTGCCATCCGGCGCGATATATCGTTCCCAACTGCGGTTATCCGGGAAACCGGCGTCATAGGACACGCTGTCCACGACCGTTTCGGTTTCATCGGCCAGCCGAACGATATCGCCGCCGCTGTTATTGAGAATCTGCCAGCCGATCGGAGACGCCGCCCGTCCGATGAAGTCGGAATAATATTTCTTGAACCGATTCACGTCCTGCGCCAGAATGAAATATTCATCTGGGTACAACGGGAGACCAGTATCCGATATGTGGCGTAGGCCCAGAGCGTCGCCGATCATGTACCGGTTGAGGTTGATCGTGAACGGCGTTGGATTGTACAACTCAATCCATTCGGTCTCGAGATCGCCGGTTTGATTGGGCAGGAACTCGCTGATAATCGGGCTACCTCCGCCCGTCTGGCCGAGGACAACGCCGCTCGCCACCAGCAGCCACCATAATAAAGGACTCATGCATTTCATTGGATCACCCACCTCACATCCCATCGAAATATCCCATAACTGCTGCCGGGATTATCCCGATCGTATCGATAACTATATTTGACATATGATCCGATCCCGCCCCCGATGTCAACCTGGTATTGAACCGTGACATACGTATATTGATTGGCCCATTTTTCGGGCCGCAGCCGGTCGAACTTGCACGAGGCCAACACCCTGCCCCATGCCCCCTGCACGCCGCTTTCGAGCACGATCAAATAATCGTCATGCTCCCCGTATGTATACAGCCGCCGCCCGATCACGATACGATTTCGGATTCCATCCCCGCTTTCGGCTAATTCGAACTGCACTCTTCTCTGGGTTTCGTTATCCGAATATAAATGATCGCCCCGCAAATACAAATCCATTCCGACACGAAAATTCCGATTCAACCGCCTCTTTATCCCCAGGCGCGCCTCGATCCGGTCATCGTCGAAACCCCGCCCGGCATACATGAGAGCCGTGCGCATGGTCGTCCGCGATGTCATCCGCACCGTCGATCCGACCACAACTCCCCGTTCGCCGCGATATCGGTCGCCATAGGAAAAATCGATTTCTTCGACATAGACTGTCCGGGATCGCCGCGATGACAACGCTCCCGTAAAATACGATGGGAAAGTATTCTCGTAAAACCAGCCTTCCCCTCGGAGAAAGACCCGTCCCTTTCGCCACGACACCCGCCCTGCTGCCGCGGCCAGCCGTCTACAATCATTGACATCGGTCGCCACTTCCCCGGCGATGCTGACATTATCGTCTCCATACATAGCCGCTATCGAAAGCAGCGACACCTCCAGCGGTGATCCTTCGGTCAGATTCGTGATCTTTCCCCATCCGCCCGACATCCGAACCGCGAACCGCCCGGCGCGAAACGGTATCGAAAGACCGGCGTACTTCTTCTCGAAAGACGGATTCCTATCGACATCGAAGACAAAAAGGTACTGCCCCTCCGCACGCTCGGCTATAGCCATGACACCGTTGCCGCCGCTGTAATCGGGATAAAGCAATGATTCCGTCCGAGTCGGATCATCAGCCTGGGCGAGCAATTGTCCCCGATACCCGTAAATTAAACCCAGAGCGAATTGCGCCCGGTAACTCCCCAGAATCAGGGCATAACTCTGCGAAGAATCAGGCCGTATTCGATATTCGATACTCCGGCGATACCATGTGCGCCGATGCGAATAATCTTCTTCGAATTCCCCGTAGAACGCAGCTTCGCCATATTCTTCCTGCAACCGATAGATCCGGCGATAGCGACTTTCATCGTTCAGTTGATGATACTGCCGGAACAGTGCCGCATGTCTCCAGCGCGGCTGTCTGGGCCGCGAGGCGGTGTTATCGTCAGTCATCGTCACTTCGCCGCCGTCAATAATTGGCTGTGAGGAAAAACCGGCCAGCAGATCGGGAAACTGCAGCAGGAAAAGCGAATCGGCGGCAGTGAGAAATTCCGCGCGGGCGATTTCCAGAAGTCCCCGGTAGTCGTCGTAATCAATAAACCCCTCCTGGTAGGCCTCGAAGATTTCCTCCGGGTCGGGTACGCGAAACATGTCGCCGAAACTATCAGCCCCCGAAAGTGATGCCCATGTTGTCAGTGTGAGGACGATACATGCTGCTCTAAATAACACCGTACCTTTTCAGTTTGCGATACAAGGTTCGTTCGCCGATACCCAGCCGGCGGGCGGCTTCCCGGCGATTGTTCCCGACCGCCACCAGCGTCTTCTTGATGAGGTCCTCCTCCATTTCCTCCATCGACGGCATCGACGAGTGATGATCATACTCGTGTACCTCTTCGACATCGTGCCGGGCAGGCAGATTCTCCAGGATTAGTTCCCGGAGCATCCGGACCTCCTGACCCAAGGACAACAATGCTTGATATATCAGTTGGAATTCCGCCTCCCGCGGCATTTTTCCCGTCACCACGGGCAGATTCCGATGCACATAGCCCTGCTCTTCGATAAACTGCGTCACCATTGATTCCGAAAGTTCGCCCTCGCCGACAACCACCGTCATGCGTTGAACGAAATTCCGCAATTGGCGGACATTGCCGGGCCATCCATAATTAATCAGACGTTTCATCGCTTCTTCGGATATCCCTCGAACCGCGCCGGTTTCCTGTTCAAAAAAATAGTTAATCAGCGGCAGGATATCACTTTTTCGTTCGGATAACGACGCCAGATTGATCCGTACGGCGCCGAGGCGAAAATAGAGATCCTCCCGGAAACTTCCCGATGATATCGCTTCGGTCAAATCGCGATTGGTGGCAGCAACGATACGGACGTTGGTTCGCACGAGGTTATTTCCGCCGACCCGATAAAACGCGCCTTCCTCCAGCACCCGCAGCAATTTCACCTGCAACCCTTGTGACGTCTCCCCGATCTCATCAAGAAACACCGAGCCGCCGTCGGCTCGTTCGAATATCCCTTCTCGCCGCGACGTTGCGCCGGTGAAAGAACCCTTTTCATATCCGAACAATTCCGACTCCAGAAGCGATTCGGTCAGCGCCCCGCAGTTGAGGGCGATGAACGGCCCCTTTTTTCGAGACGAAAATTTATGCACTGCCTGCGCGACGACTTCCTTGCCCGATCCGGACGGTCCGATGATCAGCGTCGACATATCGGTCGGAGCCACCTGCGATACCATCTCGGCGGCATGCTTGAGATTGTCCGATTTGCCGACTAGGCCATAATCTTTCAGCAACGTTCGAACCCGAAAGCAATTCTTGATCCGGGAATCGAATTCGGATTTCTTGACCGTATGCGGGACCACCGCATCGATCATATATTCCGGCAATGAATGATGGCCATTATCGGCCAACAGCCAGAATTCGCTGGACGGGGTCCGCCGGAATACCCGTGCGATTATCGATTCGGAATAGTTGGACGAGGCCGCATCAAAAATGATGATGGGATATATCTGATGTTTGATCTTCTCGATTAGCGCCGATGGCTCCGAGACGATCTCCGCACGGCCCGGCGCCGGCCGGATAAACGGATATTCCCTTTCGGCGAATATGAGAATCATGCCGTCCATATGCTCTATCGTTTCCTTTTTGCCCGCTGGGATTTTCGACGCCCGTAGCTTTTCTTTCCTTTCGGCGCTTCTTCACGGGGCGTCACAACGAACAGGTCGATTTCGCGAGCCTCCACGTCAACCCGCAGCACCCCCACGCGAACTTTGTCGCCCAGCCGGAAGACTTTCCCTTTCCGGGATCCCACCAGCCGGTACGATTCCTCGTCAAATCGGTAATAGTCATCATCTAAGGTCGACGCCCGCACCAACCCGTCGCATTCCGGTCCGATCAGACGGACGAAGAATCCATAGTTGGTCACTCCCGATATGATGCCGTCGTATTCCGAGCCAACCCTTCCCGACATATAGGACACCTGCTTGGCCTTTACCGCTACGCGTTCGGCTTCCATCGCCCGGCGTTCCATCTCCGACGATTGTTTGCCTGCATTGGTTAGGATAAGACCCAGCTTTTGCGCCAGCCGCACCGGGTATTTATTGTTCCTCATATATTTCAACAGACGATGCACCAGAAGATCGGGATACCGTCGGATAGGCGAGGTAAAATGCAGATAGTGTTTGAAAGCCAGTCCGAAATGACCGATGTTCTGCGGCTGATAGACGGCTTTCTTCATCGACCGCAAAAGCAGCTCATTAACCAGTTCTTCTTCGGGTTTGCCTTTCACCTTATCGAGAAACCGCTGAAAATCACGGGTGGGCATGGTCGGTGAAACCGGGAACTTATAGCCGAACTTGCTCATCAAATGCGCGAAAGCCTCCAGCCTTTCCATATCGGGCCGGTCATGGACGCGGAATAATGTCGGCTGGCTGTATTTGACGAAATGCCGCGCCACTTGCCGATTGGCCGCAAGCATGAATTCCTCGACGATCCGGTGCGATTCGGTGCGCACGCGGTTACCGATCTCGATGACATTGCCCTTATCATCGAGGGTAATTTTCGCTTCAGGCAGGTCGAAATCCAGCGACCCGGCTTCCTCGCGGCGATTGTGCAGGAGTTGCGCGAGCGGACGCATCAACCGCAGGCTGTCGGCCACCCGCTCCAGTTTAGCCGTGACCTCGCCGGTATCGAAAAACTCCTGCACTTCTTCGTAGGTCAGTCGCGCGCGTGATCGGATCACGGCCGGGTATAATTCGTAATCGATGACGTCGCCGTTGCGGTCGAATTCCATGAAGACCGAATAGGTCAGCCGTTTGCGGTTGGGACGCAGGGAACAGACGTCGTTCGACAGCCGCTCCGGCAGCATCGGGATAACCCGGTCCGGGAAATACACCGACGTGCCCCGCTCAAACGCTTCCTTATCCAAAACCGCGTTGCTTCGGACGAAATGCGACACATCCGCGATATGCACGCCCAACCGGTAGCGAGCGTTTTTCATCTCGATGGATACGGCATCGTCGAAGTCCTTGGCGTCGGTCGGATCAATCGTCAGAGTCGTTAATTGACACAGATCAACCCGCCGTTTCACTTCGGCCGACCAATCTTCGGCGACGGCGTCGGCCTCATCCAAAACTTTCTGCGGGAATTCGGTCGGGAGATCGTACTCGCGAATGATCGCCAGCATGTCGACGCCGGGATCGCCGGGCCGTCCCAATCGCTCGATAATCTCGCCCTCGGGATTGAGAAACGGGTTGGTCCATTCATCCACCGAGGCCACGACCTTCTCGCCATCCACGGCTCCGTGTCCGCGATTCTTGGCGATATAGATATCACGCCCGATGTTTTTGGAATCCGGCTCGACGTAATCATAATGCTCGCCGACATGATAGACGCCGACCAGCTTGCTGGTGCGACGTTCCACGATAGTGATGACGAGGCCTTCCTTCTTGCCCTTAAATCCCACGCCCGGTTTCAGGCGCACCATGACCCGGTCGCCATCGAAGGCCGTGTGCAGATCCCCAGGCGCAATATATATCTCATCGTCGCGGTTATCTCCGGCGACAAACCCCATACCCGATTTCGTCACCGAAATCGTTCCGGTCACCAAATCCATTTCTTCCGGCAGGCCGATACGGTTTCGCTTCAGCCGAACGAGCTTCCCCTCGTCCAGAAGCTTTTTGACCGTGCGGCGGAAGGCGGGATAATCGCGCTGGCTGATCCCGATTGATCGGGCAAGCTCCTTGATTTTCATCGGCCGGTCGGAATGATCCCGGATAAATTCCACGATCCCCGTAATGTCATCTTTTGGCATATCAGTCCCTCAGGGGAGAATTGAGCGAATTTTCATGGAAATGTCAAGCGATTCGGATAGAATTCTGCCAAATTGGCAGAATAAGAAAGGCCGGCGTTAAGGCCGGCCTTCTATGAAGCGTTTTTGGCATGATCAGCTATTTCATGTTTTTGCAGCTTTTCACCGATGCGACCGTCACTTCGAATCCCAACTTGCCAATCACCTTGACGAGATCTTCCTGTTTCACCAGATCCGGGTCATAGCAGACGGAAGCGGTGCCGGCTTTGGCGTCGACCGCATACACCTTCACCACGCCCTTTTCGTCGGCGAGAGATTTGGTCATTTTGGCTTCGGAGTCGCCGTCCGAGAGACCTTTGACGGTCAGAACGACATACTCGCATTTTCCCTTGTAGTCGCAATTGTGTTCGGCATCCATGGGCTGCGCGTCGACCTTTTTTGCCTCGTCGGCTTTCTGGTGCATTGGGCAGGTTGTCATCGGACAGGTTTTTGCGCAATCCTTTTTTGTTTCCGACCCGGCCAGCGCCGGAGCGACGCTGATCATCAGCGCAAACACCAGAGTCAGTACGAAACTCACACCTTGTTTCACGAATCCTCCAGAGCTGATCTGTTTCAGTCATATCCAAGCAGGCGCCTGGCTTGAATCAAGACTAAATATATGCATTATTTGCCTTTTACGCAACTACCATCTCGTTTTCTTTGCATAGCTCCGTGGCCGAATCCTTGCCCCTGACCAAAGCCCGACCTCATGCCCATGCCGCATTTGCCGCCGCAGTTCCCGCGGCAATCATCCCATTTCTTGAGCTGATCGGCAGTCAGGACACCGCGCAGGTCGAACTGATGGTTGATTCGTTCTTCGGCGATCTGGCCCTTGACGGCATTAACTTCTTTGGCAGCCGCCAGGACCGCGGCTTTGTTCGGAGAATCGGCGCGCATTTCGTGCTGCATTTTCAATTGCGCCTTCTCCAGAGCCGCCTGGATATCGATCATTTTGTTGCGATGGACAAAATTCAGGTCTTTAATCTTGGTGACCTGATCGTCGGTCAGTTCCAGGGCCTTGCAGTTGAGCAGATTGCCGTCACCGCGAAATCCCCGGCCCCGGCCCTCCATCATACCCGGCATCATGCCGCCCATATGGCCGCCCATGTGACCGCCCATCATTCCGGGCATCATGCAGGGGGGATTGTCCGGTCCGGGAGCATCGCCGCCCATCGGCGGAGCCGTCTCCTTGGCGGTTTGAGCCAACAGCGTCGCCGCCGAACCGATGGCGATGAGCGCGACCACGATGAAAATGATTGTCCGTTTCATAGCTACTCCTATCTCCTCTCTGTATGTGTAATGAACTATTGTCTTCCGTTAATCTACCTATCGATGACCTTGCCGGAATTCGCGGAGCGATTGCAGAATCTCCCGCTCGAACCGCTCCTGGAATATCACCAGTCTGGCTAATTGCTTTGTCGTAAGAATCCCGCGACATTCGGTCAGAAAATCCTTTTGCTGTTTCTCCATCTTATTTTTGAGGTCGCTCAGCTTTTGGATACCTGAATTCAACTCTGCATCCGATGCGTTGCTGTCGACCAGATCGGCCAGCTTATCGACCAGCTCCCGTCGCTGATCCAATGACTCCTTGAAATCCTTGCGAAAACTCTGGAAGAGCGGGATGAATTTGGCCGACTGCTCCTCAGTCAGGTCGACCGCCTCCAGAAGCTTCAAGAGGCGCAGATTCTCGATATTTTCGGCCATCTGCCGCCAGCGATGATGCGGGCCGCCCCCTGGAAAATCGGGCGGCGGGCCACTGTCCGGCTGGGCCATAAGCGATCCCGCCATAAGCATGGCTGCCGTCACTGCCGCCGACATGATTCTGATTGCTCGCATGGCTACATCTCCATCGAATAATTTTTCATCAGCCAGTTGATTTCCTCGGACGTGGCCGATTCCAAAATATCCTCAGCCTGGGTTGGGTCGACCTGATCGGTCAGGTAGTTTACCGCCTGCTGATCGACCATCGACGGAAGCAAATCCCCGTTGCCGTTAACAAAGAGCGGCGCCAAATCCTGGACGCTGGTACCGGTCAATTCGAAATCGTCGATATTGTATATCGGATAAGACGTATCGACCGAATTGGTTCGAAACGATACCGTTACGATCAGGATCATGGCGGCGACCGCCGTCGCGATCCGAATGATCGAGAAGAGGTTCTTTTTCCGTCTGCTTCGCCTGTCGGGAATCGCCATGGTACGCATGGCCGTATCGAGAGCGGCTTCCACCCCGGCGGATTCGATAGCCGTCATGGATATATCCGCAAGCGGCGTCAATTCCGCCGACAGCGCCGCCAGTTCTCCGGCATACGCTCGGCAATCGGCGCACTGATCCAGATGCGCCGCAATTTCACTGGTCGCCTCGATCCCAGTCACAGTGAAATTATCCGTCAACCAACTTTTTACCTGTTCGCAATTCATAGCCCACTCAACCGGCTTTGTAATTTCTTGAGCGCCTCGGCGAAATTAGTCTTGGCCGCCGAGATGGATACCCCTTGAACCCGCGCGATTTCGACGAATTTCATCTGCTCGAAATACCGGAGGGTAAACGTCAGCCGCTGTTTGTACGGTAGTATCGTGATCGCTTCCGCGAGAAGTCTCTGCTGTTCCCGCTTTTCGAGATTATAATCCGGACGGTCGGCGTTGGAAGGCTGATCATAGCCTTCGGCCAACGGCACTTCCCATCCGGAGCGCTTAAGGAAATTCTTGGTCTTATTGGCGGCGATCTGAAACAGCCAGGTGGAGAATGGGGAGTCTCCCCGGAAACCATCGAGGTGCTGAAAGGCCGCCAGGAATGTCTCCTGGGTCAGGTCGAGGGCGGTGTCTCTGTTGGCTGTCATTCGCATAATAAATCCGAAGATCCGGTTTTGATACTGCCGAACCAGCGTCGCGAAACTCTCTTTGTCGCCACGAAGGGCGCTTTGGATACGTTGCTGCTCGTCCGGCGCCATCTATACATATTCTCGTTTCTATTGGTTTGACAACCAAGCCTGCAAAAAGACCAACAAAATTCCAATTAAAGCCGGATCGGCATAAAAGGCAAGGGACTTATGCGGTTAGGATTCTGGAAATTGGTTTTTGCCCGCGATCTCAGTCGCCGAACTGACCGATACTGCCGCCGCTACCCCCAGCGACCGCTCTTAAATCAGGGACAGCACAGGGCCGGGCCGCCCTGGAATATATAATTTATCAAATAGACGGCGTCGGCAATATTGATTGCCCGGTCACAATTGGCGTCGCCAGCATCGAGTATGGCAGGCGGCGGCCCGCCTTTGAAGATATAATTGATGATAAAAACGGCGTCGGCCACGTTGATGGAATTATCATTGGCGGCGTTGCCGCAGATATATCCGACCGCCATATCATAGTGCTGGAAATCGGACAGGCCAGGTAAGCCGGCATCGGACACGCCGACCGTGAAATGATAGTCGCCGACTTCGGCGGGAATCCCTGACATTTTGCCCTCGGCGTCCAACACGATACCGTCCGGCATCGCCCCGGAAGTAATTGACCACGTATAGGGCGCGGTTCCGCCGGCGGCGCCCAAAACCATATCATATTCCATTCCCGCGGTGCCATCGGGAATCGTTAAAGGTGAAATGGCGACAGTCGCAACGGACATCCCTCTGGTCTCGGCGCGAATGAGGAAATTATAATCGGTTCCGTAATATTCCGACAGCGTCTTCCATTGCCCGTCATCATAAAGACCGCTGCGGTTCTGCGGCATCTCCCCGCCGTTGTCCATGTATATCCACAGGGTTTCCGGCGGAGCCGGATTGGTATCTATCAATGAGAATCCGACATGGAAATCCTGTCCGGCCGCGACGGTAATATTCCGATCGGAAACATCGATCAGGCGCAATTCGCCGTCGGGGATATCAATCGAATCGATTGCGGTCGTCGGATACGTACCGTCGCTTTCCCAGATATATATCCGCACCGGAACGTCTGGAAATTGCCCGGTGACACTGACCGTGCTCACGTGCACGGTTCGGCGTGGGTGAATCGGACATTAAGAAAATCTGCTCCGGACGGCAACAGAGGAGTCATATATGATGCGGAACCCGCGTCGTACTGGAGGATTTCGCTATTGGGCCGACTCTGGATGGTCAGAGTGGGATCGCCTTGGAAGTTCATGCCGTAAAACCAGGTCACCTCGCCGTCGTCAAATCCTCCCTCGGCCCGGGCAGCGAACCATTCCAGAAACGACCGGCCGATCGATTTCCCCTCACCCAGCGGCCGATAGTAATCATCGAATTCCAGCATCGAACCCGTCTTGGCGCTCCCCACCGCGGCCAGTCCGTGATTCCGCCCGAAAATATACCATCCGGAACAATAATCCGTTTCGACATAGCGGGCGTTGGAGCAGGCGAAAAGATTATAGAAATGCGCCGTCGGTTCGATGGACGCGATCGTCGAAACATATGTCCAGGTCCAATTATCGGCCGGGTCTTTGAAGCCATGTCCGCCCGGCCATGAATGGACGCATACCAAAGTCGATTCGAAATCGGCGGGCAGCCGGCTTTCATAATCGGGCGCCCGCGTGATCCACCGGTCGTACTCCTGCGTTCTTGTAGAAAAGGCTTCGCCGACGTTCATCGACCATTCCCCCCCATGGTTCCCAGTCGTCATCGATATACACCAAGGCCCGGTTTTGATTCGGCATGAGGCCGCACCGGTAGCGATGATCTTTTGCGAAATACGCCTGCAGCAAACCCACCTCGGTGGCGCTATTCAACGTCATGGGCGATGTCACCAGCCGTCCGACAAACACTTCGGGCGAAACATTCCCGGTATGACTGTCATACATCCCGTCGCCGTCGGCGTCGCCGAATTGCCCATTCATGTCCATGTAGAAAAGATCGATGGGAAGCTGTTCGCCCTCGGCCTCGATCTCATACCATGGCACAGGCAGGTCGCCGACCAGCAGGCAGCCGGTCATCCCCTCGGTATATCTGGTTTGAAGGAATGCTCGGAAATCGGCGGGCGTCCCCCCGGTCGACGTGAATAATTCGATGGCGTACCCCTCCCCTATCAAATCAAGGCAATACAAGTCCAGAGCGGATTTCAGGGTGTCGTACAGCGATTCTTCCACAATAATAGAAATCTTATCGCCATTGGCACGGCTTTTATCCGCAAAAGCAGACATGACAGGAGCGACTGCGAGGCTTCCCCGAATACCGTGTTGCGCGTACCATTCGGCGTACGTAATCGGCTGCGATCCATCGGGCGCGGCCCAACGTGTGATTTGGATATTTTCCATGGCCGTATAATCGGCGGATTTGTCGATTGGCGTCGGCGACGGAGTATTATTCGCAAGAACCGACCGACTATACAAACCGAATATGATAGCGGATAAGAGGATATAGAATACGAGGTGATGTGAGGCCAAACGTAGGCGCCGGAGATGATCGGGCATGCTCTATCCTGCAGCTAACCGTTTCATTCGCTCCAATATGCCTGATTTTGCGAAATTGTCAACCGAATAGCTCGTAACGGGAGATTAGCGATGGCCTAAGTGGTCGAAGGTAGCTACAATTCAGCGGAGCGGACCGAAGTCCGCCCCATGGGTCAGTTCCACGTCTCTACTAATAGGGCACCCCGTAACACGGCTTGATTCCGCAATACTGCAGGCACTTCCTCGGGCACCGACCGGCCGACGTAATCGCGTTGGGTTCAACCAAGTACGTCATTGATCCACCTCCTTTCCCAACGTCTTGTTGGTTGGTTATAGTCCGGCGCAGAGGCCACACCGGCGAAATCGAAATGGATTATCAAATCATGGCGTATAAACTTTTTTGCTTCCTTTTATGTGACCGCAATAATCGATACCTAAGCAGGTAAACTTATAAGTTTGCCTTAGCGAAGTGGAATAATAATCATTCCCAATTTTGTATGCAATAGGAATTTCGCGTATAATCATGGAGTCGAGAATATGGCCGAATCCACAATTCCGGAGATCTCTTTGCCGACATTGGGGCGCCTACAATCAAACACCACCGATGCAGGGAAATCCAAAAGGGGAAAATCGAATGATCTATTTCCGGCTCAATCCCGGCGGGCGCGGATGAGGACCTTGCCGTACTGGGTCATGTCCTCGAGCACCTTACCGGTGCCGCGCACGACGCAGGTCAACGGGTCCTCGGCGGCGTACACGGGCAGATTGGTCTCCTCGCGGAGCCGCTTGTCGAGCCCGCGCAGAAGCGCCCCGCCCCCCGTGAGCACGATGCCGCGCTCGAGAATATCCGAGGCCAGTTCCGGCGGCGTCTGCTCCAATGACTGCCGCACCGCCTCGACAATCGATTCGATCGGTTCGGACAACGCCTCGCGAAGCTGCACCGACGAAAGCGTGATGCTCTTGGGGACGCCGGCGATCAGATCGCGGCCTTTGACTTCCTGCGACAGTTCTTGTTCCAACTGATAGGCCGATCCGATTTTTATCTTGAGTTCCTCGGCGGTCAGTTCGCCGATGAGGAGGTTGTAATTTTTGCGGAGGTACATGATTATGGCTTCGTTCATCTCATCACCCGCGATGCGAATCGACGTGTTGCTGACGATGCCGTTGAGGGCAATCACGGCGATTTCAGAGGTGCCGCCGCCGACGTCGATAATCATCGTGCCCGACGGCTGATTGACCGGCAGACCTACGCCGATAGCCGCCGCCATCGGTTCCTGAATCAAATATACTTCACGGGCGCCGGCGTTTTCGGCCGAATCACGCACTGCCCGTTTTTCGACTTCGGTGATACCCGACGGCACGCTAATGACGATACGCGGCTTCATGAGGTATTTATGCCGCACGACCCGCTTGATAAAATCGGCCAATAATTTTTCGGTGATTTCAAAATCGGCAATGACGCCGTCGCGCAGCGGCCGAATGGCGACGATCTCGCCGGGGGTGCGCCCCAGCATTTCCTTGGCCGCCGATCCGATGGCCACCACCTTGCCCGACACCCGCTCGATCGCGACCACCGACGGTTCGTTGAGCACGATGCCCTGGCCGCGCACAAACACCAACGTATTGGCTGTCCCGAGATCGATGCCGATATCATTGGAGATCAGGTCGAAAAAGCCCAAACGTTCCTCCGATCTATGACCCGCATGCCATATCCATGTAACTGTCAAATATTATCGGCAGATTTTCGCAAAGCAACAAAAAATTCTTGCCGATCCGGCAAATCATTTGATTCCCGCCTTCGCATATTAAAAAAGGCGGGTGCGAGACCCGCCTTTGCAGAATTGTCGCGTACGACTTCAGCACGACGTCACATCGGCCTCGACCGCCGCGATCGCCGCCAAGTTGACGATATCGCTGACGTCGTGGTTCCGAAGCAAAACGTGAACCGTCTTTTTCAAGCCGATCAGCACCGGCCCGATGGCGTCGGCGCCGCCGATCTGCTTGAGAATCTTGTAGGCGATATTGCCCGAATTGAGATCCGGGAAAATCAGCACGTTGGCCGCTTCCTTGAGCGGCGAGAACGGGTATTGCTCGCGGAGAAACTCAGGATTGACCGCCACGTCGGCGTGGATTTCGCCCTCGACGATCAGATCGGGCCGACGCTCCCTGAGGATACGCGTGGCCTCGCGGACTTTGATCGCCTGGGGATGATTGACCGTGCCGAAATTCGAGAACGACAACATGGCGATTCTCGGTTCGACGCCGAATTTGACCGCCTCCCCCGCCGTGCATTCGGCGATATCGGCCAGTTCGTCGGCGGTCGGATCGATATTCAACGCCGTATCGGCCATGAAATATGTCCTGTTCTTATGAACCATCATGTATAACCCGGCCACGCGTGAGACGCCCTCCTGGCGTTCGATGATTTCCAGAGCCGGACGGATGCTGGTCGGGTAGCTGTGGGTGACGCCCATCAATACGGCGTCGGCACCCCCCTGCTCGACCATCATGGTGCCGAAATAGCCGCGATCGCGCATCAGCCACATGGCGCCGTTGAGAGTAACGCCGCGACGCTGCCGTTTTTCAAAGAGGGCTTGAGCATATTCGTGCCGTTTGTGGGATTCAATCGGGTCGATAATTTCTATCCCATCAAGAATAATGGATAACCGGTGGGCATTGGCGTTGACCGTATCCGGATTCCCCAGGATAACCGGGTTGGCGACATTTTCGTCTTTGACGATGCGAGCGGCGCGGATGATTTTGTCGGAATCACCCTCGGGGAAAACGATTCGTTTGCGCCGTCCGCGGGCGCGGTGGATGACGCGCCGCATGAAGGCCCGGCCGCCGCCAAGGCGGGCTTCGAGCTGCTCTTTGTACTCTTCAATGTCGATATTCCGCCGGGCCACGCCGGTATCCATCGCCGCTTGCGCCACCGCCGACGCCTCCCACAGCAGAACGCGCGGATCGAACGGCTTGGGAATGATATATTCGGGACCGAATTTGAGGCTGGCCACGCCATAGGCGCGGGCGACGCTGTCGGGCACGTCTTCCTTGGCCAGCATCGCCAGCGACTTGGCCGCCGCGATTTTCATCTCGTCGTTGATTCCGGTGGAGTAGGTATCCAACGCTCCCCGGAAAATAAACGGAAAACCCAGCACGTTGTTGACCTGATTGGGATAGTCCGACCGGCCGGTGGCCATGATAACGTCGCTGCGGGCTTCTTTTGCGTCTTCGTAGGTGATCTCCGGGTCCGGATTGGCCATGGCAAAAATGATCGGATTGTCCGCCATGGTCTTGACCATTTCCTTACTGAGAACATCCTTTTGTGACACGCCGACGAAAACATCCGCGCCTTTCATCGCGTCCGCCAGCGTACGGCAATCGGTCGCAACTGCGAACTCCTCTTTGTACTTGTTGAGCTTATCGCCACGCCCTTTGTAGATGACGCCTTTCGAATCGACCATGAGGACGTTCTCTTTCTTGAGCCCCATGGCGCAATACAGCTTGGTACAGGCGATGCCGGCTGCTCCCGCGCCGGACACGACCATCCTGACCTTGGCGATGTCTTTCCCGATAATTTCGAGAGCGTTCATCAAGGCCGCCGCCGAAATCACCGCCGTGCCGTGCTGATCGTCGTGGAAAACGGGGATATTCATTTCCCGTTTCAGCGTCTCCTCGATGTAAAAACATTCCGGAGCCTTGATATCTTCGAGGTTGATGCCGCCGAAGGTCGGTTCCAGCAGTTTGCAGGCTCTGATAATCTCATCAGGGTCTTCGGTGCCAAGTTCGAGATCGAACACGTCGATGTCGGCGAACCGTTTGAACAGCACCCCCTTGCCTTCCATGACCGGCTTGCCGGCCAGGGCGCCAATATTGCCGAGACCCAGAACCGCAGTGCCGTTAGTGATAACGGCGACCAAATTACCTTTGGCGGTATATTTGAAAACATCATCAGGGTTATTCTTGATTTCGAGACAGGGTTGAGCCACCCCGGGTGTATACGCCAGGGAAAGGTCGCGCTGCGTGGCGCACGGTTTGGATGGCGTCACTTCGATTTTCCCGGCGCGCCCCTTGCTATGGTATTCGAGCGCTTCCTGTTTGGTAAGCATGTCTATGCCTCCTGAAGGTTATTTTAACGGGTCAGGATTACCGCTGGCTCGTTACTTTTTTCACAAAGTACGGCTGGCAATAAAGGGAAAAAGCCGCATATGTCAAGAGAGAAATAGCGTATTTTGTACGAATCTTTGTTGGCTGGAATTTGCCTATAATACCTGCCTCAAGGATTACAGCCCCACCTTCTCCCGCAGGGAGGCTGTCTCTATGTCCGTCAACCGCCGCCACTGGCCGATCTGCAAATCGTCGCAACCGATTCCGGCGAAGTTGATCCGGCGCAGAAAATCGACCGGATGACCGACAGCGCTGCACAGATGCTTGACTTCGCGTTTGCGCCCCTCGGTCATCTCGATGATCAGAAAGGATTGCCCGTTTTCGATCTTTTCAAGGGTGACGCCGGCGTGCCCGATATTTCCGTCCGGAAGTTTTATTCCTCGTGAAAATTGCGCCAGTTCCTCAGCGTTGATCTCACCCTTGACCTTCGCGTAATAGACCTTTTTTATTCCGTACCGGGGATGAGTCAGCCGATGAGCCATCTCGCCGTCATTGGTAAACAACAAGACGCCCTCCGTATCCAAATCGAGGCGGCCGACCGGATATACCCGCGCCCCGACTCCGGCGAGCAAATCTCTGACGGTTCGACGATGATGCGGATCGCGGAGCGAAGTTATGTATCCGGGCGGTTTATTGAGGACGATATACACATGGGATTCGGTCGGCGAGACCACCTTTCCGTCGACGCGGACCTCGTCGGCGGTTTCATCGACCATATATCCCGGCGTATCGACGATTGTGCCGTTGACGGTCACCCGCCCGCCAGCGACCATCAAATCGGCGGTACGTCGAGACGCCACCCCCGAACGGGCCAGGTACTTGTTGATTCTCATCATGGAAATCACTCGTCGAAAGGCTGACGATCGCCCCCGGTCGAGGCTTCGGTCGCATCTTCCTCGGGTGACGGTGATGATACGGGAACTTCCTGATGATTATTATCGTCGGCGGTATCGGCCGCGGTATCATCCCCCGGCAAATAGATCATCGCCGACAAGCGCGGCCGCGCCGATATCGGCGTATCGGATTCACCGGCCGAATCGGCATCGGTATCCGGGGAGATCGTATCCAAAGAGCCGGAACCATTACCGTTGCTACCGTTATCCGAGCCTTCATCCTGTATAACCGGTTCGGAATCGATTTCCGACATCAGTTCGGGATCAAAATCGGCTCCGATCATTTCATCGGTCGCCTCATCGTCTTCGTCATGGTTATCATCGTCGAATTCGCCAGCATCGGCGGTCGATTCGATTCCCACGTCGGCATGAGCAATCATGTCGTCCGAATCGTCATCGACGGAGTCATCTTCATTGCCGGTATCAAGCACGATCCCCTCAAGCGGCCCGCGACCTTCTCCGGGTAAATCCAGTTCGGTCTGATCCTTCGACGGTTCGGCCTCGCGGATCATCTCCTCGATTTCCTCAATGCGCGGCAAATCAGTCAGACGATTGAGTCCGAAGAATTTCAAAAATTCACTCGAAGTCTTGTACAGCAGGGGCCGTCCGGGGCCGTCGGAACGGCCGGCCATGACGATCAACTTCCGTTCCAGCAGATTATGCAGGACGCCGTCGCTGGATACGCCCCGGATATGTTCGATTTCGGTTTTGGTGACCGGCTGCTTATAGGCGATAATCGCCAGCGTTTCGAGGGCGGCGCGGGTCAGGCGGACGGTCCGCTGTTTGGACAGCATATTCTTGATGACCTGTTCGAAATCGGGCAGGATGTGCACCTGGTAGCCGCCGGCCACTTCGCGGATGCGAAAGGAAATGCCCGCCCCCATGTACAGATTGTTGAGGTCACCGATGGCCTGGCGGATACGGGCCGGCGTGATATCGTCCATGGCCTCACCAAGTTTATTGAGCGAAACCGGTTCCGGAGACGCCAAGACCAGCGCCTCAACGGTGCAGTTGATATTCTCTTCTTTTATCATGATTCGACAGCGGCCTTTTCAATAACCGGGGGTTCTGCCATTTCCGGTTGGAGCAGATCGGGTTTTTCCTCAGCCGGAGCGCATTCGGTGCGGTAGATTCGTATTTCGGAAAACGCCAGCGATTGCCGGACGACGATGAGATGAGTCCGGGTCATTTCCAGAATCGCCAGGAAGGTAAGAATAGCGACGAGCTTGATACGGATATCGGCGAACAGCTGTTCGAATGTCGCAAATTCGTTCTGCGCCAGGAACTGCTGAATGACTTCGATACGGTCCTCGACCGTCATGTCCTCGTGATCGACGGTGTATTGAGAATCCTCCTCGAACCGCGACATCACGTCATGAAAGGCCGAGAGCAGGTCGAACAGCGAGGTGTCCTCGACCAGCACGGCCTTGCTACCCCGGTAGCCGTTGGTCTGCCCGGCAACGGGGACCAAACGCGATTCGAAATCGCGTTTTTCGCGGAGAATTTCGCCGGCTTCTTTGAATTTCTGGTACTCCAGCAGGGCCAGGGTCAATTCTTCGCGGGGATCGATTTCTTCCTCGTTATCGGGATCACGCGGCAACAGCATATGCGCCTTGATCCGGATCAGTGTCGCGGCCATGAGGATATACTCGCCGGCGTTTTCGAGGTTGAGCAGTTTGAGCATCTCGACGTAGCCCAGATACTGCTGCGTAATCCTCGAAATGGGAATATCGTAAATATCGATCTCGTCCTTGCGGATGAGATACAGCAATAGATCAAGCGGACCCTGAAAGATTTCAAGATCGACTGAATACCCGGATGTCTGTGTCGTCATTAATGGTACGCCATCTTCATATTTTCTCGAACTTTAGCCATGACGGACTGCGCCCGCTGGCGGGCCCGTCCGGCACCATCCTTAAGAATGTCAAAAACTTCATCGGGCTTTTCAACTAATTTTTTTCGTTTTTCTCGGATGGGTTCGAGCGCCTGGTTGAGGCTGGCGATCAGGCGTTTCTTGTCCGCAACACACCCCAACTCGCCGCTCCGGCAGGCCGGGGCGATATCCTGGTAGTCGGGAGTGTATATGCGGTGCAGGTAGTAGACGGGGCATATTTCCGGCCGACCCGGGTCGCCCTTGCGGAGTTTCTGCGGGTCGGTGAACATTTTGCTCAATTTTTTGGCCGTTTCCTCGGGACTGTCGGCCAGGGCGATGTGGTTTCCGGCCGATTTCGACATTTTTTTGCCGTCCACGCCGGGGATGTTCGGAAAATCCGTCAGTAATACTTCCGGCTCGTTAAAAGTCGGCCCGTAATAGTGGTTAAAGCGCTTGGCCAGATCGGCGGCCAGCCAGACATGCTTTTGCTGGTCCTCTCCGACCGGCACCTTGTGGGCGTTGTACATCAGGATATCCGCCGCCTGAAGCACGGGATAGCCCAGGAATCCATAACTGTCCATCCCCTGCTCCTCCTTCTTTTCGAGATACGTGGGAAGACGGGACAGCGTGGGAACGGAAACCAGCATGGACAACAGGAGAAACAGTTCGGCATGCTCCTTGACGTCGGACTGGATAAAAATCGCGCATTTTTGGGGATCCAATCCGGCCGCCAGAAAATCGACCGCCATCTGGAATACATCATCTTTTAGACCGCTGGGATCGGCGTAGCGGGATGTGAGTGAATGCCAGTCGACGATGCAGAGAAACATCTCGTAGTCGTTCTGGAGCCGCACCCAGTTTTTCAGGGCGCCTTCATAATTTCCCAAATGCAATTGACCCGTCGGCTGCATGCCGGACAGAATGGTCTCCATCGTTACTCCTTCCAATTAGTCCAGAAACAGGTACGGTTTCCAGCGATCATCGGAAATGCCGATGAAACTCTGAATAAAGGTGATATGGCTGGGGCGGCGCGGCTGACGCAGCAACTTCATGCCGGTCATTTCCGGGAGGCGGTCGCCTTTCCGGTTATTGCACGTCTCGCAGGCGCAGACCATGTTTTCCCAGGTGTCGGCGCCGCCGTAACTTTTGGGCGTGACATGATCGACCGTCATGGAGCCGGCGGTATCGCCGCAATACTGGCAGGTGTGGTGGTCGCGCTTGATGATATTTTTGCGGGTCAAGAGAATTTTCTTATACGGGACTTTGATATACGATCCCAGCCGCACGACCGAGGGCAGCGGAATGGCCCGGCTCACCGAGCAGACCCTGACGCCATCGTAGGTTTCGACCACTTCTACTTTTCCCAGGAGGTGCATGATGATCGCCCGACGGGCGGAACAAACCGACATCGGCTCGTAATTCTGATTAAGCACCAACACCCTGCTGTTCGCTAACATGTCCTCATCTCCCGCACACCGTCGGCATAAAAAAATAAAATGCCCGTCTCTTCCCAGTTTGTCAATAGTTAAATTCGGTCGCCGCAATTCGCCGATCGCCCCTCGCCACGCCGTGGGCTATGTGATACTCGCTGGTGAATTGGCATTAAACAAAACGTCGTCATATCAGTTATTTATACAGAGGATGGAAAGCGCGAGGTCCCTTTGGTCGAGGTATTCATCCAAAATGATCATTTCGCGACTTGCAATTTTGTCGTATATTTTCTGTCGAATCCGTCATTCACCACGTTCTGAATGCGAGGTGCGCTGTGAATAGAATCATATTGACCATGATGTGTCTTATCGTTCTGGCCGGAGGCATTTTCGCCGACGACCTGTACAAAGTCACGCTGACGAGTCAGCTGGATGCCGATCTCCTGAATCGGGCCGACGTTACGCCCGTCTACCGCATCGCCGACGGCTACCTGCTCCTGGCCGACCGCGACCAGGTGAAATCACTGACGTCATCGGGGATTCCGCTGGAGTTCCTGGCTTCCGACGTCGCCCTCGACCGGCTGGCGGTTGATTATCGTCCGGATCGAGCCAATGTCGGGCGTTTCGATATGGTCTATGAAGAAGGCAACCTGAGGATATTTCGGGTCGGCAATATCGATAAAGTGCAAACGGCCGATGGCGCGCCCCTCATTCCCATTGATAATTCTCAATTGAAGATAGAGTACAGCGCGCCCCTGACATTTAATGAAAATTTCTCTCTCGGCGCAATCTCATTGGACAGTCTTATCGACCGGGTCAGCCAGGATTCGGTGACGGAATTCCTCGATACGCTGCAGGCCTTCAACGATACGCTGCAAGGCTTCAATGGCAGATTGACGGGAACCGCGAATAATTATGCCGCTCGCGACTGGATCGCGAATAAGTTTTTGTCGTTTGGTGTGGATTCGGTCAAGCTTGACAGCTTCACCGGCCGCCAGCTCGGCGACGGCTATGTCCCTGCGTACAACGTGGTCGCTTACAAGACCGGAACTCGCTATCCGGGCCGCCAGATAGTCGTCGGCGGTCATTTTGACGCCGTACCCGGTTCGCCCGGAGCCGACGACAACGGGTCGGGTACCGTCGGGACGATGGAAATCGCGAGGGCGCTGGCCAGCGTCGAGACCGAGATGACGTTTATTTTCATCGCCTTCGATTCCGAGGAATCCGGCCTGGTCGGCTCGCAGCATTATGCCCAGGCCGCGGCCGCTCGCGGCGATACCATCGTTTATATGTTGAACATGGATATGATCGGGAACTTCACCAACGATTCCATGGCCTATCTGTACATCGGTTCGGGCGACGAACCGTACGCCTTATTATGGAGCAAGCTCGCTGACAGCCTGGTGGGCATCACGGGAGTATTACACGGGACATCCGGATCCTCCGATCATGCTTCTTTTGC
>CAZJWR010000005.1:100864-103577 GCA_964549765.1 uncultured Ignavibacteriales bacterium
GCTGACCGAGGGGCAGGAATACAGCTTCTACCTGATCGCCGTCGATACGGATGGGCGGACGTCGCTCGCCTTCCAGCGGGCCTACGGCACGCCCTATGCCATTCCAGCGCTGCCGCAGGGGCTGGCCGGAAATCCGATACTGAACGGCGTCAAGCTGACCTGGGAACGCAACAACACGGAGCTGGATTTTGATCATTATGGAATCATCCGCGATGATCAACTGCTCCCGGACGTGATCTATGATACGACGTTCACCGATAACGAACCTACCCTGGGCACGGATCTGCATACCTACCTGGCAGTCGCCTTCGACACCGACGCCAACATGTCCGATACCGCCGGCGCGGTGGCCGTGACCACCAAGGCGGCCCAACTGACCGCCAACAAGATCCTCGCGATCAATCGTTCCGGTGATAATAGCGCGGCCATTGTCGACCCCGTGATAACGGGTGAGTATATGCGTGAGGCCCTGACCGGGTGGAATTACGACTATTTTTCGGATTCTTCATCAAGCAATCCCAACCGGGCGAACCTGCTGGATATGGTCGACTACGGGCTGGTTGTCATCGGCGCCGAATCCGGGCACGGTCAGGATGATATCGGGATGGACCCGTCCTTCGGCGGCCTTCTCGAAGACCTGGCTTATTATCTCTCAATAGGCGGCAAGGTGATCATCTTCGGCCGCTGGGGGAACCTGGGTTTGGCACACTTTGTGGATACGACCTATTTCACGCCCGGGACATACTCGTTCATATACACCGATTATTTCAATATCGCCTTGCGCGTCCTTCCCTATTCGCTCCTGGTCAACGACGGAGGCAACCTCATATTGGAATCGGACTTTGTCGGCGCGCACAGCCAGCGGCCGGAATATCCAGCGCTGGCTTGGGATAAAACCGCTACGCTCAACCACACCGGCGCGCCCTACTCCGATGTCACCGGGATCCCCTGCCCCAGTATGCCTGTCATCGTGGGATCGGGCAACACCGTCCTGTATACCTACGATTCATCAAACGATTCGACGCTGACGGAAGGCCGGCCGATGGCCTGGAGTCATCTGGGCGGCAGCTATCAGTACATTTACTTTGAGATTCCGCTGTCATTCATGCAGCGGCCGGCGGCGGTGGCGGCGATGCAGCAGGCAGTGACCAGCATGGGAATTATTTCGGATGTGGACGACGAAAACTCTGCGGCCCTGCCGACCGCTTTCACCCTCTCGCAAAACCACCCAAATCCGTTCAATCCCCGGACGGTGATCGAGTTTTACAATCCTAAGAGTGTTTCGGCCAAAGTCACCTTGGAGGTTTTCAACATCCTCGGCCAGCGCGTGAAACAGCTTTTCGACGGATCGGCGCCGCCGGGAATGACCCGGATCGAATGGGACGGACGCGATGCAGGCGGCCGCGGCGTGGCCACTGGCATCTATTTCTATCGCCTAAAGGCCGGCGAGACGACCCTGACCAAAAAGATGGCGCTGGTGAAATAGCAGTTGATTCAGACCAAAAAAAACGGCCGGAAAACTTCACAGGCTTTCCTGCCGAATGTTTTTTGGCGACAAATCATGCTACGATTCGATCAATTCCACATTGGCGCGCGGGACAATCGCCTTGGACCCGTCCCCGAACGTCACCTCGAGTACACGGGCCTTGGATTCCGATTCCAAAACTTGAAGCGGCGACGGCAGGTCACTCACCTTGCCCAGTCTTCCGAAATGCGGATAACGAATGACCCGGATGGGCGATCCGATCTCCAACCCATGCTGTTCGACCGCTTCCCGATCATCCTTGGCGTGGACGTCGCCTCCCAGGGGGATGACCACTTCGGGGCGAATGACACCGGCGCGAATCTGGGTGGCGCCATTGATACACGCCATCTGACCGCTCTTCTCCTGAAGTAACTCAAAAGTTTTCTCGGCCATGCTGATATCCCCAAATCCCTCGGTTATGATCAGCGTTATACCCAGATCTTCGGAACCGGTGATGGCCACGCCGATATCGTATCCGAGAAATTCGCGAAGATCCTGGTCGTCGAATCCTCCGGAGACGACACCGGCGGCGCCGACCGCAATGGCCTTCTTGATGGCGCCGGCGGTTACGCGCGACCCGCCGACGATGACGCAGCCTTTGCATTCTTCGGAAATATATTTTTCGGTGAGCGTCGTCTTGTTGTCGGGCACAACGACCTTAATCGAACCATGGGTTTCACCGCCGATTCCGAAAATCCCCTGAATGAAACTGCCCCAGGTGGCGACAGCGACGCCTTCCTTTTCGATCACTTCGACCACTTCGCCTTCAAGATATGCTTTGACTTCAACCGGGATCGGCTCGCCGCGCAAAAGCACCTGGCCGGTCACCGACGAGATCGATTCCACGGTGCCTTTCAGCGTCGATTTGCTTTCCGATGCGAACCATTTCAACCCGAACAGCGGCCGTGATCGGGCGATCGGCTCGCCCTGCTCGACTTCGTCTCCGACCTTTTTCAACATGCACCCTTCGATATCTTCCGGGGGCAGGCCGAGTTTATTGGCAACGTTGATCGGTTCGACGTCGCCGGGAAGGAACGTCCGGGCAACAGCATCATCGGGATGCACCCGGTCACCCTTTTTGGCAAGCACTTCGCCTTTGAGGGGAAGAATCCGTCGTTTGGTCACCAGGAGTCGTTCGCTGACTTTCAGTCCCGGCGTATATGCATGTGCCATGATCTATTGCCTTTC
>CAZJWR010000005.1:103677-115845 GCA_964549765.1 uncultured Ignavibacteriales bacterium
GATGATTGGGGTGCGCCGGCTTCCGGGTTCCCCGCTCCCACGTCCGTAAACGTCAACTCCTCCGATGAGGCCTCTTTCAGCCCCGTGAAGGAAAGCGAATTGACGATTTCCTCGAAGGTCGACATGTTCTCTTTAAACGTCGAATCCGGACTATAGAAGTACATCGAAATCAGTCCGTTGTCGTTGAGCCGCATGTAGAGCCAGAGCTTTCGCAACGCATCCGGCCGATAGGCCATCTCACTGACGACGGTCACGACTTTGTTGGCGCGATCCACCTGGGGACGGCCCGGACGCAAATCCGACATGTAATTGACGATCGGGGCCTCCTCGATAACGCTCGAATATGTCTGCGCTATCGTGGTGAGGACGGAATCGGCCTGCTTCGAAGTCAGCTTGCCGAGCGAATCGAAGGTAAGGACGAGGTAGGCGTCCTCGGCAAACATCCGCGATTCCGCCGGAGCAAAAACCGCCTCGTAATCGAACACATCCTGAGATGTATCCATCATGGAGAGATAGCGGTCGACAATGGCATAATTCACCTGCTCCCACTGATCGGGGAGCGCGAACCAGAAACCGCCTTTCCAGTTGACGTAATTATCCGCCCGAAGCGATGAGGCAAAAAATAGAAGCCCCAATACCAGCGCGAGCGAAAGAACTGCCAAAAACGGCGCTCCGACACGGAAACGATCATTTGCGTTTGGTATCATCATACACTCACCCAACAGCCGTACGTCGAGACCGACGATCAGCTGCGCGTTATATGTTCGAGAGCCTCTTTGGGATAGACGTCCAGTTCCGTCATCCACTTCTTGAGCGACTCGATTCGTTCTTTATTGTCCTGGGGCAGTTCGAACGGCCGGCCGCGTCCGTCCAGTATGATCCCGACGACGCCGCCCTGCAGTTCGGTTTCGACCTTATCACCCTTGCCGCGCCCTACGTCCAGATGTCGGCCCGGCTCCAGAATTGCTTTGGCCTTGAGCGGCAGACCGTCTTCGCCGACGCCCAGCGGGAATTTTTTTATTTCGCCGAACTTGAGTTTGCCCGATACCTCCCCGTCGGGAAGCTGTATCCGGTACTCCAAAACGTCGCCGCCTTTTTTGGCTTCGCCCACCGGCGCCACGCATGTTCCGAGATGAATCAGACAGTCCTTCTCGAAAACTTCCGTGGCGGCCTTGGCATGAAGAGTCGAAAGCACGCCCAGTTGCGGCATCATGAAAATCGAATCCACCGCCAGGCGGGTGATGCCCTCGGGAAGGAAGGCATCGATCAGCATCAGTCCAGCCTGCTGGCGTCTCGGGGCGTGCGACAGCACGCCGCCCGACCCGACCAGCACGTCCAGGGTCATCATGTTGACGATGGTGGCTCCGGACGCGTCCTGCGCGAAAGCGTCGGCGATGGTGCGCTGCCTCTGGACTCCCTTCAGGGACGTCGCGAAGCTCTTATGCTGCACGAAGGCCAAACGCAGCGCCTCTTTGGCAATCGCCTGCTCGAATATCAATTCTTCCATGGCCTGCGGGATCGTCGTCGGCCGGATCATTTTGTTCTTGACACGGTTGCGCAGGTCGCGCTCATCCATGTCGAACGGCATCCAGCGCATCACATTGGGCAGGGTCGCTTCGGCGAACACATTCGATACCGAATAACTCATCCCCAGGTTGGCTGATACCGTGCGGTTGAATACCCCAGCAGCCCCCTCGGGGCGAAAGACCGAAAATACGTCTGTCGTGGCGCCGCCGATATCGACGCCGACCGCTTCCATATTTCCCAAATCGGCGATAGTCTTGATAATTAATCCCACTGCGCCCGGCGTCGGCATAATCGGCGCATCGGTCCATCCCATCAGTTTCCGGTAGCCCGGCGCCTGCGCCATGACGTGCTCCATAAACAGGTCGTGTATCTTCTCACGGGCGGGAAGCAGGTTTTCGCGTTCCAGCACGGGGCGGATGTTTTCGACGATACCGAGGTCGACCTTTTCTCCCAGGGTATCTTTGATAGCCTGGCGAGCCTCGGTGTTGCCGGCATAGATGACCGGTAATTTGTATCCCGACCCGAGCCGCGGCCGGGGATCGGCGGCGGAGATCAGTTCCGCAATTTCGACGACATGGGACGTCGTCCCGCCGTCCACGCCTCCGGAAAGCAGAATCATGTCGGGTCGGAGATGGCGAATCCGCTCGATCTGCTGATGCGGTCGCCGTTTGTCGTTGGAGGCGATAACGTCCATAACAATCGCGCCCGCTCCGAGCGCCGCCCGCTCGGCCGATTCGGCCGTCATCGACCGAACCACGCCAGCGACCATCATCTGGAGGCCGCCACCCGCCGAGGAGGTGGAAATATATATGTCACAGCCCTTTTGCCCCTCGGCCGGAGTGATAATTCTGCCTTTATCGTCGATGAGATCGCGGCCGGATAGTTCGCCGACTTCGGCCACGGCGTTGAGTACGCCCATGGTGACGTCCTCAAACGGGGCCTCGACCGTCGTCGGCGCCTCGCCGCGGGCAATCAGCCGGTATTCGCCGTCGCGTTTTTCGATAAGTATCGCCTTGGTTGTCGTCGAACCGCAGTCGGTTGCCAGAATAACATGTATATCTTCAGGCTTCTTTTCCATCGCGCCCTTCTCTTCCATTTAGGTTCCGTTCGTGCGTCTACGGTCTCAGACGAATCCGCCTGAATTTTCGCCCGATACATAATTCATCAAAGACAGAAAATATAACGATAATCCACCTCGTTGTCCACCCAATTTTGGCGACGCCGCAAAAATTTGCACACCCGCGGCGCTACCGCATTCAGCGGGATTATTATCCACGTTCTCTCCCGATCACCATATGTACGTAGGACCCGACCAATAAAAAGCTTTTCGTTTTTTGTTGATCGGCGTACAACGCTTGTCTATGATTAACAGTCTGTATGGTACGGAATAAAAACCTTTTACGACGACTGGTGTAAAACGAAATATGATTGCATTAACACTCGCATCCGGACTTCTCGGAGCGGCGCCTAAGGCGGTGTCGCTCGCTCTTGCCGGCGGCATTTGGGACATTCTGGGACAGACCTCGTTCTTCGGGGTGATTATTCTGACGATTCTGGTGATTATGTCCCTGGTTTCCTGGGGCATTATGATAAATAAGTATCGGCTGTTCAAAACCGTTAACTCTCAGACCCACAAGTTCGGCGGCCTGTTTACGCGCTCCCGCCAGCTTTCCGACATGCTCGGCCAGGTCAAGAATTTCCGTATGACGCCCCTATCGTCGATCTATTCGGCTGGCATCATGGAAGCCGACGCCGTTATTGAGGCGAAAAATCAATCCGGCAGGCTCAAGGAAGGCGGGCGAAAGCTCGAAGAAGACGATTTCCAAACCGTCACGCTGATGCTGGACAAGACCATCGGCGACGAAGTGGGCAAGCTGGAACGCTACGTCGTCTTTTTGGCGACGACAGCCAATTCCGCCCCGTTTCTGGGCCTTCTGGGCACCGTCGTCGGCGTCATGGATTCGTTTTGGTCCATCGGTTCGCGGGGTTCGGCCTCGCTGACCGTCGTCGCGCCCGGTATCGCCGAAGCTCTTCTGGCTACCATCGTCGGGCTGGCCGCGGCCATCCCGGCCGTCATCGGCTATAACTGGGCCAACAACAAGCTGAAATATATCACCGACCGGGCCAACGGTTTCAGCATGGAATTTCTGGCGCGCCTACGAAAGGATAGTTTTCAGTGATCAGCCGCTCCTATCGACATATGGCCGATATTAACGTCACCAACCTCGTCGACGTCATGCTGGTCCTTTTGATCATTTTCATGATCACGGCACCGATGCTGCAGTCGGGGATCGACGTCAACCTGCCCAAAACCCGCGCGGCCATACAGGATGAACTCGGCGAGGGAGTGGTGCTAACGATCGACAAGAAAGGCGGCATTTTCATCGACGATATTTGGGTGAATCTACCCGACTTCGAAAAACGGCTCGATGAGGTTCTAAAGCATAAAAACACCTCGTCGGTGTATATTCGGGCCGACAGCGCCGTTGTCTATGGCTCCGTCATCGACGTCGTCGCTCGTCTCAAGGAAATGGGTGTTAATTATCTGGGACTGGTCACGTCACCGGTCGATACCGACAAACTGCGATCCGGCAAATGATTTCGATTTCTTCAAGAGACCTGTTTTACTCGGTGATTCTGCACGGGGGGTTGATCCTGATGGTCACCATGCTGAACCCTTTCGTCGTACATCCCAGCCACGATCTGGAATCGATCGGCGTGAATATTATCAGCATGCCGCCGCTGGGCAATCCTGACCTTGTTCAAGGCGGCAAGATGCCGGAGATCGCCATCCCGCAGGCGCTGGTGGAGGACGAAGTGGCTATCCCCATTTCCGCGCCGGAATCCAAGCACGAAGTGAAAAAGGTCGAAAAAAAGCCCAAGCCGGAAGAGGCCAAGCCCAAGCCGAAACCGGAAAAGGACCTCGGCTACCAGGGATTGGCGCAAAAAGGTGACAAGACTCAGAAAGGCGGGACGGATATTACTGATAAGGTGGGTCCTGGATCGAAATTCGGTACGGTCGCGATTGATAACGCCAGTTTTGATTACCCCTACTATTTCGTTCAGGCGTTCGGGAAAATCGAACGGAACTGGTCCAATCCGGTGGCCGCCAACCAGCCGATGTCGTGCGTGGTCTATTTCAAAATTATCCGATCGGGAACGATCATGGATCCGATCGTGGAAACGTCGTCGGGCGTGCCCGCCTACGACCGGGCCTGCCTGCGGGCGGTCGTGTCATCCTCGCCTCTCCCCCAACTGCCGACGGATTTTCGTGACGACATAATCGGCATTTACCTCGAATTTCCCTATAAACCATGAGGACCATGAAAAGACTCGCTTGCTTGATATTCGTGTGCGCCCTGTTGGCGTCGGCAGCTTTCCCGCAGATCAGGGATTATCGCGGCCGTCTTGACGCCAAACGGGGCTACCAAAAGACGCGCATCGCCGTCGAGAATTTCACCGACCGCAACGGCGTCACCGCTCCCAAATCCGATTCGATCGTGCTGATACGCCTGGCCGACATCATGCGCGACGACCTTGATTTTTCGCCCTATTACGAGATCATCGAAGAAGATTCGTTCTACATGCGGCATATGGAGCTGAAGGCGATGACGCTACTGGGATGGAGCCAGCTCGGGGCGCAGTATGTCGTGCGGGCATTGGGCGACTTTTCCACCCCGGACGAGGTCACCCTCAATTATCAGGTCGTATCTTCGGAATCGGGAGTCACCTTCGCACGGGGAAAATTCAAATCCCCCGTGAAAAATTACCGGCGGCTGGCTCACACCGTCGCGAATGACATCATCCTGTATTTGACTGGCGATCCGGGAATATTCAACACGAAAATCTGCTTTATCTCCACCCGTACCGGCAACAAAGAGCTTTTCATGTGCGATTATGACGGGGCCAATATTTACCAGCTTACCGGCAACGGTTCGATCAATCTGTCGCCATCGTTCGCTCCCGACGGCCGCAAGATCCTTTTCACCTCGTACATGCACGACGACCCGCAGTTGTACCAGTACGATGTCCGCGACGGGAAGATCGATCAGTTGGCTGCCTACCCGGGCATAAACTCGGCCGCGCGGGTATCTCCCGACGGGGAAAGCATCGCCTGCGCCCTGTCGCGCGACGGCAATCCCGAAATTTATCTGCTGGAACGGTCCGGCAAGATCAAGCGCCGGCTGACCTATTCGTCGACCATCGAATCATCGCCCTGCTGGTCGCCCAACGGGAGGGAGATCGCTTTCATGTCGAATCGGTCGGGCACGCCGCAGATTTATATCATGGACAACGACGGCACCAACGTCCGCCGCCTGACCTATATCGGCGGCTACAATGATTCCCCGGCGTGGTCGCCCAAGGGCGACCGACTCGTCTTCGTGAGCCGAACCGATGGGCAATTCAATATCAGCACAATCGACGTCACCGGCGATAATTTCCGGGTGTTGACTGAGGCCGGCAGCAACGAAAACCCGCATTGGTCGCCGGACGGCAATCATATCGTCTTTTCCTCGACCCGCAGCGGCGAGAAGGAAATCTACGTCATGGATTTATTTGGCGAGGGAGAGCAAAAGCTGACGACCGGCGGCGGCAATTCCAACCCGGATTGGTCGGGATACGCGTGGTGAAAAATTTGGCCGTTTGGCATAATTTGTAGTTGATTTGTATAAAACATTTTGGTACAGTTTCGCACAGAGAAGAAAGACAACAGTTCATTCTATAGAGCCGAATTTTAGGAGGGCCCTATGAAAAAAGTCCTGCTTGTTATCGGACTAATTTTGGTGTTAGCGCTCATTTTCGGCTGTGGTAAGAAGCCACCGCCGCCCATCGAAGAGCAACCCGTAACCGCCGTGGACACGACAACACCGCCGCCACCACCACCTCCTCCGCCGCCGCCGCCGAAGGAAGAGGTCGTCAAGGAGTCGGATTTCCTGACGATTTACTTCGATTTCGACAAGTCTAACATCCGCGAGGATCAGAAGCCGCGCATGGAAAAGAACGCTGCGATCCTCAAGGCAAACCCCGACCTCGTCGTGAAGATCGAAGGGAATTGCGACGAGCGGGATACATATGAATACAACCTGGCGCTCGGCGATCGGCGCGCCAACGCGGTCAAGGAATACTTCGTCAAACTGGGCATCCCGGCCGATCGCCTGGAAACCATAAGTTACGGCGAAGAACGTCCGGCCGACCCGGGACATAACGAGGCGGCGTGGGCCAAGAACCGCCGTGCGGATTTTAGAATCATTCAACGATAGTTGGAACTCATGACTGTGTGCAAACAGAGTTCTGGACCGGGGCGCCTCCTCATGGCGGCGCCTCTGGTTTTGTTGATTTTGCTATTCGCGGGATGCGCCACCAAGCAGGACGTCATGCGGGTCGATGAGAATGTCAATCGGGTTCGCAACGATCAGCTCTTGCTGAAGGCGCGTCTCGAGCGGATTGATTCGCTCCTGACCACAAGCTCCGAGCAGGACGATCAACTGCGGGTGGATATCGGGACGTCGCTCAGCACCATCAACGACCAGGTCGGCCAGCTCCAGAGTCAACTCAGCGATATGCAGCAGCTCGTCTACACGCTTTCGCAACGGGTTACCGAATCGGGCGGCCCGGCGCAGCCGGTGACGCAGGAGCCGGTTGCCGATTCCGCCGATACGGCGCAAACAACCGATACGACTGCCCTGGCTTCGACGGTGGATTGCCGCCGCTTATGGGACAACGCGTTTCAGGACATGTATCGAGGCCAATATGAACTGGCTATCTCGGGCTTCACGGATTACCTGAAATACTGTCCCAAAGGCGACCTATCCGACAATAGTCAGCTTTGGATCGCGGAAGCCTACTACGAAATGGGCCAGAACGAAAAGGCGATCCAGGAATATGACAAGCTGCTGAAAGAGTATCCGGATTCGGAAAAACGGGCCACGGCATATTTCAAGCTGGGCCGCACCTATGAAAAAATGGGCGACACCGCCAAAGCGCTGGAATATTACCAGGTGCTCAAGAACGATTTTCCCGGATCGGTGGAATTCGATCAGGTCAAGGATAAAATCAACGAGTGGCAGAAGGCGAAGAAAAACTAAATCCATCGAAAAAAATTGCGATAGCGATCAAAACCCCGGTTGCATTCCCCCCCGCCAGCCGGGGTTTTTATCAGGTGGAAGAGGAAGTCTTGTACGTTCCGGTTTACCCCTCGGGGGAATTCTTCTCCTACCTCGATTCGCCGCAACTCCAGATCGATGTTGACCGCATCGGACGGCTGCTGTTTATGCATGTTCTCGTCCCGAGGCGGCAATGGCGGGTCAATCGCAATCTTCACGTCCCCTCAGGGGCGGCCGAAGCCGATATCCGATTTTTGGATTTTCGCCGCAAGCTCCCGGACGCGAATCTGCTGTCGAATGCCGATCGATCGATACTGCGGGTTCGTTTCCAGACCGTTCGCAGCGCCATTGCGTATCGACTGGCCGACCATCTGATCATCAATCTGGCGCCGGATAACACACTCGCTTCCATATGGGTGACCGAGATAGACGACGACCGCGCAGCGCGGGGCATGGCGGTGTGGCGCGCCCAGGCAAAAGAGCATTTCGAACGGCAGACATTCGATTCCCGGCTCAATCCCCTCGATCCCGAATGCTGAACGTCCCACTACTTCAGGCAAAAAAAACCGCCGGCGAGAACGCCGGCGGTTGAAATCGCGGTCGACCGGTAAATCGATTACCGCTTGCTCTTCGGGCCGCTCCCCTTGGAAGCCGCCTTCCGGACCGTCGTCTTTTTCTTATCGCCGCGCTTGACCGACGTGATCTTGGCCTTGGATTTAGCCTTCGGTTTCGATTTTGCCGCAGTCTTGGCCGTCGATTTCTTCTTTGCTTTCGGCTTGGCGGCAGCTTTGACTTTGGCGGATTTCTTAGGGGGCGTCCCCGGTTTCGCCAGCGTTTCCTTATCCTGCAGGGCTGCACGGGCCGCCACCAGGCGAGCAATCGGAACACGGAACGGCGAACAGGAGACGTAATTCAGACCGACTTCATGGCAGAATTGAATCGAATCCGGGTCACCGCCGTGTTCGCCGCATATGCCCACTTTGAGATCGGGGTTGGTCCGGCGGCCTCTCTCGAACCCTATGCGGATCAGTTGACCGACCCCGTTGACATCGATCGATACGAACGGGTTCCTGGGCAGGATGCCCTTCTCCACGTAATACCGCAGAAATCGGCCAGCGTCGTCGCGGGAAAAGCCCATCGTCATCTGCGTCAAATCGTTCGTCCCGAATGAAAAGAATTGCGCCTCGGTGGCGATCTCATCGGCGGTGAGCGCCGCCCGCGGAATTTCGATCATCGTTCCGACCTTGTAATCGATCTCGACATTGAACTTGCTGGTTGTCTCGATAGCAATCCGGTCGACGATTTCCTTCTGGTTCTTGAATTCATTGACATGACCGACCAAGGGGATCATAATCTCCGGATAGACTTTCTTCCCCGATTTGGTCAGTTCGCAGGCCGCCTCCATGATCGCCCGCACCTGCATCTCGGTGATTTCCGGATAGACGATGCCCAAACGGCAGCCGCGGTGCCCAAGCATAGGGTTGACCTCGCGTAATTCCTCGATGCGAGCAATGATCTTCTCGATTTCATCGAGTTTCTCCTCGTAGGCCTCATCGTCTTTGTCGAGCGCTTTGATCCGGGCGTCCATCTCCTCGTGGCCGGGAAGGAATTCATGAAGTGGGGGATCGAGGGTACGGATGGTTACCGGGTATCCTTCCATGGCGGCGAGAATTTTCTTGAAATCGCCCTTCTGGAAGGGCAGCAGCTTATCCAGCGCCGCCTGGCGCTTCTCGGTGGAATCGGCGATAATCATCTGCTGGACTATGGGCAGGCGCTCTTCGGAGAAGAACATATGCTCGGTGCGGCAAAGGCCGATGCCTTCGGCGCCGAACCGCAGCCCCTGCTCGGCGTCGTGGGGGGTATCGGCGTTGGTGCGAACGCCGAGACGGCGGACCGCGTCGGCCCATTCCATCAACTTGGCGAATTCGCCCGAGAGTTCCGGCTCGATCGTCGCGACCTTGCCGGCGATCACGTCACCGGTCGATCCGTTAATAGTCAACACCTCGCCTTCTTTTATGATCAATCGTCCGATATGCATCTGCTTTTTGGATTCTTCGACGCGGATTTTCTCGCAGCCGGCCACGCAAGGCTTACCCATGCCGCGCGCCACGACCGCCGCGTGCGACGTCATCCCGCCCCGGCTGGTCAAAATACCGACGGCAGCGTGCATCCCCTCGATATCATCGGGGTTGGTTTCCTGCCTGACCAGCAAGACTTTCTTGTCGGCCGTCGCCGCCGCGACCGCGTCCTCGGCGTTGAAAACGGCCGTTCCCGAGGCCGCACCCGGCGAAGCCGCCAGCCCCGTCGCGACGACCTTGTACGACGCGTTGGGATCGAGTCGCGGATGGAGGAGATGATCGAGCTGTCGCGGATCGATACGCACCAGGGCTTCCTCGGTGGAAATCAAGGCTTCCTCGACCATATCGACGGCGATTTTCATGGCCGCCTGGACCGTCCGTTTCCCCGTCCGCGTCTGCAGCATGTACAATTTGCCTTCCTGGATGGTGAATTCGAAATCCTGGACATCGCGGTAGTGCCGCTCCAGACGGTCGGTGATCTTGCGTAATTCGTTATAGACGGCGGGAATTTCGTCCTTTAGCGAGGTTATCGGTGATGGCGTGCGTATGCCCGCGACAACATCCTCGCCCTGGGCATTCAAAAGGTATTCGCCGTAGAATTCTTTGTCGCCCGTCGAGGGATTGCGGGTAAAACCGACGCCCGTCCCCGACGTCGTCCCCATATTGCCATACACCATGGCCTGCACGTTGACGGCCGTGCCCAGATCCGAGGGAATATCATTAAGGCGCCGATAACTGATGGCCCGGGGGTTGTTCCACGAACGAAACACGGCGTCGCGAGCCATGGCCAGCTGTTTATAGGGGTCTTCCGGAAACGATTCGCCCGTTTTCCGGCTGATGATGCGTTTAAATTTCTCGACAATATCCTCGAGGTCTTTCACCTGCAGGGAACTGTCATGACGAATCTTTTTCTCCCGTTTCTTCTTCTGGATGACCGCCTCAAAAACGTCCTTGTCGATTCCGAGAACGACGTTGCCGAACATGGAAATAAAGCGGCGATAATTATCATAGACGAAACGCGCGTCGCCGGTTTTGCCGACGAACCCCTCGACTGTCTTGTCATTGAGGCCGAGATTCAAAACCGTGTCCATCATGCCCGGCATCGAAAATTTCGCGCCCGACCGGACCGATACCAGAAGCGGGTTGTCCGGGTCGCCGAATTTAGCACCCATGGCCTTCTCCACTTTGGCCATATTGGACTTCATTTCGTTTTCGAACCAGTCCGGCAGAGACATATTGCTGTCGTAATACAGGTGACAGGCTTCGGTCGAGATCGTGAATCCGGGAGGGACGGGAATACCGATATTGGTCATTTCCGCCAGGCCGGCGCCTTTGCCGCCCAGGATGTCTTTCATGGTTCCTTCGCCTTCGGCTTTCCCGGCGCCGAAGAAATAGAACAGCTTGGACGATGATTTGGTTTTGTCCTTCACGGCAGCCGATTCCGAGGTGTCTTTGGTAGATGATTTGGTCGATTTCTTAGCCATTTTATGTCTTTCTCCGCGTTAGTGTCGATTTCATCGTTCGCCAATGCGCGAATTTACTACATATCTATTTGATACGCAATAATAAAGGCGGCCGTGGAGCCGCCTTCTCATTTTTTTCCTGCACAAGCCGATATCCATACGGAATTCGGCCTACATCGTGAAGAGACGTTCACCGGCAATGATTTTTTCCAACATTCGGATGGACTTTTCCACCGGTGCGCTCATCAAATCGCAGGTATTGAACGTCATTCGGGTCGCTTCCCTGGGACAGACAAAATTGGCCTTTCCCCGTCCGCCGCGTTTTTTCTTGTGGGTCAGATTGTACAGCCGCTGGTATTCCTTCGCCTTCTCTTTGTGCATCTGGTAATACCGGCGCTGGTACTCGCGGCGTGCTTCGGCGGTAGAAAGCCTTCCCTTTTTCTGCGTGCTGGTTGCAGAAGAGCTACCCTTTTGTGCCATGCTCCACCTCGCTTTCGCGTTATGCAATTCCCTGGCTAGTAAGCACCCGACATGTGCACCCCTGATGCAGAAAATCCCTACCTGATTAGGATACGACCTTCATAGGACGTTGTCAAGTAAAAAGTTACCTTTTTTTGAAAAATATTTCCCTATCGCCATATGGGATAATCAGTTAGAAGTGAAGGAAAATATTATTCCGGTAATCTCTTGACTAACAATACCTTACATTGGCAAAGAACGCTCCCTGCGCCAAAAAAGACCCGGGCCTGACGCAGGCATAATCCGCCTCTAATTCTTTTTACAGGATTAAAAATCGTTTAAAGGCTCAGAAGTAAAATTCTGATTCCCCGCCTTCGTCTATAACGTATACAAAATTGTTAAAGAATCCGTCAACTATTTTTTTTATCGCTATCTTTTTTTTGCGGACTTTTTCATCCAATATAAAAAAGCCCCGCTTCGCACGGGGCTTTTTCAATTCGAAGAACGATCGGTTTTATTGGGCGGTGCCTTCACTCG
>CAZJWR010000006.1:0-12487 GCA_964549765.1 uncultured Ignavibacteriales bacterium
TCTTTATTTAGCCAAAATCACCTAAAATTTACACACAAGAATTTACACAACCGTCGATTTACGCGGCTCGTTGACAAGAACTGCCGTTTAGCGTATACTTATGCCCGAATTCGGCAAGAGTTGGCCCGTATATAGGATAAAAATGCAGACGGGCCCATCCTGAGAGGAGCCAATGCACAATCTCGATTGTATATTCAAACCGGCGTCGATTGCCGTAATCGGCGCATCGGCGCGGCGGAACACGATCGGCCGCGAAATCCTGCACAACCTGATCGACTATGAATTCAACGGCAAAATTTTCCCGGTCAACCCCAAGGCCGGTGTTATCCATTCGATAAAGGCCTACTCGACCGTTCTCGATGTCCCCGACGCGGTCGACCTGGCCATTATCGCCGTCCCCAAAGAGGTCGTCCCGGAAGCCGCCGAACAGTGCGGGCAGAAGGGGGTCAAGGGCCTGGTTGTCATATCGGCCGGATTCAAGGAAATCGGCGGCCGGGGCGTGGAGTTGGAAAAACGACTCGTGGATATCATTAAAAAATACGGAATGCGCCTGATCGGCCCCAACTGTTTCGGGGTCGTCAACACTGATCCGACCGTGCGCATGAATGCCACCTTCGGCAAAGCCAGGCCGAAACCGGGGCCGATTTCATTCATTTCCCAGTCGGGCGCTCTGGGCGAGGCGATCCTGAATTTCGCCGATCAGATCAACCTCGGCTTCTCCATGTTCGCGTCGGTAGGCAACAAGGCCGACATCTCCGGCAACGATTTGGTGCGCTACTGGCAGCAGGACGACAAGACCCGGATGATCCTGATGTATCTGGAAAATTTCGGCAATCCCAAAAATTTTACGACCATCGCCCGCGAGGTCACCAAGCAAAAGCCGATCGTCGCCGTCAAATCCGGGCGTACCGCCCAAGGCGCGCGAGCCGCCACGTCTCATACGGGAGCTTTGGCGGGCGCAGACGTCGGCGTCGATGCCCTCTTCGCCCAGTGCGGCGTCATGCGGACGTCCTCCATCGAAGAATTGTATGACGTCGCCATGGCGCTCAGTCATCAGCCGGTACCGAAAGGCAATCGCGTAGCGGTCGTCACCAACGCCGGGGGACCCGGGATTCTCGCCACGGACGCCCTGATTTCCAGCGGTATGGATCTCCCGCCGCTCCCGAACGCCATCAAGAAGGAGTTGCGGGGATTTTTGGCCGAGGAAGTTTCGCTCAATAATCCGCTGGATTTAATCGCGGGCGCGCGCGGTCGCGAATTCACGCTCGCCCTTGAATCGGTCTGCAAGCATGAAGCATACGATACCATCGTGCCGATTTTCGTCCAGCCGATAACCGTCGAGGAGATCGAAGTGGCGCAGGCGATTATCGACGCCAAGAAAAAGACCGATAAGCCGTTCCTGGTCTGCTTCATGGGCGCGGGCTTCAGATCGCGCGGTATCGAAATGATGATGGAAAGCGGCATTCCCGTCTATATTTTCCCTGAAGCGATCGCCAAAGCCCTCAACACCATCGACGGCTACCGCCGATACCTGCAGCGAAAGGGCGGCAAGATACCGTCTTTCCGGGTGGACAAGAAGAAAGTCCAGGACATCATCGACCGGTCCTTCACCAAAAAGCGTCATGCCATCGTCGGTCAGGAGGCGATGGATATTCTGGAAGCCTATGGTATTCCCACGGCTCCGTATAAGGTGGCGTCGTCGGCCAAGGAGGCGGTGGAAGCAGCCGGCAAAATGGGATATCCGGTGGTCATGAAATTGAACACGCCGCAGATTCTGCACAAGACCGAGGCGCGAGCGGTGCGGGTCGATATCCGGGACGACAAAGAACTGCGCGCGGAATTCGCCGATCTCAAGGAACAGATCGGACCGATGAAGCAGGGCGAGGGATTTTCGGTCGTGATCCAGGATATGGTATCGGGGGGTGTCGAGACGGTTATCGGTGTCATGCTCGATCCGTCGTTTGGATCGCTGATCATGTTCGGCCTCGGGGGCGTTTATGTCGAGATTATGAAAGACGTCGCCTTCAGCATCACACCGCTAAACGACGTCCGGGCCGACGAGATGATCAAGAGCCTGAAAACATACCCGCTCCTGACCGGTTTTCGCGGCGCACCGCCGGCCGACATCAAAACGATCAAGCAGGCGCTCTTGAGGATATCTCAGTTGGTGGGCGATTTCCCGCAGTTCACGGAAATCGACATCAACCCGTTTATCGTCTCAGGGAAAAAGGACTGCTGCAAAGCTGTCGATGCCCGGTTTATTTTCAAATGAGCCGTGGTTACGATTTCCAAAAACAACTTGAGACATTCGCGGTTAAGGTATATATTGAGTTTCGCCCGTTTGGGCCTATATGAAGATAACTGATTGACAGGAAAATAGATGTCTGATATACGCGTTCGCATCGCCCCGTCGCCGTCGGGATTTTTGCATGTCGGAGTCGCCCGCACGGCTATTATCAACTGGCTTTATGCCCGCAACCGGGGCGGGAAGTTCATTCTCCGTATCGAGGATACCGACGTCGAACGCTCGTCCGACGAAATGGTGAAAGCCATAATCGACTCACTCACCTGGCTCAAGCTCGATTGGGACGAGGGTCCGATTTTCCAATCTCAGCGGATGGATGTACACGCGAAATATATCGACAAACTGCTGGCGTCGGCAAACGCCTATCGCTGTTTCTGCACGCCCGAAGAGCTTGCCGCAAAGCGGGAGGAGGCCAAACGTAACAAGGCCGATTATAGATATGATCGCACCTGTCTGCGGTTGACCCCCGACGAGATAAAATATAAACTCGATGCGAACACGCCCTATGTCGTCCGAGTGAAAATTCCCGACACCGAGGAGACCGCCTACGACGACATGGTCTACGGCCGGATGGTCAAGAAGAACAAGGACCTCGAAGATTTCGTCGTCTGCCGTAATGACGGCCGGCCGCTGTACAATTTTGTTGTCGTCGTGGACGACCACGAAATGGGAATCACCGATATCATCCGTGGCAACGACCACCAGACGAACACCTTCAAGCAGATCGTCCTGTACAATGCCCTTGGCTTGCCCGTGCCCCGCTTTGGACACCTGCCGCTGATTCTCGACGAGCGCAAAAAGAAAATTTCAAAGCGAGACGAGGCCGCCAACGCTTCGGATTACGGCAAACAGGGATTTTTGCCCGAGGCGGTGGTCAACTATCTGGCCATGCTCGGTTGGTCGCCCAAGGATGACCGTGAGGTTTTCGATATCCCGGAGTTGATCGCGGCTTTTGATATCGGCGGCGTCGGCAAGGCCAATGCGGTATTCGATTACGTCAAGATGCGCCATTTCAACGCCGAACATATCCGGCGGAAGAGCAATCACGAGTTGGCGACGATGGTCGCGCCGCTTCTGGCCAAGGCCAACGTCTACACCAAGTATGGATTGGAAACGCGCTGGCAGTATCTGATGGATGTGATCGAGCTGCTGAAAGAACGGGCGACGACGCTGGATGATTTTGTCGAACGCGGCGAATTTTTCTTTCAGGCCCCGAGGTCGTATGATCCCAAGGGAATGAAGAAAAGCTTCACTCCCGAAAACGCCGAATACCTGGAAGCGCTGGCCGACGAGTTCAAGAAGCTCGATCAGTACCGCCACGATTCGCTCGAAACGACTCTCAAGGCGATGGCGGAAAAGCTCGATATTAAGACAGGACAGCTGATTCATCCCACCCGGCTGGCGGTGACGGGAACCACGGCCGGGCCCGGTCTGTACGAACTGCTGGAAGTGCTGGGACGCGACGAGTCGGTCAAACGGATGCGCGCTGCAGCTGCGTATATTAGGGAACATGTGACGGCAAGGTAAAATGGGACCCATATGAGCGCTAACGAGACATCGACACCGTCGGATTTCATCCGCGATATCATCGACGGGGACAACAAAACCGGCAAGTATGACAATCGCGTCCATACCCGGTTTCCTCCCGAGCCCAACGGATACCTGCATATCGGGCATGCCAAGTCGATTTGCCTGAATTATGGTATCGCCAAGCAGTACAACGGCAAGTTCAACCTGCGTTTCGACGATACCAATCCCAGCAAGGAAAGCACCGAGTACGTCGATTCCATCATCGCCGACGTCAAATGGCTGGGTGCCGACTGGGAGGATCGTCTCTTCTATGCCTCGGACTATTTTGACCGCCTATACGAGTATGCCGTACAGTTGATCAAGCTGGGCAAGGCCTATGTTGACGACCTTACCCCGGAACAGATCCGCGAGTATCGCGGAACGCTGACCGAGCCGGGAAAGGAAAGCCCGAACCGGAAGCGGACGGTCGAGGAAAACCTCGATCTGTTCGAGCGGATGCGCAAAGGCGAATTCCCGGACGGCTCGCGCGTTTTGCGGGCAAAAATCGACATGGCCTCGGGCAATATCAACATGCGCGATCCCACCATCTACCGGATCAAACACGCCGGCCATCATCGCAGCGGCGACAAATGGTACATTTATCCGATGTACGACTATACCCATTGCCTGTCGGATTCGATCGAGGGCATCACGCATTCCATCTGTACCCTCGAATTCGAAGATCACCGGCCGTTATACGACTGGGTGCTCGACACGCTCAACGTCTATCATTCGCAGCAGATCGAATTCGCGCGGCTCAATCTCAGTTACACGGTGCTGAGCAAACGCAAGCTGCTTCAGCTCGTGAATGAAAAGCACGTATCGGGATGGGACGACCCCCGCATGCCGACCGTTTCGGGTATGCGCCGCCGGGGATACACACCCGAGGCGATCCGGAGTTTCTGCGAACGCATCGGCGTCGCCAAAAGAGACAGCGTCGTCGATATCGCCCTTCTGGAACATTGTCTCCGCGAGGATTTGAATTTGCGCGCTTCGAGGGTGATGGCGGTGCTCCGGCCGCTCAAAGTGGTCATTACCAATTATCCCGAAGACAAGGTCGAGCAGGTCGAGGCTGTCAATAACCCGGAAGACCCCGGTTCGACCTCGCGGATGATTCCCTTCTCGCGCGAGATATATATCGAGAGGGATGATTTCCGCGAAGATCCGCCCAAAAAGTTTTTCCGGCTGGCGCCGGGCCGCGAGGTGCGTCTGAAACACGCTTACTACATCACCTGCGACGAAGTCATCAAAGATCCCAAAACCGGCGAGGCCGTAGAATTGCATTGCACGTACGATCCCGAAAGTCGCGGCGGCGGAACGCCCGACGGCCGTCGGGTGAAGGGTACGCTTCATTGGGTGTCGGCGTCGCACGCCGTCGACGGTGAGGTGCGGCTGTACGACCATTTGTTCATCAAGGAAAACCCCGATGAGGAATCGGATTTCAAATCCAATTTGAACCCCGATTCGCTGGAGATAATCGGCAGGTGCAAGCTGGAGCCGGGTTTGAAAACGGTGAAACCGGGAGATCGATTTCAGTTTTTGCGGCACGGCTATTTCTGCGTCGATCCCGATTCAACCGATGATAACCCGGTCTTTAACCGAACCGTATCGCTGCGCGACACATGGGCGAAAATAGAACAAACGTTGAAAGGATAGCGGCATATATGCCGCATTTCGGTGAGGCAGGATAACGAGGGAGACCAAGGACCATGGATCCGAATATCGAAAAACTTCGCGAAGAGATCGCAGAGCTCGAGAAGGTTATGGAAAAGGATCATTTCGGCGGTCTTTTCGACAAGAATCGTCAGGACAAGAATTACAATCGGCTCAAGAAGCTCAAAAAAGAGTTGAAAAAACTCGAAGAGTCAAACAAAAAGAAAGGCGACAAGAAGTAGCCGCCTCGTCATCCATTGGAGAGGACACGTGACATGGGAGACAATACAGCGACAACCATGCAACTGCTGAAGCAGGCCATTCGCAGCGAGATCGACGGCCGGCGCTTCTACGAATTTCTCGCGGATAAAACCAAGAATCCCGACGCCAAGCGGAAATTGACCAACCTGGCTCAGGATGAACGGCGGCACGAATCGATCCTGTACCGGATTTATAAAAAGAAATTCGGCGAAGAAGTCGGTGAGGTTCCGGAACAAGGCGTCGGTGTGCTGTCGAAGTTTTTTGCTCATCCCGAAAAACGCGAGGGATTGAACGAGGTCCAGTATATCGCAATGGCCATCGAAGCCGAATTGGCGGCGACCGCATATTACAAAAGCGAAGCCAAGAACGCCGAGGACGAGGAAACCAAGCAGATATTCGCTAAAATGGCCGAGGAAGAGTTCAGCCATTACGAATCTCTCGAAGCGGAAAAGTCGGCCATCGGCGGCAATTATTTCTGGTTCGAATTCGGCGAAAGCCAGCCGATGGAAGGCTGACGTCTTATTCCGACTTATCAGGTGATCGACTCGCCGGAACGAAGGAGATATCGATGCCGGGATATTCGCCCCGCTGCAGGGTGATCTCCCCGAACGACTTCGACTCAGACCGTGGTCGCACGAATAGATACATGCATGTCCGAAAGGAGGGAGCATGCTCCAGGTCGGAGATAAAGCACCGGATTTTACTCTTCCGGCGCATAACGGCCCTAAGGTGACTTTATCGCAGTATAACGGTCAGAAAAACGTTGTTATTGCCTTTTACCCCCTCGACTGGACGCCCGTCTGAACGGAGCAAATGCCCGGATACCAGGCCGACCTGGAAAAATTCGAGGCATTGGATACCCAGGTCCTGGGTATATCGGTCGACTCCATTCCGAGCCATGAAGCCTGGGCCGATTCGCTGGGCGGAATCGATTATCCGCTGTTATCCGACTTCTGGCCTCATGGCGCCGTCGCCCAAAAATTCGGCGTTCTCACCGAGGACGGTCACAACGAACGCGTGATTTATGTAATCGACAAAGACGGTGTTATCCGGTACGCCGATCTCCATGATATCGATGACGTCCCGGAGAACGGAGTTTTGTTTGAGGTGCTGAAGGAGCTCAAGTAGCGATTCCGTGGTATTGCCATGTCCACATCCCTCGATATAATTTTGTGAGGTGAGCGATGCTTCAGGTGAGTGATACGGCCCCGGATTTTTCGCTGGATGGTTCGCGAGGGCAACGGGTTGCGCTTTCGGAACGTCGCCACGACTATACCGTCCTGGTCTTTTATGTCAAAAACAATACTCCGGGGTGAAACCGGCAACTGTCCGCCCTTGAGGCGGACAAGAACAAATTCGCCGAAATCGGCGCCGATATTTTGGCGATCAATCCGGGCTCGGTGGAATCGCATGATAAATATTGCGACAAAAAGGGCTTTACGTTTCCGCTCTTATCCGATCCGGGGCGCAAAGTCGCCAAAGCATATCAGGCCACCAGATTGAAGGATGCTTTGATTCAACGGACGGTGTATGTCATCGGCCCCGGGCAGAGGATAATATTCGCCGAACAAGGTATCCCGGCCGATAAAAAAATGATCGATGCCATTTCCAATGATAAACGAAGCTGACAAGCCTATCCCCGAAAACATCTTCGACATAACCATCATCGGCGCCGGCCCGGTGGGCCTCTATGCCCTCTATTATGCCGGTTTGCGCAATGCTAAGGCCCGGATCGTCGAGGCTTTGGACGTCGTCGGCGGCGGGCTGAAAGTCCTGTATCCCGAGAAGTTCATTTATGATGTCGCCGGTTATCCCAAGATACTTGCCAAAGACCTCGTTGCGCAGTTTGAAGAGCAGGCCCGCGTCTATGGCGCGCCGATCGTGTTGGGCCGTCGCGTGACGAATTTGACCCGCCGCGAAGACGGCATTATCGAGCTCGCGACTTCCGATGAGACGTTCTATTCCCGGACGGTCATCATATGCGCCGGAATGGGGGCGTTTATCCCCAAAAAACTCGATATCCCGAATGTGGATCCCCTGGAGGGCGCGGGGGTCTACTATTTCGTCAAGGATTCGTCCAAATTCAAAGACAAGACCGTCTTGATCGTCGGCGGCGGTGACTCGGCCGTCGATACCGCCCTCATGCTGGTAAAGGTTGCCTCGAAGGTCATCCTTATTCATCGCAACGACCGCTTTCGCGCCTATGAGGAGTCGGTTCGGCAACTCATGAATTCCTCCGTGGAGACGCATTATCCTTTCTGGGAAGTCAAAGAATTGTTTGGAGAGAGCCGGGTCGAAGCCGTAACAGTAGTAAATACGTTTAGCGGTGAGGAGATAAGTTTCGATATCGACGCCATGGTTCTTAACCTCGGTTTTCTATCCAACCTGAAAACCATACGGGACTGGGGGTTGGATTTGCTTCACAACGCTATCAAGGTCGACGATATGATGCAAACGAGTGTCCCCGGCGTCTACGCCGCCGGAGACATAGCCGGTCACCCCGGCAAATTGAAGCTGATTTCGACCGGCGCCGGCGAGGCGGCCGTGGCCGTCAATAACGCCGTGCATTATATTGACCCCCGCATGCAGATCGAACCGGGGCACTCGTCGCATATCAGGCGTCCCGGCAATGAATGAAAACGGGCGGTTTTTTCGCTTCGGCGCCGAGCCGGGACTTGACGAAGTGTGTTAAAGAATGTAACTTGATAGACTGAAAACGATTCCCGCTCCCGCAAGGGAGCGGTTTAGAATCTGAATCCGATGTTTTTCGATGATCGGTGGAATTTTATGCATCTTGCTGTCCCCAATAAATACCGAGAGGCCTCGGAAAAAGACCTGCGTCAGGCGATTCTTGACGCCAAGGACCGTTTAACTGACAAAATGGTCATCCTGGCGCATCATTACCAGCGCCGGGAGGTGGCTGAGTTCGGTGATTTCATCGGCGATTCGTACGATCTGTCGCGAACCGCATCCGAACGCAAATCCGCGAAATATATCGTCTTCTGCGGTGTACATTTCATGGCGGAATCGGCCGATATCCTGTCGGCCGACAATCAACAGGTGTTTCTGCCCAACCCGCTGGCCGGCTGCCCCATGGCCGATATGGCCGAAATCGACGACGTCATGGCCGCCTGGAGATACCTCAAAGACGCCGGCCTGACCGACAAAATGCTGCCGTTGTCCTATATGAATTCGGCGGCACAACTGAAGGCGTTCTGTGGCCGCGAGGGCGGACTTATCTGCACCTCGTCCAACGCCAAGGCCGCCTATGAATGGGTGTATGAGCGGGCCGAAAAGCTGTTTTTCTTCCCCGACGAAAACCTCGGTTACAACGTCGGCCACTGGATGGGTATCCCGGACGAACAGATCGTCATCTGGGATTTCCGCTCCGAACTGGGCGGTATCGATCCTGAGCGTTTGCAAAACGCGCGGCTGATTCTCTGGAAAGGCCATTGTCACGTGCACACGAATTTCAAGAAGCATCATATCGACGCCGTGCGGGCCGAAAATCCGGAGGTCAAAATCGTCGTGCACCCCGAATGTACCTGGGACGTCGTTGCGAACGCCGATGCCGTCGGTTCGACCAAATTCATCGTCGATTTTATCGACCGCCAGCCGGCGGGATCGGTTATCGCGGTCGGGACGGAAATCAATTTGATCAACCGTATGGCGCACCGCTATCCCGACAAGAAGATTTTCGGACTCTCGGGACAGACCTGTCCGGTGTGCGCCAATATGTATCGAACGACACTGGCCGATCTGGCCTATACCGTGGATAATCTCGAGACGTGCGACCGCATCGTCGTCGATCCGGCGATCAAAGCCGATGCCCGGATTGCGCTGAATCGTATGCTGGAAGTCCATTAGGATGACGCCACGGCGGAGACGTTGTGAGTTTTGGATAGACATAACGGAGAATTAAGGTGATGGGAGGTTCCGATGGCGTTTGACGTCACTGTTCCCCAGATGGGTGAATCGGTTCACGAGGGCACCATTGTCGAATGGAAGGTGACCGAGGGCGATAAGGTCAAGAGAAACCAGCCCTTGGTGGAAATCATGACCGACAAGGTCAACGTCGAAATTCCAGCCGAAGTGGAGGGGACCATCCAGAAAATCGTGGCCAAGTCGGGTGATGTTGTGCAGGTGGGCAACGTGCTGTGCACTATCGCCACGGAGGGCGAAGCCCCGCCGCCTGAGAAGAAAAAGAAAGAGCCGATAAAAGCGGCCGCTCCCAAGGCCGAGACTCCCAAACCCAAACCGTCCGAAGCAAAGCCTGCCGCAAAAGCGCCGGCCACGGGCAAGATAGCGCAGATGGCGCCGTCCGTCCGCAGACTGGCCCGCGATCTCGGCCTCGATCCCAATGAACTCGAAGGTACCGGACCTGAAGGCCGCGTCAGCAAAGAAGACGTGCAGGCTGCCGCCGGCGGCGCTCGCCTCAAAGAAAAAACCGCACCCGCAAAACCAGGCTATGTTCCCCCTCCGCTGCCCACCAGCGGCGAGGAGAGAATCGAGGAGCGGATGCCGCTCGAGGGGCCGCGCAAGCTGATTTCCGATCATATGACGCGTTCCCGGCAGACATCGGCGCATGTGACTACGTTCGAGGATTGCGATTTCACGGCCCTCGTTGAATACCGCCGGAAATATAAGGATGAATTTTTCGAGAAATACGGCGCCAAGCTGACCTACATGCCGTTTATCATGAAGGCTGCTGTGGAATGCCTCAAGGAATACCCCAATCTGAACGCGTCGATGACCGATGCCGAAATCATCTATAAGAAATATTACAACATCGGCATGGCCGTGGCGAAGGAGAGCGGCCTGATCGTCCCGGTCATCCACAACGCCGACCGCAAGTCGATCATCGAACTGGCCATCGAAATGAACGACCTCGGCAGCCGCGCCCGCCTCGACCAACTCAAACTGGAAGAAGTTCAGGGCGGAACGTTCACCTTGACCAATGCCGGGATGTTTGGCGCGACGGCCTCGACGCCGATCATCAACCAGCCCCAGGTGGCGATACTCGGTATTCACAACATCACCGAAAAACCGGTCGTGCGCGACGGCGAAATCGTCATCCGTCATATGATGACTTTCGGCCTGTCGTTCGACCATCGGCTGATCGACGGTCATATCGCCGTCCAGTTTTTGCACACGATCATCCGCATGATCGAAAACCCGACCTCGCTTTTACTGAGACTCCGTTGATGAAACGCCGGTTCTACGGTTGGCATATTTTTCTTGGAAGCCGCCCTTATCGGGCGGCTTTGAGTTGGCAGGAACGCATGGTGCGCTACCGGGGAAACGGCACCATCCGGGACACCATCTTCTACATGGAACATCCCGACGTCGTCACCGTCGGGCGAGATATCCTCGACGACGATCTTTCGAAAATTAAAGATATCGAAACATTCCGCATCACTCGGGGCGGCGGTGTCACGTATCACGGGCCGGGCCAACTGATTGCCTATCCAGTATTCGATCTGCGGCGGCGGGGCAAGGATCTGCACAAGTTTATCCGCGATATCGAAGAAGGCATCATCGTGGCGCTGGCAACCTATGGCCTGAAAGGCGACCGTCATGCGGAATATACCGGCGTCTGGGTGGGCAAGAAAAAAATCGCCTCCATCGGCATCGCCGTCAAGCAATGGATATCGTTTCACGGTGCGGCCATCAATCTTACAACCGACATGAAGAAATTCAAGGCGATCGATCCGTGCGGCCTGCCGCCGGAAATTATGACCAGCGCCATGCGGGAACTCAAAACCGAAATCACCCCACTGGAATTTTCGATCAAGCTCACCGAGGCGTATGCCGACGTGTTCGATACCCAGTTCGATGACCTCGACATGGATGAGCTGGCGGAAATGATCCAGTCCGAGGAATCCTCCCAATCGTTGTGACAGTGAACGAAGCGCAAACCGGCAAAAATTCGTAAACCTTGTCCGTATATTTTTGTTGTAGACCGTAATATGACTTCGTAGACTATGCTTATCGTACATGGCGATAGCGACCGAACAGGGAAGAGGACAGTATGGAAGGATGTAAAGATCTCGCGGGAAAAACGGCGCTTGTGACCGGTGGCACCAAGGGTATCGGTTTGGCGACGGCGCTCAAACTGGCCGAGGCCGGGGCGAATGTCGTCGTCAATTATTTTCGCAGCCGCGACGCGGCCAACGAGGCGGTCGAGAAGATCAAATCGTACGGCGTCGAATGCTATGCTCACCGGGCCAATATCGGCAACCATGACCAGATCGCGCCGATTTTCGAAAAGATAAAGGAACGATTCGGCAAGCTCGATATTCTCATCTCCAACGCCGCCCTGGGGCTTTTTACATCGGCCATGACCATTGACGACAAGGCCTGGCATCTGGCCATGAACACCAACGCGCAGGCGCTTCTGCTCTGCGCCCAGAAGGGCGTATCGATCATGCCTGACAATTCCCGCATCGTGTCGCTGTCGTCCCTTGGTTCGCAGCGGTACATCCCCGGCTACGCCGCCATCGGCGTTTCCAAGGCGGCCATCGAGAACATCACCAAATATCTCGCCTATGAACTCGCCCCCCGGCGCATAACCGTCAACTGCGTCTCCGGCGGCTTTATCGATACCGACGCTCTCAAAAGTTTCCCCAATTACAAGGACATGGTCGACGAGGTCGTTCGGCGGACGCCGTATGATCGGATCGGTCGTCCCGAGGAGGT
>CAZJWR010000006.1:12587-14456 GCA_964549765.1 uncultured Ignavibacteriales bacterium
CGAAAATTCCCGGTAACGCCAACGCAGACAACATAGTACAGCGAATTGGGTTCGTTTTGTCATTTTTACTGTTTCAGAAATACCTGTATTGTGGGGCAATGAGTTACGGATGTTGCCATATCACATGCGATAATCCTGTTTTTGCGCGTTCGCATAGACACACCTGTCCTTTCACAAGTCCCTCTATATATAGGCCTCGCGAAACAAGTTGCATCAAACCGCTACTATTTTCGGGAATGTATTGGGGTGTAGCGGGTTAACACTCAAAATAATGGTGTTTTGACGAAAAACCGGGGGAAACGCCGTGCGACGGCAGTATCACATTTTGCGGTTCGACGCTTATTTTCTCTTGATGAGCGTTTTTGGAGCGGGAAGCCACCCTCGATCCCGCATTGCGGGATCATCGGATGGGCCACCGGTCCGATGCGAGTTATTTGCATGCGGTTGTGTGACCCACAGCAATGTGCGGGGTATCCGACACTCGTCAATCTGATTATTCGAATAATCGATCCAGTAATTCGTCCACCATTGGTACCCTTTCTTCCTCTAATAGCTTACAAAGGGTCTGTCTTAAAAGATCACGGGTTCGTTTGAGTACATCGACTGGTTTAAGCTTTTCGAGCGGCTGACCATGAACCGCCTTGGAACGCACATTATATAATTTCGCGATCTCTTTTCTAAGCGCATTCCTTCCAGGTCCGTGGGGTTCAAGGAATGAAGCCCAAGCCGCCCCCATCTTGAATGATCCTTCCATCCCGCCCTTGGCAAATAATGATTCGATACCTGACCATAAAATCGCCAACGCGAATCTAACATCCTCTGCAAAGCGTGAAGCATCGTATGAATGAAGAGCAAAGAAAAACCGCTGATCTTCGTTGTTAAGGTTTATTAATACAGGCAGGTAGTATCGGATCCATTGTTGATCTAGAATTTCGCCCAAATCCTCCTTAGCATCATCAGTCTCAGGTTGTAATCGGCCGCGACCAAATTCGACGGGGTATACCATGAGACTTCCGTCCTTGGCTTCCACCAATCGACTCATGGGCAGGTTGGAACATATAGGACAAGTCAAATATTCGAAATTTCTTAGACGGAGTAGCGTCGCCGTCAGCCATGCAATATTTTCTGGATCGGACTTATGTTCTTCAGTAGCTTTCTCTGAAATGGAGATTTCCGCAACTATCGAGCCAATGTGCGGCCCGAAAGTTGTTCCAAAAACCAAAGTCTCTTCCGCTAGTTTCCTAAAATACGCCGTGAGCGTTATTCTCGGATTTATGGGTTTGATATCAACACCCTTAATCACTTGGAATGATTCGCTGGGCGGCACGACACCGCTTAACGAAAAATGATATGGTCTGTTAATTTTCTCATTCAATTCGGACTCCTTGCGCTATTGCGAGAGTGGACGGGTGGCCCACCATTTATGATGGGTCTTGTTCCCATTAGGCAATTCCGTTAATCTCAAGCGAGCATTGTCATCTCAAGAAACCCTGACGCCAGAGTCGTATCATATTGGATTTATATATTCAACGGCCGAGTTTGTCAATTACAATTGTGATTCATTTCCAGTGGTAGGGAGACGATAGATTGCTTCGTCGCCCGCCCGCGGCGGGTCGCTCCTCGCAATGACAGGGCTGTTTTCGCGGATGGCGGCAAGTGTGTCGGGTTTCCCGTTTTGCTTCGCTGCACTCGGAACCCGACCTACGATCTGGCCATTGCCCGGCGGCGGGCGGTGCGGCGTTCGAGGAGTCTTATCATGACGACGCCGGCGACGATCAGCAAACCGCCGGCGATTTCTTTGACGGCAGGGAATGTGCCCAGCACCAAGAGCGCGGCGATGGCGGCAAAGAACGGCTGACTCTGCACGAT
>CAZJWR010000006.1:14556-32884 GCA_964549765.1 uncultured Ignavibacteriales bacterium
GGTTCGATCAACGACACGGCGGTATACAAGCAAAACGTCCCGCCGCAGAACAGCACGGAGATGATGACAAGAAAGCCAACTTGACGCAGCGAGACGCGGAACGTTTCGCCCAGTCTGCGGCTGACGGCGGCGTCGATCAGAATCATGATCGCCCCGACGAAAAAGACGTAGGCATTGAACGTGATGGGCGAGATGCTTTTCAATGCCATCTTGGCCGCGATCAACCCGCAACCCGTAGTGGCCGCCGATGTGAGGGCCCAGAGATCGCCGCGGATGCGCGATGGCGGGGAAGAGGTCATATCAGGCTTCGAGGTCAGGCGGCTGCATCTCCCGGTACAGTTTCCGCGGTACGACGAAATAGAGCGTCAGGCCGATCAGGAAGAGAACTACCGAGGCGACTTGATTCCAGGTCGGTTCCATGCCGAGAAACGATACCTTCATCTGCGTTTCATAGTATCGGAAATATTCGATCACATGGCGGAACACCGCCTCGATCATCAGATACACGGCCAAGACCTGGCCGTCGAATCGTTTGCGCTTGAGCAGAAAATGCAGAAAGAAGAACAACACAACGCCATACGCCGACGAATACAATTGCGCTGGATGAATCGGCTGCTGACCGAAAACCGAATCGGGAATGGACCCTTTGGGGAAGACTATTCCCCACGGTTTGCCGGTCGGCGTGCCGAAGCAGCAGCCATTGAGAAAACAGCCGATCCGCCCGATGCCGATCCCGATCCCGACCGTCGGCGAGAACAGATCGAACACGGCCAGTATTGGCAATTTCTTGATGCGCATATACGCGAGGCTCGCAATCAGGGCGAGAATAACGCCGCCGTAGAGATTCAGCCCGGATATCCCGAATTGCCCCTTGTGGAAGGGATTGATCGCCGACCAGGGATCGGCGGCAAAGTCCGATAAATGCAGGACGACATATCCCAGGCGGGCGCCGATGATACCCGCGAAAATGAGCACATAGGCGACGTTCAACATTTGCTCGAACGGCAGACGTTCTTTTTTCGAGCGCCATTTGATATAGGCCAGCCCGGCGAAAAACGCGAGAGCCAGCATCAGCCCGTAGCTATGAACGCCGATTGGCCCGATTTTAAATAGAGTCCGGCACATTTTGCCTCTTTTTGTCGAAGTCAGAAAGATTCCAGATGCGCGAATAGTCGCGCTTGGCGGGATAGAATTTCAAGGTCAACCACGGTATGGTGAGGCCCAAAATCAGGCCGACAAAGACGTCGGATACATAGTGGAATCGTCCGTAGACGGTTCCCATCGCCAGACCGACCACGATCGGGGCGAGAATCCAGCCTTTTCGGCCATACGCGCTTACCGCAAAAAACAAGACGACCACGGCTTCGGCAACGTGCGATGACGGCATCGCTCCGCCGCGAAAGGCGGCGGTATCCATGATAAACATCGATATCGGGCGGAAGAGCGGCCCGGTTAATTCGGTCTGATACATCCCGTCGAAGAAAAACCGGGGGCCGACCATGGGATAGAAGATGAAAATCAGATAGGATAAGAAAAAAGTGACACAGGTGGCGGTGACGTAGCGCCGGATTATTTCATCCTTGCGGCTGATGAAAAGCATCACAGCCAGGCCGGGAATCATAAGATAGTACAATTCGTACGCCGCGGACAGAATTTCGGTGACGAATATATTGATGTGGTGATCCAGCCAGAGGGTCGGATTGGCGCCAAAGACGGCCTTTTCCAGCGCGGTCAAATCGGCGTCGTAGTAATGATGCACGACGTGACCGATGAGGTCGCCGCTGAAATGATAAAACAGCGTCATGAGGATTATCGGATAGTAATACCGGAAAAACAGCACCGCGCGCGGCGCTTCGGGCCGGGACAACTGGGAAAACATGCAGGCGATGATGAGGGCGCCGGCATGGAAGACGACCAGTCCCGTGAAATCATCGAACGGCCGGGCGAAATTGACGGCCATGATAATAATCGCCCACGAGTACAGGATGACCATGTGGTCGTACGGCGAGAAGCGGCTGAAACATCGCTCCATGAAATGCGGCTTGTCTTTAAGCGCCGCGATTCCCCTCGACAACAATGACGAATTCTCCTTTGGGTTTGATTTGTTCAAAACGGCCGGCGACATCCGCGGCCGCGCCCCTTATGTATTCCTCGTGCATCTTGCTCAATTCGCGGGCGACGCATACGCGGCGATCATTGAATACAACGGCGATATCGGCCAGGGATTTGCCCACGCGATGCACCGATTCGTAGAATATCAGCGTATGCGGATAAGCACGCAGTTGTTCCAGCCGGGTTTTTCGCCGCGATGATTTGACCGGAAGGAAGCCCTCGAAAAAGAACCGGTCGGTGGGTAATCCCGACGCGGTCAGGGCCGGGACAACGGCGTTGGCTCCGGGGAGGGCTTCGACCGTGAACGATGCCTCGATGGCCGCCGTCACGATCCGGTAGGCCGGATCGGACAGCCCCGGGCTGCCGCCGTCGGATATCACAGCTACCGATTGACCCTGCCGCAGATGATCCAGTATCTGCGGCACGCGCTGCGTCTCGTTATGTTCGAAATAACTAATTTTTTTCTTCTCGATTCCAAAATGCGCCAATAACCGGCCGCTGTGGCGGGTGTCCTCGCAGGCGATCAGGTCGACCTCTTTCAGGATTCTCAGGGCGCGCAGGGTGATGTCCTCGAGATTTCCGATCGGCGTCGGGACCAGATATAGTTTACCCGCATCGGCCATAGGCTACTTTTCCGTCAGCATTACCTGATTCGGGACCGGCTTGCCTCCCAGCAGGTCGGTCACCGGCATCGTACGTTTATACAAAAATCGATTGATGCGGTCGACGATTTCCCGGACGACCTTCGGGTCGGCTCCGGCGGCGGAGGTTATTTTCTCAAGCGACCGTTCGCCGTTTTCCACGATTTCAAACAAAACTTTATCCGCCATATCGTAGCTGATGCCGAGTTCGTCTTCGTCGGTCTGGCCCGGCCAGAGATCGGCGGTGGGGTTTTTGGCGATGATTTCTTCCGGGATGCCGAGATGCCGGGCCATGTCCCGGATTTCCCGTTTGTACAACCCGCCCAGAGGATTTAACGAACAGGCCGAATCGCCGTACCAGGTTGAATAGCCCAGACATATTTCGGTCTTGTTGGATGTTCCCAAGACGAGGCGAGTGTCGCGTGAGGCGATGTCAAACAGTATGGACATCCTCTCCCGGGCCGTTTTGTTGCCGCGCCGGATATTGGAAACGTCTTTGTCCCCGAAATAAGCGTCGATCATGGGGGAGATCGCGATTTTTTCGGTTTTGATTTTCAGCAGGCGGGCAATTTCGACGGCGTCGTTTTCGGATTCGGCCAGCGATGAGCGATACGGCATTATCATTGCCAGCATATTTTCCGGCCCGACCGCTCTGACGCCCAGCGCGGCCGAAACCGACGAATCCACGCCGCCGGATATGCCCATGACGATTTTCGAAAATCCGTGATCGGATACGAAGTGCCGGATGAATTCGGTCAGCCGCTCGGCGGCTTCGGGTATGTCGATTTGTCTGCCCATATTGTCGTCCTGTTCTGCCGAAAATACGACTGTTTATTGTCACGGAGCAACCAATTTGTGATATTGTTCCGGCTGCCCGAGGTTGACAATCGAGGCTGCGGCCTCTATATTCTCATAAACCTAATACGGGGGAGAGCAATGGCCTCTGTGAACAAAGTGATTTTGATCGGCAATCTGGGCGCCGACCCGGATCTGCGCTATACGCCGTCGGGTTCGGCGGTAGTCAATTTTAATATCGCCACGACCGAAAAGTGGCGTGACAAAGACGGCAACGCGCAGGAACGGACCGAATGGCATCGGATCATCCTGTGGAACCGTCAGGCGGAAATCGCCAAGGAATACCTCCGCAAGGGCAGTTCCGTGTACATCGAGGGACGCATCCAGAACCGGAGCTACGAGGACAAGGACGGCGTCAAGAAGTACATCACCGAAATCATCGGCCAGCGGATGCAGTTACTCGGCGGCCGAGGCGGCGGGCCGTCCGAACCGGGACAATCGGGACCGCCACCGGCGCCTCCGGATAATCTCGACTCCGAGGACGACGATCTGCCGTTCTGATTGCCGCATCCCGCCATGAAAAATCCGTCAAAGACCGCCGGCTGGATAGTGTTTATCGTGCTGGCGGTCTATTATTTTGTCAATCGCCATCCCGGGCTGGCGTTTATCGATTCCGGCGAACTGGCCCTGTGCGCCGATGTTTTCGGCGTGCCGCATCCGACCGGCTATCCTCTCTATCTTATTTTGAGCGTTCCGGCGACGTTTTTCTATACGCGCCCGATCGTCGCCGTGACGATTCTTTCCGGCGTGATTATGGCTTTCGCCGGGATGGCGTTTTTTTATTTCATGGAAGACATACGACGGCTGTTATCTGACAACCATCCGCAATCTTTTATCGTAGCGATGGCCATGACGTTCGCCTTGTTTCTCGCGCCGGTGGTGGCCGAACAGGGGACGACAAACGAAGTGTACGGCCTTGCGTTTTTGATCGGCCTGCTGATCCTGTTTGCGATGTTCCGAACGCTGACAGCCGAGGACACTCGTGGCCGTGAGCAGTATCTGATACTGGTCTGGTATCTGCAGGGGCTGGCGATGTGCGATCACATGAACGCCATCCAGTTTCTGCCGGCACTGGCGATTCTAACGGTGGTTCATCTCAGGCGGCAATTTTCATGGAAAACCATCGCCGCGATCATCCCCGCGTTCGTCATTCCGCTGACTCTTTATGCCGTCCTGCCGATACGGGCTTCGGCAACACCACCGCCGGTCGCCAACTGGGGCGATGTTGTCACCTGGCCGAATTTCTACCGTCACGTGTCCGGATGGCAGTTCAAAGTCTGGCTGTTTTCCGAAGGTCCGGGTCAGCTCTGGATCAATGCCAAAAACTTTCTGTCGATACTCTGGCACCAGTATCCATGGCCGGTCTTTCTGCTGCTGCCGTTCGGCGTCGTCGCCGTATTCCGCAAATCTGCCCTGTTCGGCGTCATCCTGACGGTTACGATGACCGCCAATATCATCCTGGGAATCAATTACACCATCCCCGACATCGACAGCTATTATCTCCAGACCATCGCCACGATCATGCTGTTTGTCTTTGCCGGATTAATCTGGCTGGGGAGTCTCATTCGGGCGCGATATATCATTCCCGCTTTTGCCGTTCTCCTTTTGGCATGGCAGGCTATCGCGGTATGGCAGGCGAATTATAAAGGGGATTATACCCTGCCTGAGGATTATGCGCGGAATATCATGCACTCCGCCGACTACGGCGCGGTCGTCGTCTCTGAAATATGGGATCATCAGGACCAGGCCTTTTATCTCCAGCAGGCCGAATATAATCGGCCCGATCTGAAATTTATCGACAAGGAACTGCTGCGGCGAAGCTGGTACTATGGCACAATCAAACGCGTTTATCCGACGCTCTATGCGCAAATCGCCGATTTGCTGCCGCGATTTCTGCTGGAGCTGGCCAAATTCGAATCGGGGGAGAAGTTCGATCCGCAAAAGCTCGAATTCTATTATCAATCGATCATCAACCGCCTGCTGACAAAAGCCGGCACGAGCTACATCGACTATCATCTCGATTACCGTCCGATGAGCAATCAGTATCTGCGTCCGCAGGGATTGCTTTTTCGGGTCGATACTATCGCCATAAACACGCCGCTTCCTCAGCCGAAATTGATCTGGAACGGCCGCCCGCTCGATAAATACACCGATTGGCGCGCCCGGGAAAACCTGTCGATGGTCGAGAAAATGCTGGGGAAATTGTAAGGCCGACCAACACACAACACACAAGAACGGGTTATTTTCAGGGAGTGCAGTCCAAGTAACCGCAAATTCTTAAAAAATCCACTTGATATTATAATTTAGGCCGTATATAATGATGGTTAGAATTTATTAGTCCTTGGGGAAGAAGGAGAAAATGCTTTACATATCGTCGCATGCCGGTAGGCTGCTGCTATTGATGTTGCTTGCCGCGCTTTATACGGGGTGCGAACGATCCTGCCCGGAATGCCCGACGGTCAAGAATCCCGTTTCCGACTACAACGTCTATATTGGCGGCTGGCAAGCGGGCAAGCCGATTGTCGTTTACAATACCAAAGCAATGGCGATCATCGATACCATTTATCTGGATGATTCGATCGCAGTCAATGATCTGGCCGTATCGGCGGACGGGCAGTACGTGCTGGTCACGACCGATCCATTGGCCCAAAAGCGGTTGATAGTGTACGACAACATCTTCAAGGATACCATCAAAATCCTTCCTGTCGGCGATAAACTTGTCGTATCGAATACAGGCGCCTATGTGGCGTCGCTCGGAGTATATGCGGACAGCCTCGTTTTCCTGGACGGACGTACCTTTGATCCGGTGTTCGGTGATAATCGCAAGTTCATGAACAGCCATTTCACCCTCGACGACAGTCTGTTCTATTGTGTCTCGCACACCAATCAGATATTCATATATGACATGAGTGCGCGCGCGCTCGATACCATAATTGAGTACAATGATTTCGGCAGTACTCCGTCTATAACGGATGTTCTGCCTTCCGTCGAGGGCGATAGGTTGTACCTGCTCGCAAGCCTGGGAAGTTATATGCATTGGCTTGCCTCGTATGACCCTGTGCATAATTCGGTTCTTCTGAGATACTACATTGGCCCGCCGGGGGCCGGGGGACTTGAGTACACTCCTGACGGGAAATGGGTGATCGCAACCGATCCGGGATTGCTGACTATAGAAGAATTGGGATCTGAGGATGTGATATTTATAGACGCGCAGACGGATGCTGTCGTATCGCTGATCCCGGCTTTTTTTGCGATGCCCGGAGGGTCGGAGTTATTCCCAGGGGAAATTGCCATCACTCCGGATAGTCGTTACACGATAGTCGCGAACGCGAGTTGGGCATCGTTCGGCATGATCGACAACGACACGCGGGAGTTCGTCGATTTTGAATATAAATCGGTCGAGGGCGCGACCTTTAAAAAGGTGGCTTGTCAAAAGTTCCTAAAGTAATATCGGAAGGAGGAAGGCATGGTGTTTCTGCGAAGCGTGCTGATTGCCCCTGGCTTAATCCAGATTGCTGATTACGCAATTTGCGATAGCCTGGATACTTATTACTACTTCGGGGGCGGAAAAATCCCACTGAATGTCGATAGCACGAAAATAACGATTCGATTCGCTGATGATGCACCGGAAGCAAACATTAGCACGTTGACCACCCTGGTTCCAAGTCTGTCATACGATTCCGCGAATCAACCGAATTTTGAGCAGTATGAGCTTTTTAGCCTTGACGACAGCACAGAATATGCTTCAATCCAGTCGCTTCTTGATCAGCAGGCGTTTATTACATCTGTACACCCGGTATATCGGTATGATAAGCAGCACTCTTTTTATGTGGGTGAAACTTTTGTCTGCCGATTCTCACCCGCTTTGGCAAGCGAAAATATTGCGGCTCTATTGAATCAATATAATGTGCAGATTGTACACAAAACGAGCATGCGAAGGGTGAGTATTTGCTTAGTCCGTTGAAAGAAAACGAACTATCAATCGTATCATTGTCCAATATCTTTCATGATTTGCCCGGCGTCGAATATGCGCATCCGGACTTTTATTGCCAAATCGAGCCGGACAGTTATTTCATCGAAGACGAATACTATCCATACCAGTGGAGCGTGGCAAAAACCGTAGGTATCCCGGGGTACGATAACGCGGCCTGGGAAATTACTACGGGAGATACATCGGTATACATTGCGGTGATCGACGAAGGGATTGAAAGACATGAGGATCTTGATTCCCAGAAAATCTGGTGGGGTTATGATTTTCGTGGAGGGGGAGGATTGGAGTATTATACGATACCGCCCGGAAATCATCAGGAAGTCCACGGCATGGCAGTGACGGGATTAATAGTAGCGCCCCATAATAACCCGGTACCAAATGAGAATGAGCCGGAAAGCAGAGGGATATTTAAGTCGATTGCGGGAGTCGCGCCTGAGAGCAGATATTTTTCTGTACGGATAATGGATTCGAGCGGATTCATGGTTATTAGCGATAACACGTTGGCGGAAGCAATCGGATTTGCCCGTGATAACGGTGCAGATATTATTAATTGCAGTTGGAGGTGGCCTGGTGTGCCGGCTGATGATATTGATCACCAGATTGACAGTACATTTAACTATGGCCGGAATGGTCTTGGTTCGGTTATTATATTTTCATCAGGAAATCGAGGACAATGGGAATCATACATCGAGTGGCCGAAAAATAAGTCTACGGTCTTGGCCGTAGGGGCGGTCAGAAGAAATGATACTCGACATTCTTTCAGCAGTTACGGGGATTCGCTTGATTTGGTTGCCCCAAGCGGTCCTGGATTGAAGTACAAGGACCCGGATACAGAAGATGGGATATGGTGCCTGGATCAGGAAGATTCTGCTGGCGTTGATCCATTGTACTATGATGCCTGTATAAATCCCAATGATGATGATTATTTCTGCTGGGGGGGAGGGACGTCATTATCCGCCCCGTTGGTATCGGGCATAGCTGCTCTTTTGCTCGCGCGGCGACCCACCCTGACCTCAAGTGAGGTTTATGAAATATTGGAAAACTCTGCTGTAACTCAATTGTCTTTCGGGACTATTAATCCGCCGGATAGCGAATATGGTTATGGACGAGCGAATGCATTGCGGGCGCTATTGGCCATCTGTCGAGGAGACGCTAATAATGACGGCACAGTAGATTTGTATGATGCGACATATATAGTGCAATACATCAGCATGGGAGGACCTGCTCCTGTTCCGCATCCGCTTATGGGTGATGCCAACTGTGATGGGGTTGTAAATATCGGAGATGCAGTTTACGTTGTGAACTATAAATCGCATGGGGGGCCGGCGCCGCAAATATGTTTTGAGTATTAGCCGGCGGATCGATCGGCCGCAAGTGATTGGCGAAATGATTTTGTGGCGAATGAATACGTTTAGAGTCTAACGCCGGTTTTGCATTGTCGAAGCTTGCTATGGCCTTAGCCGCTCAACCAGTAGGCCGGCAGCCTCACCGCCGAGGAGAGACAAAATGCTTTTCATATCATCACGTGCTGGGAAATTGCTGCTATTGATCTCGATTATTGCGCTTTATACCGGGTGTGAACGATCCTGCCCGGAATGCCCGACGGTCAAGAATTCCGTTTCCGACTACAACGTCTATATTGGCGGCTGGCAAGCGGGTGAACCGATTGTCATTTACAATACCAAAGCAATGGCGATCATCGATACCATTTATCTGGATAATTCGATCAGAGTCAATGATCTGGCCGTATCGGCGGATGGGCAGTACGTGCTGATAACGACCGGTTTGATGTCGCAGGGACGATCAATAATATACGACAAAACCTTCACGGATACAGTCAAAAGCCTGCCTTTCGGCGATAGACTTGTCGTGTCGAATACGGGCGCCTATGTTGCAATGCTGGGACCGGACGCGGACAGCCTCGTTTTCCTTGACGGACGTACCTTTGATCCGGTGTTCGGTGATAATCGCAAGTTCATGAACGGCCATTTCACCCTCGACGACAGTCTGTTTTATTGTGTCTCGCACACCAATCAGATATTCATTTATGACATGAGTGCGCGCGCGCTCGATACCATAATCGAGTACAATGATTTCGGCAGTACTCCGTCTATAACGGATGTTTTGCCTTCTCCCACCCGTGAGACGCTTTATCTTCTTGCCAGTCTGGGCACCGCGATGCATTGGATTGCCTCGTATGACCCTGTGCGTGATTCGGTTCTTCTGAGGTACTATATTGGCCCGCCGGGGGCCGGGGGCCTCGAGTATTCTCCTGACGGGAAATGGGTTATCGTAACCGATCCGGGTTTGCTGGACATAGAAGAACCGGGCTCTCAGGATGTGATTTTTATCGATGCGCAGACGGATGCTGTCGTTTCGCTGATCCCGGCGATCTTTGCGAAGCCCGGAGGATCGGCGCTGTACCCGGGGGAAATTGCCATCACTCCGGATAGTCGTTACACGATAGTCGCGAACGCGGATTGGCAATCGTTCGGCATGATCGACAACGACACACGGGAGTTCGTCGATTTTGAATATAAATCGGTCGAGGGCGCGACCTTTAAAAAGGTGGCTTGTCAAAAAACGCCAAAATGATGCGGCATTGATATATGCGGCTCTATTCTGATATTTCTGTGTTCCTCCCGGCCATAATATGGCTTGGCAATTGCATTATAGTCTCCATGCGTAATACTCTTACTGCATCAGCCAGTAGGCCAGCAGGCGGACCGCCTCGGTAACGCGATGACAGTACTGCTCGGCGAAATTGTCCGGGAGAGGCTTGTCCGGAGAGATCGTTTCTCCGGCGGCGAGCGCCTTGGCGCCGTCGAAATCGACGTAGGCCAGACGCGCCGTCAACTCGCCGGGAGGTCGCTGGAACGACGTTCCGGGAAGTATCGCGACGCCGGTATCTTCGAGCAGCCGTCGGCACATTTCGGGGCCGCTGGTTATCCCACGTTTGCTCAACTGTTCCGCTAATGGAGAACAATCCATGAATAGATAGAACGCGCCCTCCGGCATATGCACCCTGACTCCGGCGTCGATCAGACTCTCCGCGCATCGCTGCCCGAGATCGGCCAGGATACGGCGCGCGTGCCAGAGATACCGTTCGATCTGAACGCCGCCTTTAAAGGCCCGGACGGCGGCATACTGGATCGGCGCGCACACGGAGGTGTACGTTTCGCTGGCAACCGCCGCCATGGCCCCCAGAAGCCAATCGAGGTCCGGGGGAAAGGTGAACGTCCCCAACCGCCAACCGCCCGCTCCGCACCATTTCGACAAACCGGAACTGATAATTGTCCCTTCTGGATAAAACCGGGCCACCGAGATATGGTTGCCCTTATGGTGCAACTGCCCATAGATCTCATCCGACAGCAGGACGACTTCATAACGGCGAGCCACTTCGGCCAGCTCCTTCAATTCACTTTCGGTATACGTGCAGCCGTCGGGATTCCCGGGATAATTCAGCACCAGTATGCGGGGCCGATATTCGTCATTCTCGCCCGCGCAGTGCCGTTCGAGGCGTTCGGCGGTCACATGCCATCGCGTTTCATACGATGTATGGATCAGACTCACCTTGCGGCCGATAATCTGTGCCTGCGGCACGTACGATACCCAGCAGGGAGTGGGCACGATCAATTCGCCGTAGTACACAAGTTGGAGCAGAAACATCAGTTCCTTCGATCCCGGCCCGATCATGACGCCATCAGCGCGAGCCTCGACGCCGTCCTTGTGGCGATGAAACTCGGCAACCGCCTCACGGAGAGCCGGATGGCCTTTGGCGGGGAGATAGTCCTTTTCGTGGGCGTGGAGTTTCAGCGCATCGACGATAGGCTGCGGGACGGGGAAGGGGGACTGCCCCAAGCCGAGGCGGTAGACGTTTCTTCCCTCGGCTTTCAGGTCCCGGCAGGTGTCGTTGATGGCGATGGTGGCGGATTGATCCAGCCCCCGGATGTCCAAGTTCAGGCTGACGTGTTTTTTGATATGCATCGATTCTCTCCCGGCATAATATCGGCTACCTTTCGAGTCTACAAAATATCGGCCGAATACGCCAGACCAAAAATGGCGGCGCGTTGACCAAACATACGATACCCATGCAAAATAATCGGGCCCGGGAAAATGGACCCAGATGTAATCCATGCGGGGCGCACCTGGGCCATGTTTTCGATGACGGGCCGCAGCCGACCGACAAACGTTCCTGCATAAATTCGGCGGCGGGGCCAGATAAAAAAGGCCGCCGCACATCGTATGTGCGACAGCCCTCGTGCTCCAACCCATCTCCGTGTCTCACCTACTACTTAGTATATGCTGCGCATATTCCCTTGATGATTTTTCCGGCTCGTGTCTTCACGCGCCGTCATAAGAACGGTCCCACCGCGACGAGGATCATTATCCACGCAAGTGTCTTGCGCAATATCCCTCCACCTTTCGCCACAATCTTTTCTCCTGACCATCGCATGGCAATAATGGACAGCAAACGTCTTGCCCGTTTTTGTAAGGCCCTGTCAATCAAGGTGTTGCGGCTAATGAAACGTTTCTGCTGTGCGAGAGGAGTGTGGCAAAATGGGACATTTCGGCCGTCAAAGACCCATAAAACCACGCGATGCGATGATTACCCGTTACGATGCGGATGGATGCTGAAAAGAAACGCCCCGGCGATCAACCGTCGTCATCCTCGAGCTGTGCTTCAATTGCCTTAACCCGCCTGAGTAACTCCGGCAATTGTTTGAGCGCGGCCTCAATCCTGCCGCTTTCGCCGATCGGCCGCGCCGGGTAGCCGAAATAGGTCTGACCGCCCTCGAGCGACTTGGAAACACCCGATTGAGCGCCGATCCGCGCTCCGTCGCCTATTTCAATATGTCCCGCCAGTCCCACCTGTCCGGCGAGGATAACCGCCTTGCCCAGCTTGGTGGAACCGGAAATGCCCACTTGGGCCACGATGATCGAATTTTCGCCGATCCGGACATTGTGAGCGATCATGACGAGATTGTCGATTTTCACGCCCCGTTCGATCACCGTCGGCCCGATGGCACCCCGGTCGACGGTGACATTGGCGCCGAGTTCAACGTTGTCGCCGATTTCCACCCAGCCGACCTGACGGATTTTTTTGAATTCCTGACCCGGTTCCGACGGTGCGAATCCGAATCCGTCCGCTCCGATGACCGTCCCGGCATGGATGATAATATTGCTGCCGAGGCGGCAGTCGTGCATGATGGAGACATTAGGGGCGATGCGACACCCAGAACCGATGCGGGTTTTCGTCCCAACGAAGGTCCCGGCCCCGATCACGGTATTTTCGCCGATGATCACATCGTCCTTGATCACCGCATGCGGCCCGATGCTGATTTTGTCGGGGACCTGGGCCGATTCCGCGATCACGGCGGTCGGGTGTATTTCCCATACGTCGGCATAGGCGGGGGGATAGACCAGATCAATGATCTGCGAGAAGGCCAGGTATGGATTTTTGGAGATAACTGCCGCCGGCCCATCGACTACCGTACCGGGGGCTACGACCACCGCCGTTGCGCCGGTAGTAGCCAGATATTTCTTGTAGACCGGGTTGGACAGAAAAGTGATCTGTCCCGGCCCGGCCGATTCGATGGGCGCCGCCGAATGAATGACGGCGTCGCCGTCGCCGGTGAATTCCGCTCCGATCTTTTCCGCCAGCTGTCTTACCGTATACTGCAAGATTAATCTCCGCTTTCGAGGATTTCCAAAACCTTGTCGGTGATATCGAGATCTTTCTTGGCGTAGGCCAGGCCGGCCGAGTTGAACACGAAATCGTAGTTCTCCTCAATGGCGACTTTTTCGATGGCCGCCGTGATCTTGTCATACAGCGGTTTGACCAGCTCATTCATACGGCGTTCGGCCTTGCCACCCGGCGAGGAGATTTCCCGGGTGAACGAATTCAATGCCTCCTGTTTGGCGTTGATCTCCGCTTCCCGCTCGAGCTTTTTGTCGGCCGATAGAATCAGTTTCTGCTTGTCGTAATCGGCCATCATCTGCTGCAATTCGTCATCCATAGACGCGGCTTGATCTTCCCAGGCCTTGTATTCCGTATTGAACGTTTCCTGGGCTTTCTGCCATTCCTTGTAATTGGCCTGAATCTTATCCGAATCGATGAAGGCGAACCGCTGCGCTGCGGCTGTACCCCCCAGGAGCATGACCAGGCCTATTCCAAGCAGGCCGGTCCTCATCAACTTCGACATATGTAACTCCTTCATGATTTATATTCTTTCTTTATTTCAACATTTTCTACAGGCCGGATCCGATCTGAAAATGAGGTCTCCAGCCTTTCTTCCCGCCGTACGGTTTGGTAAACGCGTACCCGAAATCGAAACCGATGACACCCACTCCGGGCACCACCAGCCGGAAGCCGACGCCGGCGCCTTTGGCCAGCCCCGAGAACAGCTTGATATCGCTTTTCTGAATCCACGACGTCCCGGCGTCCGCGAAGCCGAGAACGTAAATTTGGCCGGTCACGATGGGAATCTGCAATTCGGCATTGTAGATCGCTTCCGACATGCCGCCCAGCAAAGCACCGGCGGCGTTGCGCGGCGACAACGAAGCATCCGGGTAGCCCCGGACGATGCCGTCCGGATCGGTGCCGCCGGGAGTAAACCGTTCGGAATACGGAATTTTGTCGTTATTGCCGGCGCTGATATAGCCGAACCGGAATTTGCCGACCAGGGCAATACCGGAGATAAGCGGGATATACCGCTGGGCGTCGAAAACATGCTTGTAGTAATCCCATTCACCGCCCAGAAATCCCCCGGCCAACTCCCCGCTGTACGATACCCGCGAACCGTTGGTGGCGAAGATCGGCAGGTCGCGGCTGTCGCGTTCGATGGTCAGGCCGAGAGCCGACGTTCGCAGGAATCGTTCGCCGTACACCTCCAGGGAATTGTCGTTGGGGACATAGACGAGATCTCCATTGGAATTGATCAGCGAATCGCCGTTTTGCAGTACGTAGAGATCAGAGAAGTCATAATATTTCACATCCTCAAGCCGGTAGCTGCCGTACAGGCGGAAATAATTATCCGGCCATTTCAAGCGGCGGCCCAGACGAAGCGCGCCGCCCCGGCGTCCCTCGGTAAAATCGTCGTACCAACGGCGGTTGAGGTTGTACAGGTCGACTCCGACCGACGTGGGCGTTCCCATGAACCACGGTTCGGTGAATCCGAGCGATATGGAATTGCGGCGGGAACCGAAATCGACATTGATACTCACGTTCTGACCGTTGCCTCGGAAATTGGGGATGCCCAGCCCAAACGTGCCGACCAGCTTATCCTGCCCCGAATACCCGGCGCCGGCGGAAACCTGCCCGGTCGGCTTCTCCTGGACTTTGAGAATCAGATCGACGTCGCCCGACGGCAAATCGCGCACGTCCGGGGTCACATCGGAAAAATAATTCAACTGCATCACTTCGCGCAGCGACCGCATGAGGGCCGAGCGGTGGAAGGTGTCGCCAGGGCGAATCATCAGCTCCCGGCGGATGACTTTCTCCTTGGTCTTGGTGTTGCCGGTGATATCGATCAAGCGCACTTCGGACGGGAGGCCTTCGGTGATGACATAGGCGAGATCGATGGTCGTATCCCGGGTGTTGCGCTGGTCGAGGATACGGGCGTGCAGGTAGCCTTTTTCGTGATAGGTGCCGTACAACTCACCCAACGATTCGTCGTATTTCTCCTCGTTGAAGATCTCGCCGGTTTTGAAGGTGAGGGCGTGCCGGAGCAGTCCCTCGGAATTGATCTCGTTGCCGGAAAAGGACACGTTGCCGAAATAATACTGTGGCCCCTCGTAGACGTCGATGTATATCCGCATGCGGTTGGCGGCGGTGTCGATGACGAACGAATCGGACACGATGTAGGCGTCAATGTATCCCTTTTTATGGCAATAGTTGACGATCTTTTCCTTATCCTTGGGAAATTCTTCCTCTTTGAAATCGGATGAGCGCAGAAAACCGCGCTTGCGGTTGCGCATTTTCCCGACCAGGTCTTCGGCTTTGAGTTGCTTGGTCCCGGTGAGAATCACCTTTTCGACTTTGACCTTGCCGTACTCCTTGATATTGAAGACCAGCTTGGCCATGGTCGAATCGGGGGTGTAATCCAGCATCGGGGAAACTTTGGTAAGAAAATACCCTTTGGCCATGTATTCCGCTTCGATCTTATCCTTGGCCTGAACCATGAGATAATCGGAGATGTAGCCGCTGGGCGCCAGATGCAACAGCTTGTCGAGATCCTTGTCCGATATCTTCTTGTTCCCCTTGAATTCGATTTCCGTCAGTTTAGGGTATTCTATGACCTGGAGGGTGACGATCACGCCGGCCGCCACCTGCTCGACATCCACTGAAATATCCTTGAATATGCCCAGACCGTAGAGGCTCCGTACTGCGTCCTGGAGCATCGTGCCGGTCAACTGCGCGCCGATTTTGAGGTCGGCGACATTTTTGACCATTTCCTCCGAGGCGTTGACGGCTCCGGAAACGCGAATATCGACGATCTTGTAGGACTGCGCTGCCGCCGGATGCGACAGGCACAGTAAAACCGCCGCCCATGCCACCACGGGCAGCAGTCTGATTAAAAGCGAATCCCTGCGAATGTTAAACTCCATTGAAAGAATTTTTACGATGGTGCGTTTATCTTGGTTATTTTCAACTCCGAAAACGGTTGCCGATGCCCCCGGGTGCGGCGATACTTGGTGCGCCGTTTGAATTTGAACACCGTCACTTTTTCGTCTTTGGCCTGATCGGTCATTTCCGCCTCAACGCTGGCGTTTTCGACATAGGGGGTTCCGATGATGGGATCTTTTCCGTCTGAAAGCAGCAACACCTTGTCCAGCGTGATCTTGTCACCTACCGAACCGTCGATTTTGGGGACGCGTATCTGAATACCTTCCTCGACCGTGAACTGCGACCCGCCCGTTTCCACCACAGCATACATAAGCTCAATTCCTCCATAGAGTTCTATTCGAGTTTAAAATTAAAAGGTAATCACCATTTGGCGCAAGTCAAGCAAAATCTCAAATCCGCCCTATCGATCGGAACCCGTTTCTCTATTCTCAATCTTTATACCTCGGGGCCTTCTTCGGGTTCTGAATAAACGAGCCTAACTGCATGAAATCTAAGTCGATGTCGGCCCATAACCTGCGGACCGCGTCCGCCCCCGCGTGTATAAACCGGTTCGGAGAAACAGATTATTCCGGTCCCCAATTGCCGAGAGAGACAAAGTAGTAATTGGCAAAGCCGTCCTTTTTCCGTTTATTGACGCTGAAATCGCAGAAAGCGGTCCGGCCGGCGTATCAGGAATATGGAGTCGAATGATCGGCAACATCGTTGGTGGAAACAGTTCCCGCTATGGAAAAATTCGAGTTAGTATCAAATTATAAACCGCGCGGCGATCAGCCCGAAGCCATCGAACAACTGGTGACCGGTCTGGAGCAGGGCCACAAATTCCAGACGCTGCTGGGAGTCACCGGATCGGGGAAGACATTTACGATGGCCAATGTCATCGAGCGCTACAACCGACCCGCATTGATCTTGTCCCACAACAAGACCCTGGCGGCGCAGTTGTTCGGCGAAATGCGCGCCTTCTTCCCCAATAACGCCGTCGAGTTTTTCATCAGCTACTATGACTACTATCAACCCGAAGCCTACGTGCCGACCACGGACACCTATATCGAAAAAGACACGTCGATGAACGAGGATATCGACCGATTGCGCCTGCGCGCGACGTCGGCTTTATTGGAGCGCAACGACGTCGTCATCGTCGCCTCGGTGTCATGCATCTACGGTTTGGGGTCGCCCAAGGATTACAGGGAGCTTCTGCTCTTCATGGAAATCGGGCAGGAGATGGAGCGCGATGATATTATCCGGGCGCTGATCAATATCCATTATAACCGCAATGACATCGATTTTTCGCGGGGCAATTTCCGGGTGCGCGGCGATACCATCGAGTTGATCCCGGCCTATCTGGAAAACGCTCTGCGCATCGAGCTGTTCGGCGACGAGATCGAGCGGCTGACATTTTTCAACCCGACCTCGGGGGAAATCATCGAGGAAAGGCAGCGCGTCGCCATCTATCCGGCCAAACATTTCGTTACGACCACGCCGATGCTGGAGAAGGCCGTGCGGCAGATCGAAATCGAACTGACCCAGCGACTCGATTATTTCCATTCCGTCGGCAAGCTGCTCGAAGCCCAGCGGCTGGAATCGCGGACACGCTACGACGTCGAGATGATGCGCGAAATCGGGTACTGCTCCGGCATTGAAAACTATTCGCGATATCTCACCGGGCGCGAGCCGGGGGAGAGGCCATATACATTGCTGGACTTTTTCCCCAAGGATTTCCTGATGTTCATCGACGAGTCGCATCAATCGATACCGCAGGTGCGGGGCATGTTCGCCGGGGACCGATCCCGCAAGGAGACGCTGGTCGAGCACGGTTTCCGCCTGCCGTCGGCGCTGGATAACCGGCCGCTCTATTTCGATGAGTTCGAATCGATTATCAATAAGGCTATTTTCGTATCGGCCACACCCGCCGAATACGAAATCAAAAAATCCGACGGCGTCGTCGTCGAGCAGGTCATCCGTCCCACCGGATTGGTAGATCCCGAAATCGAGGTGCGCCCGGTGACCAACCAGGTCGATGATCTTATCGCCGAAATCCGCGAACGCATCGCCAGGCATGAACGGGTTTTGGTGACGACGCTCACCAAGCGCATGGCCGAGGAC